>DAOUPZ010000003.1 GCA_030625885.1 Clostridia bacterium
TACAACGAGGTTAGGATTTTCCGTTACAAATGCACGGTCATAACCACCATGGACTGTCATAAACTTATCCGCAGTTAGTGAATCCATTCCTGTGATGTCGTAGATACCATATTTTGTGGCACTGGATGACTCAATGCGATCTGGGTTACCCTGGGGTACAATGCCACCAGAAGTGACGATTGCAACTTTTACCTTGGACATATCTTTAGTAGCTGGTAACGGTTCTACCCGGTCAAAAACAGGCATCGGATATTCAGTTACAAATTCTTTACCATTGATCTTTTTAAGAAGCATATCAATTGCGCGTTCTGTACCTCTTTTTTCATGGAAGTAATTGACTCTGATTCCTCTTATTAAATAACCTTCTTTTTCCGGGGGGCCTACTTCTTCGCCTTTAGCTAATTTCAAACCCAATTTTGCAATCTTGGGTATTGCATTTTTCATATCAGCTGCAGAATCAGCTGTTTCAATAACATGCAGGTCTTTTTTAAACATATCAGCACCTGGATTTTCAATATACATACCTGTAATAACTGGGATATTTAATTCATCCTCTACTGCTTTTGCTATAGTTCCACAGGCCACACCATATCTTCCAGCATTAAATGCAGGGCCTGCCACGAATAAATCAGGATTGTATTTCTTAATCATTTCCAGAAGTGTTGTTTGGGCTTCTTCCAGATTTTCTCCAAAATAGGAGTCCCCGCAAATAGCAGTCGCTACGACTTCGGCTTCATCGCCAAAAGCCTTATCTAAGGCCATACCAGGGCCTACAACACCTTCTCTGATTTCTGGAACAATGTCTGCTTTTTCTTCTCCACCAATTCCGGCAAAAAAGTTATTAATATAATGAACAACTTTTATTTTACTCATTTTTTCTCCCCCTTTCCTAGTAGGTTCTGGCGGCTAGCTTGTTATAACCATTGGCAATTGTACTAGCAATAACAAGTTGAAGTTCTCCTTCAATGCTGCCATCTGGTTTTAAACTGCCTTCATATCCGCCAATTTGGCTTTCAATATAGTCAAGCATTCCGATTACCTTATCCATTGGTGGGAAATTAAGAATGATGTTACCTTGTCCACATGAAACAAGTGCATCGGCTTCCGGCTTAGCATCAGCCAATGATTGAGATTTCCCATCTCTTCCAGGGAACTCATCTGTAATAAGGACAACCTTAGCGCCTGCATCTGTTGCTTTTTTACAGTTCATCATCAAGTCTGTATCAGGATTACCATATCCTTCTTCAGTGATAAGAACACCATCTAAGCCAAGATATTCTACGAATTTTCCAACCATATCAGAAGATCTTTCTTTATCTGCCAAGAAGACGTTTTCATTTGTTAAAATAACACCCACAAAGTTAAGATCCTTACCATGTCTTTTATAAAGATCTTCGATAACTGGGTTGTTCAAATGATGGAATGTGGTTACTTTATCACAAGGTGCCACACAGTTACCGCTTGTAATTGCCCCGTCCATAATCTCGGTTGGATACATGAATGTTGGTACAATTTCCTTAGCATCAACGCCATAATAATACGTATCGTGAAGCAAACCCTGTGATTGAAGCATATGGATGTATCCGATTTTTGGTAAATCAGGATATTCGTTTATTTGCTCTAAAAGTGGTTTGGTTTCATAAACGACTACTTCATCAGGCTTAACATTTCTTCCCGCTTCTCCTACTGCTGCTGCTATTTTTAAGCCGGCTTCTCTGGCAACAGCTTCATAAATATGTGTTTCCAGTCCTTCTTTAGGCGTAACAACTACAACAACATTGTAAGTTTCGGAAAACGGACAATATTTGGCGATCGGACCAGACATATCAATAACACCTTCTTGGAAACCAACAATTTTACCGCATGTAATAACAGTAGAACCAACTAATGCATGAGTACGTCCCGTTCCAACTGTTTTAACCTTGTTTCCAACCATGCCAGGGAACATAACACCAGATCCTTCTACTTTAACTCTGGGTTCAATAACATCTTTTACCGGTGTAATTCTGGTAGAATCCCCTGGGCGTGCAAGCTCGATATTTACATTTTCCAAGCGATCGTCTTGCATAGCAATGTCAATTAATTCTTGTTTGTTAACATACAGAGTTTCGTTTTCAACCTTGGTTGTTTCACCAAATTGAATATCAGTGATTTTTATTTTTCCAAGTTCTAAACGCATAACCCCACCTCCTTATATTTTCAACTTGTGCTGAGAGCACAAGGATATAACATTGGTAATAGCGATTATAATCATTTGAATTTTACACCAATATTACAAACAGTACATTTTTTTAATAGCGTTTTCGATTAAAGACAAATCAATCAACCTAAAATCATTTGCAATTTTTTCGCTGCAGTGGGGCGTTGGTCGATTATTAAGAAATTTCTTAGTCGAAGCAATACTATTTTCAATAAGGTATAGGCCATCAAAATCCATTGTTTGCACCTTTTGGCTAATTATTATAGATTTAAAAGGTGTTTCATTCGGCTTGACACTCCCAGATAAAGGATGTGTCAGTAACTTATGTCTTTGGTGAATCTTGTCTCTAACACATTCCAGTACTTGTAAAAAAGTTTGTTCGTTTAAATATTTTGTTTCAATTTCCTTACTATATTTATCATAAACAAAGTTATTATTAGTAATGATTAATTTGTCCATATTCTCACCTTTCATTTATAGAATTCCAGAACATTTAATTATTTGTTTAAATATTTTACTCAACTATTATTCACTTTTACGTTATATTATATTTACATAAAACATACTAATGTTTTGTATAATAGGATTTAACTATAAAAATTAGGATTTAACTATAAAAATAAGGAAATAATTATTTTTATGGATAATAAAGAGAGAAGAGAAAGACTGTGAAAGCAGGACAACTATGTTAATCAGATACATAGTGTAATAGAAAATAATTATTATGAATTCGAAGTATATTATTGGAAAGTATCAAAGCAGTGGTAGAATAAACCATCGTATTTTTGTATTATATGGTATAATGTAACACGTATTAAGTCCAAAATAACTAATGTATAATATTCAGGCTTTAGGAGGAATTAAAAATGAATAAAGATACAAATAATGATATTGCTGTAAATAATGATATGGAAAATAGTCTAAATAATACAAATAACCTAGAAAAGGACAATCAAAAGTTTCTAACAGTTACCATGGGTTGTCAAATGAATGTACGTGATACGGAGATTATGGAACAAATGCTTCGGGAAATGAATTATGAAGCAACACACGAACAAGAAGATGCTGATCTAATTCTCTTTAATACGTGTTGCATAAGAGAAACTGCGGAAAATAAAGCCTATGGGCGTATTAGCAGCCTTAAAAAATTAAAAGAAAAGAATCCTAACTTAATTATTGTTGTTGCGGGTTGTATGGCCCAAAAAGATCAAGAAGCTGTGAGAAAGCGCGTGCCTCATGTCGATCTGGTGTTTGGAACGCACAATCTGCATCAATTTCCTGATTTGTTACAAGAATTTAAAAGGTATCATCATGTTAAGACATCTATTTGGGAAGAAGATGAGGGTTTGGTACCTGTTTTGCCAACTAAACGAAAATATAGCTTTAGTGCTAGTGTTAATATCGTATATGGTTGTAATAATTTCTGTACGTATTGTATTGTACCTTATGTCCGAGGGCGGGAACGGAGCCGTTTACCTGAGGATATTATTGCAGAAATCAAAGAATTGGTAGAAAATGGGGTTAAGGAGGTGACGTTGTTAGGTCAAAATGTCAATTCTTATGGAAAGAATTTCAAAGAAGCATTTGATTTTTCCGACTTGCTTATCGAAATTGATAAAATTGATGGATTAGAACGGGTTCGGTATATGACATCTCATCCACGTGATTTTTCGGATAAATTAATCGATACCATTGCTCAAAGCCAAAAAATATGCGAGCATTTCCACTTGCCTATTCAATCAGGCAGCGATCATATCCTCAAGGAAATGAATCGTGGTTATACACGAGAAATGTATATGAATATTGTTGCAAAGATTAGACAGCGTATTCCCAATGCATCGATAACTACAGATATCATTGTGGGTTTTCCCGGCGAAACAGATGAAAATTTTCAAGAAACGATGGAATTAGTGAATGATGTTCAGTACGATAGTGCGTTTACCTTTATTTTTTCACCTCGTTCAGGAACGCCCGCAGCAAAAATGGAGGATCAAGTTCCGATAGACGTAAAAAAGGAAAGACTGCAGAAATTAATGGAACTTCAAAACAATAGCAGTTTGAGAATCAATAAAGCATTGGAAGGACAAATACTTCAAGTACTTGTAGAAAAGGTAAGTGATCATAATTCAGATATGATGTCAGGCCGAACACGGACCAATAAGATTATTATATTCCCGGGTGATGAAGGGATGATTGGTAAATTAATACCTGTGCAAGTGACTAGAGCGCAAACCTGGAATTTAATGGGAGAAACTGTCTAATAATTTTTATTGTCGGCAGGAATTGCAATGGTTGTTGTGGAATAGCCTCAAAGATAGGAGGTGAAAACATGACAGCAATTGTACAAAAGACGAAAGAATTGGCCAATTTAATTATAGATACACCTGAATATTTAAATTGGAGACAAGCAGAAGAGGCTATGTATGCAGATGAAGCTGCGGCAGAATTTCTAGGAAGACTAGAACAGAAACGTCAGTTTTTAGCTAAGATGCAGGAACAACAAGTTCAACTAAAAAAAGAAGATATCAACGAATTTCATGCCCTGCAGCAAAAAGTAGAGTCATTGGAAATCGTACAAGCATACAGAATGGCGCAAGAGGCTTTTAATGAAATACTGGATAATATTAACGGGATTATTGGTGCCGCAATTTCTGGTGTAGAAGATTGTGGTGGACAATGTTCATCCTGCAGTTCATCCTGCTCTCATTAGTAACATGAGTAACACGAAAGAATCATGGGGATACCATGGTTCTTTTTTTGTATTGTCGCGTATGTTATAATGAATGGTAATAATATCTAATGTTTATAATAAGGAGAGAAAAGCATTGTCTAAAGAAACGCCAATGATGCGACAATATAATCAAATAAAGGAAGCCCATCCAGATACCATTCTTTTTTTTAGGCTGGGTGATTTTTATGAAACATTTGCTGAAGATGCAAAAAATACAGCACGTGAATTAGAAATAGCGTTAACTGCCCGGGCGGGTGTACCAATGGCTGGTATGCCTTACCATGCTGCTGATACATATATTGCACGTCTCGTTGAAAAAGGGTATAAGGTTGCCGTTTGCGAACAAATGGAGGATCCTAAATCAGCTAAAGGGATTGTTAAACGGGAAGTGGTTCGGGTTATTACACCTGGAACTGTGATTGATCAACAAATGCTCGATGAAAAGAAAAATAACTACCTGATTTCATTAGCAACAGAACAAACAGGTTTCGGCATGGCCATTATTGACGTATCAACAGGGGTATTTAATGTTACTGCTTTTAATGGTGAAGCCGCAATGGATGATTTAAAAAACGAGATTTCACGACTTCACCCTAAAGAATGTATTCTTAATTCAATGTTGGCTAATCAGTCCAAATTCCAACACTTTTTAAGCGAACAATTAAAGATAATTACTTATCCATATGAAGATCGTGCTTTCCAATATAAAAATGCTTATAACAAACTACTGGAACACTTTAATGTTGCTTCATTAGAAGGTTTTGGGTGTCAGGAAATAACAGGAGGTATCAAAGCTGCGGGTGCTTTAATCTCATATTTAGAAGAAACGCAAAAAGTTAATTTAATGCATATTAATCATTTGACAACCTATGATACTCGAAAATATATGGTTTTAGATGCCGCAACGCATAGGAATCTGGAACTCATTCAAACGTTAAGGGAAGGAAATAAGCGGGGTTCTCTACTATGGGTTTTGGACAAAACTGTGACTGCTATGGGCGGAAGGATGCTTCGTCAATGGGTAGAACAGCCTTTGGTTCAGAAAAAAATAATTGAACAACGGCTTGATACAGTGGATGAACTTGTTAATGATCTGTTTTTCCGTTCTGACTTACGTGAAAGTTTAAATGAAATATATGATTTGGAACGATTAGTAAGTAAGATTGTGTACGGTACGGTGAATGCTAAAGATATGATTGCATTAAAAGCTTCTTTATTAAAGATTCCTTTAGTAAAAGAATTGTTAAATAATGCGCAATCACAAATGTTAATCGGTTTGAACGAGAACTTGTGTCCGTTAGATCGTTTAACCGATTTATTGAATCATGCTATAGAAGACAATCCCCCTTTTTCTGTGCGTGAAGGTGGTATTATTAAGACGGGTTATCATCCAGAAGTGGACAAGTTACGTGAAGCGCGATCCAAGGGTAAAACATGGATTGCTTCTCTGGAGGCCAAAGAAAAAGAACGTTCTGGGATAAAGTCTTTAAAGGTTGGTTTCAATAAAGTTTTTGGTTATTACATAGAAGTAACAAAAGCCAATTTACATCTTGTACCTGATGACTTTCAGCGCAAACAGACGCTAGCTAATGGGGAAAGATTTATTACGCCACAACTAAAAGAGTATGAATCCCTTATTCTTGGGGCAGAAGAAAAAGTGATTGAATTGGAATACCAATTATTTCAGGAAATTAGGGGAACGATTATACAATTTATTGAATCTATTCAGCATGATGCCAGAATTATTGCTCAATTGGATACATTAACAGCTTTTGCTGAGGTGGCCGTAGAAGAAAATTATTGTAAACCTGTGATTACGAATGAAGATGCCATACAGATCAAAGAAGGACGCCATCCAATTGTTGAAAAAGTACTTCAAAGTGATTCTTTTGTCCCCAATGATGTGTACTTGGATGAGAACGAAGACCGTTTTTTAATTATCACAGGACCAAACATGGCGGGAAAGTCAACTTACATGCGTCAAGTGGCTTTGATTGTATTAATGGCTCAAATCGGTAGCTTTGTACCGGCGCTACAAGCTGAAATTGGTATTGTTGACCGTATTTTTACCCGAGTGGGTGCTTCAGATGATCTCGTTAGCGGTCAAAGTACTTTTATGGTTGAAATGAATGAAGTTAGCAATATTCTCAATCATGCTACATCTAAAAGTCTTATCATATTGGATGAAATTGGACGAGGTACCAGTACATTTGACGGGTTAAGTATTGCTTGGTCAGTTGTTGAATATATTAATAATCCGCATATTATTGGCGCAAAGACGCTTTTTGCAACGCATTATCATGAACTCACTGCTCTAGGAGATAATTCCTCTTCCATAAAAAATTATTCTGTTGCTATTAAAGAAAAAGGGGAAGACATTATCTTCTTACGCAAAATCATTTCTGGTGGTGCAGATCGAAGTTATGGTATTCAAGTGGCTCGTTTAGCTGGTTTACCAAGACCAGTCATTGAGCGTGCCAAAACCATTTTAGATCATCTTGAATCCGATCAAAATGGCAAAGAGAATAGGACTCAATTGGAACTGCCTCTATTTGTGTCTGAGGTGCCTAGTATTAATGAACCATCACCTATTTTAGAAGAACTCAAAAGTTTGAATGTGATGCATATGACACCGCTTCAAGCTTTAAATACATTGTATGAATTGCAGGAAAAAGCGAAGAAGGAATAATTTTATTGTAAAGGATGATTTTATGGCAAATGTTATCTCCATTTTAGCTCAAGGTGTTGCTAATAAAATTGCAGCTGGTGAAGTGGTAGAAGGGCCTGCTTCAGTGGTTAAAGAGTTAGTAGAAAATGCCATTGATGCGAAAAGTACATCGATAGAAGTATCTATTGAAAATGGCGGGGTAGATAGCATACAGGTTAGAGATAATGGTAAAGGTATGTCCGCTGATGATGCGCTTCTTTGTCTTAAGCGGCATGCTACGAGTAAGATTGTTGGTGCAGATGATTTAAACCATATCAGTACTTTAGGGTTTCGGGGAGAAGCCCTGCCTAGTATCGCCTCCGTTTCAAAATTAGATTTGATTACACGGGAAAAAGATAGCATAGAAGGGACATGCATCGTTGTCAATGGTGGAGAAATTAAGAAACAGGAATCAATTGGATGCCCTTTGGGGACAGTTGTTACTGTTAAACAACTTTTCTATAACACGCCTGCACGTCTAAAATATCTCAAATCTACAAGTGTAGAGTTTGGGAAGATTAGTGATTTTATTAATCGGCTGTCACTTTCTTATCCTTCAGTATCATTTTCTTTATTTCATAATCGCCGAAAAATTACTCAAACACCGGGTAAAGGAAATATCCGTGAAACCATTGCTTCAATTTATGGAAAAGATTTAGCCAAGAACATGTTGCACGTTTCTTGTGAAAGTGATGATATGAATATCTCGGGATTTATTGCTCGACCTACCCATACACGTTCAAGTCGTCATTATCAGTCATTTTTTATTAATGGACGCTATATTCGCAGTAAGCTCATGAGTGATGCGCTTCAAGAAGCTTTCCATACTTTGTTGCCTGTTCATCGTTATCCAATTGGTATGCTGTATCTTACATGCCCTCCAACGCATGTTGATGTAAATGTTCATCCTGCAAAAATGGAAGTTCGTTTTCGTCATGAGAAAGCAGTTTACCAACTGGTATTAACCAGTATAAAAAATACGTTGGGTAACGCGCAATTAATTCCTGAAATTATAAGTGATCAGTGGAAAGAAGATAAAAAACCAGTTAGTAAGCCCATTCAAAATGATCTTAATTTAAATTTTTCTCAGAATCGTTTCAATGAAATACCCCCCAAAAATAATCGTGATGAACAAAGTAATCATAAGGATAAACCTTTAGAGTCAGAGCCAATCAATGAAGTGAAAGAAGCATTAGAAAAAGTATTCATAAATCCTGTTACTGTCAAGGAATCATCACCAAAACCTAAAAAGCCGTTTAAACGCCAAAATGAATATGTTCATCAATCGTGTCAGGTATCTCCAAAGCCAAGTGGATACGACAGTAATAAATCAAATCATAAAGCTTCCCCGTTAGCCTATACAATGATACCTATTGGGCAAATAGATCAAACTTATATTGTATGTCAGGACGGTAAAAATATGATTTTGATTGACCAACATGCGGCTCATGAGCGCATACTCTATGAAAAATTCATGAAAGATGCAGAACAACAGCAGATTTCATCGCAAATACTCCTTATTTCAGAAACGATAGAATTAACGCCACAGGAATACGAGATTATAACCCGAAATATTTCCTTCGTAAAAAATCTTGGTTTTGATATAGAATCCTTTGGACAAAATACTTTTATCGTCAGAGCAATTCCAGCTTTTTTACAACAGACAGAAACTAAAGATTTTATTTTAGCTATTATAGATCAGGTGTTGACTCTTGGTAAAGGTACTACTTTAACGGAATGTATAGAGTCGACTGTTATTATGATGGCCTGTAAAGCTGCAATTAAAGCGGGAAAAAGATTGGATTTGAACGAGATGCATCATCTTATCACACAACTTTCTCAAACTAAAATGCCTTACACCTGCCCGCATGGGCGTCCAACCACCATTAAATTTACAGGATATGAATTGGAGAAGATGTTTAAACGGGTACAATAGGGAAAACAGATAAAGAAAGGGCTTTATTATGAAAGATTTTATTATTACCACTTCA
Source organism: Clostridia bacterium (assembly GCA_030625885.1). Taxonomy (GTDB): domain Bacteria; phylum Bacillota; class DAOUPZ01; order DAOUPZ01; family DAOUPZ01; genus DAOUPZ01. The sequence continues at coordinate 9,630 of DAOUPZ010000003.1, forward strand.
CAATCATTAACACCTGATTTAGAAAATACGGCTTTAAAGCTTTCGGAAGAATTAAACGTTCCATATATTAACCGAAATAAAAAATCTTTAACTCAAATCACAAACAATCCGTTTGTTTTAGTTGTTACGCGTCAAAAATTAATCCTTAAAACACCTTCCGGTGATTTTTTCTTTCATCCTAATATGGCGCAATTACGTATTAAAAATTTGCGTGAAGGCAAAAAAGATTTTATGGTTGAGGCTGCTGCGTTAAAAAAGGGGGATTCATTTATCGATTGCACATTAGGATTGGGGTCAGATGCTTTAGTTGCCAGTTATGTGACTGGCAGAGAGGGCGAAGTTGTTGGAATTGAATCAATTCCAGTTATCGCCTTACTTACAGAAATGGGGTTTTTGCAATATCCATGGCCCAATGAACGCATGCGCATCACTGCAAAGCATATAAAAGTGATGAGGATGAATCATCTAGAGTTTCTCCGTACTTTACCTGATAGAAGCTTTGATGTGGTATATTTTGATCCCATGTTTCGAATACCCATTTCAACTTCAAAAGGCATTTCACCATTAAGAGAAATTTGTGATGCTAATCCTATGAATTTTGAAGCAATCATTGAAGCAAAAAGGATTGCGCGAAAAAGAGTGGTCCTTAAAGAAACCCGTTATTCTCCTGAATTTGAACGATTAGGATTTGACCACTTTATTGGGGGAACTTACAGTGATTTTGGTTATGGATATATTTCGATAAAGGAGGAAATCTGATGTCCTATAAGCCTTTGGTGGTAATTATCGGTCCTACCGCTGCAGGAAAAACAGCAGTGTCTGTTCAATGTGCCCAGGCGTTGGAAGGTGAAATTGTATCGGGCGATTCTATGCAAGTTTATCGCGGTATGGATATTGGTACGGCCAAAATTACACCTTATGAAAAACAAAATATACCTCATCACATGATTGATATTATTAACCCTGACGAAGAATTCAGTGTGGCAGATTTTCAAGAGCGTGCTCAGAGTTGCATTGATAACATCTTAATTCGACAAAAACTTCCCATTCTGGCAGGGGGAACTGGATTGTATATTCAGGCTATTGTAGATAACTTAGATTTTACAGAAATTGAAATTGACTGGGATTTCCGCAATCAATTAAAAGCATTGGCACAGGAAAAAGGGAATGCGTATTTACATCAGCAGTTAAAAAATGTTGATCCCCAGGCTGCGCTGAAGATACATCCTAATGATTTAAGAAGAATGATTCGTGCCTTAGAAGTTTTTGAAAAAACAGGTAAACCTATTTCTGAGTTTCAAAAAGATTCAAAGCAAATACCTTCTCCTTATTCCCCCATTATGATTGGAATTTCGATGGAAAGAGAAGTTTTATATGAAAGAATTAATGAACGAGTAGAAAAAATGTTTGAAATGGGCCTGGAAGAAGAAGTGAAAAAACTGTTGAGTAAAGGTTATGATCCTTCTCTTATAGCTATGCAAGGATTGGGCTATAAAGAGGTAATTTCATATTTGCAAGGGCAATATGACTTAGAGGAAGCAAAACGCGTCTTAAAACGGGATACCCGTCATTTTGCTAAACGTCAGTTAACCTGGTTTAAAAGGGATGAGCGAATTACATGGTTCAACGGACTTGAAAATCATGTGGTAGACCACATTGTTTTGCATATTAATGACCAATTATTATAGTTCGAGGAGCGATTAAAATGGATGATGCATTAAAGTGTTTTTTACAAAAAGAATATCAATTTTCCCCCAAAGTAGTAGATTTATTAGACAGAATTGAAGCAGAGGTACAGCCTATGCTTAGTAAGGTAGATTGCATTTCTGCGTATAATCAAGCAAAGATGCTTAAGGGATTTCATGATGTCGGTATTAATGAATCTCACTTTATGGGGACGACGGGATATGGTTATGATGATTTGGGTAGAGAAGCATTAGGAGAAGTATATGCTAAAGTATTTAAAGCTGAAGATGCTCTGGTAAGAGCCCAAATTGTATCTGGAACCCACGCAATTGCCAGTTGTTTATTTGGAATATTACGCCCGGGTGATGAGGTGGTGTACCTTACAGGTAAGCCTTATGATACTTTTGAGGAAGTCATAGGTATTCGAGGAAACCAGTCTGGTTCTTTGATGGACTGGGGTGTTCGTTATAATCATTTGGATTTAACGCCGGAAGGAAAAGTAGATATTGAAAACATAGCGGAAGTTATTAAACCGACAACCAAAATGGTGGTATTGCAGCGTTCACGTGGTTATGCTTGGCGATCTTCGCTTACGATTGATGACATTGATAAAATTTTACAGGTTTGTTATGAGCTTAATCCTAATCTTGTATCTTTAGTTGATAATTGTTATGGGGAATTTGCGGAAATACAAGAACCAACAGAGGTAGGGGCGGATCTGATTGCTGGTTCTTTAATAAAAAATCCCAGTGGTGGGATTGCACCTATGGGGGGGTATGTATGTGGCAAGAAGAAATATGTTGATCAAGTTGCAAATTGGTTGACTGCACCAGGATTAGGCCGGGAGGTAGGCGCCAGTGTAAATGCGCATCGATTGTTCTATCAAGGATTCTTTTTGGCACCTCAAGTGGCAGCGGGAGCTATGAAAGGGGCCATATTAGCTTCTCATCTTTATAAAATGTTAGGATTTGATGTTTTGCCTATGCCTGATGCAAAAAGAGGAGATATTGTTCAAGCAATTCGTTTTGAGGATGAAAATAAATTAATTGCCTTTTGTCAGGGCATACAAATGGGATCTCCGGTTGGTGCTATTTATTTACCCATACCAGCCGATCAACCCGGTTATGATGATAAAATTATCATGGCAAGTGGTAGTTTCATTCAAGGATCATCTATTGAGCTTAGTGCGGATGGTCCTTTGAGGTCTCCATATATTGCTTATTTACAAGGTGGATTGACGTATGATTATGCAAAATTGGGTATTGCAATTGCAACAAATCATATGTATCAAAAAGGATTATTGGATATTACATAACTTTTTAACATTATTAATAAGATATTAGCAGGAATATCTATCCAATATGTCGAAAATGTCGAACTTGCAGAAATTAAATTTATTAATAAATATGTAGGAGGGCGAATTATTATGGAACGTACTTTTGTTATGGTTAAACCAGATGGGGTTCAAAGAGGTCTGATTGGAGAAATTATTAATCGTTTTGAAAAAAAGGGTATTAATATTGTTGGGTTAAAGCTGATGCAGATTCCAGCTGAAATGGCAGAAAAGCATTATGGTGAACATAAAGATAAACCTTTTTTTAAAGAATTAGTTAATTTTATTACTTCAGGTCCTGTTGCTGCTATGGTGCTAGAAGGTGAAAATATAGTTCCTATTGTGAGAGCTATGATGGGAACAACCAACCCTAAAGATGCAGCTCCAGGTACCATTCGTGGAGATTATGCTATGGTGATCAGCAATAATATTGTACATGGCTCTGATTCTCCGGAAAGTGCAGAACGTGAAATTAACATCTTTTTTAATGAAAATGAGCTCATTGATTATAAAAAAGCAACTGAACATTGGATATATGGTTAAGAAAGACAGCGTTGCTGTCTTTCGGCAGGTAGCAACCAGCAGGTAGAAGGTAGGCTTCAATACAATATTTGTAATTTTTTTAGTAATATTGTAGAATAATTGTAAGTTTTTAGATTTGAAATTTTCGATTATCAAATTTCTAGAAAATATCAATTTGTTAGTTTGGTTTATATACTTAAAGCCTCTTGAGTGTTTATCACCCATAGGGCTTTTCTTTTATAAAAATTATAATTTTATTTTTGAAAAAGATAATTATGGGTAATAATAATTAATAACAATTAATAACCATTAATAACAATAAATTTTGTATGATGATTGGGAGGATATATGATGCGAATTTTAGTGACAAATGATGATGGGGTTCATGCTGAAGGTATTCAGGCTTTATATAAAGCTTTGGATAAGATTGCTGACGTATTTGTCGTAGCTCCCGAAAGGGAACGGAGTGCCGTAGGCCATGGTATTACGATGCATAAGCCTTTGTTTGTAAAAGAAATCAATTCATCTTCTGATCACATAAAAATATGGTCTGCAAATGGGACGCCTTCAGACTGTGTTAAATTAGGTGTGGAAGCAATGAAGGATATTAAACCGGATATCATTATGTCTGGTATTAATGCTGGTGCAAATTTAGGAATAGATATATTGTATTCTGGAACGGCGTCGGCTGCTATAGAAGGAATGATTTTAGGAATTCCATCCGTTGCCATTTCATTAGCAACTTATGACCATCCAGACTTTACACTTGCGGCTCAGTTTTCTGTTAATTTAGCTAAAAAAATAGTAGAACAACCTCTGCCTGAAGGCACTTTTTTGAATGTCAATATTCCTCCTGACGCTGATCTTGATTTTAATCGTGTTGCTATTACCACTTTAGGGAAAAGACGTTATAGTAATTCTTTTGATAAAAGAACCGATCCTCGGGGAAGAACCTATTATTGGCTTTCGGGTGATGTTATTGAATATAATGAGGGAAAAGAAACAGATATAGGGGCTGTAAAACAAAAATATATTTCTATTACACCGGTACGTTTTGATTTTACTGATAAAGATACCGCGGTAGCGATTAAAAAATGGTATGAGTAAAATATAACTTTGTACTTTAACAGTGGGTTTCATCTTAGATAGGAATGTTTAAATGTGTCCAAAATGGAAAGAATAGGTTATGCCTATTCTTTTTTTTACTTGTATTTGTGGTATATCTGAAAAGGATTTTGCATAAATTTTTTTATAAAAAGAACTAAATCTTAAAGGAGGTTTAAAAAATGAATTTTTCCCATGCAAAATCTTTTAAAAATTCTTCAACTACTGAAAGGGAGAATCTGCAATTATTAAATATACTTCAAGGCACTCTGTTTTGTTTTATAATTGTTCTTTGTGGTTACATTATTTCAAGTATTGTAATATATGTATTTAATGTTTCCTCTAGCAGCATTTCTTTATTATCAAATACGTTAGGGATTATTAGTGCTGCGTTTGGAGGAGGATATGCTGCTTGGAAGTCTCAGAGTAAGGGATGGCTTAATGGTGCGCTAGTTGGGATAAGTTTTATTCTTGTTTCTTTGATCCTGGGATTTATTACAGGGGGGATTCAAATTTCAGCTATTGCTTTAATACTCAATCGTTTATTGTGGGGATTCCTTACAGGTGCAATAGGTGGTATGATTGGTGTCAATTTTGCGAGATAAAGTATTGACAACTTAATAAAAAAAGTGTACCATCAAATTAATACAATCGAATAGAAAGTTCTCCGAATGATAGTGACCTAAGGGAAACTAGGGTCCTACCATCGATAGGGTATAATTGGAAACCGTTATGCCTCCCCATTGGAAAGGAGAAATGTTAGAGCATATTTACAGCTTTTTTTGCCAACTCCATTCCACATGGGAGTTGGTTTTTTGTTTTTTCTCAAATTGTTAACCCCCAAACCACCTCAGAGTGTATCTTTATAAAGAAACACTCTGAGGATTTTCTTTTTTTTAAGGCTAAAAGCAAAAAAATTATATATTTTTTGTAAACAGGACTAATTTACTATAAAAAATTGTCATTTTAAGGAGGAAATAATATCATGCGTAGAGAAATAATGTCACGAATTGCAAAACAACGTATAAAATGGTTTATAATTACATTTTATTACATTATAAAAGTTCTTGTGGCGAAGGAGGTAGTTTTATGCAAGCATATGTTTGTAAAAGATTAGGAAGTTTGTCGGAAAAGATTTTAAGTACCGTATCTTCTGCTTTTAAAAAAGATTCTTCTGCTTTAACCAGTGTGGATGCTTCATTGTCTTATGATAAAGGCCTTTACGATGAGCTTTTTATGAATGAAGATTTATTTGTGAACCAAACAGATAAGATGAATGATTGTATCTTAGAACCTGAATCGGGAAAACAACCTGATCTAAATATTTACAAGCATCCATTAACAATGGAAGAACGAAAGTTTTTAGGATTTTAATTCTAAAAACAGTCAATATTTTTTAAAATTAGAATATTTTTTTAATAAAAGGCACATTTGATGTGCCTTTTATACTTTGTTTACTATGGTTACTTTAGTATGCTTTCTCTGCAAACCATAGTAAAGTGTTCTTCGGTCTTCCCCAAAAAAAACTTTCATTTATTCATTAGGAATAGTATAATAAACTGATAAGATATTTTAGGAGGGAAAAAAATGCTGCAGGAACTAAAAGGTGAAATAAAACAAATAGCAGTTAAATTATTCGAAATGAGGAATTCACTTTGACATTGATTATAAAAAAGAAAGCGTAAAGCAATTAGAAAAACAGATGATAAAAGATGATTTTTGGAATGAAGTAGAAGAAGCACAACATATTACAAAAGAAACAAATTCCCTGAAGGCTAGTATAGACTATTATGAACAATTAGTTTCTCAAGTTGAAGAAACGGAATTATTAATAGATTTAGAAATTGAAGAAAATGATGAGAGTATGGTGCCTGAAATTTGCGATCAAGTTGCAAAACTTGATCGCAAGATTGAAAAATTATTCTTAGAAACACTTCTTAAAGGAAAATTTGATCGTCATAATGCTATTCTTTCTTTACATGCAGGTGCAGGTGGAACTGAAGCGCAAGATTGGGTTCAAATGCTACTGCGGATGTATACGCGTTGGGGAGAAAGCAAAGACTATGAAATAGAGATATTAGATCTTTTACAGGCAGATGAAGCAGGCATTAAAAGTGTCACGTTTATGATAACGGGTTTAAATGCCTATGGATTTTTGAAAAGCGAAAAAGGGGTTCATCGATTAATTAGAATTTCACCATTTGACGCTTCCGGAAAGCGCCATACGACTTTTGCGTCTGTTGATGTGATGCCTGAAATAGAAGATGATATTGATCTTGACATTAATCCTTCAGATTTACGGATTGAAACATTTCGTGCTGGAGGTGCAGGCGGACAGCATGTCAATAAAACGGATTCAGCTGTGCGTATTATTCATATTCCAACTGGAATTATTGCTCAGTGTCAAAATCAGCGTTCCCAGCATAGCAATCGAATAACAGCCATGAAAATTCTCAAGGCTAAACTCTATGAAAAAATCCAGCTGGAAAAAGAAGAACAATTATCTGTCATTCGAGGAGAACAGCAAGAAATTGCTTGGGGAAGTCAAATACGTTCCTATATATTTCAACCCTATACGATGGTAAAAGATCATCGAACAAATGTAGAAGTAGGGAATGTCAATGGCGTTATGAATGGTGACTTGGATGAACTCATTTACGGTTATTTACAGACAAAATCCCAACCTTCATAAATATTGAAAGGGGTAATATAATGTCTACTAATAGAAAAGTCAAACAAACCATGATAATTATTGCCTTAATTGGCTTTGCCTTTGTTTTGGTTCAAGCCGTACAAGCAGCTACGACAGAACCTGGATCTGAGGCAGATCCGATCGTATCTAAAAGTTACGTAGATGAACAATTGCAATGGAAGGTAGAGGAACTATCGAATGACCAAATCCTTGAATGTCAAGCGGGGGCAGAAATTATTTTGCGAGGTGGTTCTGCTTCTGCAATTGCCAGCCAACAAGGCGGGCTTTCAGATGTTACAGGTGGAAGAGACTTACAAACCGGAGCTATTATTCCTACCAATCATTTATTAATTATTCCTCGTTCCGATGGGCGTGGCATCCAGGCAACGAGTGAAAAAATATGGGTTATGGTAAAAGGTGCTTACGAGATAAAATAAAACAAATAGCTAATATTGCAACAATAAATATCTAGGGTACAAAAGCCCTAGATATTTATTGTCTGATTTTAAGATTGGAAAGGAAATAAAATGTCAAGTTCTACCAAAACGGTTAAAGCAGTTAGTTTAATTATTATGGCATCCCTTATTGGCAGAATGCTTGGTTTTTTGCGGGAAGTTGTCTTAGCTGAGAAGTTTGGTACTGGGATAGAAATTGAAGCTTATATCATTTCACTTGGAATTCCAACTGTCTTATTTGCAGGTATCGGCACAGCGATTAGTACAACATTTATTCCCATATTTTCAGAATATCTGAGTAAAAGAAACAAAGAGGAAGCCTATGATTTTGCTAACAATATGATTAATTTTTTGGCCATTTTCTCAATGGTTATTTCTATCATTGGGATTATTGGTGCCCCGTTAATTGTACAAATTCTTTCCCCACCTTTAAAAGCGCGGGGAGATATATACATATTAACTATTCGCCTGACACAAATTATGTTTCCAATTTTAATATTTACAGGTGTCACTTATATTGCGAGTGGTATGCTGCAATCTTTGAACCGTTATACGATTACCGCACTTATAAGTATTCCATATAATCTTGTTGTCATTATCTATTTATGGGTATTAAACCCTTATTTTGGTATTTTAGGTCTGTCTGTAGCCACCTTTGTTGGCTGGGTATTACAGTTTGGTATTCAAATTCCTTTTCTATATAAAGAGCGTTATCGATATAAATTCGTACTGGATTTTAAAAATGAGGGTGTGCGCAAAGTATTTGTTTTAGTGATCCCTGTTATTTTAGGTACGACTGTACAACAAATCAATACATTAGTGGACCGCGCTTTAGGAGCGGGGTTGGGTGGAAAAGCGATACCTGCCTTAAACTATGCTAATCGTTTAGCTTTTCTATCCGCGTTATTATTTGTTTACGGGATCACAACGGTGATTTATCCCCGACTTTCATCTCTGTCTGCTCAAAAAAATATGGCGGAATTTAAGAAGCATATAACAAGTGCCGTTAATGTGATTATTTTTATCATTTTTCCTTTAACATTAGGGCTAATTCTTTTGCGTGTTCCAATTATCCGTATTGTTTTTGAGCGAGGAGAATTTACTAAGGACGATACCCTATTAACCAGTATTGCTCTTTTATACTATGCTATTGGTTTAGCTGGACTTGGTATAAGAGAGATTTTGGATCGTGCTTTTTATTCCCTTCAAGACACGCGTACACCCATGATTAATGGTATTTTTATTGTTATCGTTAATGTGATTCTTGACATCGTTTTAGTTCGTTACATGGGTTTAGGCGGCTTAGCATTAGCGACTTCAATTTCGTTTATCATGGGTGTACTCATTTTACTTTATTTATTGCGTCAAAAAATTGGTCCTCTACAGGGAAGGAAGATGCTAATTGCTTTTTTTAAGGTTACTTGTGCGACAGTTGTGATGGGAATAATAGTGAGTTTCGCGCAAAATTTCTTGCCTTTGGGGATTGAAAATGTTGTTTCAATGAACTATGTTATAAATTGTATGGTATTAATCTTTATAGGTGTTATTACTTATGCATTAGCATCTATCGTTTTTCAGATTGAAGAGGCGCATTTTGTTTGGAACATCTTAAAAGAGAAATTACTAAAAATTAAGGGTTGATTGATATGATAAAGAAAGGTTGTTTAATGCTTTACTATTTAATTGCTAGACATTTACCAGCGTCAGATAGTCCTTATAGCTTGAAAGCAAAATCAATTCGTCGCTTCCTTTGCCACCATATTTTTAAATATTGTGGACATGCAGTCAACATTGAACATGGTGTTTTCTTTGGAAACGGAAGTGAGATTGAAATAGGGAATTATTCTGGATTGGGAATCAATGCTAAATTAAGTGGTCCATTAAGAATTGGTAATAACGTCATGATGGGACCTGACGTCATGATTTATACGCAAAATCATAATTTTGATCGATTAGATATTCCTATGATTCAACAGGGGAATACGCCCCCCCAACCTGTCATTATTGAAGATAATGTTTGGATTGGGGCACGAGCCATTATTCTTCCGGGAGTTAGGATTGAAACAGGGGCCATCATTGCTGCAGGTGCTGTTGTTACAAAAGATATTAAATCCTATACGATTGTTGGGGGTAATCCAGCTAAGCCGATAAAAAACAGAAAGGAAATGAATACATGAAACAGCCGATCGTCATCTTTTCTATGATTGAATGGTATTCATCTCTATTACATCGCAATCATATGCTAGCGAAGTATTTTGCCCGGAAGGGTCATCCTGTTCACTTTATTGAAAAAAAGCAGTTAAAGTCCATAAAAGATGTTAGCAGCAATTTTTTACTTGAAGTCATCTCAGTTGATGATCATATTACAGTTTATCAAATACCGCGGATTCCGTATTTGAAAGGTCATTTTCCACCATCCTATTTTCTAAACGATTACTTTCTTATTCCATATATTAATAAGATTGCAAAAGGGTTAAAAAATTCTATAGTTATTGTTGAATTTCCCATGTGGATTAATCTTATTCGTAATAGCAACTTTAAAGAATGTACATTATGCTATGATATGAGTGATGATTATGAATTATTTGAGACAAATCCTAGTTTAAAGCAGAAAATCAGATCATATGAGCAAAACGCTATTAAAGAAGCTGACTATACATTTGTCACCTCAAAAAATCTAATACAAAAAACAAAGCCTATCACCGCTAAAACTGACAGAAAATCTGTTTTTATTATTGAAAACGGAGTGGATTTGGAGCTATTTAAGGATGCTCAGCTTAGAGATGAGAGGGTTTATAGGACTTTTAAAAGGCCCATTATCGGTTTTATCGGGGGAATATTTTCCTGGGTGAATTTGGATCTTATTAAGGAAGCAGCTGTACATTATAAAGATTATTCTTTTGTTCTCATAGGGCCGACAGATCAAGAAGGCAAAATAGAGCTTTTACAGCAACTGCCTAATGTTTATTATTTAGGAGCAAAAACGAAAGATGAAATTGCTCATTATTTCAAAGCATTAGATGTCGGCTTGGTTCCCTATGTATCAGAAGCAAAGTATTCACGCTTGAAAACGGTTAATTCTAATAAGATATTTCAATATATGTTTTATGGTTATCCGGTTGTTTCTACATATTATAGTCAAACAGAGTCGTTTTCTGATATGGCTTACATCTCACATGACAATGACGCGTTTATCCAAAATATCGAAAAAGCAATTCTGGAAAACGATAGAGAGAAAAAACAAAAGCGTCAAGAATTTGCTTTAAACCATTCTTGGGAAAAAGTAGTGGATGACATGATCGAGATTATCGGTTGAAGATTTTTACATGAAGGGAGGTATCGTTGCTTAGTTCGTTTAAGCACAAACAGATGAAGATAATACACATAATAAGTGGTGGCGATATTGGCGGTGCCAAAACACATGTACTGACCCTAATTAAAGCCCTTCAACAACATGCAGAAGTGAAATTGATTTGTTTTATGCATGGAGAATTTTATGAAGAAGCACGATCTATGGGGCTTCCTATTGAATTGATTCCACAAAAAAAACGGTGTGATCTTTCCGTTATTAATACAATGGTACAGATTATTCAGTCGGAAAAATTTGATGTCATTCATTCGCATGGTGCACGCGCAAATTTTCTTACTTTTTTCGTTAAGAGAAAAGTTGATTTACCTTGTATAACAACGGTTCATAGTGACTATCGCCTTGATTTTCAGGGGAACTTTTATAAAAATATTATTTTTAGAGGGTTAAATACTTTTTGTTTAAAGTATTTTGATTATTATATTGGTGTCTCTGAGAGTTTTAAAAAAATGCTGGTTGAACGCGGGTTTTCTGCGAATCAAATATTCACTGTATATAATGGGATTGATTTTGATTCCCCGCTTACGATGATGAATAAAGAAGAATTCTTAAAGCATTATAATCTGCAACTTCCTCCCGAACATAAGATTGTGGGAATATTAGGCCGTCTTCACCCTGTTAAAGGCCATAAAGTGTTTTTGGAAGCAGCAAGAGAAGTATTAGGGCGCCTGTCCAATGTGTCGTTCTTAATTGGAGGGGATGGAGAAGAAATAAAACATTTAGAGGATTATGCTTGTCAATTAAATATTAGAAAGAATATTCACTTTTTAGGTCAGGTTGAAAACCCATATGATTTTATGAATGTGATTGATTTGAATGCGCTGACTTCTTATAGTGAAAGTTTTCCTTATGTTTTATTGGAAGGGGCTCGCTTAAAGAAGCCTACGATTAGTTCTAAAGTAGGGGGCATCTCAGATATGATTATCCACGGTGAAAATGGTTATTTGTTTCCCCCTGGTGATGGGAAATCGTTAGCTGATTATATTGTGGAATTACTTTCTGATCCTCAAAAATCACGAGATTTTGGACAGAAATTCTATGAATATACTTATAATCATTATTCCAGTCATACCATGGCGCAAGCGCATCTAAAAATATATAAGCAAATTATACTTGCAAGGAGGTCTAAAGCATGAAGGCAATAGATAAAAGAGGAAACATTTTTGGTAAATTCAATATCATTGATGCTTTGGTATTATTCGTTATTGTTATGATTGCAGCGGCGGGAGCCTATAAGTTTTTAAGCGTTAATCCTCAGGTTGCAGCACAAGAAAAAGCGATGGAAATTACAATTAAAGTTGAAGGGGTGCGTCAACCCACTGTTGATATCATTCATGAAGGGGATCAGGTACAGGAATATGATAGTAATCTTCCCTATGGAGAACTTATTAAAAAAGAAGTTATGCCAGCAACAGATATTATTGAAACAGCAGATGGCCGATTTGTTGAAGCAGAAATACCAAACAAATTTGATATGATGTTGACATTTGCTGTTCAGGGTACAGTTAACGATAATTCTATTACAGTTGCAAGTAAGGAAATGCGTATTGGTGGGAAAGTTGTCATTAAAACCAACATTTATGCGGTTAATGGAAGAATCTTCGAACTTAAAATTATAGAATAAGAATAACGGGGCGGATAAAATGAAACAAAGTTTTATTATACAATCGTTAATGTCATTAATGTATGCATTGAATAGAAGTCTGAATCAGAGTTTTTTTTCTAAATGTATAATGTGGTTTGAAAAGAAGGCTTACCAAAGTTGGTTTGTGAATCATTTTTCAAGTGTGGAAATAATTGATAAGAAAAGTTTGCGATTTCTCTATAAGGAATGGGTTATTAAAACGAGTGAGCATTTCTATCTCAAATTAAGCAGGTGGGTTAGAGGAAGCAAGGTATGTTCTTTCTTTTTATCCAAAACCAAAAAGAATATAATATGGATTAACATGATCATTTTCTTGAGTATGGGGATCGGACTCTATCTTTATCTATATTCACAGTACACTTTGCTTGCAAAACTACTAGGTGCTTTTGTTTTTCTATTAATTTCACTTTTGTCATTAAAATGGGGTCTCTATATAACCGTGTTTGTGATGCCGTTTATTAATATCACAAATACGCTGGGTCTTTCGTTGGCGGTAGGTGTTGCTTTTATAATACATTTTTTGTGGCAAAGGAAGTTTTATTTGCCAAAAAATCCTTTAAAGGTACCATTATCCTTATTTATTCTGGTTATCTTTATCGCGGCTATAACATCTGTGACACCACAAGAAAGTATTAAACAGTTGTTGTTTTATTTGACAGCATTTATTATTAGCGGTGTGATCATCTTTTCGATAAAAGACCAAATTCAATTAAATGAGCTGATTTATATTCTAACCCTTTCTGTGCTTATCGTTTCATTGTATGGTATTTATCAATACTTTATTGGCGCTGAAGCAGGATCGGGATGGGTAGATGCTAAATTAAATCCTGATTTAAAAACGAGGGTTTATTCTACTCTCGAAAATCCAAATATTTTAGCAGAATACCTCGTATTGTTTTTGCCGTTATCCGTTGCGGGACTTTGGAACGAAAAAAATAAATTCCGTCAGTTATTATATATAATTAGTATCGGTCTTGGAGCCCTTTGTCTTATTTTTACGTTTTCTCGCGGTGGTTGGGTTGGATTTGCACTGGCTTTAGGACTCTTTATTTTCATTCGCGAACCAAAGTTACTGATACCGTTAATGATTATTGCCCTCATCAGTCTATTTTTTGTGCCTGATGTAATATTAGCAAGACTATCCAGTATCGGTAGTTTTGAAGATACCTCTAATGCTTATCGACTTTCAGTATGGCAGGCCAGTCTTGGTATGATTGGGCATTATGGTTTGACAGGCGTAGGATTAGGGTATGCTGCTTCTTTATATACCTATCCGGCTTTTATGCTGGCAGGGATAAAAGCCGCTCATGCTCATAATATTTTTCTTCAATTGACCATCGAATTGGGAATAGTGGGAATTTTAGTATTTCTGTGGCTCATTATTAAATTATACCGATTATCTTCAAATGTTATTTTGAAAGGAAAGAACCTTCAAGCAAAAACCATAGCCATTTCTGTTATGGGGGCATTTACAGGGCACTTATTTCACGGTCTAGTAGAATATGTGTGGTTTCATCCCAAAATTTTGTTGACTTTTTGGGTGATGGTTGGTATTCTTATTGCTGCCTATAACTTAAAAGATCAATCATTGCCATACAGTAAAATGAATGAATAACAATAATAAGGAGAATAAAAATGAAACGTGTACTTATATGCGGTTATCATGGCTTTGGTAATAGTGGAGATGAAGCGATTCTCTTAGCGATTAAGAATAATCTAACAGCCCTATACCCAGACATGCAATTAACCGTTTTATCCCATAAACCAGATGAAACTGAAAAAATTTATGACATTCGTGCTGTACAACGTTTTGATATGATTGGAATTATTAAAACCATTAAACAAGCAGATTTGCTTATTAGTGGGGGTGGGAGCCTACTTCAGGATGTGACCAGTACACGTTCATTATTTTATTATTTGACCATTATCTATCTTGCTAAGCAATTTAAGAAACCTGTTATGCTTTATGCAAATGGTATCGGTCCTATTAATAAACCTTATAATCGTAAAATAACACAAAAAATCATTAATCATGTTGATCTTATTACCTTGAGAGAAAGTATATCTGAAGACGAATGTCAGCAGCTTGGAATTAAAAAAGCGCCAATTATTATCACAGCAGATCCTGCATTAACGTTAGAAGCTTCCCCCAAAAGGCATGTGCTTAAAATTTTGGAATTTGCTAAAATTCCATTGGATAAGCCCATTGTGGGAATATCTCTAAGGCCCTGGGAATATGGATGTGACTTTGAACAGAAAATTGCTCACCTTGCAGATCAATTAATTGAAAACCGCAATGTTAATATTGTGTTTCTACCCATGCAAATTCCCCGAGATATCAAAGTTTGTGCTAGTGTCATGATGCATATGAAAAACAAGTCATATTTGCTAGAAGAAACCTATTCTGCATCAGAAATAATTGGCTTAATTGGGCAAATGGACTTATTGGTGAGTATGCGTTTACATACCCTGATATTTTCTACTATTGTGCTCACGCCTATGTTTGGGTTGGTATATGATCCGAAGGTTGCTAATTTCTTGAAATTGATTGAACAACCTTTTATTGAGGAATTATCTAATCTAAATGAGCAGAATATGCTTCAAGGGGTTACTAATTTGTATGACAATCGACAAATAGAACGGGAAAAATTACAGGAAAAAAGTAGTGTTTTGAAAGCTAAAGCATTACAAAATGCTCAATTAGCAATTGATTTACTTAAAGAAAAGCCAGGATTATTTGAGAAAAGAAAATAAAAAAATGTGGTGATAAAGATGAGTGAAAAAGTGTCAATATTAGATATTCCTATTAGTAATCTAACCTTGTCACAGGCATTGAAAACAGCAACAGACTATTTAAAACAACCTGCTTGCCATATGATTTTTACCCCAAATTCTGAAATGTTAATGGTTGCACAAAAAGATCCGGAATTAAAAATGGTACTACAACAAGGTGATGTGGTTGTTCCAGATGGAATTGGTGTTGTGATTGCTTCCCGGTTATTAGGGCATGCCTTGCCTGAACGTGTAACGGGGTTTGATATGATGCACTCATTTCTAGAACGGGGGGATCAGTACAACTATTCTTTCTATTTTCTCGGAGGGAAACCAGGAATTACAGATATTATGGTTGAGAATATTCAAAAAAAGTATCCTCAACTTAAAATTTGTGGGCATCATCATGGATATTTTGACATTAAAGAGGAAAATGCTATACTGGAGGAAATTAATCAATTAAAGCCTGATTTTCTTTTTGTAGCACTGGGTATGGGGAAACAGGAAAAATGGATTTATGCTAACCGAGAAAAAATGAATACCCATATTGCTATGGGAGTAGGTGGAAGTTTTGATGTTTTTGCTGGTAAAGTCAAACGCGCACCTGTTTTCTTTCAAAAAACTGGATTAGAATGGTTTTATCGCTTGATACAAGAACCATGGCGGTATAAGCGTATGATGGCATTACCATACTTTATATTGAAAGTGCTGCAACAAAAGAAATAATGCTGACATGAGGGAGGCATCCCATTGAAAAAGAGAATTTTTGAGTATTCAGGTATTATTTTGGGTTGTTTTATAATAGCTATGGGGTTTAATCTATTTCTTATTCCCAATAAAATTGCGCCTGGTGGGCTTTCTGGACTGGCAACCATTTTGTATTATCTATTTGGTTTTCCTGTAGGTATGATGATGCTGGTATTTAATATTCCTCTTTTAATAATCGGCGTCAAAAAATTAGGATTGCATTTTGGGACACGTACCATTTTTGGCAGCATTGTGCTATCATTATTTATTGATGGAAGCGCACCGTTTTTACCCACATTAACCACGAATATACTATTGGCAGCTTTATTTGGTGGTATAATTATGGGACTTGGTTTGGGGATCGTATTCAAGTTTAAGGGAACTACAGGGGGAACGGATATTATCGCGCGGCTCATTTATGATTATACCGATATCCGTATCGGACAGGCAATGCTTATGATAGATTTTATTGTCATTACGTTTGCTGCATTTGTTTTTCGGGATGCAGATTTAGCACTTTATGCTTTGATTGCGATCTATGTTGCCAGTAAAGCCATTGATTTAGCGCAAGGTGGTGTGAATTATGCTAAAGCGGCGCTTATCATTTCTGATCATACAGAAATCATAGGGGAAGCCATTTTAAAAGATATGGGTCGTGGGGTAACTGCATTAAGAGGACAGGGTCTCTATACACAAACACTCAAAGATGTGCTTTTATGCGTACTGCCTCGTTCGGAAGTTTCTGAACTCAAAGATATTGTTAAAAAAGCAGATCAAAAAGCTTTTGTTATTATCACTAATGTATATGAGGTTTTAGGAGAAGGATTTGAAAAATATCAACTAAAGTAAGGGATAACGAAATATATTTTCTTATCCCTAAGTGTTCGAAAAGGAGAGTAGATAAAGATATGCAACATTTAGAAGTGACTGCAAAAAAGATTAGACGACATATCATTGAAATGATTGGTACCGCGAATTCGGGTCATCCAGGTGGTTCCTTATCAGCAACTGAAATTGTGACATCTTTATATTTTGATGTCATGAACATTGATCCTGAAAATCCTGCCGATCCTAAGCGGGATCGATTTGTTCTCTCTAAAGGGCATGCTGCTCCTGTACTATATGCAGCATTAGCTGAAAAAGGTTTTTTCCCAGTAGAAGAATTAAAAACATTGCGTCAGATTAATTCCCGCCTTCAAGGACATCCTGCAAAACATAAGTTGCCTGGGATAGAATCATCAACAGGTTCATTAGGGCAGGGAATTTCAACGGCAGTTGGTATGGCTTTAGCGGGGAAATTGGACCAAAGCGATTATCGCGTTTTTTGTCTTTTAGGTGATGGTGAAATACAGGAAGGGCAGGTTTGGGAAGCCGCGATGGCAGCAGCGCATTATAAATTATCTAATCTGGTTGCTATTGTTGATAATAATGGGTTGCAAATAGATGGATCGATCTCTGATGTGATGTCACCTAATCCCATTGATAAGAAATGGGCGTCTTTTGGCTGGGAAGTCATCACAGTCGATGGACACGATTTCAAACAAATCATAGATGCACTGAATAAAGGTAAAAGTACCGATAAACCTTTATTAATCTTAGCAAAAACGACAAAAGGAAAGTGTATTTCCTTTATGGAAAATTTGGCGGATTGGCATGGTAAAGCACCTTCGGCAGAACAAGTGCAATGTGCTTTGGAAGAATTGAAGTAATATAATTTCTAGTTTTGAGTTAATATGTCTATTTTGAACTTTAAATTTCTAAATGGGGTGAAAGTTTTGACAGAAATAAAGAAAATGGCGACAAGAGATGCATATGGAAATGCACTGGTTGAGCTTGGAAAAGAGCATGAAGATATTGTAGTATTGGATGCGGATTTATCAAAATCCACTAAAACAAATACATTCGCAAAAGAATTTCCGGAACGTTTTTTTGATATGGGGATTGCAGAACAAAATATGATGGGTGTTGCGGCCGGATTGGCAGCAGCAGGCAAGGTTCCCTTTGCCAGCTCCTTTGCAATTTTTGCAACCGGACGGGCATATGAACAAATTCGTAACTCAATTTGTTACTCCAAGTTAAATGTAAAAGTCGCGGCGACACATGCCGGCCTTACGGTAGGAGAAGACGGTGCCACGCATCAAGCACTTGAGGATATTGCATTAATGAGAGCCATTCCTAATATGACCGTATTGGTGCCAGCAGATGGAGTAGAAGCACTTCAAGCTGTAAAAGCAGCTTATGAATTAAATGGGCCAGTGTATATTCGACTTGGGAGACCTAAAGTAGATGCAGTTTTTACAGAAGATTATGAATTTAAAATTGGTAAGGCGGCCTACCTCCGTAAAGGTAAAGATGTTACCCTTATTGGGACCGGATTCATGACTTCAGAAGCTTTAAAAGCAGCTGATATACTTGCTGCAGAAGGAATTGATGCTGAAGTGATTAATATCTCTACGATTAAACCGCTTGATGAAGAAACAATCATAGAATCCGCAACTAAGACACGTTGTATGGTAACTGCAGAAGAACATAATATTATTGGTGGTTTAGGAAGTGCAGTTGCAGAAACATTAGTTAGTCATTGTCCAGTACCTATGGAACGTGTTGGTGTTAATGATACGTTTGGTGAATCGGGAAAACCGGCTGATTTGATGCAAAAATATGGATTGACTGCCAAAGATATTGCAGATGCGGCGAAGAAAGTATTAGCCAGGAAGTAAGAAAAATACTTAAAGGTTTATTGAGTATCATAAAATTTATAATAAAAGACACTAACTTAAAAATTTTTAAGTTAGTGTCTTTTATATTTGTATCTCATTGATTTGAAAAACAAGAAGAATAGATTTAGAAAATACTTTCAAAAATATAGACAAAATGATACAATATGAGTACGTAAATATGTTATATAATTCATTATTTGTATTTATTTTCTTAATTATTGATAATATTGCTACTTGAAAAATATAGAACCCAAAAGGAGGTTAAGATGATGTCAGAGAAGAGAGATTATAGAGCTGAAGTGATTCTTAAAGCGATGAAGGATGAGGATTTCAGGCAAAAACTTTTGGACAATCCCAAAGCAGTTATTGAACATGAACTGGGAATCATCATACCCGACCAGGTCAATATCCAAGTGTTAGAAGAAAAACTTAAAGCTGCATCAAAACAAGAATTAACAGATGATGAACTGGATAGGGTTGTCGGAGGTGGTGTTTTTTGGGATAAATTTTGGGATTTTTTAGAAGGAGGCCATGATTGGAGTTCAGAAGGAGCAGGTGTTTAATGCTGCATACCTTTTCATTTAATATAAAACCCAAAAGGAGATGAAGATAATGTCACAACAGAGAGATTACAGAGCTGAAATTACTCTTAAAGCGATGAAGGATGAGGATTTCAGGCAAAAACTTCTGGATAATCCCAAAGCTGTTATGGAACATGAACTGGGGATCGTCATACCGGATAAAATCAACATTCAAGTGTTAGAAGAAAAACATGATAATTTTTACCTTGTTCTGCCGCCCAAAGCTTCTTCAGAGCAAGAATTAACAGATGATGAATTGGATAGTGTTGCTGGTGGGAATCATAGTTTTTGGTATTACGTTAATCGTTTTATGACTGCTTTGGGAGATGGTCACTAGAAAAATCAAATTTTAAAGGCAAGGATCTTGGATTGGAAAATGCAAAAGCATGAAGCGCTTCTTTATGGCGGTTTTAATTCATTTGTGGATCGGTGTATAAATGAAGAGGATGAGTCAGTAAAATAAGAAAAATAGCCTAGTCCTAGGCTATTTTTCTTATTTTGAACGATCTCATTAGATTTAAAGGGTTTTGTCATGTTTTGACGAATGATATTTAGGAATACCTTATGAATGAACGGTTGTATTTTTTATAATCTGTTGGTATGATAATATATGTACTAATTGTCTTAAAACATAATATATCTTGTAAATTAAATATTGCTTAAATATTGGAGTGTAAGAGATGA
Source organism: Clostridia bacterium (assembly GCA_030625885.1). GTDB lineage: Bacteria > Bacillota > DAOUPZ01 > DAOUPZ01 > DAOUPZ01 > DAOUPZ01. The sequence goes on from DAOUPZ010000003.1 coordinate 29,938, forward strand.
TCAAAATGTTTAATGTAACGAAGAGATATGAGAATGGTATTATTGCGTTGGATAATATATCTGTCAGTATTGATAAAGAAGAATTTGTTTTCATTGTTGGTCCCAGTGGTGCAGGAAAATCTACATTAATAAAACTTATTTACCGTGAAATATTACCTACAATGGGACAAGTTATTATTAATGGCAGGAACATTAATCGATTTAAGAAAAAGGAAATTCCGTATTTTCGCAGAAATATAGGCGTGATCTTTCAAGACTTTCGTCTTATTGAGACAAAGACAGTTTTTGAAAATATCTCCTTTACTTTAGAAGTTACAGAGACACCGACAAAAGAAATAAAACGTCGGGTTTACAATGTTTTGGAAATGGTAGGATTGACCCATAAAGCTGACGCCCTCCCTTTGCAGCTCTCAGGAGGAGAGCAGCAGCGGACGGCAATTGCCAGGGCAATTGTTAATAATCCTTCTCTTGTCGTGGCAGATGAGCCAACAGGTAATCTGGATCCCAAAACATCACGACAAATTATGGATATATTTAAAGAAATCAATATGCGGGGGGCTACAGTGGTTATTGCTTCTCATGCTTTAGACATTATAAATGAAATGAATAAACGTACGATAGTTGTCGAAAATCATAGAATAAAAAAGGATATTAAAAAGGGGGCAGTTTGTATATGAAGATGCATTCCTTACGTTATGCCCTCAAGCAAGCACTAAAAAACATAAAAAGAAATGGTTTAATGAGTTTGATTTCTGTTAGCACGGTTACCATTACCCTTAGTATTTTAGGGATATTAATTTTATTAGTCAGTAATCTGAATTTTTTTGCCACGAATTTAGAGCAAAAATTAGAAATATCTGCATTTTTAGCAGAAGGCCTTTCGCAATCACAACAAAATCAAATAGAAGATCAATTGCTTGCTTTTGATAATATTCAAGAAGTTACTTTTGTTTCTAAAGAGGAAGCGCTTAAGAATCTTGAAGAAAGTATGGTCGATAAAAAGGATTTGTTCGATACAATCAGAGAAGATAACCCTTTGCCGGATTCTTTTGAAGTTCATGTTAACGAAGTGGAAGGTATACCGGCAACCGCCAACTATATTAAGGATATTGAAGGTGTACAAGAAGTCTATTATGGACAGGATATCGTCGAACAATTACTTACGCTAACGAAAACACTTCGTAAGGCGGGTACTGTTTTTATGGGTTTGCTGTTACTTGCAACCATGTTTTTAATATCGAATACCATTAAATTAACTGTTTTTGCGAGACGAAAAGAAATTGAAATTATGAAACTGGTTGGTGCAACGAATTGGTTTATACGCTGGCCTTTTATGTTAGAAGGCATTTTTATCGGAAGTTTTGGTTCACTCATATCTATCTTTATTATTTTTCAAATCTACCGTCTCATCCTTGTTAAGATCTATCAATCGATTCCTTTCATACCTTTTTTGACGAATAATCATTTAATGTTAACGATTTCTATAAGTATTTTCTTTTTTGGACTCACGATTGGTACGTTAGGCAGCGGTTTTTCTTTGAGAAAATTTTTAGATGTATAGGAAAACTGATTTGTTTTTAAGAGGAAAACCAGAGTGTAAAGAAATGACTGAGAAAGGAAGCGGGAGCATGATGTATTCTAGATTTTTAAAATTGTTTGCTGTCATTACATTATTTTTTGTAGTTATAACGGTTATCCCACTGCAGGCTTCTGAATTAGAGGAACAAGAACAAAAACTTAATTCTGTTAAACAACAAATTAATCAACAACAAGGGAAATTAACCCAAAAGAAAAAAGAAGAAAGAAGATTACTTTCTGACTTGGATTCTATTGAAAAAAACATAGAATCTGCCCAAAGTCAATTAAATAAAATTGAAAGTAGACTTGGTACAACAAAGAATGAAATCGTAAAAAATCAAGGAGAAATTGAAAAAACTAAAGAAGAATTAGATAAGCATACTGAGCAATTAGGTAAACGTTTAAAAGAAATGTATGTAAAAGGCAATGTAGAATATTTGGAAATTTTGTTGGAGTCAGAAGATTTTTCTGAACTACTAACAAGAACGCAATTTATAAAAAGGATTTTTGCTCAAGATGTTGAACTTCAGCAACAAATTAAAACAGAAAAAGAAGCATTAGAAGATAATCAAGAAAATTTAGAACAAAAAAAGATATCATTAATTGCTCTGCAAAAAGTCCAGGAAAAACGAGAAGGAGAAATGAAAGTTCAATTAGCATCCCGTGAAAATATTTTAAGAAAGGTTCAAACTGATCGAAAAGCGTACGAACAGTCAATCAATGAATTAGAGGCTGTTTCACATGATATACAAAAAGAACTGTCAAAAATACCTGGATATAAAGGACCTGTTAGTACAGGACCTATGATATGGCCAACGCAAGGACGAGTATCATCGCCATTTGGCTATCGTATACATCCTATATTTAAAACCAAGAAATTACATACGGGGATAGATATCGCCGCGCCAATGGGTCGAAACATTGTAGCAGCTAATGATGGTAAAGTACTTTCTGCTGGGTGGAGGAATGGATATGGTAGAACGCTTATGATCGATCATGGTAAAGGAATTACAACGCTGTATGCACACACTTCCAAGCTATTAGTCAAAAAAGGAGATATTGTATCAAAAGGACAAATTGTAGCAAAGGTTGGCAGTACGGGATATTCTACGGGACCTCACTTGCACTTTGAAGTTCGAGTGAATGGTGCACCAAAAAACCCTATGGGATGGCTGTAAAAACAGCCTGCGGCTGTTTTGAGTTGACAGTTGATAGTTGACAGTTAAAAGACAAAAAGATTAAAAAAATGATAACAGATACATATTGATATAATTGTAAAATAAGCAGGGGACATTAAAGTGTTCTCTGCTTTTTTATACAATAAAGAATTACATTGCGTATTTGCAAGAGCCATTCTAAATACAAAATCTTTATTACAAAGTATAGATATTTAAAATATATTTTCACCTTCTCATCATATAATGAATAATAATAGTTGAAGGAGAAAAAGAGGAGGTATTAGAATATGGATAATGAACGCAAAATTAAACATATTTTTGCTGCAGGAAATACGGGAAAGGGGTTTGTATCCTTCTTTGATGAATACTTATCTCGAGCAAGAAAAACTTTTATTATTAAAGGTGGACCGGGAACAGGCAAATCAACACTTATGCGTAGTGTAGGAATGATAATGATAGAAAAAGGATATGATGTTGAATTTGTCCATTGTTCTTCTGATTGCAATTCCTTAGATGGAATCTATATTAATCAGTTAGATATTGCTATGGTGGATGGAACTTCTCCACATGTTGTAGAACCTCGTAATCCTGGCGTATGTGAAGAATATATTAACTTAGGAGACTTATGGAATAGCGATAAACTAGAGGAACATAGTAATGAAATTAAAAAATTGACGGCACAAATCAGTCATTGTTTTCAATCGGCTTACAAGGAATTGGCTAAGGGGAAAGATTTACATGATCAGTTAGAAGCATATTACATTAAAGCTATGGATTTTGAAGCGCTGGATCAAAAAACGTATCAGTTAATTGAAAAAATCTTCGGTACTAAACCTCAGGTAAGGGATCTATTTGCTAGCGGCATAACACCTCAAGGTGCTGTTAATTATATGAATAACCTTACAGAAGACATGCAAAAACGCTATATTATCAAAGGGAGAGCGGGTACAGGAAAATCAACGTTATTAAAGAAAGTGGCTGAGGTTGCTATTGCCCGGGGGCTCGATGTGGATCAATACCATTGCTCATTTGATCCAGACAGCTTGGATATGGTCATTATCCCATCTCTTAAAATTGCGCTTCTAGATGGAACAGCGCCTCATGTTATTGATGTCGAGCGTGAAGGTGATGAAATTGTAAATGTGCTTGAATGTGTCGATATGAGTTGGATAGAGGCAAGCTGGGACAAAATGAGTGAAGTCGAAAATTCTTATAGCCAGGCCGTAGCCCAGGGTATTGATTATATTAAGTCAGCTAAAACGCTCCATGATGACTTGGAGGGCTATTATCAAGCCGCTATGGATTTTACAAAAATGGATGATATAAAAAATAAGGTATTAAAACATATTGGGAAATTTGAAAGTAAAATCTAAGAAGATTAATACTTTTTATCAGTAAATAAAGTAGGAATCCTAAAATTTTTAGGATTCCTACTTTATTTATATAGTACAATGCGTAATATCTTGATATCGAAAATCTGTTCGCTTTATGTTATAATAATCCTATCTAGAAAGAGGTGATTTAATGGAATTTCAACTTGTTTCAGATTATAAACCGACTGGTGATCAGCCTCAGGCTATTGAAAAATTAGCAAGAAATGTTAATCACAATGAAAAACATCAAACCTTATTAGGCGTTACAGGATCAGGAAAAACGTTTACAATGGCCAATATCATTCAACAGGTACAAAAACCGACTTTAATCATTGCACATAATAAAACGCTGGCTGGTCAATTATGCAATGAGTTTAGAGAATTTTTCCCGCATAATGCGGTAGAATATTTTGTGAGTTATTATGACTATTATCAGCCAGAAGCCTATCTGGCTCAGACCGACACTTATATTGAAAAAGATACATCCATTAATGATGAGATTGATAAACTACGTCACTCAGCAACCTGTTCTTTGGCAGAAAGACGTGATGTGATCATTGTTGCCAGTGTTTCTTGTATTTACGGTTTGGGTTCTCCGGAAGAATATATGAAACAGGTCCTATCTTTGAGAACGGGGCAAACGATAGTATGGGAATCTTTATTGCGAAAACTGGTTGATATTCATTACGATCGTAACGATATTAATTTTATCCGCGGTACATTTCGTGTCAGAGGCGATACCATAGAAATTTATCCTGCTTCATCAACGGATAAAGTGATTCGTATTGAAATGTTTGGTGATGAAATTGATCGCATGCTGGAAGTAGATGCTGTATCAGGTCATATTATTGGCAAAAGAGAACATGTTGCAATCTATCCGGCCACTCACTTTATCACGTCACCTGAAAACTTAAAACGCGCTATTGGTGACATTGAAACTGAATTAGAGAAACAATTAAAAATTTTGAAGGCAGAAGATAAATTGCTCGAAGCCCAACGTTTGACACAACGTACTCATTATGATCTAGAAATGTTACAGGAGGTCGGTTTTTGTTCGGGAATAGAAAATTACTCCCGTCATTTAACGGGAAGAACAGCAGGAGAACCACCTTATACCTTAATTGATTATTTTCCGGATGACTTTTTACTCTTTATTGATGAATCACATGTAACCTTGCCACAAATTCGTGCGATGTATGGTGGCGATCGAGCCAGGAAGGATTCTTTGGTTAATTTTGGTTTTCGCTTACCGTCCGCTTATGATAATCGCCCCTTTACTTTTGAAGAATTCGAAAAAAAAATTAACCAAACGATATATGTTTCTGCTACGCCTGGTCCTTACGAATTACAGCTTAGCACTCAAGTTGCACAACAAATTATTCGTCCTACTGGATTACTTGATCCGATAATAGAAGTACGTCCTATAAACGGACAAATTGACGATTTGATTGCGGAAATTCATCAACGTATTGAAAACAAGGAACGGGTTTTGATAACCACATTAACCAAAAAAATGGCAGAAGATCTGACGGAGTATTTAAAAGAAATTGGGATAAAAGTACGTTATCTTCATTCCGATATCCACACATTAGAGCGTCTTGAAATTATACGTGATTTACGATTGGGTGTTTTTGATGTACTAGTAGGGATTAATTTATTAAGGGAAGGATTAGATATTCCAGAAGTTTCACTGGTAGCCATTTTAGATGCTGATAAGGAAGGCTTTTTGCGCTCCGAGCGTTCCTTGATCCAGAACATAGGCCGTGCTGCGCGAAATGTGCATGGGAAAGTTATTATGTATGCAGATGTGATAACGGATTCTATGAATAAAGCAATTAAGGAAACGAATCGGCGGCGTCAAATTCAAATGACATACAACGAGAAATACAATATTACACCTCAAACCATTAAAAAAGCGGTTCCAGAATTGATACGAGCTACAGAAATTGTTGCAGAAGAATCTGCTCCATATGACATTAAGACGACAGGTAAAAAGTTATCTAAAAAAGAGCAAGATAAGTTAATTCGAAAACTTGAAAAGGAAATGAAAGAAGCCGCTTCTCAGTTGGAGTTTGAAAAAGCAGCAGAATTACGTGATGCTATTATGGCGTTGAGGAAAGGGAAAGATTAGTTGACAGTTAAAAGATTAAAAAAGCAGGTAGCAGGTAGGAAAAGATTAAAGATTAAAGATAAAGAATAATGTATAGTAAATGTTAAGTTTAAAGAAAGAATGATGGAGGAAAGTATGGGAAAAAATAAGATTGTTATTCGAGGCGCAAAACAACATAATTTAAAAAACATTGATTTAGAACTGCCGCGTGATCAACTCATTGTTTTTACAGGATTAAGCGGTTCAGGGAAATCATCCCTGGCGTTTGATACCATTTATGCTGAAGGACAGCGTCGTTATGTGGAGTCCCTTTCAGCATATGCACGCCAATTTCTAGGCCAAATGGACAAACCTCATGTTGAATACATTGAAGGCCTTTCACCGGCTATTTCTATTGACCAGAAAACGACTAATCGCAACCCGCGCTCTACTGTGGGAACGGTAACAGAAATATACGATTATATGAGGCTGCTTTTTGCTCGTATTGGCAAACCCCATTGTCCTAAATGTGGGCGTCCAATTGCTAAACAAACCGTCCAACAAATTGTTGACCAATTAATGGCGTTAAATGAACAAACTAAGATTCAGATTATGAGTCCCATTATTCGTGGGAAAAAAGGTCAGCATAAAAAGGTTTTAGAGAACATTCAAAAAAAAGGATTCACCCGGGTAAGAATTGATGGCCATCAGTATGATTTATATGAAGAGATTGATCTTGAAAAAAACATTAAACACACCATTGAAGTTATTGTAGACCGTATTGTGATCAAGCCTGGTATAGAGAAACGATTGGCTGATTCACTGGAAACATCATTTAAGTTGAGTGAAGGGATTACTTTAGTTGATGTGCTGGGTAGTAAAGAATTGATTTTTAGTCAGAATTTTGCATGTGTACATTGTGGAATTAGTTTCGAAGAGATAGAACCACGGATGTTCTCTTTTAATAGTCCTTATGGTGCCTGTCCTGAATGTGATGGCTTAGGAATAATGATGAATATTGATGCGGATCTTGTTATTCCTGATGATTCTTTATCTCTTAATGAAGGCGCTATTGCACCCTGGTCCAATAATCACGATGGCTATTTTTTTCGCTTTTTAGAAGGCCTGGCGGCGCACTATGGATTTAGTATGGATACACCGGTTACTGAGCTGTCATCCGATCATTTGCAAAAAATTCTCTATGGAACGGGTCATGAAAAAATATCAATGCAGTATAACCACAAAGGATTGGGTAAAAAAACATATGTTACCACTTTTGAAGGTGTGATTCCTAATCTACAGCGGCGACATCGCGAAACACAATCAGAATATATGCGGCGTGAAATTGAAAAATATATGAGTACCAAACCCTGTCATTTATGTAAGGGGAAGCGACTCAAAAAAACCAGTTTGGCTGTTACGGTTAATGAGAACTCTATCTATGATATTGCCCAATTGTCAATCAGTGACGCCAAAAAATTCTTTAACCATCTTGAACTATCTGAGCGAGAACAGTTTATTGCAGAACAGGTATTAAAGGAAATCAATGAACGTTTGTCATTCTTGGTTGATGTTGGATTAGAATATCTATCTCTTAATCGTGCAGCGGGGACGCTTTCAGGGGGAGAAGCACAGCGAATTCGCCTGGCGACTCAAATTGGTTCCAGTTTGGTGGGTGTATTATATATTCTAGATGAACCCAGTATTGGATTACACCAACGGGATAATCAGCGGCTTATCAGCACACTTAAGCATCTACGGGATCAGGGAAATACGCTCATTGTTGTGGAACATGATGAAGATACGATTCATGAAGCAGACTTTATTGTTGATATTGGGCCTGGGGCAGGTGTTCACGGTGGAGAAATTGTTACGGCTGGCTCTTTAGATGTGATAAAAAATAATGAAAATTCAATTACAGGTCAATATCTATGTGGTGTTAAACAGATTCCAGTTCCTCAAAAGCGGCGTCCTTCAAATGGTAAAACGTTACAAATATTAGGGGCACGGGAACATAACTTAAAGAATATTCAGGTTGACATTCCCCTTGGAAATTTTGTGTGTATCACCGGTGTATCTGGTTCCGGCAAGAGTACACTTATCAATGATATCCTTTACAAAAAATTAGCACAGCAGTTAAACCGTGCTAAGGAAAAATCAGGTGCTCATGATGAGATTAAGGGGATAGAACATATTGATAAAATCATTAACATTGACCAGTCTCCCATTGGTCGTACGCCTCGCTCCAATCCTGCCACCTATACAAGTGTATTTGATGATATCCGTCAATTATTTGCGCAAACAGGGGAAGCCAAAATGAGGGGTTATAAACCAGGACGATTTAGCTTTAATGTCAAAGGCGGGCGTTGTGAAGCTTGCAGCGGAGATGGAATTATTAAAATCGAAATGCATTTTTTACCCGATGTTTATGTTCCTTGTGAAATATGTAAAGGTAAGCGTTATAATCGTGAGACATTAGACGTTTTATATAAAGGGAAGAATATTTCTGATGTATTAAATATGATTGTCGATGAAGCATTAGAATTTTTTGAGAATATTCCTAAAATAAAGCGCCGCCTGCAAACCTTGCATGACGTAGGCTTAGGTTATATGACTCTAGGACAATCCGCAACGACATTGTCCGGAGGAGAAGCTCAACGGATAAAACTGGCGACTGAATTAAGTAAACGCAGCACTGGGAGAACGCTGTATATTCTTGATGAGCCAACGACCGGGTTGCATATAGCAGATATTCAACAGTTATTAAACGTGCTTGATCGATTGACGGATGCTGGAAATACAGTTGTTGTTATTGAGCATAATTTAGATGTTATAAAAACGGCAGATCATATTATTGATTTAGGACCTGAAGGTGGAGAAAAGGGCGGACAAATTATAGCGACAGGAACACCGGAGGAAGTCGTACAGGTCTCTGCCTCATATACAGGACAATTTTTAAAATATTTACTGGATTAGAAAGGTGATATTATGGCGTTAACGGAAAAATTATCATTGCTTCCAACTCAACCCGGTGTCTATATCATGAAAAACAGAGATGACCAGATCATTTATATTGGGAAAGCGGTTTCTCTGAAAAACCGAGTTCGTTCATACTTTAATCAGTCCGGTCAAAAACATCCCAAAGTAAAAGCGATGGTACAGCATATTGCCGACTTTGAATATATTATTACGGATTCTGAACTGGAAGCACTTATTTTGGAATGTAATTTAATTAAAAAGCATCGCCCAAAATATAATATTCTCCTTAAGGATGACAAGCATTATCCCTACTTGAAAATAACGCTTCAAGAGGACTTTCCCCGCATCATAATCTGTCGAGAGGTTAAAAAAGATGGGGGTAAATATTTTGGCCCTTATACGAATACCAGTGCTGTATATGAAACATTGCGAATTATCAAAAAAATATTTCCTCTGCGTCAATGCAGAAATACAAAACTAATGAAAAATAAGCCCTGTCTCAATTATCATATCAAGCAATGCAGTGCACCTTGTGGCGGGCACATATCGAAGGAAGAATATAGGGAAATTATTAAACAAGTTATTCTATTCCTGGAAGGCAGACAGGAGCAGGTTATCAAAGATTTACAAAAAGAAATGGTTCTAGCATCAGAAAACTTGCAATTTGAAAAAGCAGCTATATTACGAGATAAGATTAAAGCGATTGAAAAGGTAGTAGAAAAACAGAAAATGATTAATGCTGCTTTGGAGGATCAGGATGTTATTGCTTTTGCGAAGGATAATCATACCGCTTGCGTTCAGACTTTTTTTATTAGAGGCGGCAAATTAATAGGACGGGAGCATTTTTTACTGAATGGAACAGATGATATTGAAGACAGCGAAATACTGACCGCATTTATCAAGCAATTTTACATGAATCAGGATTTTGTACCTCGGCAAATATTACTTCAACATGAAATTGATGAAGTCAAGATCATTGAAAGTTGGCTTCATTCTAAACGAGGTCAGAAGGTCTATATTAAAGTACCGAAAAAGGGCGAAAAACATCAACTGGTAGATTTGGTAGCCAAAAACGCTGAGGAAGCGTTAAAAGAGCTAAAATTTAAAGTCCAGGCAACAAAAGAAAAGGAAAAGAGAAAAATTGAAGGATGGGAAGGGTTAAGAGAACGATTGCATTTAGATTTACTTACCCGCATTGAAGCGTATGATGTTTCAAATGTCCAAGGGGCTTATACGGTTGCCTCTATGGTTGTTTTTACAGAGGGTGAATTCCAAAAATCCCATTATCGACGTTTTAAAATAAAAACGATCTCAGGCCAGAACGATGTTGCGGCGATCTACGAAGTCATTTCCCGTCGCTTTAAGCGGGGATTGCAAACACAGGCAGATGATGAGAAGCAAGATGAAAGCTTTGCGAGTTTTCCCGATCTTATACTCATAGATGGCGGTAAAGGACAGGTTCATAGTGCCCAAAAAGCCTTAGCAGAACTAGGTATTATTATTCCTGTATGTGGTATGGTTAAGAATGAAAAACATCAAACAAGGGGATTGCTGATACATGATCAAGAATTAATTCTTCCAACGCATAACGAGACTTTTAAACTGATTACTCGCATTCAAGATGAAGCACATCGTTTTGCAATTTCTTATCAACAGACCCTTCATAAAAAGGGAACATTTTCTTCAATACTAGATGAAATTCCCGGTATTGGTCCTAAACGGCGCCAGGCTTTATTAAGCCATTTTAAATCCATTACAGAGATTAAAGAGGCGTCTATTGAAACACTTCAAAATGCGCCGCAAATGAATCAAAAGAGTGCACAACAGGTTTATAATTACTTTCGCAGGGGAAACTAACCATAAATATTGGGAAGTTTCCCCTTGCTTTTTGCAGGATTTTACTAAAAAAAGATAAATATATATGTTAATCTGTAATATGAAAATTGTTTTTATGGTAGAATGTAAAATATACTTATAAAGTAAGGATAATACTTGCAATGGAGGTATCTTGATGTCTAATAATGAACAGGGAATGCAGTCCTTATTAAACGAAATTGATTTGACGAAAACACCTCAGCATGTGGCTATTATTATGGATGGTAATGGACGCTGGGCCAAAAAGAAGGGGCTGCCACGGATAGCGGGTCATCATGCCGGTGTAAAATCATTAAAAAAGATTGTTATGGCTTGCAAGGACTTAAATATTAAATATCTCACCGTTTATGCATTTTCAACAGAAAATTGGAAACGTCCTCAGGAAGAGGTTTCCCATCTTATGAAGCTTTTAGTGGATGCACTAAGGAAAGAAATTAAAGAACTTCACGAGAATAAAGTTAGAATTAAAGCAATTGGTCGATTGGAATATCTTCCGGAAGCATCCCAAAAAGCAATAAAAGAAGCAGAAATATTAACAAAAGATAATGATGCGCTTACACTGATAGCTGCGTTAAATTATGGCGGGCGGGCAGAAATTGTAGATGCCGTAAAAAAAATGTTACCTGATTTTCAAACGGGTAAAGTGAATATAAATAACTTGGATGAAACAATTTTCAGCCAATATCTATACGATACTGAAATTCCTGATCCGGATTTGGTCATCCGAACTGCTGGCGAATCTCGCATCAGTAATTTCTTACTTTGGCAGATTGCATATAGTGAATTTTACATCACACCAGTGTTATGGCCAACCTTTGATAAAAACCATTTAGTTGAAGCAATCCATAATTATCAAAAACGCGAACGCCGTTTTGGCGGAATAAATAATAAATAAGGTGATGACATGCTTTCTAAGAGAATTATTTCAGCAATTATCGGAATACCTTTGGTTATTTTTATCATTATCAGTGGGGGGTATCCGTTCTTAACAGTAGTGGGACTGGTTATTATTTTAGGTATGAGAGAATATTATCAAATGATGAACCATGCCGGTCTTTATCCGGAGCGCAAATTGGGTTATGTAATTACGTTATTGGTTTTTTTATCTTTTATTGTGATAGAGGGTAAATTTATTCATATTACTTTAACATTTGTCATTCTCATTTCGTTACTTATTCCTATTTTTCAATATCGTAATCATACGTTTATTGATGGGATTATTACGCTTTTTGGCACTTTATACATTGGATGGTTATTGGGTCATATTGTACTTATGCATTATTTGCCTCAAGGTTCCTTCTATATTCTCCTATCCTTATTTGTTACTTGGATTATAGATAGTGGTGCCTACTTTGCAGGCAGTTATCTGGGTAAACATAAATTATGTCCTCATATCAGTCCTAAAAAAACCATTGAAGGCGCTTTTGGCGGATTCCTTGCGGGTGTTATAAGCACAGTAGGGTTCGGAACATTTTGGCTGAAATTGCCCTTGGAACATATGATTCTCATGGGCTCAATCGTGGGTATAATAGCGCAGTTAGGTGATTTAGCTGAATCAGCTTTAAAACGTTATGCTGATATAAAAGACTCTGGAAATATCATTCCCGGACACGGGGGGATTTTAGATCGTGTTGACAGTATCCTTTTTGTTATTCCAACAGTCTATTATTATCTCAAATATTTTGTGTTATAATGAATTAATATAATAAAGTTACAGTTATCAGTTCTCGGGAAAAGAATAGAAAATCTTCTACCTTCAACGAAAATAAACATCAAAGCATTAGCTTAGCTTATTTAGTTAGCTTTTTGCTGAGAACTGACAACCGGGAACCGAAAAATAAAAGGGTGACGAATATGAAAAAAATATCTATTTTAGGTTCAACAGGATCCATCGGTGTACAAACACTTCAGGTTGTTGAAGCATTTCCCCAAGAATTTGAAGTTGTTGCACTGGCTACATATAATGAAATAGAAATTCTACAAGAACAAATTAAAAAATTCCAACCACTTTATGTTTCAGTTGGTAATGCGCAATTCGCTCAAGCATTACAGGCTAAGTGTCCAGACTTTAAAGGGGACATTATCTGGGGGCAAGAGGGACTGAGCCAAATTGCTACTGCGCCTGAAGCAGAGATTGTTGTGACTGCTGTAAGTGGTGCTATAGGATTAGTTCCTACATGGAAAGCGATTGAAGCTGGAAAAGATATTGCTTTAGCAAATAAAGAAACACTCGTAGCCGCTGGAGAGCTGGTAATGGACTGGGCGAGACAAAACCATGTTCGTATTTTGCCAGTGGATAGTGAGCATAGTGCTATTTTCCAATGCTTGCAAGGTAATCGTATACAGGATGTAGAGCGTATTATTCTAACAGCATCCGGCGGCCCTTTTAGAACCTGGTCAAAAGAAACACTTCATCACATTACGCCTAAAGAGGCTTTGAAACATCCACGTTGGACTATGGGGCCAAAAATCACGATTGATTCAGCGACTTTAATGAATAAGGGGTTAGAAGTTATTGAAGCACGTTGGCTTTTTGACGTGAATTTTGATCAAATTGATGTTTTGGTACATCCCCAAAGTACCATTCATTCTATGGTAGAATACCAAGATGGTTCAGTAATGGCTCAGCTAGGCATTCCGGATATGCGTATTCCCATTCAGTATGCTTTAACTTATCCACAGCGCTGGCAAAACCACCTGCCCAAACTTGATTTATCAAAATTAGGGCAGCTTACCTTCGAAAAGCCAAACTTTGGTAAATTTCCTTGCTTAAAATATGCCTTCGACGCAGGAAAACAGGGGGGTACACTTCCTGCTGTTATGAATGCGGCTAATGAAATAGCAGTGCACGCTTTCCTTGAAGAAAAGGTGGGTTTTACAAAGATTGCTGAAATTATCTCTAAAACAATGGAGCAGCATAGCTACATAACAAATCCAGTTTTAGAACAAATTTTAGAAGCGGATCAATGGGCAAGAAGGTATGCTCAAAATTTATTAGAAAAGGAAGGATAATCAATATGAATATGATTATTATTACGATATTGTTATTAAGTGTTTTAGTCGTTTTCCATGAATTCGGTCATTTTATTGTTGCTAAAAAAGTTGGTATTGAAGTAGAAGAATTTAGTGTTGGTTTTGGGAAAAAACTTTTTAGCAAAAAAAAGGGTGAAACGGTTTATTCACTTCGTGCACTTCCACTGGGTGGTTATGTTAAGTTGGCGGGTATGGAAGATGGTGATGTCGAATACGAACGAGGCTTTAATAAAAAACCAATATGGCAGCGGATGTTGACACTGTTTATGGGACCTTTTATGAATTTCTTTTTAGCAGTAATTTTTCTAGCACTGGCTTTTATGTCTATGGGGGTTCCAGTCTCCTTATCAGAAAAAGCTGAAATAGGTGATACATTTGTGGGGTATCCAGCTGACCTTGCAGGTTTAAAGCCTGGTGATCAAATCAACGAAATCAATGGTGAAAAAGTTTTTTCTTGGGAGCAAGTTACAAAGATAATAAATAATAATCCGGAAAAACCACTTCGATTACTCGTGAAAAGAGATAACCAAATTTTTGATATAACGGTTACACCTAAGAATGAAAAAGAGAAAGGTATTATTGGCATTGCACCCAAAATAGTGATGAATAAACTTGGTTTTTTTGAAAGTATAAAGGAAGGATTTTTAGAAACCATTCGCTTTACACTCTTGATCATTACCTCCCTAGGACAGATGATCATGGGGAAAGTTTCACCCGATTTAGTAGGACCTGTAGGGATGACTAAAATGGTAGGTCATGCTGCTTCTATGGGGATAGGGTATTTACTGCGATTAGCAGGCATATTAAGTGTCAATTTAGGGTTGCTTAATTTATTTCCTTTTCCTGCATTGGATGGGGGACGCATATTGTTTTTAGGGATAGAAGCAATTCGAAGAAAACCAATTAATCCAGAAAGAGAAAACTTAATTCATCTTGTAGGCTTTGGATTATTAATGTTATTGATTGTTTTTACGACATATTCAGATTTAATTCGCTTTAAGCTTTTCTAAGAAAAACAACAAATCATTTAATACTTACCTTTTAAATAATTCTTAATGAGACAGGTGAATCTTATGATAAAACGTCATAAAACGCAGGAAGTTTGGGTTGGAAATGTGCCGGTGGGCGGAGATCATCCTATTACTGTACAAAGTATGACAAATACTGACACGAGAAATGCAGCAGAAACAATACAACAAATTAAGGAATTAGAAAGCATTGGCTGCGAGATTATTCGAGTGGCTGTTCCGGATATGGAAGCAGCTAATAAACTCGAACAAATAAAAAGAGAGATCAATATTCCTCTCGTTGCAGACATTCATTTTGACTACCGCCTAGCACTTACAGCTCTTTCTCTAGGAATTGACGCATTGCGTATTAATCCTGGAAATATCGGCTCCAAGACAAAAGTACAAAAGGTTGTAGAAAAAGCCCAAGAAAAAAATATACCCATTCGTATAGGTGTTAATGCGGGTTCATTAGAAAAGCACCTCTTAGAAAAATATGGTGGTCCAACGCCGGAAGCAATGATTGAAAGTGCATTAGCTCATGTAAATATTCTTGAATCGTTAAAATTTGATTCAATTATTATTTCATTAAAAGCATCTGATGTCCTCGCCACTTGCAAGGCCTATGAATTAATGGCACAACGTTGTAATTATCCGTTGCATCTTGGAATTACGGAAGCGGGAACATTACAAACAGGTACAATAAAATCAGCCATTGGGATCGGCAGCCTATTGTTGAATGGTATAGGTGATACCATTCGCATTTCATTAACAGCGCATCCAAAAGAGG
This sequence comes from Clostridia bacterium, assembly GCA_030625885.1. Classification (GTDB taxonomy): domain Bacteria; phylum Bacillota; class DAOUPZ01; order DAOUPZ01; family DAOUPZ01; genus DAOUPZ01. The sequence goes on from DAOUPZ010000003.1 coordinate 45,840, forward strand.
AGGTGCGTGTTGCCTTCGAAATTCTTAAAGCATTAGGAATTCGTCAAAAAGGTCCTAAGATTATTTCATGCCCAACATGTGGGCGGTGTGAAATTGATCTTATTCGGATTGCGAGAGAAGTAGAGGATGCACTTCAAGATGTACAGTATCCCTATCATATTGCTGTGATGGGCTGTGTTGTAAATGGTCCTGGTGAAGCAAGGGAGGCAGACTTTGGTATTGCAGGGGGTAAAGAATGTGGTATTGTTTTTAAAAAGGGCAAACCGATTCATCGTGTTGAAGAAAATGAGTTAGTAGCTACATTGTTAGATGAAATTAAAAAAGATGAACATTTAAGAGGCTGAGTTGACAAAGGGAATTTACTCTGATAATATTTTTATACAATTTATATTTATGGGACAAACTAATCAATAAAACAATTCATGAACAAAAGGAGATAGTCTTATGAAAATGTCACAATTATTAATGCCTACCCTTAGAGAGGCACCTGCAGAAGCAGAAATTATGAGTCATAATTTAATGTTAAGGGCAGGCTTAATACGTAAGCTTGCAGCGGGCGTTTATTCTTTTCTACCTTTAGGATATCGTGTTATTAAGAAAATTGAAAATATAGTACGGGAAGAAATGGATAGAAAAGGGGCTCAGGAACTTTTGCTTCCAGCACTTCAACCTGCAGAACTTTGGCAGGATTCTGGACGTTGGAATGTTTATGGTAAAGAATTAATGCGGCTTAAAGATCGGCATGATCGTGATTTTTGCCTTGGACCTACGCATGAAGAAGTTATTACGGACTTGGTACGACGTGAAGTTAAATCTTATAAGCAATTACCGCTTAATCTCTATCAGATTCAAACTAAGTTTCGCGATGAAATTCGACCTCGATTTGGTCTCATGAGAGGTAGAGAATTCATTATGAAAGATGCGTATAGTTTTGATTATTCACGTGAGGGTTTAGATGAAAGTTATGAAAAAATGTATGAAGCTTATTGTAATATATTTAAACGTTGTGGTTTAGTTTATCGTGCCGTAGAAGCTGATACCGGTGCAATTGGCGGCAGTGATTCTCATGAATTTATGGTTATGGCTGAAACTGGGGAAAATGAGATTGTTCATTGTGCATCATGTCATTATGCTGCTAATATGGAAAAGGCAGTTTGTGCCGCCCCCCAAGAATTAGATGCAGCTTCTCAAGAAATGTTACCGTTAGAAGAGGTTAAAACACCTGATATCCATACGATAGAAGAATTAAGTGAATTCTTGAATATTAATGTTGAGCAAACAATTAAAACATTACTTTATCAAGCTGATGATGAAGTGGTTGCGGTTCTCGTAAGAGGGGATCGAGAAGTTAATGAAATTAAATTAAAAAATATGCTTGGATGTATTGAGCTTTATTTGGCTGAAACTGAGATCGTTGAAAAAATCACAAATGCAGCTGTTGGATTTGCGGGTCCTGTTAATTTATCAGGGGTAAAGGTATTTGCGGATTATGAAATTACAAATGTAATAAATGGCATTGCGGGTGCCAATAAAACGGATTATCATTTGAAAAATGTCAACTTCAAGCGCGATTTTCAAGTGGAAGCGTTTTGCGATTTGCGTTTGGCTACTGTAGATGATCCATGCCCTCACTGTGGTAATCCAGTTGCAATCACCAGAGGAATTGAAGTAGGGCATATTTTTAAGCTGGGAACCAAATATAGTGAAGCGATGAACGCGACATACCTTGATGAAAATGGAAAAGAAAAAGTGTGTACCATGGGTTGCTATGGTATTGGTATCGGCAGGACAGCAGCTGCTGCAATTGAGCAAAACAATGATGATAAAGGTATTATTTGGCCTATGCCTATTGCACCGTTCCATGTCGTTATTGTTCCCATTAAAGCCAATGATCGTGAAATAATGGATATTGCCGATAATATATATCAATCATTCTCAGAAAAAGGCATTGAAGCGATTATTGATGATCGTAAGGAACGACCTGGCGTCAAGTTTAATGATGCTGATTTAATAGGATTCCCTATTCGTATTGTAGTTGGTAAAAAATCAGTCAATGAGGGTAAAGTAGAAGTTAAAATACGAAAAAGTGGGGAAGAATGGGAAGAACAACTGGATCAAGTTATACCAAAAATTATTTCTCTTGTTCAAGCAGATTTAGAAATGAAATAGCTTGTTGTTTCATATACATAGAGAAAGTTATTTAATTATATTTTTCTAGTATTCTTTGGCAAAGATTTTACCAGGATATAATTTTATATCCTGGTAAAATTATATATTCTCATTCTGCCTGTTTAATTGATGTACTTTCTTTTTTTAGTAAATGTTTTGGAGATTAAATAACTAAAACGGCAGTTTGAAAGAGGTGAATGTATGTTAAGCGATTTATTTAGAAAAAAGAGAAAATATGTAACCATCTCGCGTGATAAGGAACTTAAACCCCCTATTACTGATGATGCAATTTATGAACCGTTAGAAGAAACAATAGAGCAAAAATCAGATATTCAAGATGGTTTATGGATTAAATGTCCTGACTGTGACGAAGTAATGTATCAAAAAGAGTTAGATAATAATCAAAAAATATGTCCAAAATGTAATTATCATTTTCGGCTTTCTAGTATTGAACGCTTAGCCATTACAGTTGATGATGATAGCTTTATTGAACTTGATGAGAACATGGTCTCCCTGAACCCTTTGAGTTTCCCTGATTATGAAGCAAAATTAGAGAAGGCGCGAAATAAATCTGGTTTAAAAGAGGGCGTTATTACGGGTGAAGCAACTATAAATGGCTTTCCAATTATCATTGCTGTTTTAGACTTCAACTTTATGGGAGGAAGCATGGGTTCTGTGGTTGGAGAAAAGATCACCAGGGCTATTGAAACATCTATTGATAAACAATTGCCTCTGATTATCATTTCAACATCCGGAGGGGCGAGAATGCAAGAGGGGATTTTATCACTGATGCAGATGGCGAAAACCAGTGCAGCACTTGCAAAGCTTGATCAGGCAGGTCTTCTGTATATTTCTGTTTTAACGGATCCTACGACAGGTGGGGTAACGGCTAGTTTTGCTTCTTTAGGAGATATTATTATCGCTGAGCCTAAAGCACTTATTGGTTTTGCCGGTCAACGCGTTATTGAGCAAACCATCCGCCAAAAACTTCCTTCCGGATTCCAACGTTCGGAATTTATGTTAGAACATGGTATGATTGATCTCATTATTGATCGTAAGAATATGAAAGATACAATTGCTAATATATTAAAAATGCATAGTCGGAAGGAGGAGATTTAACAATGTCTTCTGACTTACTTAATCTTGAGAAACCTATAGTAGAATTAGAAAAAAAGATTGAAGAATTAAAGCAATTCTCTATTGATAAAGAAATTGATCTTTCAACCGAAATTGAATTACTTGAACAAAAAAGGATCAATTTAGAAAAAGATACTTATTCAAATCTATCACCGTGGCAGCATATTCAAATTGCTCGTCATTTTAAACGACCCTCTTTCTACGAATATGTAGATCATATTTTTGAAGGTTTTATTGAACTTCACGGTGACCGTTTGTTTAGGGATGATCCTTCTATTGTTGGTGGCATTGCTTATTTAAATCAACAGTCCGTTACTGTTATTGGACATCAAAAAGGAAAAGATACGAAAGAAAATATTAAGCGTAATTTTGGTATGCCAAATCCTGAAGGATATCGTAAAGCACTTCGCTTGATGAAGCAAGCCAGTAAATTTAATAGGCCCATTATTACATTTATTGATACTCCAGGCGCTTTCCCGGGGATCGAAGCAGAAGAAAGAGGCCAAGGGGAAGCGATTGCAAGAAATCTTCTGGAAATGGCTCAACTTGAAGTGCCTATTATTAGTGTCATTATTGGTGAAGGTGGAAGTGGAGGCGCTCTGGCTATCGCTATGGGAAATCACGTCCTTATGTTAGAACATGCGATCTATTCCGTTATTTCTCCTGAATCCTGCGGCGCGATTTTATGGAAGGATAGCTCAAAGGGTGAAAAAGCTGCTGAGGCTTTGAAAATTACGGCTAAAGATCTTCTAAACCTTGGTGTTATAGATGATATAATCACGGAGCCTTTAGGCGGGGGGCATCATAATCCAGAACAACTTATGGGAAGTGTTAAAAAAGCTTTAATATCACATTTAGATGTATTGAAAGAATATAGTAAGGAAAAAATAGTTGAACATCGATATAATAAGTTTAGAAAAATGGGATTATTTTAAGAAAATTGATGATAATATTGACGGTTTAGGTAATGAATGGTATGCTGATATAAAGATATATGCTTTACAATAAAGAAATTACATCGCCTAATTTGTATCATAGGATTACACCTTTTTTAATGGAATGTCCAGGGGTGTTTATTGTCATGATTACGGAAAAGCAATGCAAGACTGGGGACATTCCAAGAGGTATGAGTGGTGTGTCCCCAATTTTGTATGCAAAAAACCTTTATTGTAAGTTATATACAAAGACATCCTTCATTCTTCAGTAGATTCTTTTTTATAAGTCATATTTAAAACGACAAAGGAGGGTATTTAAGGTGCGTGTGCGTATAGAAGTGGATAGCATTATTGAATCTTACGTCAAAGTAAGCCTTGAACAGTTAAAAGATTTGGAATTATCAAATGATACGAGCATTAATCAGTTATTGAAACAATTAACCATTCCAACAGATGAAATTGGGATGATTATCAGAAACAATCGAGCAATTTTTGACTATGATATGATTTTAGAATCCGGAGATGAAATTACTATTTTTTCAGAGATTAATGGCGGATAGGGTATAAGGAGTCATATAAAATGAAAAGAGAACAAATCATTGAGACGATTAAGAATGAAAGTTTGCCTGTTTCAACGTCTGAAGGGGAAACAATTTTACATCTCCCGTTTATTAAAGAAAGGGAATTAGTAAAAAAGTTGCCAATATCATTCAATGAACTTGAGCAAGAAGCTTTAAAGGCCAAGATTATTCCAGAACGTTATGCACGTAGTATCGGTACAACCACAATTGATGGGCAAATTAAACTTTTGGAAGCACGTGTTGCAGTCATTGGTGCGGGTGGTTTAGGCGGGACAATTATTGAGTTTTTAGCACGTATGGGTATTGGTTATCTTGTCATTGCTGATGGGGATACCTTTAGTGAAAATAATCTTAACCGTCAATTACTCAGCTCAGAAAAAAACGTAGGTAATAATAAAGCCAAAGTTGCTGGTAATCGTGTTGAGGAAGTTAATTCTGCTGTAACGCCGATAATCTTTGAAGAATATTTCACAGAAGAAAATGCTAAGAATATTCTTAAAGACTGTGATGTAGTAGTAGATGGGCTTGATAATTTATCTTCACGGTTCTTAGTATGGCAAACAGCCAAGCAAATGAATATTCCTTTTATCCATGGTGCTATAGGTGGGTTTTGCGGTCATGTCACGACATTTTTCCCTGATGATGAGGGTTTAGAACTTATTTATAGCAATAAACAGCGAAAAAGCAATCGAGGTAATGAAGTCATACTTGGTAATCCGGCAGCAACGCCACTTATGATTGCCGCATGGCAAATTCAAGAAGTTATTAAATTAATCACTGGACAAGGTTCTCCTCTCCATCACCAAATGCTTTATATGGATGCAGGACGCAATGTGGCCCAAATATTTGAATTGTAAACCTGTGTTCATTACAGGTTTATTTTTTAGCTTAGAAAGTATAAGCTGTTCTTGATATAGAAAAGGAGCTCATAGTCCTAGGGTTATGAGCTCCACCTACAGAAAATCTGTAGTATTTTTATCGGCTTCCATCCACAAGAAGAAACAGCTTCTACATGTTCTCATATTCTCTGCTGTTTTTGCATGCTTCAGGAAAACCGTTGGTTATACTATAACCCGTAATAAGAAAAATATGCATTATATGATTATTATGATGATATAAGTAACGTGTTAAATTAGCTGAGGAGGGTTATCAATGAAAGCAGATCTTCATATTCATACAACAGCATCAGATGGCACTTATATGCCGCAAGAGATCGTAAAGAAGGCCTATCAGGATGGATTGAGTGCCATTGCTATTACGGATCATGATACCTTTGATGGTATTGAAGCTGCTAAGCAAGCTGAACAAAAGATTAACATTGAAGTTATACCGGGCATTGAAATGACAACCTATGATCAGGGAAAAGAAATTCATATTCTTGGTTACTTCCCAAATTTACTTTATCAGCCATTGGTCAAATTATTAGATAAAATCAAAGCAGATAAAGTATTGCGTATTGAGAAAATGATCGCTAAACTGCAAGAAATGGGTTTATCAATTCAATTTTCAGAAGTTATGGAAGAGGCAGGTGGAGAAAATCCTGGACGCCCTCATATAGCACGTGTTCTGATCCAGAAAGGGTATATACAGAGCTTTTCAGAGGCCTTTGAAAGATACATTGGGAATCAATGCACAGCCTTTGTCTCCCGAGATTATCTGCCAACTCAATTAGCTATCGAATATCTCATTCAAGCAAAAGCAATTCCCGTATTAGCACATCCACAGATGCAGGTGTCCTCCCAGCAAGTAGATGAATTTATAAAGTATGGACTTAAAGGCATCGAAGTATTTCATCCTAAACATACTAATCAAATGAAAGAATATTATCTGGCCTTTGCCCTGAAAAAAAAATTAATTATTACTGGAGGGTCGGATTTTCATGGGGATTCGGAACAAGTGCTTAATATAACAGCAATTCCTTATAAATATGTTCAAAAAATCAAAGAGATAAGAAAAAATAACCATAAACAAACATAATTGCTATTGACTTATATCAATAAATTGTGTATACTATATCTTGTCGGTTGAGAAAACATCTAAATGGCCTAGTAGTTCAGATGGTTAGAATGCCAGCCTGTCACGCTGGAGGTCGAGGGTTCGAGTCCCTTCTAGGTCGCCATTACGTTTGCCGCGGTAGCTCAGTCGGTAGAGCAGAGGACTGAAAATCCTCGTGTCCCCAGTTCGATTCTGGGCTGCGGCACCACAACTTAATTAATGCGGAAGTGGCTCAGTGGTAGAGCATCGCCTTGCCAAGGCGAGGGTCGCGGGTTCAAATCCCGTCTTCCGCTCCATTAATGCTTAAAAACACATGTTATAACCATTCATGTGTTTTTTTTATATTTATCGGAAATAATAAGAACGTCTGTTTTCGGTTTATATTTAGTAGGTATTGATCAGCTAAATATAAACTTTTTTCAATCGAAAATGCATTTAATAAATCGTATATATATATGATATAATATCAATAGAATTATTAACTATAAATGTGTGGTGATATGAATTTGAAACGCGTAGGATTGTTGATTCTTACTATTAGTTTGTTTGTTTTTATATATTTTAACATTTTTCTTATTAATCAAAGTGAAGGTTATGATTGTATTGCTTACGCGTTCAGTCAAAGTGATCAATCTTCTTCATCTTCAACATTATTATACAGTATCGGACAATCATCCCAAGCTTCATCTCATATTGTTAGAATTTCAACACGTATTATTACTACTTTCTTTACTTTATCAGTTATTTTTATTGGGCTCGTTATTTTTTTTGAAAACCGTAATCCATCAAAAACAGCCTCTTGGCTATTAGTGCTGGGCGTTTTCCCAATATTAGGTTTTTTTCTTTATATACTTATAGGACAAAATTTTCGAAAAAAGAAATTAGTTAAGGCAAAGAAGTTTCAAAACATTCGCTTTCTTGATAATATCGTAAACAATCAATTAGAAGCAATCGATCATAAAATGATTTTCGAAGGACAATCCAATGATATGAATCGTCGATTAATCAATTTAATGCTTAATAATGCTAGATCACCTTTTACAATTAATAATTGTTCTTGTGTGTTACAAAATGGTGATGAAACATTTAATGAGATTATTCAATCTTTAGAAGAAGCTAAGGATCATATTCATTTAGAATATTTTATTATTAAAGATGATGAAATAGGTCGTAAAATCCAACAAATTTTAATAGAACGTGCTAGAGCAGGTGTTAAAGTTCGGCTAATCTACGATGGGGTAGGTAGTTGGCGTTTAAATGGAAATTATTTAAATCCCCTTATTCAAGCTGGTGTTGAAATTGCCTCATTTTTTCCGGCAACTTTTCCGCTTTTAAGTTCCAAAATAAACTTTCGTAATCATCGCAAAATTATTGTGATTGATGGAAAAACAGGTTTTCTGGGAGGACTAAATATAGGGGATGAATATCTGGGTAAGAATTTAAAATTAGGTTTTTGGCGCGATACGCATTTAAAGATTGAAGGAGAAGCAGTATATATGCTGCAAACTATTTTTCTGATGGACTGGTATTTTATTACCAAAGAAGAATTTAATGAGTTAACATTTTTCCCAAAGTTAAAACGTTATGGTGAACAACTAATTCAAATTAATGAAAGTGGCCCGGATTCTGATTGGCAATCTATTATGCAAGCTTATTTTTATACGATTACAGCCGCACAGGAAAGGATTTATATTATAACGCCTTATTTGGTACCTGGAGAGAGTATTATGACGGCATTAAAAGTCGGGGCTCTAAGTGGTGTAGATGTACGAATTATTGTTCCTGGAAAACCTGATCATATTACAGTGTTTTGGGCATCTGTTTCCAATTTTAAAGAATTACTAGAAGCTGGGGTTAAAATATATCAATATCAAAAAGGCTTCATTCATGCTAAAACAATGGTTATTGACGGGACTGTGGCTTCAATTGGAACGGCAAATATGGATGTCAGAAGCTTTCAATATAATTTTGAAGTAAATGCATTTTTATATGATCATCAAGTTGCTAAAAAACTTGAAAGGGATTTTTTAAATGATTTAGAAGATAGTAAGGAAATTACATTAGAACAATATTTAAAGCGTCCCTTAATTAATAAATTTAAAGAATCTAGTGCCCGATTAATATCACCTCTCCTATAAGTATATAAGATAATTTTTTTTATAAACCCTTGACTATTGCTTATGATTTTGTTATAATAAATTTCGTCGGTAAGAAAGTTAATATTAATGGCGCCATAGCCAAGTGGTAAGGCAGAGGACTGCAAATCCTTTATTCCCCAGTTCAAATCTGGGTGGCGCCTCCATAATGTGCCGGGGTGGCGGAACTGGCAGACGCACGGGACTTAAAATCCCGCGAGGCTTACCCCTCGTACCGGTTCGATTCCGGTCCTCGGCACCAATCTTTTAACGTTTTGACGTTATTTTTTTTTCATTATAATGATATATGAGAGCATAGCTCAGTAGGGAGAGCGCTACCCTGACACGGTAGAGGTCACAGGTTCGAACCCTGTTGTTCTCACCATAAGAAGATTAGATAGGTTAAACACCTATCTTTTTTTGATGTTAAAACACATTCGAAAAAATAGCAAGTTAGTATGCTCGGATATTTGACTTGGTATTTTATCTCATAAGACTAAGGAGAAAATAATGAAAACACCATTTATTCCGGAAGATCGTGTTCGTTTGATTGCTATTGACAGTAGATATGTGGATTCGCCTATTGCGAGCGCCATAAAAAAGTTAGGCATAAAGCTTTTCCCTGTTTACCCATGCCAAGATACCTATCAATCTATTAACTGTCATCCGGATATTCAATTTCATCCATTGGATGAGAAAAATATCATTGTTGCTCCAAATGCTCATCCAAGAAACATCCAAGGCTTAAAGGATTTAAAATTTAATATCATTGTTGGCAAAACACCTGTTGGGGCTGCTTATCCTCAGAACATTTGTTATAATGTGGGACGTATTGGCAGGTATGCCTTTCATGATTTCCGATATACAGATCCTATTTTAATAATGGAATTAAAAAAGAGGCAAATAAAACTAATTCAAGTAAAACAAGGCTACACGAAATGTTCAATGGCGATATTAAATCATAATACCTTTGTTACACAAGATAGGGGTATATATAGAGCTGCGATAAGTAACGGACTAGAAGCACTTCTCATGTCTCCAGGGGGTATTGAACTTCCGGGACACCCCTATGGGTTTATTGGAGGAGCGACAGGGCTTATAGGAGAAAATGAACTTGCCATTACTGGCTCTTTGAAAAATCATCCAGATGTTACTTTCTTAGAAAACTTTGTTAATAATCATAATATTAAACTGTTAGCACTAACAAATAACCCATGTATAGATATTGGATCTTTGATCTATCTAAAATAAAATAAAATATCTTCCTTTTTGCTGCATCTGTATACAAAATTTTTCTTAAACATATAATAGCTATTAAAGATGCTGAAAAGGAGGACGAAATAATGGAATCCATCATTATTGGTACTACATGTCATGCAAAAGAGATAAAGGAAAAACTACAGTATAATTTCTCGGATTATGATGATATAAAAATTGTAACCCAAGAAAATAGTAAAGGGAATTTAACATTTGTTGAATGTACTTTAGATAATAAAATTAATTCCATTCCTTCTGATTATCAAAGAAGTATTTTTCGCTATTATGTGTCTAACGCAGTTTCTGATATTATCATTGATAATTTGGAAGATTATCTCATTCAAAAAATCATCTCACAGGATTATTGCTATTTAAGCCCTTTAGATCAGGAGACGATTGTTAAATATACCTATAACAATCTCAATAAGTCATTCGAATATCCTTGTACATCTCAAAATACTAAAAATCTTATATCTCTAATTAAAAGGAAAAAGAAAATATTATCAAAGGTATTAGAATATTTAGATGATAGTAATCAATTGATTTTAGAAGGTTTTGTGAGTTTTCGTCTTAAAGAATATATTGAAGAACTTCGAAGCGCTATTGAGAATTCAGCACAGTCTTATAAAGTTGAACAAGAATATGAAGAATTCATCCAGTTATTAAAGTACTTTGTTGATATTCAGGAACCCAAAATAGATGAAGTTAACGTCATTATGAAAGAGAATGGTTCATTTCAACTTTTTGATGATCAAATGAAGACTATAGATGAAGAATATTTAAAGGATTTTATCTATGATATGATCGATCAAGATATTAATTTTGAAGATTTACTCATCAGCATATTAATTACAATTGCACCTCGCGTTATTGTCTTGCACATCAAACCGCATCAAAAAGAACTGGAAATTATTAATACCATTCGTAATGTCTTTAGTGGGCGTGTTTTTATTTGTGAAGGGTGCCCTATGTGTCGATTATAAGAAGAATTGCAAAACAATAACCCAAAAAAGATAATTATTTCAAATTAATGCTTGTATTATTCGTGACTCTATTGTATAATAGAGTTTGTCGAGTTAATATTTGGGGGTGGTTGGGTGACTGGTGTGCCCTCTGGACTTCAAATCCAGTATCGGGTGTTAAGAGCATCCGAGGTGGGTTCGATTCCCACACATTCCCGCCATTTATATTTTTGATAAGAAAACTGCAAGCATCATTGTAGTTTTTTTTTTTCTATTTAGCCCTAAGGTATATTAAAAAAATAAGACTAATATAATTTGCGTTGTTACTCTATACTATAAGTGTACTTATAAAGAATAAATATATCGTTTATAATGAAGATTTTACATTAAAGATTGGAAATGTAAATACTGGAGGGATAATATGAAACATGTGGTAATGGGTACTTCTGGCCATGTTGATCATGGAAAAACGACGTTAATAAAAAGGCTTACAGGTATTGATGCAGACCGATTAAAAGAAGAGAAAAAAAGAGGTATGACAATTGAGCTCGGTTTTGCTCCATTGGAACTGCCAGATGGAAGAACACTATCTATCATTGATGTTCCAGGGCATGAAGGATTAATAAAAACCATGGTGGCCGGTGCCAGCAGTATTGACTTTGTCCTCATGGTTATTGCTGCAGATGAAGGGGTTATGCCTCAAACAATAGAACATCTTAAAATTCTTTCACTTCTAGAAGTTAAAAGAGGAATTATTGCACTTACTAAAATGGACCTTGTCGATGAAGAATGGCTGGAATTGGTTATGGCAGATGTTCAAGATACCGTTCAGGGAACTTTTTTAGAAGATGCACCTATAATCCCAGTTTCGTCTCAAACAGGTCAAGGATTAGATGAACTGACAAATGAGATCATTTGCTTAACCAAACAGGCTGAAGAGGAAAAATCAGGCGAGTTTTTCCGCATTCCCATTGACCGCGTCTTTACCATTTCGGGTCATGGAACCGTTATTACCGGAACATTACTGGGTGGTAAAGTGGCAAAAGGAGATACTGTACAAATGATGCCATCCCAAAAAGTTGCTCGCGTCAGAGGGGTACAAGTTCATGGTAAACCAGTAGAGGAAGCTGTTTCGGGTGATCGTTGTGCTTTGAACTTAGGCGGCATACAAAAAGAAGATATTGAAAGAGGGGAGTTTGTTGTTTTTCCCAATGTATTAGAAGCTACGCGGCTATTAGATGCCAGTTTACTTGTTGTGGATGATCAAGTTTCTTTGAAGCACGGGCAACGCGTTCGAATACATATAGGTACTTCTGAAGTAATGGGAAAAATCCGTATGATTGGAAAGGATCAGATGGAAGAGGGAGAAAGGGGATATGTTCAACTTAGAACAGAAGAACCGATTGTTGCAATCCGGGGGGATCGATACATCTTGAGATTTTATTCCCCTATGCGAGTTATTGCCGGGGGAAAGATACTTAACCATCACGTACCCAACCGCTCCCGTTTTTCTGAAAAAACACTTGAAATACTTGAAATTGAATCAAAAGGTAAACCGCAAGAACTGATCTCTTTAGCTTTTTTAAATCATCCCATGTCCAGTGAACAATTGATCCAGTCTACATTTCTCTCAAAGAATGCGGTAGAAAAGTCCTTAAATGATCTTGAAGTATCCGGCAAAGTGCTTTATTTTCCATCTATAATAAAATGGTTTCCAGTGGAGAATTATGAAATTTTATCTTCCCATATTATTGATATAGTGGGTAAGTATCATAAAGCCTATCCTTATCGTGATGGGATTGAAAGGGAAGAAATTAGAAATAAATTGTTTGAGAAATGGGAAATAAAAGATTTTAATGCGTTCATTGATAAGATGTCTGAAAAAGGTTTAATTGCACAAAAAAATAATATTATTTTTGATCCCAAAAAGAAACAATCTGGTGAATTATTGACGAGTAAAAATACTCAGGCTATTCTAAAAATGTATCAATCAGAGGGTGTTATGCCGCCTTCTTTAAATAAATTATCAGAAGAATTAAATTTAGAAGAAAAAGAGATTATAGACATTCAGAATTTTCTATATAGAGAAGGTCATCTAGTTGGGAACAATAAAAATGTGTTATTTCATTCTGATGTTATGATTCAAATAAAAAATACCGCAAAGAAAATCCTGAATGAAGAGGGCGAGTTAACAGTTGGAAACTTTAGAGATCAAATTAGCAGCAATCGTCAGAACACAATAGCAATTTTAGAATATTTCGATACCATCGGTTTTACTAAACGCAAAGAGAATGTTCGTATAAAAGGATCAAAATTCTCGGATTGCTAGAATATAAAAAATCTTACCAATTAGAGTTGGTAAGATTTTTTATTACGATATATTTAAATATTTAATAAAACCATTGACTTTATTAATATATCGTAATATAATAATAAATAGCGATAGAGTTAATTTTTATAAATACTTCAGGAGGTGTATTTCGTGAGTATTGTTCACGTTAATGAAAGTAATTTTAAACAAGAAGTACTGGATGATAAGGGTGTCGTGTTAGTCGATTTTTGGGCAACCTGGTGTGGTCCTTGTCAAATGCTTGGACCCGTATTAGAAGAATTAGCAACTGATTTTGAAGGAAGATTAAAAATATGTAAAGTTGATGTAGATGAAAATCAGCAGCTTGCTTCTCAATTTCAAGTTTTTAGTATTCCAACAATGATTATTTTTAAAGACGGTAAACCAGTAGATCAAATGGTTGGGTTTTCCCCAAAACCTGTGCTTTCAGCTAAATTAGAAAAGCAATTATAGGAAAAACGACTAACGTCGTTTTTCGGCAGGTAGCAAACAGCAGGTAGTAGGTAGGAAAAGATTTAAATAATAAAACCATTTCTAAAAGATAAAAAGGCTTATAAATAGTGCATTTCAGACATTTCAAAAAAGAGGAAGATTAACATAATTTGATTATGTTAATCTTCCTCTTTTAAGTATTGGGATAAAGGATGACGTCGTGCTAAATCCTGTAATTCCTTTTGCTCAATGTGAGTATATACCTCGGTTGTTAAAGAAGTACTGTGGCCTAACCATTCCTGAACTTCCCGTAAAAGACCTTCTTTTTGCAACATGGTTGCGCAAGTATGACGTAATTTATGTGGGGTTACTTCTTTTTTAATACCACAGTTTGTTGCATATTGCTTAACCAGACGTTGCACACTACGTACAGAAAGACGTGTTTTCTTCGTAGAAATAAATAAAGCAGGATTATTTTTGACATAGGGACGCTCATCCATGTAGCGTTCTAATAAGAGAATGGCTTCATAAGCTATGGGAACTAAGCGTTGCTTATTTCCTTTACCGGTCACTCTTAAATTTTCACTAGCCAGATCGACGTCTCTTAAATTTAAACCCACCAATTCAGAAACTCTTAGACCACAATAGAGTAGTAAAGCTATTATAGAACGGTCACGCACCTCAAATTTGGTGCCTTCTGGCGCCTTTAAAAGCTTCTCAGACTCGTCTAGAGATAAATAGACAGGTAATCGTTTAGGAAGTGTAGGAATCTCAAAATTAATGGCGGGATTTTTTTCCAATAATTCTAACTTAGTTAATGCGTTGAAGAAGGATTTAATCGTAGAAACTTTACGGGCTGTTGCAAAGGGAGAATTATGAAGTGATTTTTTCGTAAAAGCAGAAAATGAAACAAGATGTTCTAATGTAATTGCATCAACTGTGGTAATATCATAAGTATCGTTTAAATAAGCACAAAAAATATTCATATCTACTTCATAAGCTTTAACAGTACCAGGAGAATATTGTTTATAATCTTTTACATACCATAAGAATTTTTCTTTGGCAGGGAGTAAATCCATTGTATTCACCGTCCTAATTGGAAATGTTATCCACATTTTTATCCACAAAAGTGTATTCCGCCTAATGTCGCTAAATACAATTTTCGCGACATTGTAGTTTCTGTTTATAGCTTCTCTCATCAAGTTAATTTATCCTGCCTTAAATTTAAACTTTTGATAATAAAATAATATTTTATTATCAAAAGTTATTTTAACTTTCCACTTGCATCCTTAAATCGTTCTAAAGAAAATGGCTGTATATTAAATGAAAGTTTCTTTCCACAAATCAGTTCAGCAATCAGCTTTCCTGTAATAGGTGCTAGTATAATACCATCACCTTCATGTCCAACAGCCAGGAGCATTCCTTTGAGTGTTTTAATATGACCTATAATGGGTAAGCCGTCAATCGTTGCTGGTCGTAATCCACTAAAACTGCGGATCATTTTAACTTCCTTCAATTTAGGAAATAATTGGCAAGCATGTTGAGCAATAGCTGTCATACCTTCATAGGTTGTTCGTGTATCAAAGTTTACATACTCTCTTGTACTTCCTATCAATAAATTGCCCTCAATCGTTTGTTCCAAAGATAATCCTCTTCCCAAAGATACGATTGGATCGTTTATATCCTTTTTATCACATAAATGATGTTTTGCTTTTAAATAACAACCACATATGATGCTGTTATTAATAAACGGAGGAATGGATTCGGTTACTAATACTTGCCCACGTTTGGGAAGGACAGGAATATCAATTTCAGTCATTTTTCCTATTTCATTAGCATAAACGCCCGTTGCATTAACGATATACTTTGCATAAATCTCTTGGCAAGCAGTACGTACACCTAAAACCTGCCCTTTCTTATATAATATCTCTTTTACAGGTTCATGTAAAAGAATATCAGCACCCTGTTGACGTGATTTTTGATACAATCCTAAAGTTAACATAATAGGATTTATATGACCATTCTCTTGTGTATGACAACTCCCATAAATATCTGAGGTCAAAAAAGGCTCTGTGTTTCTCGTTTGTTTATCGTCCATTAACTTTACGTTTAATCCTGCTTCTTGTTGTTGTTTAATATTCTTCTGGGATAAATCCCATTGCTCTTTAGTTTCTAGAAGCATTAAGCATCCATTTTTACGATATCCTACATTGACATCTAAATCTTTTATTAATGATGGGAATAACTTTAAACTTTCTCGTGCTAATTGAAAATGGTGACCAGGGCTTTTAGAAAGGAGCATTAAATTTCCATCACACGCACCAGAAGTGCCACTCGCGATATCTTCTTTTTCGATAAGTGTTACCTTTACGCCTTCTTTTACTAAATAATAGGCTATAGATGTTCCGATCACACCACCACCAATAATAATGACATCAACGTATTGACGCTTCATCCTCTTCTCCTCCTATTTTTCCTAAAAGAGTAGGTTCAGTGGGGGGACGGAAATGTCCTGGTGTGACATCACAAGGTTTTTTACCTGTTTCTTCAATGATTAAACGTCGAATTAAATGTTCACATGTCCTCCCCTGACACAACCCCATTCCCCCTCGTGTACGTCGTTTTACTTCATCAATGGTTTGTGCACCTTCTCTAATCGCTTGTATGATTTCTCCTTTAGTAATTTCTTCGCAACGGCAAATGATGATTTCATGATCATGATCCATTTTCTTTCCTCCTTGCTATTCCTCTCACTTCTTCAGCATATTCTTTGGGTATCAGGAGAGAAATGATAGGTGTATGATGATAAGATGGTTTTATATCCACTCTTTTTACCTTCCCTTTGGTAATAATAACCCCTTCGCGATTAACTGCATCAACGACTTGATTCTCAAGCGGCAGAGGTAATAACTCATAGGGAAATTGGATTAACGCTTCCGTTTCTGAATAATTTAAGTTAACAATAAAAATTGCCAGCCCGGGACATGCTGCGATACATTTCCCACACCCTATACACTTTTTTTCATTTAAGATCGGTCGACGGGATAAATCTTCTCCTATGACAATCGCCCTTGTTGGGCAAGACGCTTCACAAGGATTACATGGAATGTTTTGCATACATTCAATTACAGCTACAGGTCCTTTTTCCATTCTGTTCCTAGTGGGATATCCAGGAAGCATTTGAAGTTCTTCTAGTGTTGGTGCACCCGTTTTTAGATATCCTTTATCCATATCCTTTCCCCCTTCAGCAGATGGTTGCTATCTTCTTAAATTTTTTAAGTCATTTTCAATATTGCTTCTTTGTTTTTCTAAAAATGCATGATTATAATAGCCTAAACTTGTGGCAGCTGCTAACCCGGCGAGTTTTCCTTCTTCCATTGCAATAGTGGCTTCCCCAATACCAGCCACATCGCCAGCAACATAAATATTTTTGATGTTGGTTTCCATATACGGATTATGCCATGGTATATGTGATCCTAAAGCCGGTTTGTAATCAAAATGACAACCACACATCCATGCTAATTCTGCTAAAGGGTTTAAGCCTATCGCCAAACAAATGGTATCCACATAAAACTCTTTGAGTGAATTTAAAATGATCTTTTGATTTTGATCAATCTTTCCTATCACTGCTTTTTCAACTTTTTTATTCCCTTTGGCTTCTAAAATCGTATGTTGAGTATAAATAGGTATGCCCAATCGTCTTATTTTGGCGCTATGTACACCATAGCCTTTTATCTCAGAAGCAAGCTCAACGATTCCAACAACATTGACACCTGCTTGTAATAACTGATAGGTTACAATAAGTCCCACATTTCCGGAACCAACCATTAAAACCTCTTTACCTGGCTGAACACCTTGAATATTACATAAAGTTTGAGCCGCACCTGCTCCCATTACCCCTGGTAAAGTAGAACCTGGAAAAGCCAGGCTTTTCTCTATTGCGCCAGTTGCTAAAATGATTTTTTGTGCTTGAATTATTTCTGTTCCATGTGGAGTTACCATCATGATCTTACCTTCAGGGAAAATACCTCCGACATAACTTTGTAAGTGGATCTCAACAGCTAACTTATTACAGGACTCCAGAAGTTTCCTACCAATTAGAAAACCTCGCTCTCCTGCAAAATGTTTACTAGAGCCAAAAAATTTATGGATTTGTTTGAACAACTGTCCGCCTGCTTCAAGATTTCGATCAATAAGACACACTTTAGCCCCTGACTCAGCTGCGGCAATCCCTGCACTCAATCCTGCTGGTCCAGCGCCGATAATAGCTATTTCTGTCTCACTCATAATCATCCACCCCATTTACCACGCCCATCCTGGGTTTTAATTTTCATACCATCTTTTACTTTTGTCATACATGTTCGAATATTGGGTTGACCATTTACTGTCATCATACAATCTGTACAATATCCAATCCCACAGTATATTCCGCGTGGATCATGATTCTTTTTTGTATATCGAAATATCTTGATATCAGAAGCTGCTAAAGCAGCAGCAATTGTCTCCCCTTCATAGGCATCAATTGTTTTACCATCGACTTCTATGCGTACTTTCTTTCCTCTATTAAAATCCTCAATAATCGGGTGCTTAAATATACGCAATGTGATCCCCTCTTTGGTTTGATTTTATAATTTTTTATATTATAAGTCTTATTTTAATTTATGTTCTTATAGGCTTGATGGTGAATGATGGTATGTTATACTTAAACATTAGTGTGAATATTTGGATTGAGCCACATGTCGCTTTGATGAATATCTCTATTTATTAGAGTATAAAAAAAGTAGCGCAATCTAATGAGCACTACTTTTTGAATCTTTTACTTTCCCTTTCAGCAATTGTAAGCTGCCGTTTTTCTTATAAACACTGGCACTTATATTTTATTTGTTCCTTGTCTCGCCTTGTTAAGTGATCCTTATATATCATATTAAATTTTTTGTGGAATATATCATGAGATACTTGCATTAAGTAAATATCATAATCTTTTCCTTTAAATTCTACTGCGTTTTTTAGAATAGCTTCTTTATGAAAACCGCATTTTTTATAGCACTTTATGGCACGTTTGTTATACCCACATACCCGCAAATAAATATAATCAAGATTCATTTTTTCAAAAGCATAGTTTAATATCGTGTATATTGCATCAGATCCATAACCTGAACCCCAATAATCCTTGTCCCCAATACAAATACTTAACTCAGCATTACGTTTTCGCCATATAATTTGATCAAGCTTGACATGGCCAATTAATTTTTTATTTACTTCTATAGCAAAAACACGTGTGTTACGTTTCTTAAGCATATCATTTGGCTTTTCCTTTGATGCTTCTAATATTTCTTTTTTATATGAACCATTAAGATACTGGCTAACTTCTGGATTTTGCCCCCATTCTTCAATTTTTGACAAATCTTTATTCTCAAGTACTCTTAAGGACACCTTCTTCCCCTCTAGCATGATGAGCTCCCCTCTGTTAATAAATTATGTAAACCACCGTAAAATATTTCTCTTCAATTAAAGTCATTTCCTTTATGTAATTATATCCAACTGTATTTTAGGGTGAATATTAACGTTTAGACTGCATGCTAATTTTTATCTCGAGTGATCGTTTCCGATACAGTTTTCTAAACATTCATTGGTATAAGTTAATGTCATGTAACATATTATATAATTTGAGAATAGTACTTTTATAATATATCATATTACAATTAAGCAGATTTAGTGAAATAATGAAACGTATCACTCATAAAAAAATAGGCGATAAAATATGTCAAACATGGCTTTTTGACATATTATCGCCTATTTTTTGTGAGTGATGAAAAGAGCTATTGTTTAACTTCTTTTTCTTTCATTATAAGATCAATAATAATTGCTACACCATACGTAATGCTGGTAGCAGCTGCAACAATGCCGGAATCATTTACGCATAGAGCAACAATACTTGCAGTAATGACACCAATCATTCCAGAATTAAGATATGGATGAGAAACCATGATTTTTTTTAATACGCCTACAGGTCGATAGAATAAAACAGCCAAAGCTAAAATCCCTGTCATTAAAACCCAACTCCAAATTGAATAGCGGATCAATTTAATGTTCATGGCTAACTTTCTAGAGATAATAAATATTATCTCTTTAAAACCGTTCTTTTGAATAGCAGAAAATGCTCTTCCAACATGGGATTGTGATCCTACATCCCGAGTCAATTCAAAAAGAATCATAGCTAGCAAAACACCAAAAACAGTTAAAATAATGAAGATAATCTCTTTCTTAGAAACTTTCTTACCTAAAATTTTAAAATATAGAACAATAAATGCTACAATAGCGGATATGGTTCCGCCTACGTTAGCACCAAACAGAGGTGAGGCCATTAAAAATATAATACCTCCCAATAATACACCAATTAAAAGTTTGGCAATATACCCTAGATCTCGTTGTTTTTCATCTAAGAATAGCGTTAATCCTAAAATAAAAGTACCTAATAGAATCCCCATATATTCATTACCAATACCATAGAATCTGGCACCAATGATTGGATCATATCCTAATAATGATGTTTTAATCAAATGAGTCCCGGTTAATAAATCTCCGATTAGTGTTATTGCTGTCAAGAGATATATTACGGTAAAGCTTTTAAGAGATTGCGGAAAAATTTTCACAATAAACAAGGATAATAAAAATGACAGAGCAATTAACATGATAATTAAGAAAAACGTGTTATAGATATGTAATAAAGGTAATAAAAGTATCATCAAAGGTATAGAAGTAAGCCATAAAAGTATGAAGCGAATAAAAGGAATAAATTTATATAATCTAAAAATAACGATAAGCGAAAGAAGATAAACGATTATTTGGATAATTACAAAATTTTGCAGAACAGGTGCACGTTGATTATAGATCGCGACGACCTGAGTATTTAATGTCTTTAATGCTGTTAATGGCTCGTTTTGTAAGACAGTCGTAATGTTTCGTCCATGCATTTGAGCGGATGGTTCTACATTAAAATAGTGAAGTAACGTTGCGGTAACATCAATATTAGTTATAATACCCTCACGACGTGTACTTCCTGATGTGGCTATCCCCTTCTGTACCCCATCTCCAGCTAAAACCAAAGGGGTTAAGAGATCCCCGTTTTTAGCAACATCTTTTGATGGTGAAGGAACAACAATCATTAAAAGAGTATTTTCAAAATTGATACGTTGAGATAATTGCCCAATAAAATCATCTACTTGTTCGATGATGCGTGTTCGAAGCGTATTGTAAGCATCGTCAGAAACATAATCTTTATAAGCTTCAACGCGTGTAATATCTCCTATTTCATATGCTAATAAATCATAATCATTTTTATAATCCTCAAATTGATTGATAAACAATGAATAGTTCGTTTTTATACCAAAAGGGGCCTGAGGATCATCGATAAGGATTTTTCTGCTTACATCTCCTTCAGAAACTAAACCGTCTTTATCCATAAGCATTAATGGTAAAAAACGCTGTAGCTTACCGGGGATATCTGAATTACCAAATAGTGCTATCTTTAGGTTATTATGTTTTAAAATCGTTCCTAACCCACCGGGTTGAGCACCTGGGTTTTTGCGGAAACTATCAGCTTTCAATTGTGCTATTCCAATATTAGCGATTGAGTTTTCCGTCACAGCTTTTCCGCTATTGCGAAGAACGTAATTTCCTGTAGGTTCTCCATTATAAATTTCTGTTGCTTTCATTGATATGAGGCTTTCTTCGTGATAAGCGACGCTGTAATTCCCTGCTCCTAGCGTTGCAAAACAATTCGAGGATGTTCTGGAACTAGCAGTACGCGTATTCATTAACCCAACCGTTCCCTGATCTATTAAATAATCGATATGAGGTGTTTTAGTATTAATTAAGTCATTTAAACTCATTTGATCAAGAGAAATTAATACCATCTTTTTTGTTTCCTGAGCCTTTACAGGTAAAACAAAAAACAAATTAAATTGACTCCACACTAATAGTAAGATGAAAACAATAATATTGGTCCTTTTTACATTTTTTATAATGCTCACTATTACTACTCCCCCAGTTTGAATTTATTTGTTACATAGGTTTATTTTAACAAAAAATAAAACCGGCTTAAAGCCGGTTTTAAAATTAAAAAAATTTATTTTGATTTCGGCTTAAATGTTTTGCAAACTGTATCATCAGAAACATGTGCGGATCCATAACTATTATCGCTGATCGCAATTTCTTTAGCTTTGCAGCACCCATTACTTTGATAAATACAACTTGTTACCATGCATCCAACTTTTGTAGGCATCATTTTCACCTCCTTATATCTAGAATGATTAAAAATATTATATTTTATTCGTTATAAGGCATAAAAAACAAGCCCCTTACGACTTATTTCGCAAAAGGCCTGCTTCAATAAACATACTTTGATGTAATTGTATACATTATACCATACTTTTATAGTTTGTCTACACTTTTTCTGATTTTTTTGAATAAAATCTTTTAATTCCTATTTATTTAAATCCTCCCAGAATGGATTCAGATGTTTTAGAAGCTTTTTCTCATAAAAAATCTCTACCTGGCCAGGTAGAGATTTTTTATATCTACTGTAATTATTGTTGTTGATTTTGCTGTTGTTTCATTTGTTGCTGCTGTTTGAACTCGGGGCGATATTGAGGTTCTTCACCTTGGATATATTGAAGTCGTGCTTTGAGCATTTGTGCCGTACTTTCTGTCGTTTGGGCTAGCTGTTGAAACATTTGTTGAGCTTGTTGATCTTCTGTATCCATGGAAAACCCTTTTAAACTGGCAGCAAGTGCTTCAGCCTGAATTAGTGCTTGATTCACTTTATTTCCAACTGTCAAAAGAATCGCCTCCAAATTTTTATTTTACAAATCAACAAGTTTAGTTTTATCAAAATTAATCTGAAGTATACATTGATTTTTTAAGGGAAAAAGGAATTTTTTTAGTAATATTACAATTCATTCGTGGGATACTAATCTTATCATTCAAGGAGGAATCATAATGGATTTAATAAATATTTTGGGTGTACCAGAACATCTTTCTACGTTTGGTTTTTTTATTCGGGCAACGGTTCTTTTTTTTGGATTACTTATTGCGACACGGCTTATGAGCTTACGTCATATTGGTTTAACAACACCTTATAATATTTTGGCTGCGGCTTCTATCAGCCATATTGGTGCTTCCCGGATGGTTTATCCCAATCGCTCAGTTTGGGTTGCATTAATCGTAATGGGTGTCTTTACTTTGTTGAATATTCTTATTTCATATTTGTTTTTGAAATGGGATGAACTTGTTTATTCACCACCTCTCCCTTTAATGGAACAAGGAAAAATTGATAAAAAAAATATGAAAGACTGTCATTTAACCATTCATAATTTGATCGGGCTTCTACGTTTACAGCACGTGTGGGATTTAAAGGAAGTAGAATATGTCTTTTTTGAGCCTAAAGGAAAGCTAAGTGTATTCAAAAAAGCAGAATTTTCACCACCAACCAAAAAGAACGTTTATGTCCCCAACCATCCGGTAGGCCCTCCAGCTATATTAATTTATGAAGGGAAAGTTGATGAAAAATTACTCAAGCCTGTTAATCATGATATGAATTGGTTGCTAGATTTTATAAAACATCGTGGCTATCCGCGTTTTGAAGAAGTTTTCCTTCTCATCTATTATCCTGATGGTAGTTATTATATTTCATGAGAGGATGAAATTAATGCTTGATTATTTAGGAAGTGTTCCAAGCCTTACGGTACCACAGTATATTGTACGTACTTTATTAGTAGGTCTAATCCTGTTTTTAGCGGGGAAGTATGTTTCTAAAAGAGCTTTAAATTATGTGACTGCATATGATTTTGTTTTAGTATGGATCATTGGCGCACTCTCCTCAGCCCCTTTATTAGATTCAAAACTTTCTATGATTAATACCCTTATTTCATTATCAACATTGTTTTTTTGGCATATTACTTTATCATATATGTCCATTAAATCTCGTACTGCGGCAAAGTATATTCAGGGAAAACCGATTATGCTTATTCAAAATGGGAAAATGGTTCGCAAAAATATGCGTAAGACCTTTTTTTCTACCCGTTTATTATTATCAGAGTTACGTCGGCAAGGCGTAGTTGATATTAAAGATGTAGAATTTGCAATCCTGGAAACGAGTGGAGAATTAAGCGTTATTAAGAAATTTGAATCATATCCTGCAACAGCAGAAGATTGGAATATTGAAGTTTCCTCGTTAAGATTACCCGTTACAGTTATTCATGAGGGTAAAATCTTATCACAAAATCTTGCTACGACAAACTTTTCACAGGATTTGCTAGAGAAGGAATTGCAAAAAAATAATATTGAGAGGACGGAAGATGTTTTTTTCGCCAGTGTTGACGGAGATGGGAATCTCTATTTTTCTCTTAAATAATATATAATAAATATAAAAAGGCTTTAGGTTGTCATTTTTTTCTGATAACCATAAAACCTTTTTTTGTTTAAGGAAATATATAAAGATTATCTATAAGTTCTTATTTTAATATCATTAAACCGGTCAAAATGATATTTCATTGCTTCTTGTCCCACGTTATTTTTCTGAAAGTTACCATCTTCTGTAGCTGAACGATCATATTCATTTAATAGTATTGAACCATCCTCGGGTTTTATTCCTTTTTGTTTTTGCAGTTGTTCAGTGAAATAATTGCCGTCGTTCTGTGATTGATTGTTGATGTTATAACCTGCAAATGAAAAAATCATAATACTTATAAGTATTATCAAAAAATCTTTTTTCATAATAGCCTCCTTAACATAATTGATTAAGAATAGTTATTAAAGATAGGTACCTTGTAGAAACCAATGATCTTTCTTGCATTATTATTTTAGTATACCGCTTATATTTATTTATATCACGTGATAAACTCTTTATTTTCTTATTATTATTCTCTATTATAATAATATACCCTCTATGTTTTTTATAAAAAGTTTACTTAAATAAGAAAGCACCTACCTTACAGTAGATGCCTATACGTTAACTAGATTTGAAATTTTCCTAAGAAATCAATTTTTGCTTGCACTTTAAGATATTTATATTGATCTTTCTATTTTTAAAAGAATTATTGAGTTAATTCTTGATAAACATCGTTAATATACAACTCTATTTCGTCAGTACGTTTAAATTTGTTTTTCTCCAGTATTTTCAAGTAAGTCTCAATCTGTTGGGTAATATGATCATTATTACCCTCTTGTATCAATTTCTTATAACTTTGAAGAAGATCTTGATTAATAGTTTCAATTTGAAAATCAAATGCCGGCGTATTATTTGTCCCGAATAAGCTATATCGAACATATTCTTCATACAACTGTTTTACTTCATTCAATCTGAGGGATTGGGGATACTTTTTCATATATTCTTCTTGAACACATGCTCTTCTTAGCAATTCATCCCATGAGATGACAATAGCAGCATCATCTGTAGCAATATGAGTCGATTCTTCCGCCATAATTTCAATATATTCCCTGATGTCATCCGTTACATATTCAGCATACTCACAATACCTTGCATAATCGATGATTGGACAGTACATACCTTCACTTTCAAATAATCGATACCCACTATCTTTAATATTTTTTAGATATTTTTTCAGATCAGGATTTTTAATGTCGTCAATTTTATCCATGTTAAAATCCCAGTTGAATTCTTCGATTATTTTCCCCTGAATGTCATCAGTCATACCATATATATAGTTTGAAATATTTTTCTTTTGAGTCGTTTGTATGGCAAATACCATTTTTGAAGCATTTTCTTTTGACACATATGCGATGTTATTATTTACGAAAGTAATAACCTGTTTTTCATTAGCGTTACTATTAATCAAGGTATCTAGATTTTGCATAATTTTTTTCTGTTGTGCTTCATTTCTTAATACGTAACAATCGTTTGATGCTTCATTATCGCTGGTTGTATCCTGCTTTAAATTGTTCGGCTGAATAGAAGATGCAATTTGTTCATAAGGAATGGTAAACCGCGGGATTCCTGCTGCATAAGGGGTATATTCATATAGACTGAAATAGATAACGATTCCGCTATTGCTTAAATAATAAGGTTGATTTTCAGATATGGATTTAAATTCTTCAAGGGTATAGTCCATTGCATTAAACTGTTCTTTTACAATTTCATTAATGACGTTTTTATAATCAAATCCTGCATTAAAAAGGTCTTCTAAATTATATGTTTCCCCTGTCGTCAGATCAAAAGTATATGAAATATCACCATATATACCATGGGCGCCGCCGTTATATGTATAGTCTGTGAATACAACGCTTAAAAGGCCATTTTTATTATATTTTACTTCGTAATTTACAACTGCACCATAGTTTTGATTAAAGCCAATTTTTCGCAGCTCTTTTACTTCACCTTCGAAATCCTTTGTTGCAAGTTTAAAATCTTCTACATGATTTTTTAATACACCATTAATACTCTCCTGTACTTTTACATCTTTTAAGCCTTCTATTTGAGGATATTGTATATCGACTTCAACATCCCCCGTCTTCTCTTCTCTTTCATTATGAATAATGATTGAATTTTCTACAGCCAGTTCAACACTTACACTTTGATCTGTTTGATTGTAAGCAACCTCAAAGCCTAAATTTTCCGAAAGGAACCGTACAGGAACAAATGTTGTACCGTCCTTTACATCAGGGACAGCATCCATATGTTTTTCATGGCCATCGACATCAATAGTGTATTCTCCGAGCTTCATTTCAAGCTTTTTGTCAGCTCTAAGAACCGTAATCTTTTTATTTTCCCCATCCCATAAAACGGTTGATCCCAGGTTTTCACATATGCCTCTTAACGGTACCATCGTCCGGTCTGAAACAATACTCCCTTTCAAATCCGTTTGACTACCGTTGACTATGATACTGATCCCATTCGAACTTTGAGCATAGCCAGCAGGTGCTGCAATAATCAAGCCCAGAACTGCAAATGCAACTACTTTTTTGAATCCATTCAACATTTTTTATCCGCTCCTTTAACATTGTATTGGGGATAGCACAAATCAAAATGAGGTGCCATCTGTTTTGTGCCTTGTTTTAACTCTATTATAATGAATGACATCAATAAAAAGGTTGCGAAATAGTTACATTTCACTAGATTTGATCTGTCGTGACTTTAATAATTATACTGCCTTATTGTTCTGGAATTTGGTATCCATATGCTTTTACTTTATCATCTTCACAATACCACTAGAACCATCCACTTCAACCAGATCGCCGTCTTTAATCATTTCTGTTGCGCGGTCAATACCGCTTACACATGGAATACCATATTCTCTGGCAATAATGGCACCATGTTGTAGCGGTCCTCCAATTTCCAAAATAACGCCGGCGGCATTAACAAAAATGGGTGTCCAAGCCGGCTCAGTCGCCCTAGCTACCAGGATTTCACCTTTTTCAAGTGATTTTTCGTAAGGTGATGACAAGACTTTAGCTTTCCCCCGAATAATACCTGGAGAAATTGCGTCACCAACCAGATCCCCTTCTTTGCTTTCACGAATATATCTAAAGATTTTGCCACGACTATCAATAATCTTAGGCCAATCCTTAATGTGGGCATTTTTCCTTTGTGATGATGTATTTTCTTCAATTAAAGGCAATAACTCGAGGTTGGGATCCTTTTGAGCTGCTGCAATTTGGTCTACATGAAGGTCAAAAATCTGATCGACAGCATTTAATCGACCTGCTTTAACGAATGTTTCACCCACTTCTAAAGCACATTTTCTAAGAGTACCAACCCCTACAACAAACAAATACTTGGGATGCTCACGAAGACCCATAACAGCATTGTACTGCTTAGCCCACTTTACAAATTTCTTTTCTTTACCTAATGCTTTTGCTTGAGCTAAAAGCTTTTGATAGCCTGCTTCTTTTCTAGCTCTAACGTTTAAAACTTGATTATCATCTAAGTGAAGTTGTTTTAATTGATAGAAAAACGCTTGTGAATTTTCACATGTACGCGGTGTCGCAATATCGATTTCCTTAAAGCCTCTAGCACCATATCGTTTCATATAATCATTGTAAGTTTTGATGAAATTTTCCGAAAATTCTTTGTTTTCCAGCTTTCTAACAAAAACTTCTGCTGAATCCGTTTTTTGAACTTCATCGTATGAGGCCAATTCTAACATGGCATGACCCATGGCACTGGTTGGGTTGCCTGGCAAATCCATATTAAGGGCCATAAGCTCATCATCCATCCCTTGATCTTTAAATAGCTTTTTAATCCTTGCAAAACTTATCATACCGCCTAACATAGCCATAGCCGGTCCGATGATCTCTTCAAAGAAGCTAAAAGTATAACCTACCAGCTCATCGAAAGGTTTATTGTTTTTAATACCTTTTTGGTAGCTGTTAATAATCTTCTCTGAAGATTCATTGTAAATGTCAAGTGCTTTTTCATAATTACTCATTGAGCGAATCATCGCAGGTGTAAGCTTTAAAAAGAATTTTAAAGTATTTTTTTTCATATTCTTAATTTTCTGTGTCTTTTCCTCAGGCATATATTCATTGGCTAAATCAATACCTTCAAAAACAATTTTTGTGGGTCTATCGTAAGTACCAAGGAGTTGTCTTGTTCTCTTTTCTCCATAACCTTTTAGCATATTGGAAATATTAATGTATTGTCTGCCATGGGTATACAAGATAATGCCATCCTTACCACTTGGCATCAGCCCCCCTTTAGATCTTTCAAGTAATTCCTTAAAGATATCAAGTCCTAAAACTGAGAAGTCTTCAGAAAAACCCTGAGTTAATACAACCACATCCATGAAAAGGTTTTTCTTTTCTCGTAGTCCAGTGATCATATCATCATAGAGGTGTAAGTATGTCGTTATTGGACGGGCTTGTAATAGATACAACCCACCATCTGCAACAGTCCATTCCATATCAATGGGTAACCCATAATGCTTTTCACACTTTGTGACCAGATCTGAAACCTTTAGAATTTGATCCTCACTAAGCGCTTGTACTCCTGGATTTTTATTATTCTTCTTAACTGTACCACCATCTTTTTTAAGCCATAAACCTTGCACTTTATTTGCTACTGACTTTTCTATGATTTCTCTTTTAACTTTTTCCACGACATAAGTATCGGGCGTTACCTGACCAGATACGATGGTTTCACCTAAACCAAAACTCGCATTAATGACCGCTTCATCATAGCAATTATTCTGAGGATTTAATGAAAAGGCAATTCCACTGATTTCAGAAGGAATTTGGCGTTGAACAATGATCGCAATGCGAGGATTTTCAATGGAAATATGATTCAATTTTTTATATTCAACAACACGCGTATCGAACATTGAAGCAAATGCATCTTTAATTGCATTTTCAAGATGCAATTTTGTTACACCTAAATAGGTTTCATACATTCCTGCAAAACTTGTGCCTTCTAAGTCTTCTTCAGGAGATGAAGAACGCACAGCAAAAATTGATTGCTCCGAGAAATTCATCAGAGCTTTATCCAATACTTCTTTTTGCTTAGAACTAAATTTTAAATCCTTTGCAATTTTTTTAAGTTTATCACACATTTCTTTGGATGGTGTTTCTAAGAAACGCTTCCATCCCGGAGTAGATTTGATTATATCAACCCAAATTGTAAAAAAATCTACCGACAATACAAATCCATCAGGCACATTTAAACCTGCTTTTGTGGTCTCAATTAATGACTTTGCTTTTCCGCCAACTTGTGATAGGGATGGAACTTTACTAGTATTAAATCCATAAATCATAATATCCTCCCTCCTAATCATTTCGTATTACAGCTTACTTATAAAATGTCTCTTTTAGAAAATCCATATACATATCAATTTCCTTAAATAATATTTCTAAATTTGAATCAATATCTCCAGATCTAACTTTATTTTGATATGCTTCACCCTGTTTTTGTATTGTCCATTTAATCACATTAATCGCTTTTTCTACTTCTACGCCATCCTTAAATTTACTGATGTCAATATTATCTGTATAAAAGTTATTTTGGATGCTAGATAGTTCAGGATTTAGAAGCATTACACGACTTTTTATATTGTTGATAGATTTTTTATCAAAATTTTTGATATAGAAATCCATTAAATAAGGGTAACATAGACACAGTTCAAGCTTAATTCTTACTGATTGTCTAATTCTATTAAATAGATCTGTTTCTTCCCAATTAAACTTTTCATTGAAAGCTTCTATTAGTTTTGTAATTGAGAATTCCGTCAAGAATTCAAACAACTCTTGTTTATCTTTAAAGTAGTGGTACATTAAGCCACGAGATACATTTGCTGCTTTAACAATATTATTTGTAGATGCTTTTTCAAATTTATTTTTACTAAATTCCTCTAAAGCACAATTGATGATTCTATTTAGTTTTTCATTATTTATATCAATGTCTTTAAACTTATCTCTCATAAATCAAAAACTCCTTTTTTAAAACCGACAACTTCTGTTTGTTTCATTATATAGCTAACCGACAGATGTTGTCAATTTTATGTTTGATTCAAACAAATAAAAAAAGATGCTGAACATTGACAGCATCTCAGTCATTATCTTAAATTTTTTATTAGTTCATGCAGACACCATTGATCAATAAACGTCTTTATTGATGGTATACCAAGGAATATCAAAACCCCCTGTTATTTATAATACAACAGTTCACCGTAACAGATCTAACAACGGTTTTTATTCAGAAACGTTTATTTAATTATGGTAATTATAGCATATATCATTAGAACCGTCCCCTAGATATATTTTTGAATTTTGGAGCAATTATTTTGGTATTATTAGTTAATTTGCCAAGCATGATCTTATTGATTTATTTTAATTATTGACGTTTTTAGGTGTAATCAGTGCTATATGTAATGTTACGCCACAAGCAATAAGTATTAAAACTATTTTACCAATAACAACAGGTACCACAAAAAAGGTTGAATATGATATTCCTACCCATAGAAACGTTATTGCTATCAATTTGGCACGTAAAGGAATTCCTTTCCCTTCACGATAATCTCTTATATAACAACCAAGCAATGGATTGTTTAGTAAAGCGTTATAAAACTTCTCTGATCCTTTCGCAAAGCATGTTGCAGCAACTAGTAGAAAAGGAGTTGTAGGCAGGAGGGGTAAAAACACTCCGATTGTTCCTATCATTGTAAAAATTAAACCCGCAGTAATCATAAGATATTTGAAATAATTACTTTTAATGATTATATTTCACCAACTTTTCGGTAATTGTTTAGTGTTCTTATCTAGAATTTTTTACTTCTAATAAACCACGATAATTATTGGAGTTATTTTTTCCCTTTACCTGTCATATGCTCAATTTCAATTTTAAATAATTTTGTTTGATCCCATGCTTTTTCCATGTATTTTTTCCCCACTTCTAGATGTTCGTTTGAAAATCTATGGAGAAGTGCCAAGAGGCTGTTTTTCTTTTCTTCCCCAGATACTTCTTTAGCTTTACCAAATAAGATGACACTTTTAAATTTAGTACTAAATTGATTTGGAATGATTTCAACATCACTAACGACACAAAAAGATACGTTTGAATTATTACTAATATTGTCAATTTTATGCCCTGACGTTGCACAATGAAAATAGATATTTTCATTATAGTATACGTAATTTAATGGTACGCTATAGGGATAATGATCAGCACCTACAGTAGACAACACACCATATTCTCCATTATTTAAGATTTCAATCGTTTCTTCCACCGATAACTGTTTATCTTTTCTTCTCATCTCCTTAAACATCGATTCTCCTCCTTTTTAGTAAAGTTTTGAAGTTTATTGACCCTTTGTTTATATAATCATATAATAGAATTGATATCATTAAAAGTAACAGATTTAATATATTTTAAGGGTACAGATTGCAAGGAGGATGTACTATAACATGATTATATTAAATGATAAATTAAATGAACCGTTATATATGCAAATTTACAGACAGATTAAGGAAAAGATTATCTCCGGAAAAATTGCAGAAGGAACCAAGCTTTATTCAATACGCACGTTATCCAATTCCTTAGATGTTAGCACAAATACAGTCAATTATGCTTATCAACAACTTTGCTTAGAAGGATACATAACAAATAAAGCTCGCAGCGGGTTTTTTGTTCAGAGATTAGATAATCAATTATTATTTAACTTAAGAAAGCATAATTATAATAAAAATACTGAAAACTTAAAAAGTAAAGAATATGATAAACCTAATAATACCTATAAGTATAACTTTCAATATGGAAAGCTAAGTCCAAATTATTTTCCAATATACTTATGGCGCAAAATATTAAATCAATTATTATCACTCTCAACTCTTGAAAATATGGTATCTTACAACGAGCGCAAAGGTGAAGAAGGGTTGCGAACAGAAATTATGAATTACTTGCATACATCCAGGGGTGTTTCTTGTCAACTAGAACAAATTATCATTTGTTCTGGCACTCAATCCTGTTTAAACCTAATTTGTCAATTATTAAAAGAACATTCTACTGATATAGCCATCGAAGATCCTGGATATGACGGAGCACGAGTTGTGTTTATAAATAATGAACTAAATGTTATTCCTATAAGTTTGGAAGATGATGGAGTTAAGCTTAGTGAATTAAAAAACAGCGATGCAAAAATTATATATACGACACCTTCTCATCAATTCCCAACTGGATCAGTTATGCCCATTCAGAAAAGACTAAAACTTTTAGAATGGGCTATAGATAACGATTCGATAATCATTGAAGATGATTATGATAGTGAATTAAGATATACTGGAAAACCTATACCTTCCATGCAAAGTATTGACTCTAAAGGTCGTGTTATATATATTGGTACACTTTCAAAATCATTATCACCTGCTTTACGAATAAGTTATATGGTTTTACCAGAAGGATTATTAAAAAGATATAATGATATTTTCAAAAAATATGTTGCGTATGTTCCATGGCTGGAACAAAAAACACTTGAGAAATTTATGAATTTTGGCCATTGGGAAACACATTTAAGAAAAATATGCCACTCCAATAAGAAAAAACATGATGTTTTAGTACATACCATTAATAAATTGATGGGAGAAAAAGTTATTATCCATGGCAAAAATGCAGGGCTACATGTCATATTAGAATTCAAAAATGGTTTATCAGAAAAAGATTTAATAACAAGAGCCAAAAACCATGGCGTGATCGTATATCCAGTATCCCGGTATTGGATCCGTTTGGAAGAATACACAAATAATATGATTCTTCTTGGTTTTAGTGGAATGAGCGAAGAAAATATTGTAAAAGGAATAAATATCCTTAATAAAGCCTGGTTTAACGATTAATAAAGTGTGTAAAATAAACGGTGTAAACTTTCGAGATGATATAATAACATCATAAGGAAGTTGCACCGTTTATTTTACACACTCACCATTAACGAAAGTACGTTCAACTAGGTTAATTGGTTAGATACAGGTTCTTTTATCTATTCAAATAGCTTCTTATATATTTTGATGTATAACCATCTTTATTTTTTATAACTTCATTAACATTTCCACTAATTACGATGTTTCCACCTTTGATACCACCTTCTAATCCTAAGTCTATTATATATTCTGAATTAGTTATTACCTCTAATGAGTGTTCAATAACCCAAATAGAATTATGCTTTGATTTAAGTTTATACAACAGCTCAATTATTTTTTCTATATCTCTTGGGTGTAGTCCTGTTGTAGGTTCATCAAGCATATATAAAATATGCCCATTTTCTGATCTACCAATTTCTTTTGAAAGCTTTATTCTTTGGCATTCACCACCTGATAGTGTACTTGTCGATTGACCAAGTTTTAAATAACCCAGACCAATTTCCACTAAATTTTCTAACCTGTTTTTTATTTCAGGAACATCGGCAAAGTGTTCAACATTTTCTTCTATCGTTGTATTCAAAACATCAGAAATATTTTTATCTTTATATTTCACTTCTAAAATTTTATTTTTAAATCTATGACCTTTACATACAGGACAAGTTATTTCAACATCATCCAAGAATTGCATATCTAGTGATATGACACCAAGTCCACCACACTTTTCACATCGTCCACCCTTAACATTAAAAGAAAAATCAGAAGGTTTAAGTTTTCTCTTTTTAGCATCAGCTAAATTCGCATATAGCTCTCGTATATTCGTAAAAACTTCAGTATAAGTTGCCACATTAGAACGTGATTGTCTGCCAATCGGTTTTTGGTCAATCATAATAATTTTATCAATATTTTCAAGACCTTTTATACTATCACAATTAGCATTACCATCTACTACGTATTTATATATAACATCAAATACTAATGTTGACTTCCCTGAACCTGAAACACCTGTAAAACAAACAAATTCATTAAGTGGAATTTCTACATTAATGTTTTTCAAATTATGTTCATTTGCATTTATCACTTCAATAAACTCGTTAGATTTGCTTTTTCTTAGTTTAATAATATTGTTATTTTTCAAATATTTTCCTGTCACTGATTTCTCATTTTCGATAATTTGTTGAGGTAATCCGCAAGCTACAACCTCTCCACCATATCTTCCTGCAAATGGTCCAAAATCTATCACATAATCACATTCATTGATAAAATCTGTATCATGTTCAATAACAAGTATTGTATTTCCTAAATCACGAAGCTTTTTTAATGAAATCAGTAATTTATTCACATCTCTTGGGTGAAGTCCGGTTGTTGGTTCATCTAAAATATAGAGAACACCAGTCAATCCACTATCTATTATATTAGATAACTTCAATCTTTGAGATTCACCACCCGAAAGAGTCGAAATAGCTCTATCAATAGATAAATATCCAAGACCGATCTTAATAATATTATTAAGCCGTTTAGTTAAATCTGCAATAACAGATGCTACAACTACTTTCGCACTTTCACTAATCTTTAAGTTTAAAATCCAAGAAAATAATCTTTCAATATCATAGCTTGCAAGTTCAGTTATCGTAACGTCATTAATTGTAGCATTTCGACTTTCTTCATTTAATCGTGAACCATTGCAATCTGGGCAAACTCTTTTAATAAAAGAATCTATAACTTTGCTATTTTTAATATTTTTTGTATTGCTTTCATTTGCTTTTTCTTTCATAAAGGTAGCGACACCTTTGATATATCCATCATTTACTTTTTTAGGTTTTTTGATATTAGGAAATTGTTTTTTGAACGCTTCGCTATCAATTCCATAATAAAACACTAATTTTTCAAGTTCGTTATAATCCTTTACTTTTTTATTAATATCAAATTCAAATCCATAATGTCTAGCACATTTTTGAAATACGCTAGCATAATAATCTCCAAATACCTCTTTGTTCCAAAATATAAATGCGCCTTCAGCAATAGTAAGGTTTTCATCAACAACTTTAGTTAGATCTATGTCAGTCACAACGCCTGTTCCACCACAAGTTTTACAAGCACCACTAGCTTTATTGAATGAAAAATTTGCCATTGTTAATCTATCTAGTTTTTTCTTACAATTAGGACAACTTATCTTTTCTTTATTTAATTCCGTTTTTTCTATATTATTAAAATCTGGTTGAATCCTTTCACCACAATAAGGGCATACCCTTACACCTAGTTTTGCATATAAAATTCTTAAATAAGTAAGAATTTCAGTATAAGTTCCAACTGTTGATCGCACGTTTTGACCAATCGCCCTTTGTGAAATACTTATAGAAGGCGATAAACCTATTATCTTATCTACATTTGGTTTGTTTAATCCATCAGTCACAAGTCCCATAGATTCCATATACTGACGCTGACATTCCTTTTGCAATATATCCATAGCCAAAGTTGACTTACCTGAACCACTAGGGCCAGTTATTACAACTAATTTATATTTTGGTATAGAAACATTTATGTTTTTAAGATTGTGTTCTTTAGCACCTATAATTTCAATAGTATTATTCACTAGCATCAACTCCATTCACATAGTCAGCCATAAAGTCTAATATTTCTTTAAAAACCTCTTTTTTTTCTTCGGAAAATTTTTTGTCAACCGCATCAAGTACCGTTGCCATTTTTGGTTCTTTTAATATTTCTTTAACTTCACGTGATAATGAAATATAAAATCTCCTCTTGTCTTCACTTGATTGGGTTTTAACGATCATTCCTAACTTTTCTAAGTCATTTACTTTTTGCGTTATTGCAGGTCTAGACATCTTTAATTTATTTGCTAATTCACTAGCAGTTATTTTTTCTGTATGAGAAATAATATATAGATGAAGTATATTGATATATGTTAATTTCTCACCATATTCACTATCTCTTATTAAATTAAATTCATCCATATCCGCAGCTTTCATAAATTCTACAAATGATTTTTTCATACGCGCACTCCTTAGTTTCATTTTTGAAACTATTTTAACACGTTTTTGAAAACATATCAATTGTTTTCAATTTTGAAACTATATATTATTAATTGAATAATATATGTAAAGTTATCTTTCTTTAATTTCTTTAGCGCTTGTATCTTTTAATTATATGATTTTCATTTTATAGATGTTGTCAGAAAACCCGAAATTCATTAATTAATGAACTTCGGGTTTTATCTATTATAGCTTTAGCATGTGAAGTTGCTCGCATCCTTCGCATGCTGAAGCTATAATATAAAAATCAGTTCGTCGGAAATAGCGACAAACTGATTTATTTCTATGTTGAATATGATTTTTAACACCTAAGATTATTGTTTCCACAGATTGGTTCTCCATGTGTACAGTTCACCATATCCATGTAATGGCGTTTTTTATAGATAAACTAACAGCTACTACTTAAATAATGGTTCTGCGCCAGTCATTTATGCCTTTTTAACAAATTCTGATTTTAATTTCATGGCTCCAAAGCCATCAATTTTGCAATCAATATTATGATCTCCATCAACCAAACGTATATTTTTTACTTTTGTACCTGCTTTTAAGGATGATGAACTTCCTTTTACTTTAAGGTCTTTGATTACTGTTATAGAGTCACCATCGTTTAAGATATTTCCATTTGCATCTTTGATAATTATTTTATCGTCATCATTTTCGGTTTCTAATTCTGAAGTCCACTCATGACCACATTCTGGGCAAATAAAAAGACTGCCATCTTCATAAGTGTATTCTGAATTACATTTTGGGCAATTTGGCAAATCAAACATAATTTCATTTCCTCCATTCGATATTGTTAATTGTAATATATAAGGAACTCCCTTTCTACAACTTTCATAATATAGGGAGTTCCTTATAGACTTATATACTATCACAGCTTTCTCATATTGACAAATCTTCCTTCATGCTCTCTTTTTAAATAGGTTTGTTCTGTTACATGATTATCCTGAGATACCTTTATATAAATCCATAAATTGATCATAAATTTTTTTGATTTTTTTCTCTGATCTTTGTTTGTTTTTCAATAAAATTTGATCTGCTTTTTCAGTTATATTGATTAATCTGCTATTATTATAACTCATTTTTAATAATAGTGGTGTGATGAAAGTAGTTACAACTGTCATGATAATCATTAATAAAAATATTTCGTGTGTAATAATCCCCATCTTTAAACCAAAAGAACAAACAAGTAATGCAATTTCTCCTCTGGATACCATCCCAAAACCTACACGTAACGACTCTAAAACGGTAAACTGACTATAATAAACGCCAATTCCTGATCCCATAATTTTAGAAACAATCGCAACGATGATAATAATTACTGCATACTCTACAAATTGACTATTAATCGTCACCTTTTGAACCTGCATTCCTACATGAACAAAAAATATGGGAACGAAAAAAGCATTTGACATCATTGAAATATTTTTATCTAATTGATGTGCAAACCTACTTTTTGCAAAACAGATTCCCGCAATAAAAGCGCCAGTAATGGTAGCCACCTCTCCCATAAACTTTCCTGCAAGCAGAGCATAATAAAAACACAGTATTAATGCTATAGAGGTAACCGAATGATGATGAACATGATGGTGCAAACGTTTAACCATTTGAGGTAAAACTTTTTTTCCAACAAATATTGCCCCAATGAAAAACAGAACCATTTTGGCTACTGTAAAAAATACATCCATTTTTCCTGCATCATGACCGGCATTGTAAAGGCTTAAAATTATAGATAGTAGACAAATGCTAAAAATATCATCTACTAATGCTGCTCCCAGAATCGTTTTCCCTTCTTTTGTGCGCAGGCAGCCTAAGTTAGCTAATGTTTGCCCGGAGATTGATACACTGGTTGCCGTAAGCAGTACACCGATAAACAAACTGACATAAATATCGAAAGCAAAAATATAATGGGCAGTAGTAAAACCAAAAATAAATGAAACCAAAACCCCACCCATTCCCCCCAACATCGCATGAATTCCCACTTTTTTAATTTCTGTAACGTTCGTTTCCATGCCAATAAAAAACATCATTAAGATAATCCCCATTTCTGCTGTTAAAGAAATGATTTCATGGTCATGTATTATTCCAAACCCTGCTGGACCGAAAATAATACCACTTAACATATGCGCCAATACAAGGGGGAATCCTAATCGCGCACTAATGGCTCCGCTGAGGCAATCTTTGACAAGGATATTAACCAGTACAATAAGCAAAGGGACAATTTCCATCTTATCTCCCCTTTCACTATAAATTGGACTTATATTATAAAAGAAAATTCTTTTTATTAATCCTTAAATACTTTCAGTGTTCTACTTATCATTCTTCTTAATACTACATTTTTACCCATTGTCTTACAAGAGAAAACATAAAATTTAATTTTAGTCAAAAATTAGGAAGGCAAATTGAGAATCGTCCCCACTTGCTAAAAAAGACCTTGCGTGTTTAGGAACTCGCAAAGTCTTTAACTCACATTTTTATATAATTGGTCGGGATGGTGAGACTTGAACTCACGGCCTCACGCCCCCCAGACGTGCGCGCTAGCCGACTGCGCCACATCCCGACAAAGAATATCATATCATAATTTCAAAATAAATTCAAGGATTAATCCGCTTTTTCAACACCTTTTTGGCTAAAATCTAAGGTTTTTGTAACAGATTTTACACCAAACGATTCGAAGGATCTTTGCATTGCTTTTTCTATTTTTTCAAAGTTCTCTGCAGCAAATGCAATTAACGTTGGGCCGGCACCACTCATTGCCGTTCCAATGGCACCATTCTCTTTAGCAGCAGCTAGTGTTTCCCAGAACCCTGGAATTAAAGTACTGCGATAGGGTTGATGAATTTTATCCACCATGGCAATTTCAAACAACGATAAATCTTGTTGTGCAATAGCTGAGACAAGCAATGCTACCCGATTGACATTAAATGCGGCATCTTTCATGGGTATCGTATGGGGGATAACTTGTCTGGAATCTTCTGTAGAAAGGAAAAAGTCCGGAATTGCCACGACTGCCTTTAATCCTTTAGGAATTGCAAATTGCTTTGCATATACGTTTTTACCAGCAATTGCCGAAACTGTAAATCCGCCATAAAAAGCAGGTACGACATTATCAGGATGGCCTTCTAATTCTGTGGCTAAATCAACCATTTCTTCTAATGATAAAACGCTTCCTGCCAATTCATTGGCTGCAAAGATACCGCCAACGATGGCACTGGAGCTGCTTCCAAGACCTCGTGCCATGGGTATATGGTTTTCCAATAGAATCCGTAATCCGCGTGGTTTATAATTTGCTTTATCAAATGTTATAAAAGAAGCCTGATACAATAAATTTTTCTCATCTCTGCTAAGGTTATTTGCGCCTTCCCCTACTATATTAATTTTTAATCCCTGCTCTATTTCTTCCATCGTTACATGATTATATAAAGCTAATGCTGCACCTAGAGTATCAAATCCGGGACCAAGATTGGCCGTTGTAGCAGGAACTTTTATTTTAACCATTACCATCACTCCTTGAATCTCCGTCGTATCTTTGGCTTGTTATTTTCTTTCATATGCCTAATATTTCTGCAACTTTTGTTTTCATCTCATCTTTTTCGCAAACTGTTTTGTGAAGGATCGGTCGTTTATCAATGTCTTTAATTCTATTAGGCACTTCATCATGGATTAAACGAGCCATTAGTTCCAGTAATTCAAAATCACTAAACTTATCATATTGTTCATCAATGGCTTTCATCACACTGCGTGTAAATTTAAACGGACTGGCAGTGGAAGCAATCACAGTCTTAGTATGGTCATTTTCTTGTACAACATACTTTTTATAAACAGAATGAGCAACTGCTGTATGGGTATCAATCAGGTAATCCGTTTTATCAAATATTTCTTTAATGGCTTCAAAGGTTTCGGTTTCTGAGGCAAAACCACCCTTAAAATCATTTAATTTTTCTTTCATTTGAGATGTTATTTCGTAACAGCCTTCTTTCTTTAATAATGCCATCATTTCTTTTATTTCATTCGTATTGCCCCCACTCAAAGTATAGAGCAGTCGTTCTAAATTACTAGAAATTAAAATATCCATTGAAGGCGAAGAAGTCAGTACAAATTCTCTTTGTTTATCATAAATCCCGCTATTTATAAAATCATAAAGTACTTTGTTTTCATTAGAAGCACAAATTAATTTATTAATTGGTAATCCCATGTGTTTTGCATAATAACCTGCTAAAATATTACCAAAATTACCCGTTGGCACAACGACATTTATTGTTTCGCCTGTTTTAATTTCTACTTGACGAAGCATGGTCAAGTAGGCATAAAAATAGTAAACAATTTGAGGGATAAGTCTTCCGATATTTATTGAATTTGCTGAAGAAAACATATAATTATTATTCTTAAGCTGGTTAATAAAATTACTGTCAGTAAATATTTCTTTTACACCGTTTTGAGCATCATCAAAATTTCCTTCAATACCAATGACATAAGAATTATCACCTGTTTGTGTGATCATCTGTCTTTTTTGAACCTCACTTACACCATGTTCTGGGAAAAATACGATTATTTTTATCCCCTCTACGTTTGCAAAGCCTTCAAGCGCCGCTTTACCTGTATCACCTGATGTAGCGGTAAGAATGACAATTTCTTTATGATTATTTAATTTCTTAGCTGCCGTTTTTAATAGGTGAGGTAGTATAGATAAAGCCATATCTTTAAAAGCCAGCGTAGGACCATGATACAGCTCTAGGAAATACGCGCCTTCTTTCTTTGCAAGTGGGGCAATTACTTTTGTATCAAATTTATCATCATAGGCTTGCTCTATACACTCACGCAATTCTTCTTCTGAAAAATCAGTTAAAAACGATTTCATGATGCAATATGCCAGTTCTTTATAGTTCATATCCTTAAGTTCTTCTAATGATTGACTAATTTTAGGTAAAGCACCTGGTACAAAAAGGCCCCCGTCTTCAGCAATTCCTTGCAAAATTGCTTCTGCAGAGGATAGCTTTTTTTCACTTCCGCGTGTACTTATATAGAAGATTTCTTCCATATGAATCACTCCTTGCTTGTATTTTTTTATTATGCTTTTATAATGTATTTTATCCCAAAATATGAGTTAGTCCTTATAGAGAAGTTAAAAGACATCCTTAAGGATGTCTTTTTCTTAAGCTTTAAGAAAATAATCCATTAACTTATACCCTTCGGCAACAAATATTCCTGTTTTTTCAGCAGAAAATTCATCATATGCCTGTAACGGGTTTTCCTGTAAGTTATTGCTGTCATAAACCAAAAATGGAACCGGTTCATTAGTATGTGTCCTTAAACTGAGTGGGGTAGGGTGATCGGGTAATATCATAATTTTATATTCCTCATCCATCTCATCTAATGCAGTTTTTATCACTTTAACGATTTGCTGATCAATTATTTCTATTGCCTTTACTTTGTTTTCTATTTCATAACGATGACCACATTCGTCAGGCGCCTCAATATGTACATATACAAAATCTTGTCCACTTTTTAATTCCTTGATCGCTGCCTCAGCTTTTCCGATAAAGTTTGTATCAATATTTCCAGTAGTACCTTCAACATCAATAGATTTTAAACCGGCAGCAAGACCTATTCCTTTAATTAAGTCAACTGCTGAAATAACAGAACCATTGAGCTGATACTTATCAAAGAAATTAGACAATATTGGTTTTTTGCCTTCCCCCCAGATCCAGATCGAATTGGCAGGGTTGAGCCCTCTGGCAATACGTTTTTTATTAACTGGATGATCTTTTAAAATCTCGTAACTTTTTTGCATCATTTCCAGAATGATATTACTTTGGTCTCCTTTGGGTAGATAATCCCCAATTCCCTTTCCGGTAATATCATGGGGCGGTGTTAGAGTAAATGGATAGGGACCATTATCCCATAACATTAAATGACGATAGAAAATACCAGGGTAGAACTTAATAAAATCTGTTTGGAGGTATTTATTAACTGATTCAATAATTTCTTTAGCTTCTTCAGATGATATTTCATCGGAGCTATAGTCAATCATGGTTTTTTCAGAAAAGTTTTCCTCGTCTGACAGGGTTACTAAATTACATCGAAAGGTAATATCCGTTTCAGATAGTTCTACACCCATACTGACGGCTTCGAGAGGTGAACGGCCTGTATAATATTTGTGAGGATCATAACCCATAACAGAAAGGTTGGCTGTATCACTTCCCGGAGGCATGTCATCTGGGACTGTTTTCACCTTGCCTATTTCACCATGTTCAGCCAAAAAATCAATTGTAGGAATATTTGCATATTGAAGAGGTGTTTTGTTATTCAATTGCTCTATAGGATAATCTGCCATACCATCTGTTAATATAACAACATATTTCATTATAACACGCTCCTTTTAAGTCTTGACTTGAAAGTAGAAAAAAATATATAAGTTAAACCAGTGGAATCAGTCGTTAATAAAGGCGGCAAAGCCGTCTTTATTAACTTAATTTTCCGCCTTCTACTCTAATGACATTGCCAATTCTTTTAACTTCTGGC
Organism: Clostridia bacterium; assembly: GCA_030625885.1. GTDB lineage: Bacteria > Bacillota > DAOUPZ01 > DAOUPZ01 > DAOUPZ01 > DAOUPZ01. The sequence goes on from DAOUPZ010000003.1 coordinate 88,718, forward strand.
AAATGCTCAATCTCTTTAAGCGAAGCTTGTAAATCTTTTTCTTTTACCACTTGAGTGACAAATACTAATTCGACTTCTGAAGTGCCCTGGCCTTTCTGAATAACAGAATAAATACTGACGTTCTTCTGTCCAAACACACCCGATATAGCTGCTAAGACGCCTGGCTGATCAAGGACATGGAAGCGAATATAATAACCGGAAGTTACTTCCCCCATGTTTTTTACAGGTTTCTCCATTGAGCAAGTGCAGCCAACTCGTGTATTACATCCATAATTAATGTTACGTGCAATATCGATAATGTCACCAACGACAGCACTGCCGGTTGGTAAACTACCTGCCCCTGCACCATAAAACATGACATCTCCTACTGCATTACCATTGACGAAAATAGCATTAAATGCATCATGTACATTGGATAATGGATGTTCATGCGGAATCATGGTAGGATGAACACGCAATTCAATTTTACCGTCTATTTCTTTGGCAATGGCTAGTAACTTGATGGTGTATCCCAAATTTTTTGCATATTCAATATCTAACGGTGTAATTTTCGTTATGCCTTCAAAATAAATGTCATCTACTTTAACGCGTGTATTAAAAGCAACAGAAGCCAATATTGCTAATTTATAAGCCGCATCATACCCTTCTACATCTGAAGTAGGGTCTGCTTCAGCATAACCTTTTTCCTGTGCTTCCTTTAATATTTCGTTAAATTCTCGGCCTTCCTGAGTCATTTTTGATAAAATATAGTTTGTTGTTCCATTAATAATCCCCATCACTTCTTCAATAGCATTTGCAGCTAAACATTGCTTCAAAGGACGTATAATAGGGATGCCACCGCCTGTACTGGCTTCAAACATGCAGTCAACTTGACAAGCTGATGCCATTTTTAATATTTCTTGTCCATTTTTGGCGATTAACTCTTTATTTGCTGTAACAACATGTTTTCCGCATTTCATGGCCCGTAAAATAAAATCATTTGCTGGATCCAAGCCCCCAATTAATTCAACGATAATGTCTATATCCGGATCATTAAAGAATGCTTCGGAATCGTTTATAATTAAACTATTATTAATATCTGCCTTAGGTTGGTAACCCGGTTTTTCAAGTATCTTTTTAATTTCCACTTTTGAACCTACTCTTGAAGCAATTTGCTCCTGATTGCGTTCTAGAATTTGAGCAACCCCTGTTCCTACCGTTCCAAGACCAATAATTCCTACATTAATAACTGACTTTACCATAAATGTTTTTCCTCCTCGTTGTTTGTGTATTTTGTATATTATTTGATATCTTTTACTTTCTGCTTATGACTGAAAGTAATGTTAAATATTTTTCTCTTAATATCATTAAATATTATAAAAATTATTCTTAATTGTTCTTTGTTTTTAACTGTCAATTGTCCATTGTCAACTGAAAAACAGCAAAGCTGTTTTTCTTAGTATTGTGTCACCAAATCTGTTTTTTTAACACCATCAATTTCTTCTATTAAAACAATTAAATCTTCAATTGTATTTTTCATGTGAGAGGTTTCTATAGAAACAGAGGCATTGGCCAATCCTTGCATGGGTATACCTTGATTAATGGTTAGAATATTCCCAGTTGCTGCTGCAATGGTATTTAACACATTTGATAAAACGCCTGCTTTATGCTCTAATAATAGCAACAAAGTGATAATTTTCCGCGTGTCAATTTCACTGAAAGGTACGATATGATCTTTGTATTTGTAAAATGCACTTCGACTGATATTTACTTTTTTTACTGCTTCATTAATTGTTTTAACATCGCCATTTTTAAGCAATTTTTTAGCTTCCACTGTTTTCTTAATGGCTTCTGGTAAAATTTCTTCATTTACAATGTAAGCTGTATGCTTATTTGTTTTCATTTCCGCCACCCCTGTCTTTCTCCAGTGAACTTTTGTACTTTCATGAGAAACATTATAGCATTATTCCTATTTTTTAACAACCCTTTGATAAGAAAAAATATGAAATTAGAACAAAAATATTAGCTAAAGGCTTAACGCTCAAAGCTTAAAGCAAAAAATAATAAAAAAAGATAGGAAAAACGGGGTTAGCCGTTTTTCCTATCTTTTACATTTCAAATATTTCTCGCATTTCGGATTCAGTCATTTTAGAAATCATGGTTTCTCCAGGCCTGATTACCGCATCAATCATATCCTTCTTTTTTTGCTGTAGAACGTTAATTTTTTCCTCAATCGTTCCTTTAGTAATCAGTTTCATTACCTGCACAGCATTTTTTTGACCAATACGGTAAGCACGATCAGTTGCTTGCTCTTCTACTGCCGGATTCCACCAAGGATCATAATGGATAACCATATCTGCACCGGTTAAATTAAGTCCTGTTCCGCCTGCTTTAAGGGAAATCAAGAAAATATTACCTTCACCCTGGTTAAAAGATCGCACGATTTCTCCTCTTTTTTCCGCTTTGGTTGATCCATCCAGATAAAAATATGAAATATTTTCCTGTTCTAATAGATTGCGAATTATTGCCAGCATAGATGTAAACTGTGAAAAAAGTAATATCCGGTGCCCGCCTTTAATGGCCTCTTCTATTATTTCTTTTAAGAGAATCATTTTCCCACTTTCGCCCTGATAATCTTCCAAAAAAGTTCCTGGATGACAGCAAATTTGTCTTAACCTTGTAAGAACTGCAAGAATCTTTATTTGACTTTGACTAAAACCCCGAACAGCTATTTCAGCTTCTATTTCTCCTTTAGCTTGTTGCAAATAGGCAAGATAGACCTTCTTTTGTTCTTTTGTGAGTTCCGCTGTCATTTTAGTTTCAAACTTTTGTGGCAATTCTTTTAGAACATCTTTTTTCATACGTCGCAAAATAAAAGGCCGCAGCTGCTTTTGAAATTCTTGTAAAGCCTTTTCATCGTGATTTTTTATAATTGGGCTTTCAAATTTTTGAACAAATTTTTGGTGTAAAAGTAGATAGCCCGGCATCACAAAATCAAAAATGGACCATAGTTCTGTTAAATTATTTTCTACCGGTGTTCCGGTCAAAGCAAAACGCCCTTGGGTTTTGATAACTTTAACTGCTCGAGCAGTTAAAGAACGAGGGTTTTTAATATGTTGTGCTTCATCTAAAAAACAACAACTAAAAGAGAGGGATTTATAAGACTCACTATCCCGTCTTATTAGTGCATAAGAAGTAACCACTAAATCTGCTTCCTGAACGGTTGCCAGTTGCTTTTGACGTTCTGATGGGGTTCCCGAAACCACTACCACTTTTAAGTCTGGTGCAAAATGTTCAGCTTCGTCCAGCCAGTTATAAACCAGTGAAGTAGGTGCAACGACTAAAGCAGGATGGGTTGCTTCCTCCTTATCTGATAATATAAAAGCAAGGGCTTGAATCGTTTTACCGAGTCCCATATCATCAGCTAAAATGCCGCCTAAATCATAAGCGGCGAGTGTCTTAAGCCATTTAAAGCCCACTTTTTGATAATCCCGCAAAGTCCCTGTCAGATTCTGTGGAATAGCAAATTCCATATCTGCCGGCTCGTTAATATTTTGCACCAATTGTTTAAAAGCCAGATTACGTTCCATATGTGGCAGATTTGATTCGCGTAAATGGCGGTCCATATACATTGCTCGATATTTAGGCAGTTCAATCATTTCTTTTTCTAGTTCTTCAGGGGTAATATTCAAACCACTGATGAGTGTTTCTATGTCCTGGAGTTGGGGTGCATCTAGTGGTAAAAATGAACCATCTTTAAGCCGATGATACTTTTTCTTTTCCTGTAAAGATAGAAAAACATCTTGTAATTCCTGCTGATCAACATCCTCAATCTGAAACGAAAATTCTAGCATATCTGAATGTTCGTTCAAGCGAATACCGCCAACAAAAGAAGTAGGATCTTTGATTTGCATACTACGAAAAGCATCGGAGTAAAAAACTTCTGCCTGTTGCTGAATCTGTGGCATAATTCGGAAAACGAAATTAAATATTTCATCTTCCTCTTCAAGATAAACTTGTTCTTTCGCTACATGAAAACCAGCATCTTCAAAGAATTTGATAAGTTCTTTTTCTTTCTGAGCATCACGCACTAAAATTTTATTTTCGATATGATGAGTAGCAGCATTACCTCCAAATGGATCAATCCGTATGTTTCCATATATAAAACCAATCTTAGCTATAATTGCATCTTGGTTTCGATCAAGATAAACTTCTGCTTGGAAATTACTTTCATAAAAGCTTTCTTTTACTGAAGATGAGATTGTAATTTGACCAATTTCCTTTGCCTTTGGAAGAATCTCTGAAACAAACTGCTCTTTGTGTTTTTCAACAAAGGGAATACCTTGGGGCATATTTAAAAATGAATTAAATAGAGGTACAAAAAAACTGAGTTGTTTTTGTGATAATTTATAAACGTTACCACCAAAAAAGAAATATTCACCCGTTTGCTCTAAGGGCATGACACCTTCTCCATTGACCCACTGCAACAATAGATCTTCGTTATTTTGAGTTAGATTAAACTTAAGGGGTAAATCTTCATTAATGATGGTTACATTCTCAAAATCATTATCCATTACTTTCATATTAAAGCTTCTTCCAGATAGAACTTTAAAGAGACGCTTTAACACAGCATGTGGTAAATAAACTTGCTTGCCTTTAAAAACACTTCCCTGACCGGATTGTGCCCAGGCAGATTGAGATATATTCTTTTCGGTTTCATATAGTTCCTTTAATATGTCGATTATGGACTGGTCTTCAGCATTAAAACAATGCACCAGTGGATTAAAAGTAAATTTTTTTCCGAATACGGTTTCTTCATGCTTTTCCATACTTTCGAAGAATTTTTTAATGCTTTTAACGACATATAATCTATCTTCACCCATTTTTAAAGAAAATGCGGGGGTGAGTTGCTGGTAGGAGCGCCATTGTTCGAAAAATATCTCTAAAGTTAAATCTATATTAACGATTTTCTTTTCAGGTAAATCTGTAAGATAACCAAACGTATTAATGAGATCATCAATCATTTGACGATTTTCATCTTTTTTGTGTGCTTTACGGTGTATCCCTTTCTTTTGTGATTCAAGATATTGTTGACACTCTTTAAGAACAGAAATAACATGCTTGCAAGGTCTTCCATATTTATAATATGCAGGACAATCACAATACATCCTGGACACTGCACCGTCTTTATGAAACTCAATTTCTACATCGTATTCTTCGCTGCCCCGTACTGTAGCAGATGCTATAAGAAAATCATCATGATATTTGAATGTTTTAATACGCCCTTCTAGAAAATATATAATTCCTCTCATATAAACGTCATCATTTTTAGCTATTTGTTTGATCATTCCATCTGTTAATGTAAACATATATGCCTCCTAGAGCAAATGGGGCTGTCGTTATGTTTGCCCCTTGTAACTTTTATAGTTTTTTCATCGTCAATAGTTTACCATATTTTATATATTATAGACATTTATTTGTGCTACAACTTCACACCATAAATATATAAATGTAGGTCTTATCGAGAATTATCGCGATTTTCAATAATAATAAACTACGCTTAACTCAGGAAAAATCATCATATATTTTATATAGCGTGTTCATCTTGCTTTAAAAATTTTAAAAAAACATGCAGCAATTTGCTGCATATAGACTAAATTTTTTATAGTATTCCTTTACTTGCCAAACTTATGTAACCATCATTGCCAACGATGATATGATCTAATACGGCGATTTCGATCGCAGTTAAGGCATTTTTTATTTTCTCTGTCGCTTGTATATCTGCTTTAGAGGGTACCAATGAGCCACCTGGATGATTATGCGCTAAAATAACACTATTAGCTTTATGCCGTAAGGCTGTTTCAACAATTATTCTGGGATAAACAGGCGCTTGATTGATGGTTCCCTCATGAACCAATGCGGGATAGATTAGATTATTTTGATTATCTAAACATAAAACGTAAAACACTTCATAATTTCTCCCTGCTAATAAATCTACGAGATAGTTACCTGCTTTTTCTGATGAATTCAATGTCGGCTTTTCGCCCCACTTATCTTTTAAATACCGTCTGGTGAGATTGGGAATGAGTGTCAACAGGATTGCTGAATACGCGCCTAATCCTTTACTATTTCTTAATTCTTTGGGATCAGCTTCTAATACGCCAGATAATGAACCGTATTTATTCATCAGTTCATGGGCTATGGGATTGGTATCTTTTCTAGGTAATGCATAACTTAGGAGTAATTCAATGATTTCATGATCTTCAAAATGATCTAATCCTTCTTCAAGGAACCTTTTTCTCAATCTGCTTCTATGACCTTCGTGCATTCTATCACCTTTTTTCATATCCATCTTAACCATTTCTGATTTTTAACCCATATTAATATGGATTACTTTCTTTGGATATAATTATTCATAAGTGTTTACATAATAATTATTATGTAAACACTTATCCAAATCCACATGTTATACAATAAAAATTATGCACTTAGAATGGCACTGGCAACATGGGGATACACCATTCGTACCTTGTGGAATGTCCCTAACCTTACCTTCGCTTTTCCTGCAAACCCGCAATGTAAGTTCTTTATTGCATGATATCTCTCAACAAATATCTACTTACTTTTACTCATATTTTACTTTCAAACCAACGCCAACTTCCTTTACATTCACGGCTCTGGCCAGTGCAATTTTAGCCTTTAAATCGGTGCAATGACAGGCATGAACTTGCTTGGGTTTTATCTTTGCAAAATATGCCACCGTTTTCTGGAGCTGTTGTTCACTAGCGTCTAGCAGGTGAAATCCACCAATGACATCTAGTACCCGTTCATCTTGACAGATTTGTTTTGCCTTTTCAATAATATTGCATATCCCGGCGTGGGAACATCCGGTAATGACAACAATTCCTTGCGTGCTTTTATAGGCAAGCGCTGAATCTTCCAGCAAATAATCTGCTTCTTGGTGTCCATTAATGGATACTTTACCTATTGAAATCTTTCCTTCAAAGTCATTTGTGCGTTCAATTTGCCCTAAATATACCAGTTTATCGGTTAACCATATTGGGTCAGTACTGGATTGAATTTGGAAATGTCGGGACAGATCCTTGCTGGAATACAACATACCAATATCGCCAACCCCTGCAAAAGTCTTAGGGGCAAATGTTAAAGGATGCGTCACCAGGATGGGTTTTTTATGGTCTATGTTTTCAATATTAGCTTCGGTATAGCTTTTTATCAGGGGTTCAATCCCCCAAGTGTGATCCAGATGCCCGTGAGAAAGGATAAGATAATCTAGATTCAACAGATTAACCTGCATTTTATGGGCATTGATCATATAGGCATCAGAGTACCCCGTATCGAACAACAACCGAGTGCCGTTTTCTTCAATAAAAAATGATAAACCCGGTTCACCTAAAAAATAACGGTCGATTAATGTATTATTATCCATGAGTACGGTTAATTGCATAACTTTCACCTCTTTAGCATTATTTAACTCAAAAAATATGTCTTTTAGCCTATTTTGTCTTGGTATTTTTATGGCCTTATAATAGTAAGAATAATATTAAGTGTTAATTCCACAAAAGCACTAGTAAATCCTTCCAAAAGTAAAACCCATTACAATTTGTAAGGAGGCTCTTTTAATAAATGATTTCTTTTATTCGTAAGAATCTAATTATTTTCTTTCTTATCGCGATCATCATTTTTTTGCTAAATATTGAATTTAAAAATATAATAATCAGCTCCCCCCAGATCACTTCTGACTTGGTTGAAACCCGCTTAAATGCCATTCAAGAATTGGCTGCTCTGAAATACTATTATAAAAATGTGGTCTCATATAAAGATACTAAAGAATTTCAATCGCTTCATTTGCCTTTTAGCAGTAAATCTCTATTATTGGTTTACGGTGGTTATATTAAAGCCGGTGTTGATATGAGTACGGCTCATATTGAATTAAAACCTGAAAATAATATTGTTGTCCAAATTAAAGAAGCACAAATTTTGGATCATGTCATTAATGAAGAGGAAGTTGTTATTTATAACGAATGTTCCGATCTTTTTAATAACCTTGAGATTCAAGATTATCTGGACGTCATCGTTAAAGAAAAAGAAAAAACTGCCAAAGATATCATCAATAAAGGCTTCCTCGAAGAAGCCAATGAAAAAACTTATTTTTTGTTATACAACTTATTAAATGATATGGGGTTTAACCCTATTGAAATCCATTTTGTTCCCTAACAAAATTTCTTCAAAACAGAGGGTTACATAACAAATATTATGTAACCCTCTGTTTTAGCAAGTCAAGAATTGTTTTCGTTTACCTATTTTTTCCTAAATCCTCTCAGGGCACTCTCAAGTTCTTCATCTACTATATGTGTGTAGATCTGCGTGGTCGAAATATCAGAATGTCCCAGTGCTTTTTGTACCAACCTTAAGTTTTTGGTTTCCCTGTAAAGATCTGTCGCAAAGGTATGCCGCAGGGTATGAGGATGAACATCTTTATCAATTTCCGCTTTGTTTGCTAATCTTTTAACCATGGCCCGTAGGTAACGGCTGTCTATTTCCGTACTTTTAAGAGTGCAAAATAACAATTTGGTACCCGCTGGCCGTTTTGTACGCCATTCTCGCAGCAATTCCAAAAGATCTTCATTTATCCAAAGTGTCCTATCTTTTTTTCCTTTACCCTCCCTAACCATTAATTTGCCTGACATCCAATCAATATCTTTTACTTTTAAATGGAGTGTTTCTGCTGCTCTTAAACCCGCATCCAGCATGACTCGCATCATGCAAAGATTACGCAATCCGGTAGGTGCTTTGGCGTTAGGCTGTTTAAGCAAGTCTTCCTGCTCTTGTGCTGTTAATACTTCTGGTAATCGTCTTGGTTTTCGTTTTGCCATCCCATTATCTCCTAGTTTGGTTTATAATACCGATTTTATAGAAAATCGGTATTATATGATCATTATACAGGAAACGTTATGACTTTAAAAGCAAAAACGGTACTATATATGTGAAATATTTATAGATAAAAATGGAGCCTTAAAATGGCCTGTAAGGCCGTTGAAATTTGTGTTTAAGGGTAATGTATGTCTTATTAAGGGATGAAGTATATTGCTGAAAAATTTTCTTGACAGTGCTTACCATTAATTGTAAACTATACTTAAGCTTCGTATAAAGGGGATATGATATTATGAATGATAACCAATTTGGGGTAATACTAGAAAATATATTAGATAAAGTGGAAGTCATTGCCGAAGGGCAGCGAAATTTAGACGATAAAGTGAATAACCTTACTACTGGGCAGAAGAAGATTGAAAACCGGCTTGATAAAGTTGAAGATAAGCTTGGTAAAGTTGAATATAGGCTTACTCATGTTGAAGATAGACTTACTGATGTTGAAAAAGAGGTTAAGGGTTTAAAAGCAGAGACACATATTGTGAAGTCATTTGTCATGCGTATGGAAAAGGGAATAAATGACCATGAAGTAGAATTAATAAATTAGAACAAAATGCCGTGGCGCAAAATCAATAAATAAAACCCGTGAAAAAAACGGGTTTTATTTATTGGTAACTATTTGCTATTAAAAAATCAGAAGTTCCCAAGACCAAAGGGGTGAGCAAATTGGTCTTGAGAACTCCTAATTTTCAAAGGGAATAGAAAGGAAATCGAAAGAAGGGCTGTTAATATCAACTTGTAATATATATATTCCCACTATTAAATACTTTAAACAATGTATCAATAATTATTTAGAATTTTCCTTAAAATTTCTCTAATATCTGTAGAACCAGCTTTGCATCACCTACAGGCATAATGTGTGTCCCCTGAGTCATTTCCCCAATTTCAAATAAGAATTTCCTCGCAATATCTATGCCTCCCTGGCGCTCCTCTGATTTCATGCGTGACAGGATTGTTTGCGGAATGTCAATCCCCGGTACATGCTTGGCAAGATATTTAGCCATTTTGTAACTCTTTAACGGTAGTATACCTGCAAGAATGGGAATTTTAAAGCTTTCCATGCGTTTCATAAATTTTTCCATAATACGCAAATCATAAACAGGTTGGGTTTGCACAAAATGAGCGCCTGCAGCAATCTTTTGTTCTAATCTGTCAATTTCCTTTTCCAAATCTTGAGCGCCGGGATTAACAGTGGTTCCAATGTGAAAATGGGTTGCCATATCCAGCTCGTTGCCCATCATATCTTTACCATCATTTAATGTTTTTGCAATTTTTATCAAGCCAATAGAGTTAATTTCAAAAATACCTCTGGCTTGTGGATGATCCCCTCTATCGGGTGTATCACCTGTTAAAGCAAGAATGTTTTTGACCCCTAAGGCTGCTGCCCCTAATAGTTCGGATTGTAAACCAATAACATTACGATCTCGGCATGTTAAATGAAAAATGGTATCAACTCCTGTATCCCTTTGAATGATATGGGCTAAAGATATGGGACTCATACGCATATTGGCCATAGGACTATCCGCGATATTTACCGCTGCTACTTTTGGGGATACCAAATTGGCTTCTTCAACTGTCTTGCTGATATTCATACCTTTGGGTGGATCTAATTCTACAGTGACAACAAATTTGTTAGCGTGAAGGGCTGTTCTTAAGTTGTTAATGTTGCCTTCCATTATTCAGTCCTCTCCTCTCAGAATGAAATTTTTCTTGTTAGTCGTTTAGCCAACGCAACGGCTTCTACTGCATCATGTGAATAATGTGCGCCAATCGATTTTGCATATTCAACATTGACGACGGCTCCTCCTATCATCACATCAATGGGTTTTCCTAATACACGTAAATCTTCCATAACACGACCCATTTCTGGCATGGTGGTTGTCATTAAGGCACTTAAACCAATGATTTTGGCATTTTCTCTTACAGCTGTTTGAATAATAAGATCTGTCGAAACGTCTTTCCCTAAATCAATGATGTTAAACCCGTGATTTTCCAACATCACGGAAACAATATTTTTGCCAATATCATGTATATCCCCTTTGACAGTCGCCATCACGATGGTATCCTTCTTTATACTTCTATCAGATGTCATTTCCATCTTCAAGCGCAAAAAAGCTTTTTTCATTGCTTCTGCAGCTAACATAAGCTGTGGTAAAAAATATATCTTTTCTTCATATTTCTTTCCAACCAGTTCTAATGCAGGTATGAGGTATTGATTGATTAAGTCAAGCGGTTTTTGTCCCAATGCTAATTCTGCTTCAATAGATCCTACAATATGATCTTTATCACCTTCAAGGATCCCTTTAAATAAAGGATGAGCGTGTTTTTCCGATTTGTCTAGTGAACTTTTTGGACTTTTCGCTAAGGTAGAGGACTTAGCTGACGTTTCAGCAGGTTCCCATTGGATAAAATATTGACCGTGTATATCACGATTATTAAGAACATCCGCTGCTTTCATTGTATTGATCATATCATCATGATAAGGATTTAATATGGGTAAATTCAGACCGTTGCCTAAAGCCATGGCTAAATAGGTTGCATTTAATAATTCTCGGTGAGGAAGACCATGAGACACATTGCTTACGCCAAGTATAGTTTTAACACCAAGCGCTTCCTTAATTAATTTCAATGTTTCTATTGTTTCTATCACTAATGATTGCTGTGCGCCAGCCGTTAAAACCAAACAATCAATAAAAATATCGTCTCGGGCAATTCCAAATTTTAAAGCGCGGTTAACAATGTGACGTGCCACTTCCAAACGTTCATTTGCTGTTCTGGGAATACCATTTTTGTCTAGTGTTAATCCTAATATGCTCGCTCCATATTTTTTGGCTAAAGGTAAAATGTGTTCCAGACTTTCTTCATGCCCATTGACAGAGTTAATGAGCGGTTTTCCGATAAAAGCTTTCAAACCTGCTTCCAGAACTTCGGGTTTAGTAGAATCAATGGCAATGGGTACGTCAACTAACCGTTGAATTTCTTCAATGGCTTTTGTCATAACAACCGCTTCATCAATATTCGGAACACCCATATTTACATCCAGTATGGAAGCGCCTGCTTTCACCTGTCCCCGAGCTTCCTCGCAAACGAGACTCATATCCCCCTGAACAATAGAACGAGCCAATTTTTTTCGGGCAGTGGGGTTTATTCTTTCTCCAATAAATTGAGTCGGAAAAGTTGAGCCGATACAAACGATTTTGCTGCGACTGGCCAGTTTAGAATAAGATATCTCTTTCTTAGGTGTCATGATCTGTGAATGTGCTGCGCTGGCAATGGCCTCAATATGATCCGGTGTCGTCCCACAGCATCCGCCAATAATATTTGCACCTGCCTGAATAAAAGGTTTCACATAACATGCCATTTCATCTGGGGTCTGTTGAAACACCGTATTACCATTGATGAGTTGAGGCAGTCCTGCATTAGGTTGTGCAATTAGAAAAGCGGTGGTTACTTTTGCCATTCTTTCGATGATCGGTACCATATTTTTTGGCCCGCTGCCACAATTAACGCCTATGACGCTTGCCCCAAGAGATTCTAATACCGTTGCTGTTGTTTCCGGGTTCGTACCAGTTAATGTTCTCATATCTTCTGAGAAAGTCATCTGTGCAATAATCGGTAAACCTGTTGCTTCTTTAGCAGCAATTAATGCGATCCGCATCTCCTGAAGGTCAGACATTGTTTCAATCGCAAGCAAATCTGCTCCCGAATCGCCCAATACTTTAGCTTGTTCGTAGAACACATCGTACGCTTGATCAAAAGTCATTTTTCCCAAAGGATGAATGAGCTTCCCTAAAGGTCCAATATCTCCTACGACCATCGTTTCTCTTCCAGCTGCTTTACGGGCAAGTTGTATCCCAGCACCATTAAAACGTTTCACTTCGTGTTCCATGCCAAACTCGGATAGCTTGATGCGATTAGCACCAAATGTATTTGTTTGTATCAAATCTGCGCCAGCCTCTACATAGGCTCGATGAATATCAATAAGCATTTCCGGATGAGAGATATTTAAGCTTTCGGGACACTGGTTAAGTTTCAACCCGGATTTTTGTAACATAGTACCCATCGCGCCATCATATACCAATATTTTATGGCGTAACCTTTCCAATAATGTCTCCTTGTTCAAAGGTTATCAATCCTTTCGTTAATAATAAAGGTAAGTGGTCAACTGCCTTTCTCATATTCACAATTTTGCTGTAAGCATTTATCACATGGATTATAATTGTGATTATCATTTACAATCCGCTTCCAACCGATTACGGCTGTAATGGATTTTTGCGGATTGAGCATATAATGCTCTGTCATAGAAATACCAATTCTTTGAATGTCTAATAGATCCAATAAATCTTTTTGTGCGGTTATATCCCACTGGCCATAACCGGGACTAAATCTTTGTGTTAATTGATATCCTTTTTGAGCGGCCTCTTGCGCGACGATATGGTTTATTTTATTTGCTAATTGTTCGATGCCATCTGAACCAATCGCATCAAGAATCGTTGCTCGTGTATATTCTCCCTGATCGAAAAAACAGGTGATTTTTTCGTCCAATGATTCTCCCAATGTCACTGCTAAGAAGGTTAAATAATCAGAACCCAAAAATAAGTTCACAACATCCGGTGCAGTAATATAGAAATTTTTGTGTGATGTAATAATCCTTTTATTGTCCTTTGTCGTTAATGGAATCGTTTTGAATATCCCTTGCGGCTTGAGCCAGGTATACGATTCATTAATTAATTCGTCGATGGTTGCGCTTATATGATTCGTTATTTGCGTCTTGTTTTTTCGATAACCTAAATAGCGCAGTACCTCATCTTTGTTGATAGACAGCGGTATATCACGTATGATTTGTGTCATATTATTTCCCTTTCATATGCCTTAACTGTTTACAAAACAAATGTCTCCCCAGGCACCCATTTTATCACCGATGATGATAATAACGCCTTTAATCCCCACAATGGACTGGGCAAAAGTAATACCCTGTTCAATATCTGCTGCTGTTTTAATCATGTTTCCGGTTGCCGTCGCTGCGGCATCCGCTAAAGCTGTATTTTTTGAAACAACAACGACTGCATCTGCCTTGCCAAAGCTCAAGGAAGGCCCCACGGTTCCAGCGGAAGTGCAGATTCCTAAAGGGGTATCTTCAGGCTTAATCTTTAAAGCTATTTTCTGATTGAACGGAGAGGTTCCCGCAAAGATACTGATCCTGCGCACGGTATTGCTTTTGATAAATAGATCTCCACCATTTTCGACAATGATTTCCGGTGAAAAGGATAGCAATTCTTTACCAACGGCTTCTGAAATAGCGCCTGCTACGGCTGCCATAGGACCAACATTTGTCATTTTGGCAGCTTCAGCCATTGTTTTTATAATAGACGGTGCCTCTTCATTGACAGGTGAAGGGGTCAAGCTTGTTTTAAATTGAGGATGAGATCGAATATAGCACTCAATTTGCCGGCGATAGTGTTCAATGGCAGTTTTTGCCTCTGACTCCAGTAAACGATGAGCCCCGATTTGTAAATCTGTTTCTTGTTCTTTTACATTAAAATATGTCAAGTTTTCACCTTTTACCTGATTGCGGTAAGTTCGTTCCTTATACATGTTATTCCGCCACCTAAATTTAGATTGTTATATGTATGACATCCAAGGGGCAAGCCTTAACACACAGTTCACAGGCTAAACATTTCTCACTATTAAAGTTCAGTCTCCATGTACTAGAATCCAATTCAAATGCGTGCGAGGGACAAACAGCCGTACAAGCACCACAATGGACGCACTTTTCTTCATCCCATTGAATATTTTTCTTCATTAATGTCACATCAATGCCTTGCTCAGTTAGAAAAATGAGTCCCTGTTCCACTTGTTCTTGCGTTTGCCCTTTGAGTTCAATTACTAACTTTCCTTCTTCATGATGGGTTATTTTTCCTCTTAAAATATTAATTTGTAATTCAAAATCTTTAACTAAGTAATACGTAATGGGTTTATCAATTAAAGCTGGGGGGAAAACTAATAAAACTTTTACAGCGAACATGCTTCTTTTTCCTCCTTCAGTTTAGAATTTAATACATGACTTTCGTGGCTTTTAGGTAAACCTTGCACCGGTTCAGACAATAGGAAGCTTCCTGCCTGAATCCATTGTTTCAATTCAAGAGCCACTTCTCGTGCCTTAGCTAAACTGGATAATGGAGCTGTTGGAATCTTCTTATTCCCAATGGTAATACTGCCGCTGCGTAACTGCTGATAATTGACCTGTTTGATCACTGGCTTGCTCCGCTTTGGAATACTATAATCAATAATATCAGTATAAATATCTGCATCTGTTACACAGACGGATCTCAGCATTTCAATATCTAATATGGGAATGGGAATCCCTAATCCCACAAACATGGTAATACCATAGGATTCGAAAGATGCGGCTCGTATAAATCGAGCATCCATTTCTTTTAAATTGCCGATCAGCGAAAGTGTCCCTGCTGGTCCTTTGGGTACACCGTTTTCTCCGCGGGAATTTGAAGGACTATGCTGAGTGCCTTCCCATGATACAAAGCCTTGTGTCCCTCCAAGAAAAATACGGGTGCCAATGCCAATGGTACGGTAAAAAGGATCATTGAGAAGCGGACTTAGCTGCCCGGCACTAGAATAGGTTACATTTCCCATATGAGGCAGCAATGTTCCCATATACGTATATAATGTGCGTTCTGATGTATTGGTGGCCGCATCATAGTTTTGATAAGCATTTCGCGGGTTAAACAAAAAAGCTTGATTGATGTCATCTTTGGTAATATATGTTGTAATTTCCCTTCGTGGATAGCAATCCGTCGGATGAGCAATAGCCCGCAGCTTAACCGATTTTCCCAAAATTAAATCCTCTATGACATGAGCCCCGCCATAGTCTTCACCTTCTATTTCTGAGGTTTCTGTCGCACCAATAAATGCATCCACAGCTGCCAGTCCCGCATAAGCTGGAACATCATTCAACCATACTTTACTCATTCTAATAGGTGGATCCGCGTGACCGAAATTAAGAAAGGCACCTGTAGAACACATAGCCCCAAAAGTAGCCGTTGTTACCACATCGACCTCTTTTGCAACGGCTTCCTCCCCTTTTTCCTTTACTAAATCAATGATCTCTTCTGCGGTCACCACCACAGCTTTTCCCGATTTAATCTTTTCATTGATTTCGTCATACGTTTTGCAAACACTCATATTGCTCTCTCCTTTCAATTATCTTGTTTTTCATATAATCAATACAAATTGTATAAAACAGAAAAACATCTTTGCTAACTTTTAAAGGAAGAAAATTAATATAATGCATGGCATTGTTATGGCGGAAGACAGCTTGTCGCGTCGGTGGATTCATCAGAATCAAATATTAAAGACGCTGCTTCATGAGTAATGACTTTATATATTGCACAAAGTTCTTTAGCTTAGAAGGTGTCTGGAGCCATAACGATGCCTAAGCACAAACTTTCATATAAAAACAAAACCCCCTCTTCTAAATAAGAAGAGGGGGTTGAAATATCATCGAATTTGATCCTCTTCTTATCTCTCAGAGCATATGAGCTCTGCAGGAATTAGCACCTTTGCAGAATAATCTGCTGGTTGCTGGGTTTCATAGGGCCAGTCCCTCCACCACTCTGGATAAGAAGTTCTATGCAATTGTTGTTTGATTATCTTCCCCAAACATTACCTCTGTTATCTAAAATACGCTTAGCTTTATGCGTAACACGCGGAAGCGTATCCGGTTCTAAAATATGAACTGCGGCTGAAACAGCAACGGATTTTTTGATGTCTGTTTGAACAGCTTGAGCCAGTTCTTCAATATTCCCTGTATATCCTTCTACATATTCTACTTCAACTGTCAATGTATCCAAATGATTAACACGGTCAACAACCAAACGATACTCTCCAGTTAATTCATGATAATGACGTATAATATGCTCAATATCACTAGGAAATACGTTAACGCCTTTAATAATCAGCATATCGTCTACCCGGCCGTGAACGCCATCAATACGCAAAGAAGTACGGCCACATTCGCAGGTTTTGGTTGTATAGGAAACGATATCGCCCGTGCGGAACCTAATGAGCGGGCGCGCTTGTTTTTTCAAAGTCGTTAATACCAGTTCACCTCGTTCACCATCCGCTACCTGTTCACCTGTTTCAGGATTGATGACTTCAACAAGAATTTGGTCTTCGGCAAAGTGGCAGCCGCTCTTTTCTTCACATTCTGCAGCACAGGAACCAAAAATGTCGGAAATACCATAATAGTCATAAACATCCGCATCCCAAAGATTTTCAATACGACGTCGCGTTACTTCGATGGAGCCGCCCGGCTCGCCACATACAAATATCTTATTAATATTAAGGTCTTTTGCAGGATCAATACCCTTTTTTTGTGCTGTTTCGCCTAAATACCATGCATAGGACGGCGTTGTCCAGATAATGGTAGGTTGAAATTGTTGCATAAGTGCTAATAACCGCTCAGATGGAATTGTGCCTGCATGAATTGATAAAGCACCCAATTTTTGTGCCCCGTATACACAAGGTCCTCCAACAAACATGGAAAAATTAAGCGCATGACAGTAACGATCTGTGGGTCTCATACCCGATGACCAGAAAATACGGGATTCAAAGTCAATCCAGTCATCAAAATCTTTTTGCGTAAATGGAGATGCCGTAGGGGAACCTGTTGAACCACTGGAAGCGGAAATATAGACAATTTCCTCTTCTGGTACGGCTACCATCGTTCCAAATGGCGGTGCCTCATCTTGACATGCACGAATAACTTTTTTATTGCTAAATGGCAACTTTTTGATATCGTCTAAAGTTTGAATGGTATCGGGATTAATCCCCTGTTCATTGAATACGCGATTATAATACGGGGAATTATGATAGGCATGTGCTACCATATCTTTTAATAATTCTAATTGTAAAGCTTCAAGTTCTTTACGAGGCATGGTTTCTATTTTTTCATCCCAATATTTTGGATAAGATTTTTTACTTTGTTCTTTCTTTTTTAATTGTTCAAATGACATATCATTTTCCTCCCTTTTTCTTTATAACGCTATTTCTTATAACTCTATAAAAAGAAAACCTCTTCTACATGAGAAGAGGTAATAAGCATAATAAATAAACACACAAATAAATGCTGTTATTCCTCAACTCATCTCCCAGAGCGTATGAGCTCCGCAGGAATTGGCACCTTAGCAGAATAATCTGCCGGTTGCCGGGTTTCATAGGGCCAGTCCCTCCACCTCTCTAGATAAGAAGAAAATATATCTTATAAAGTTTTTAAATTGATTAGTATTCATTTTACATGATTGCATTCATAATGTCAAGATGTTTTTTCCTTTTCCTACACCTATTATTTATTTAAATACTGATAAAACATCTTTAAGATCTTTTGCAATGCTTGCTGTTTCTTCTGCAAACCCGCTAATGGTTTCAATTGATGCCGATTGTTCTTCAACCGTAGCTGCAACTTCTTCCGTTCCTGCTGCTGATTGTTGTGCAATTGCAGCAATATTACCCAATTCTTGTCCTGCTATATGCGAATCCTTATTAAGTTTTTCTGCATCTTGAGCAACTGCTTTGACATTATCATAAAGGTTATTAACCAGCTCAGTAATGTTACCAAATGCCCGGACTGTATCTTCGGTAATGGTTCCTTGTTCACTAATTGCTTGGGTTGCTTCCGCCATTTCTTCAACCATTTTTTCAACATCTACCTGCATTTCTTTTATGAGTCCTTTAATTTTACCTGCTGAATCATTAGAATCTTCGGCAAGTTTTCTAACTTCATCCGCAACCACCGCAAAACCACGTCCCTGCTCTCCTGCTCGTGCTGCCTCAATGGCTGCGTTAAGTGCCAATAAATTGGTCTGATTCGCAATACCGGTAATGACACCGACAATGTCGCCAATCGTCGTAGATTTTTCCGCTAAGTTTTTAACAATGATATTGGCCTGCTTGAAAGTATTAGATGATACATCCATTTTTCCTTTTTGCCGATTCATTAATTGATTACCTTCTCCTACTGTATCCGCTACCTTATTCGTAAGATTTACCGATTCCTTCATGGTTTCGCTAATGCAATTTAGTCCTTCTACAATATTGCCTATTTTATCGTTCGATGATTCTGTTGATTGCGCTTGATCCGTGGCTCCTTTTGCAAGTTCCTGCACAGATTGAGCCATTTGTTCGGAAGCTGCAGTCAGTTCATCAGATGAATGAGAAAGCGAATGAGAAGATTGATTTAAGATATGTGTTACTTGCTTGGTTTTTTCAATGACCTGACGGGTATTTAAAGCCATCTGATTAAAGTTTTTGCAAAGCTTTCCTACTTCATTGTTAGAATCAATATCAATATCAACATTTAAATCACCGTCTGCTATTTTTTGAGCATCTTCTGCTAAGCGGACAATATGATCCGTCGGTTTTTTTAAAATAAACGTGACCAATATAGCCGCTGCCGCGCACATCATTAAACCAATAATAACTGCTAAAAAGCCAACATGATTAATAGGTTGTTTGATTTCACTTTCTAGGATAGAGATCGCAGCGGTTGCATCCAGTATTTCTACAGGTGCAAAAGCAACATTGATCATGCCTTCTCCTTCTTTTAAATACGCGCCTGTACCTGATTCTAAAGCCATCATTTTATCGGCAATTGTCATAAACCCATCACCTAAATGATCCAAATCTTTAATATTGACGTTATAAATTTCTTCAGGCACATCAGATGCAAGAATAATTCCTTCCGAGTTAACCATATACGCATAACCTGTTTTACCAAACTCAATGTTAGAAATATTATTTGAAATGCGGTCTAAATTGAATACCGCCCCTAAAACACCCATGATTTTACCGTCTTTACTGCAAGGTGTAACCCCTATGATAACCGGCTTACCTGTGGACTTTGAAATAACAGGTTTTGATATGATCGTATCTCCTTTTAAAGCTTGCTGGAAATATTCTCGTTCAAAAACATTACCGGTACCGTTGGCGGTATTTACATAATTACCTTCAAGATCAATCAGCATGAGCCGCTGCACATCTTTGATATCGTCTTTGATGATATTGTATGCAGATGTTGTTTTTTCTAAATTTCTGTTTTTGATGTGATCTATTTCAGCTAATGCCTTAATGACCGCCATTTGCGAGTTAAAGGAAGCATTCACTTCTGCTGCAACGGATTCTACTCTATAAGCCATAAATTCGTTATTTAGATTCTCAGCTAATTTGCAAGTGTTTACATATATAATAGATACAATTAAAATAATGGAAAAAAGTAAAACGCTGAGTATCGGTACTAACAATTGAGTTTTTAAAGAACCTTTTTTAACCGAAACATGATGTGGTTTATTAATATTTCTTTTAATATTCATAACTTAAAATTCACCTTCCTTGTTTTATTTTTATTCAGTAAAAGCATCTTTAGCCGCTTCTTTGGTTAGTATAATTAATTATATTAACTCATTTAGTAAAATATTCCACTGAGAATACTTTTTTGTTGACAGATCTTTTAATGTTATGTATAATAGAGCTTGTCAGTTAAATCAGTGGCCTAGTAGTTCAGCTGGTTAGAATGCCAGCCTGTCACGCTGGAGGTCGAGGGTTCGAGTCCCTTCTAGGTCGCCACACTTTATGCCGACGTGGCTCAATTGGTAGAGCAGCTGACTTGTAATCAGCAGGTTGCGGGTTCGAGTCCCATCGTCGGCTCCACTTTTTTTATGTGGGCGCATAGCTCAGCTGGGAGAGCACCTGCCTTACAAGCAGGGGGTCACAGGTTCGAGCCCTGTTGTGCCCACCATTTTTTACTGACATTTAAAAACACCTGCAAATTAATTTGCAGGTGTTTTTTGTTAAAGATACTGAATTAACTAAAATATAAAAAGTGTTTTCAATTTCCTAATATCATGCGTCGGCAGGATTAAAGTTACTTGTTTTTCAGGTGCCTGCTTCATTAATATCTTCTGTCGTGAGGGATTCCCCCTTATTTTCCTGCTGCTGCTTTCAATTTCTCAAGCATATCTTCTTCGTAATTTGGGCTATACCAGTCACCATCTGCTATTCCTCCAGAAACCTTTTCTAATTCCTCTTCTTTCAGTTCCTTCTTAGTTTCTTCTGTCATGTTAGTTTGCGCCTCCTTTTGTTTATTGAATTGCATCGAATTGAGCATTTATCAATCATTATTCATCATTAATCTACAAATCACCTTCATTATCGACAAATTATTCATTGTTTTTCAAAAAAATCGTTTTTCCTGTCTATCCACTCAAAGTACTATTACACAAAATATAAAAAACCTCAATAACCCTCTTTTTCACAAACATCACCTCATATCATAGTGGTGATTAAAGGATTTTGCAGTTTATCTATTTGAGTATATTTAGTATAATCTGAGTATATATTAGTTCATAATTGTAGAATGCTATGAATTATCACTAAAGTTATCATACCTGTTTTTTTCACACAAATTTATACGCAAAATATGATGTTTATGGAGGTCGTATAATGAAAGTATTGGGAATTGTAGGAAGTAGAAGAAAAAATGGTAATACAGCATATTTAGTGCAGCAAACACTAGATGCAATTGAATGCAAAGAAATTGAAACTGAGTTGATCTTTCTAGGGGATTATAATATTAGAGGATGCACTGGGTGTGAAGGATGTAAAGACACATATAAATGTGTAATAATGGATGATATGCAGAGATTATACCCACGTATACTAGAGGCAGATGCTATTGTTACAGGTTCACCTACATATTTTTATAATATAACCGCAGATATGAAGGCTTTTATTGAAAGGTGTTATTGCTTCCAAGTCTTTGCAGAAGATGACCGTTTCGTTTGGTCAAGTATCAATGAAGTATTAGGGGGGAAATATGCTGTAGTTATATCTATCTGTGAACAAAATGATGAAAAGGATATGGGATTTACTGCTGAAGCTATGAGTCAACCGCTTGAAGGCTTAGGATATAGAGTAGTAGAAACTGTTAAAATTCTAAAATTGTTTAAAAAGGGAGATGTACTGCAAAATCAAGAGGCTTTAGAGGAAGTAAAAAGAGCTGGAATAAAACTAAAAAAATTAATTAGGCTAAGAAAAGAAACAGAGGAAAAACTTAAATTACATGGAGAATACACATAATGATTTACACAGCCAATTGAGATTAAAAAAAATGACGCCTATCCAGTGAACAGGCGTCATCTTTTAAAGGATTAACAATGCGCTTTAGACTATTTAAACTTCACTGCTGTTCCATAGGCAATCACTTCTGCTGCACCTTGCATAATTGCACTTGAAGCGTATCTAATATTTACAATCCCATCGGCGCCAAGACTTTCTGCCTCTTGAACCATTCTCTTAGTTGCTAAAGCTCTTGCTTCATTCATCATCGTATTATAAGAAGCAAGTTCCCCGCCTACTAAAGTTTTAAGACTATTCATAATATCCTTACCGACATGCTTAGACTGAATTGTTGAACCCTTTACAATGGATAGTGTTTCTAATTCTTTTCCTGATATGTAATCAGTATTTACTAAGATCATCATCATCTTCCTCCTTAATCTCTTTTAATCTTATTTTAAGTGTATATATTAAAGCTAGTATGGCTGCGATCATCCCTAAGGCGATCATTCCTAAGATAATTTTACCTAATTGTGGAACTTCATTCGCAAACACTGGATTAATTAATATGACTAAATAAGCTAGTAAATATACGCAAGCGATCGTAACAATGATAATGGGTGCCGCTTTCCTCATAGTATTCCCCCTTGATATTTTGATAATTCAACTACCAATGGCAATCACATCATTATATTATTCTTCCTCTATAACGTAATATCCTCCGGTTTTCTTACTCCCATTTTCGCTCAACTTATTCTATTTTAACCAAATATGCTATCTGCCTTTCAATGGTTTTAATAGAACGGTCATTTAAAACTTTAAACGCATCTTTCGCCTTTATTCCGGGATTATTTTTAATTACTAACAACAATGATTTTAATCCTTCATTTAATCCCTCATTTTTCTTTTGACCTGTTAATTCTATTACATTTGAAAATGGAAAAATAACTCTAATAAAATTCGGAGTTATTATAAAAATTGAGCGGTCATATTTTTTTAGTATCCTTATCATTCCTGAACCTAATTGTTCTACAAGATGAACGTCTTTAAAAACTCGCATCAATTCTTTGTTTCTGGGAGCAGAATAACCACTAAAAAACTCCTCTTCCGTCATTCCTTGAATCAAACCACCATTTTACATTCTATTGCTTAATTGTTTTTACCAAAAATTCCAACAATGACAGCCCCAACATAACATATTGCGGCTGCAACCATAAAACTACCATCATTATAGATACCACCTATAATAAATGATATTATAATTCCAATTATAAATGTTATAATTGCCTTACCCCATTGAAATTTCACATTTTATCCCCCTTTTATTCGGCGGTTATAACTCATTATATCGCTTGTAACAAACTAAAATTCGGTATTATTTGATGGAATTACGGAAACTACCATCACTTATTTAGTTCAATTCCGAAAAAATAATTACGATCCAGTCTAACTTTATCGCCCTGATCATTCGTTAATACAATTTCTTCAACGATGCCGCTTCCGCCTCCATTTTGAAATCTTCTCCCACCCATAATATTATAGTGATCTAAGCTTAATGAGAACGGTTTAGTCTCTTTACTTTCTAACTCGAAAATTGCCGGTTTTCCATCAAAAGTGTAAAAACGAATCTCTTCAATTCCATCTTTCATATAAAAAGGGCTGTCAATACTCAAATAAAAAGTCTTTTTTTCGTTACTATAATTGGTTAATTCAAATTCAGATGTAAATTCAACCAATTTATTAAATTTTGATTTGTAATTTATATTACTATCCTTGGAGGTGTATCCTATTGCTAATAGTCCTGAAGAATTCTCTTTGATATGCCTTGCGGTCATTCCTGTAATTGAAGAAAACACGGTCATTAATACTACAAAAATTAAAAATATATTTCTTCTCCTAATGCTTAAACCCTCTATAGCATACTTTTCTACGAGAAATAGCCCTATTATAAAAAGTACTCCAAAATATATGACGGTTAAATGTATACCACTATAATCACCCGTCCATGATTTTAGTCCAATAAATTCTAATATGTAATCACCTAAAGCATGCGTATACTTTGTTGTAACCATCATATAAAAGGTAACTGTCATAAAAAGTATTGAAAGTCTTCCTTTTACCTTATTGTTCATAATAAGTCCACCTTCCTAATAGCTAGTAAGTTGTATTGCATAAATATGTACATTTGAGAATATTTGTTGTGTTACTCATTTATAGGTAATTATATCATGAAAAATTTACGTGTTACATTTTTAGCAATAGAAATACCTAATTTTAAAAAAATATTATTTTAATCATCTATCTACACAATATATCATTCTCTCTAAACACAAAAAATCCCCAATGCCCCCTCTTTCCCACAACCACCGCCACACTCACAGCGATAATCAAAAGATTAACACTGGGGATTCCATATTCCATTTTATAAAAGCACCGTCTATTCTTATCTGTTAATCCTCCCAAGCATTGCCGCCCCAATAATCCCAGCATCGTTCCCTAACTGCGCTAAACAGATCCGAGCATGAGCAACATCTTTATAAATAATATGCTTTTCTACTTCTTCACATAATGGCTGAAGTAAAAAATCTCCTGCATGAGAGACCCCGCCGCCAATAGCAATCACTTCCGGGTCAAATGCATTGATAATCGTAATCATCCCCATTGCTAAATAGCGAATATATCGCTCGAATATCATAACCGCAGCGGGATCTTTTTCTTTTGCCGCATCCAAAACCATTTTAGCGGTGACTTTCCTAAAATCATGCCCTGCTAAATTTGCAATCAAACTTTCCGGGGATTCTTTTACAGCTTTTTGCCCTTCTCGTACTAAAGCCGTTGCCGAAACATACTGTTCCCAACACCCTTTATTTCCGCAGGCGCACGGAATCCCATCCAATTCTACAATCATATGCCCCAAGTGCGCACCGGCACCATGACTCCCACTGTAAAGCTGGCCATTCAAAATCATGCCCGACCCAACACCTGTACCTAATGTCAGGGTAATAGCATTTTCAGTACCCTGACAAGCACCAAAAAGATATTCTGCCGATCCAGCCACCGTTGCATCATTCTCGAGATAAACAGGTAAATTTAAATAATCTTGTAATAATGCTTGAATGGGGACATGATACCAAAAGAGATTACTAGCAAAGATAACCTTTCCCCGCTTCTTATCAACAGCGCCTGGACAGCCAATACCGATGGAAGCAATATCGGCAAGCTTATACCCACCTTCATCTATTAAGCCATAAATCAACACCGCCATATCGTGAATGATTTCATGATAATCCCGTTCCGGTCGAGTGGATATGCTGCTTTTTAGTAATATCTGTCCCGTCTCATCAACGACACCCGCAGCAATATTTGTCCCGCCCAGGTCAACGCCAATATTATACATGGTCAATTCCTCCATCATTTTTCAATGAGCAGGTGGCAACCAGCAGGTAGGAGGTAGGGTTCGCTACCTCCTGTTCGCTACCTGCAATTCTTCACTCCAACCCCAAATATCCACAAACCTCACTCTGAATCTCATCAACTTTCTCTTCCCTCTCCCCCTCTGCATAAATCCGGAAGAGACTTTCCGTTCCTGAGGGCCGTATTAAAACCCAGCTGTCATCTTCGGTCACCAGTTTCAGGCCGTCAATGGTAATACGTTTGACCACTTTTTTCCCATTAATATACTCTGGATCATAGGACTTGATCATTTCTAATATGCGCCCTTTTTGCGCAACGCTGCATCTTTTATCCAATCGCTTACTATAAATCGTACCGTATTGATCTTGTAGATCATGAATCAGTTCTGTAGGGGATTTACCCGTAGCCGCTGCCATTTCTACGACCAAAAGGCAGGCTAGTATCCCGTCCTTCTCGGGAATATGTCCTTTGATACTAATGCCGCCGCTTTCCTCGCCGCCGATAAACGCGTCCTTATCAACCATAGATTTTCCGATATACTTGAACCCGACCGGTGTTTCATCCACTTCAATGCCATACTTACCAGCAATGCGGTCAATCATATGGGTGGTTGCCACCGTCCTGGCTACTGTACCGTTAAATCCACGGGTATCGATTAAATACTGCATCAAGAGATAAATAATCTGATTGGGGCTTATATATTGTCCGTTCTGATCGATTACAGCCAAGCGATCGGCATCCCCGTCTAAGGCCAAACCTAAATCCGCTTTTTCTTGCTGCATTTTTTTCTTAAGCTGATTGAGATTATTTTCCGTTGGTTCAGGCAGTGAACCGCCAAATAACGGGTCGCGTTTATTATGAATCGCGGTTACTTTAAAATGATAATCTTTTAATACCTCATCCAAGAAATGTATTCCAGCTCCGAACATCGGATCAACCACAATTGATAATGAACTATTATTCAATACGTTTTCATTAATAATCTCTTTAATGTGTTGTAGATATTCGCTTTTCGGATTAATGATTTTAACCTTGTTTACTTTCAATCCATACTCAAAAGAATATTCCTCAATATTGCCTTGTTTTTGGATTTCTTCAATATAAGTAACGATCTCGTCTGTAATGTAGGGCAATGCCGGCCCGGCATAATGGGGGATAAACTTCATCCCATTATGCTCTGGTGGATTATGACTGGCCGTTAACATGACCGCACCAGCCGTTTGATACTGCTTCACGGCAAATGCCACAACGGGAGTGGGTGTCGCTTCCTTGGTAAGCAGGACATCAATTCCGTTTCCCACCATCACTTCGGCTACCGTTTCGGCGAATTGAGTTGCCAGAAAGCGATTATCATAACCAATCACAATTCCTTTTTCCTTTTGTCCGATATTTATAATGTGTTGTGCGATAGCCTGCGCGACGATTCTGACATGATCAAAAGTAAAATCATCAGCCATAACCCCTCGCCATCCATCCGTCCCAAATTTAATCTTAGCTCCCAATTTATCTGCCCCTCTCTTTTTTGTAAAGATTTAAAAGCGTTATTAGTTATCAGTTATCAGCTATCGAGCTTAAGCGCAAACTTAGTACTGATAACTGAGAGCCGAGAACCCAAATGTATTTTAATGATCAAAGCGGTGTATTATCAACCTTTAGTTTTTAGCCTTAAGCCTTAAGCTTTCAGCTTTGAGCCAATCATTTAATCTTTTTCGTTCCTCGTTCAGCAGCTGAAAGCTGCGCTCGTTCCCCTTTCCTCGAAATACGCCTTATGTATCTTCCTATTTCATTCTTGCTATTTTATGATCCTCATTGCAACTCGCATGCTCTAAGATATGAAAAATTGTTTCAATCTCCTCATCCTGTCCGATTCCGTGCGCAATTTCTTTTAGCGAATATGATTTTTCCTTGTTCTGCTGCAAAAATCGTAGTACCTTAACTTGCAAATCCAAAGTCAAGCGAGCGCCTTTTTTCCCAGCTTCGACAGCGGGCTGATGATAGGCATTAATATTGACAAGTGACGCATAATAACCCACTGTTCGCTCATAAAGAGCGATTAAGGCCCCGATTGAATGAGCATTAATGGTTTCAATGGTTAGGGTGATCGATTCCCTGCCTTTTTGCGTGAGGGCATGACGTGTGCCTTGCAAGAACGAACTGAGATAATCACCACTGGTAACACTTTCTTCCACAAAAATGGATTCTCTCCGCCCATCTTTTAACACCTCAACAAAGGTCACAAATACATTTCCCGGTCCGTCCAGTAATTGCTGAACATATGAATGCTGGTCGGTGGAACCTTTATTCCCTAGCACCGTTATCCCCTGTTGAACGTTGTTTCCAGCTACATCTTTCCCTTTTCCCAGAGATTCCATAATTAATTGTTGGAGATATTTTGTAAATAACTGAAGGCGATCCTTGTAAGGGAGAATGACCATATTCTTGCCCCCTTGCCCCTTGGTAGCATGATACCACATCAAGGCCAATAAGGCTGCTGGATTTTGGCTTATTCTTTTCCTTCGCGTGATCTCATCACAAATCCGAGCCCCTTCTAAGAATGAATCGATGTCGATACCTTGCAAGGCCGCGGGTAATAACCCAACTGCAGAGGTGACAGAGGTTCGTCCCCCCACCCAATCCCATATTGGGAATACTTCTAACCAGCCATTTTCTTGAGCAATCTGATCTAATTGACTATTTTTTTGCGTAACTGCCACAGTATATTTCGCAAAATCCAGGCCCTTCAACTCATATTGATGTTGAACTTCCAGCATCCCATTACGTGTTTCTTTGGTTCCGCCGCTTTTGGAGATGACAATTACCAGTGTTTCCGCTAGCTGTGCATCAAGTTCTTGTAAGACCCGATCCATACCTTCCGGATCCGTGTTATCAATAAAATAGGGTTTGACCGGGTCTTTTAAGGTACCTAAAGCATCAGCGATGAATTGGGGTCCTAAAGCGGACCCGCCGATACCAATAAGAATGAAATTACGAAATTTCCTCCCTAGAGGAGAACAAATTTCCCCATTATGTATATTTTCGGCAAATATTTTGATTTTCTCAATGGTTTGTTTAATATCTCGGGTTAAATCTGCTCCCGGCGCTAGTTCGGGATTGCGCAGCCAATAATGTCCAACCCTGCGCTTTTCATCCAGATTGGAGCGAGTACCCTGTTCAAGTTGTGCCATGGCTTGAAAAGCAGTTTGCATTTTGCCCTTCATTTTTGCAGGATAATCCTCGCTAAAGTTCATGCGGCTGATGTCGAGTTTAAGCCCTAACGCTTTACTGCGAAATAAATACTTTTTATAGCGTTCCCACAGTGCCAGTTTGTTCAATGCGTATCACCTCTTTCATTTCTGTTATAACGTTTCGTCAGTAAAGCCAATTGTTGTGAATGTTTTTCCTGCAAATCATCCCGTGAAAAACGCCACTGCCAGTTACCTTTTTGAGTTCCCGGCGTATTCATTCGCGCCTTACTATCTAAGGCCAAAACATCTTGTAAGGGAATAATCGAGATGCTCGCTTTACTTTGTAAAACTGCCTCAATGAATTGCCAGCAAATTTGCTCCGATTGATCATAGGCTTCTGGATTTTGCAGTTGTTTTAAAACCTTCTTTTTGTACCAACCGTAAAGGGTATCATTGTCATGCGTCCCCGTATAATAGATCGTTTTTTCGGTCATTTCTTGTGAACAGAGCGCTTCTGCATCTAAAAATTGTAAAACTTTCATCCCGGGAAAAGAAAATTGCTTTCTTAAATTTTCAACTTCAGAAGTAATAAAACCTAAATCCTCCGCAATAAAGGGTAAGTTTGGCAGTGATTCCTCTAGGTTGAAAAATAGTTTTTCGCCGGGGCCTTTTTTCCATTGACCCCGCTCAGCTGTTTTTTCTCCAAAAGGGACTTCCCAGTAGCTCTCAAAGCCGCGGAAATGGTCGATCCTAATCACATCAATATATTTTAAAAGGTGTTCAATTCGCTTTCGCCACCAGTGATAATGATCTTTCTCCATTCGTTCCCAGCAATAAATCGGATTGCCCCAGAGTTGTCCTGTCGGGCAAAAATAATCGGGTGGGACGCCGGCAACTTTCAGGGGCGTTCCCTCTTTATCAAGGCAGAATAAATGGGGGTTAGCCCAAACATCAGAACTATCATGTGCGACATAAATCGGAAGATCACCAATAATCCGAATGTTTTTTGCCTGTGCATATGATTTTAGCGATTGCCACTGTTTATAAAAAATAAATTGCACAAATCTTTGAAAGTTAATCTCATCCTGCAGCTTTTTTGCATAATATTGCAATCTATCTGGGTCTCGGAAGGCTAACCCAGGTTCCCATTGATTCCAGGAACCACCTAAATGTTTCTTTAGTGCCATGAAAAGGGCATAATCATCCAGCCAAAAACAATGTTCCTGAATAAATGATTCATATGCAGCTGTTTCTTTCTTACGAAGAAATTGATTAAATGCTTTTTGCAGCAACTTCTCTTTTTCCTTACCCACAACTTCATATAAGACGTTTTTTTGATTTAAAGTGGGATAACATGCAACATCATTTCTATTCAGCAGGCCTTCTGCAACTAATTGATCTGGGCTGATAAGAAGGGGATTCCCGGCAAATGCGGAAGGGGAACAATAAGGCGAACCCCAATCATCAACAGGCGTCAAAGGGAGAAGTTGCCAATACGTTTGACCTGCTTTTTCTAGGAAATCTACAAAATGGTAAGATTCTTTGCCTAAATCGCCCACGCCATAAGGAGAAGGTAAAGAAGTGGGGTGAAGCAAAATCCCGCTGCCCCTTTCAAAAACCGTAGTTTTTTTTTTACTGCTGCTCATAAGAATCTTTCCTTCTAGATGTCTCAGTGTTAAATTCAACTTCCCGTCAGCAAGATGAAACGCATGACTCGCATTAAGCACATCATAAAAAACATCCATCTTCTCATCAGATAAATCCAAAGCAATCGGAATATTTTCCTGAATATGACGATTCACGAAAATAAGGGCCGTTGTATCTTCTTCTTTAAGCATAAACCCATATATATCACGCGCAATAAATAATGGCCGCCATTCGCCTTGATTAAAAATGGTATGGTTTTTACGTAATTGAATTAATCTTTGATACCATAATAAAAGCGCTTTATCTTCTTTTCCCCAGGGATAAGGACCTCTATTATAGGGATCACGATAACCTTCTAAGCCAACTTCATCTCCATAATAAATACAGGGAACACCAGGAAACGTCATTTGCAGCAGACTTAATATTTTCAGCCTGTCTTTTGCAAGTTCCCTTTTAGCGGGTGATAAGCGAAAATTAGACCGTTCTTCTTCTGATAAATCCTTACCATTGGGGGCTTCCCCTAAAACTGTTAGAATTCGAGGGACATCGTGTGTGCCAATGACATTTAAAGTGCTGAAAAATAATTCTTTGGGATAATTCTCGTAAAGACTCCAAATCCGCTCTTGTGCTTCATAAGCATCAACAGCACCCAAAAGGTAATCTAAAAAAGTTTGCCGCAATGGATAATTAGTAACAGAATCTAATTCTTCGCCTAGCAAATATTCCCGGCTTTGACCATAGCTCACTTTATTGGAGGCATCTTCCCAAACTTCGCCAATTAGGACGGATTCGGAATTGAGTGCGTTAACCTTTTTTCGTAGTTCTTTAATGAAATCATCTGGGAGTTCATCAGCAACATCCAGACGCCACCCCTTTACCCCTTTGTTCATCCAGTGAGACACAACACTATCCTTACTATTAATAATAAAATTAAGATAGGATGGATCCATTTCATTGACATTGGGGAGCGTATCTATGCCCCACCAACTTTCGTATTCATTGGGGTAATGATTAAAGCGATACCAGGAATAATACGGTGACTCAGAAGATTGATACGCACCCAAAGCATCATAAGAACCTTCTTTATTAAAATAAACACTGTCACTTCCAGTATGGTTAAAGACACCATCAAGAATAATAGAAATGCCCAACGCTTCTGCTTGTTGACAAAGCGTTTGAAACGTTTCTTCATTACCGTACATAGGGTCAATCTTTTTATAATTTCCTGTATCATATTTGTGGTTGCTGAATGATTCAAAAATAGGATTAAAATAGATACAGGTTATTCCCAATTCCTTTAAATAGGGCAATTTTTTAATCACGCCTAACAGATTACCACCGAAGAAATCCCAGCGAAGAATTCTGCCGCTTTTTGAATCTTTAATATAAATGGGTGTATCATGCCAATCGGCATGAATTAAGGCACGGGGTTTTGGCGCTAATACCTTGTCATCCTCACACCCATTAAAAAAACGATCCACGAAAATCTGGTAGACAATGCCTTCCTTAAACCAACTCGGAACACGATTGTTATTTTCATAAACGGTAATCTGATATTTGGGTGGGATATTTTGATAGCACTTTCCTTTGCCACCCAAACGCTGACAGTTATTCCCATAGTAATACAGTTCTTTTGATGTTTCAATTTGAAAGTAGTACCACAATAGCATAGGCGTTAAAGGGGTTTTGATATTTTTTTCATAAATAGCCTCATCTATTGATTCATTACCGATATTCATTTCTTCTAAGCACTCTCTGCCGTGTTTATCACATAAGACTAAACAGACGTGTTGGGGCTCCAAATCTTTGGCAATTTTTAGTCGCAAACAAACTTCTGTTCCACTCACAACAGCCCCAAAAGGAAAACGATAAAAATCATCATGTGAATCGTGAAATATTTTCCCCGTTTCCATATTTATGGCCTGCTTTCATTGATAAGATTTTGATAAAGCTCAAGATATTCTTTTGATGAATGTTCCCAGCTAAAATCACTTCTTAAAGCATTTAAAAAAATGTCATCCCATGTTTTGGGGTTTTTATAAATGTTAAGTGCTCTGCGGATGGTATATAAAAAATCGTGTGCATTGTAATTTGCAAAACTAAATCCATTGCCCTCGCCAGTAGACGTGTTATAAGATAAAACTGTATCCTTAAGCCCCCCTGTTTCTCTCACAATGGGAATCGTCCCATACCGGAGAGCGATTAACTGACTGAGACCACACGGCTCAAAGCGCGAAGGCATTAAGAAGAGATCTGATCCAGCATAAATCTTCCGAGACATATTTTCATCAAATAGAATATTTGATACCACTTTATGGGGATATTTCGCCATCATGTGTTTAAAATAATCTTCATAATAACGTTCACCTGTTCCTAAAAGAACAAATTGAATATCTTCCTCCATTAATTCCTCAAAAATATGAATTAATAAATCAACGCCTTTTTGTTCTACTAAACGGGTAATCATGGCCAGCATGGGGACATCTTTACGAACGGGAAGCCCCAATGCTTGTTGTAGATTGAGTTTATTTTCACATTTTTTCTTGCGGCACTCGGCATAGTTAACATATATTGATTGATCCGTACGTGGATTATAGTCCTGATCATCGATACCGTTAACAATACCATATAAACTTTCTTTTCTAGCATTGAGAATGGGATCTAGTTTTTCACCAAAGAACGGGTATTTGATTTCTTGAGCATATGTTTTACTGACTGTGGTAATCAAATCAGAATAAACCAATCCGGCCTTCATAGAATTGATTTGACCATAAAACTCTAGTTTATCTGCAGTAAAGTAATCTTGTGATAAATGCAATAAATCTTCTAAAATGCTTCGCGGGAACAGTCCTTGATATTTCAAGTTATGGATGGTAAAGATCGTTTTCATATCTTTATAAAATGGTATGTGTGCATAATGCGCTTTTAAAAAGACACTTAACATACCGGTATGCCAATCATGAGCATGAATAATCTGCGGACAATAATCAAGTTGCGGTAATACCTTCAATACGGCGTGATTAAAAAAAGCAAACCGTTCCCCATCGTCATAATAGCCATAATGGTCGGGACGTTTAAAATAATATTCATTGTCAATGAAATAATAATGTATCCCTTTGTATTCTAATTCTTCCACACCACAATATTGGTTGCGCCACCCGAGATTAACTGTCATATGGCATTTTTTCTTCAGCTGTTCTTTATAATATGAAGGCATACTTTCATATTTAGGGAGAATAACCCGGACTTCAACATTTTGCTTATTTAACGCATAAGGTAATGAACCAATGACATCACCTAATCCCCCTGATTTAGCAAATGGACTTCCTTCTGTTGCTACAAATAAAATTCGCATCATTTCCCTCCCCTTATTAAATGACACTCTTCTTAGCAATGACAACTGGGTCTTCTGCTTTTCCCTGCAAATAAGTGCCACTTTTTATATAGACATCCTTATCAATAATGACATTCTCTAAAAAAACGTTATCTTCAATGAGTCCATTCTGCATAATAATACAATTTTTCACATTGCAATTATGGCCAATCTTAACTTCCCGGAACAAAATGCTGTTTTTTACTTCTCCTTTAATAGCGCACCCAAAGGAAACTAAGCTATTATGTACAGATGATGTTTTATCATATTTGGTAGGTGGATTATCTTTTGTTCTGGTATAAATTAAATGGGTACCTAAGAACAACTTTTCCCAAATGTCAGGATTTAGAATCTCCATGTTGTGTTTGTAATAACTATGGACTGAATTTATTCTAGCGGCATAACCATCATAGGGATAAGCATAAATTTTTAATGTTTCGGTATTTTCATTAAGAATATCGATCAAGTCCCAGTTTCCTGAAGCAATGCAAGTATCAAGAATCTTAAGAAGAAGTTCTCTTTCAAGAATACACAATTCCATAGAAACATTATGGGTTGTGGCTTCATCAAAGCTTCCCACAATTCGCGTTACGCGATGATTGGAATCCATATTTAAAAAGTCACAATCAAAATAATCTTCTGGCGTTAATTCATTTTCTTTTTTATGGAGAATAGTCACATCAGATTCTTTTCTCTTATGAAATTCCAATAGTGGATGATAGTCCATGTTACATATGACATTGGCTCCAGAAATGACAATATATTTTTGCGTAGATTTATGTAAATAATCGATATTATTATAAATATCTCTTAAATCCACATGCAAAGGCTTGTGAAATACTTGATGATTGTTTGAAGGAAGGAAAAACAAGCCGTCTCGTTTGGTATCTAAAGACCATTCCTTTCCTGAACCTAGGTGGTACATTAGTGAGCGATATTTATGGGTGATAATAATACCAATGTTACGAATACCGGAATTAACAACATTGGAGAGCACAAAATCAATTAAGCTGTAATTACCACCGAAAGGAATATCTGCGATACATCTGTCCTGTGTTAATCTAGAAAGTTTTTCTTCGCTTTTGGTGTTGGTTATAAGAGCCATTACATCCTTCATCCATTACACTCCTTAAACATTTTTTGTTACAAAAATCAACGATTGTTTTATGATTCGTGCCATTATTTGAAAAATCAATATGATTGCCGATCACAATAATGCCCGAATGATTTTCCACCTCGCTAATAGGTTGCTCCTTAATATCAGCCGCACATACCTGCGCATAGTCTTGTATGAAAGTTTGTTCTCCAATAATTGCTTTTTTCACATACCCTTCCTTGCCAATCCTTACACCGGGCATAATAATCGCATCCTCCACAATCGTTTCCGGTCCAACATAAACGCCAGGTGACAAAATCGAATTTTTAACTTTGCCAAGAATCTGACATCCTTTTCCAATGAGCGAATTATCTACCTCCGCCTGGGAACCAATGTAGTGGGGCGGATGAGCGGAATTTACAGAATAAATTTTTGCGGAATCGTCAAAAATGTTAAGCTCTGATTCCCCGCTAAGAAGATCCATGTTTGCGGAAAAATAACTTTCCACTGTACCAACATCTTTCCAATAGTCTTTGAAATGATAGGCAAATAATCGCATTTTACGATCAAGCATCTTAGGAATAATATTTTTACCAAAATCATTTTGCGAGTTGGCATCACTTTGGTCATTTATTAAGCACTCTTTTAAAATAGGCCACTTAAAAATATAAATTCCCATGGATGCTAAATTACTGTTGGGGTTTTGTGGCTTTTCCGCAAATTGAATGATTTTCCCTTCAGAATTGGTTTCCATTATGCCAAAGCGATTTGCTTCTTCCCAGGGTACTTCAATAACTGAAATGGTCACATCTGCGTTCTTTTCTTTATGACACTGGAGCATTAATGAATAATCCATTTTATAGATGTGATCCCCTGATAGAATAAGTACATACTCCGGATTAAATTGATCAATAAAATCAATATTTTGGTAGATCGCATCTGCTGTTCCGCTATACCAATGTCCTCCCTTTTCACGGGCATAAGGCGGAAGTAGGAAAAGACCGCCATTACCACAATCCAAATCCCAAGCTGAACCAATCCCAATATAGGAATTAAGGATAAATGGTTTATACTGAGTGAGTACCCCCACCGTATCAATACCTGAATTAATACAATTACTTAGGCTAAAATCAATAATTCGATACTTCCCCCCAAAAGGAACGGCTGGCTTTGCAATATGTTTAGTTAAAAGTCCCAGTCTGCTTCCCTGTCCCCCTGCCAAAAGCATGGCAAGCATTTCTTTTCTCTTCTGCATTCTTTCTCCTCACCTCTTACTTTCTAATGGTTAAAGTTGTAAAGATTAAATAAATATATTATTTAATGAATGGCTCAATATCCCAAATCCCCACAGCATATTCTAGAATCGTACGGTCCGATGAAAAGATACCAGAGTTTGCAATATTAGCAAGAGACATACTAAGCCATTTATTTTGATCCCGATACGCCAGATCTAATCTTGTTTGTGCATTTACGTATGATGAAAAATCTTTTAACACAAAAAACTCATCATTATCATACAAAAGTGAATCATGAATCCTTTTAAACTGTTCGCGATCATCATTCAATGTGCCAGATACCAATTGATCTAAAATCCACTTAATCCTAGAATCTTGTTCATAAAATGTCCAGGAATTATAGCCGCCATTTTGGTAGTAGTTCAAGACTTCATCAGCAGTCATTCCAAAAACGAACATATTTTCCGCTCCAACCTTATCCTTTATTTCAATATTAGCACCATCCAAAGTGCCTATTGTGAGTGCCCCGTTCATCATAAATTTCATATTACCGGTTCCCGATGCTTCTTTACTTGCCGTCGAGATCTGTTCACTGACATCGGCTGCGGGAATAATCTGCTCTGCCAGAGAGACATTATAATTTTCTAAAAATATGATCTTAATTTTATCTTTAATCGATTTATCCTTATTAATCACATCACTCATATCATTAATTAACTTGATGATATCTTTTGCCAGTTGGTAACTCGGTGCGGCTTTCCCACTGAAGAAAAAAGTTCGTGGATAAATATCAAGATCCGGGTTTTCTTTTAAACGTCTATAAAGATCTAAAATATGAAATATATTTAATAATTGACGTTTATACATGTGAATACGCTTCATATGTATATCAAAAATAGAATCCACATCAATTACCAGATCATATTTATCGCGGATCATTTTCGCTACTTTTTCTTTATTCTTCCGTTTAACTAAGGCTAATTTTTCTAGGAACGATTGATCATCCGTTAACTTTAATAAACAAGTGATGTCCATTGGATGTTTAATACAATTGCCGCCTGCCGTTTCTAGTATGAGTTGTGATAACTCCGGGTTTGCCTCCAAACACCAGCGCCGATGACTGATACCATTTGTTTTATTATTTATTTTATGAGGATAATAATCGTTAAAGTTTTTTAAAATCGTATTTTTAAGAATCTCGGTATGAATATGCGCCACACCGTTAACGCTAAAGCTGGATGCAACTGCTAAATTTGTCATTCTGATATAATCATCAGCAATAATGGCCATATCAGAAATACGTTTCCAATCACCGGGATATTTACTCCAAAGCGCTTTACAAAACCGTTTATTGATTTCTTCTACAATCATATAGATGCGAGGCAGAAGTGAACGAAATAACGATACCGACCATTCTTCTAAAGATTCCGGCAAAACGGTATGATTGGTATAGGAAATGGTTTGAGAAATGATTTGCCAGGCATCATTCCAGCCCATTCCTTCTTCATCTATTAAAATACGTATGAGTTCCGGTATCACTAAAACCGGATGGGTATCATTGATATGAATCACTATTTTCTCGGCAAAATTTTCTAAAGAGCCGTGCTTTTTTTTGAAATGACGTACAATACTTTGTACCCCTGCAGAGACAAGAAAATACTGTTGTTTAAGACGCAGTTCTCGTCCTACTCTATTACTGTCATCCGGATAGAGAATTTGCGAAATAGATTCCACCGTATTTTTATATGCCACCGCTTTTAAATAATCACCCCGGTTAAAGCAAGAAAGATCGAAGTCCCTTTCTGAGGCCACTTCTGCCCGCCATAAGCGTAAGGTATTAACCACTCCATTGGTATATCCTACAAGAGGAATGTCATAAGGAACAGCTTTTACTGGTTCATAATTTTTATGAATAAATGATGTCTTACCACCCTCATTATGGATCCTGACATCACCACCAAAACGAACCTCCACAGCCTTATCCGATTTTCTGATTTCCCATACATTCCCGTTTTTTAGCCAGTTATTAGGAAGTTCTGCCTGAAAACCGTCAACAATCTTTTGCTCAAAAAATCCATATTTATATCTAATACCGCACCCATGCCCTGCTAAGCCGCAAGATGCCATAGAATCCATAAAGCAGGATGCTAGGCGCCCTAAACCGCCATTCCCCAATCCTGCATCAGGCTCTTGAGTCTTAATTTCTTCAAAATCAATATTTAATTCATCCAATGCTGCCAAAGCTAAATCCTTAATTCCCATATTGGAAAGATAACTGCTCAAAAGTTTTCCAGGCAAAAATTCTATAGAAAAGTAGTAGACTTGCTTTGCTTGATTTTGATGATAGTATTTATTTGTTTTAACCCAGTTTAAACTAATAAGATCTCGTACAAGCCCTGCTAAGGCTGTATAATAATCATACGCTGTCCCTTCAACAATAGGTTTCCCATGTATTTCCTGGAACTTTTGACGGTATTGATCAACAAAGTCGTCTTTGTTATTAATCAACTTTCCGCTCACTCCTTTTTATGTTTTTTCTCATTGAGTTTACACGCGGATTCTTTTACCTTATGTTTTAAAAAAATGACAGAAAGAGGCGGTATCTTTAAGCAAAGGGAATAAGGCTGATTATGCCAGTGAACGGTTTCCGCTTTCATATTTTGTGGATTCTTTTGTCCTGAGCCGCCAAATACGTTCTCATCTGTATTAAAAATTTCTTGATATAGACCAACCTCCGGAACACCGATCCTATAATTCTCATAAACAACCGGGGTAAAATTACAAATAACAATCATAAAATCACTTTTTTTTACGGCATAGCGCAAAAATACAACAATACTTTGGGTGTAGTTATTAGCATCAATCCATTCAAAACCTTCCCAGCCATGATCTCTTTCCCAAAACAATTTCTCTTGAAGATAGAAGTGATTTAATGTTTTTACAAAGTAATTAAATTTTTGATGCATTTCAAAATCTAAAAGAAACCACTCCAGTTCCTCGTCATATCGCCATTCAATAAACGGTGCCAATTCAGTTCCCATAAATAATAATTTTTTGCCAGGATGAGCCATCATAAACCCCAGAAGCACTCTTAAATTTGCAAATTTTTTCCAGTAATCACCCGGCATTTTATCAAGTAATGATTTTTTCCCATGAACGACTTCATCATGAGATAGAGGTAAAATGAAATTTTCACTAAACGCATACATCAAAGAAAAATTTAAAAGATGATGATGCCATTTGCGATGAATCGGATCCATTTCCATATAGCGCAAGATATCATTCATCCACCCCATATTCCACTTATAGTTATAACCTAATCCTCCTAAATGAACGGGACGAGAAACTAAAGGCCATTCCGATGATTCTTCGGCAATCATAAGCGCATAAGGGTATTCTTGAAAAATATATTCATTGAGTTTATGCATAAATTTGATTGCTTCAAGATTTTCTCTACCGCCATAAATATTGGGTTGCCATTCATCCGTTTTTTTACCATAATCTAAATAAAGCATATGTGCTACAGCGTCTACTCGTAATCCGTCAATATGAAAAATATCAAACCAAAAAGCGGCATTAGAAATCAGAAAACTCATCACTTCTGGTCTTTGATAATCAAAAACATAAGTACCCCATTGGTGATCTTCTTCTTTTTCATATAATGGTGTACCATCAAAAACACCTAATCCATGCCCATCTTTACAAAAATGAGCCGGAACCCAGTCTAATATAACCCCAATGCCCACTTGATGGCAGCGATTTACAAAATACATAAAATCATGGGGATTACCATAACGACTGGTCACCGAAAAAAATCCCGTAACCTGGTATCCCCACGAACCATCAAAAGGATGCTCCATAATCGGCATCAATTCAATATGCGTATAACCCATCTCTTTTACATAGTCTATCAATTCATCAGCTAGTTCACGATAGGTATAAAAGTCACCATTTTCTTTCCTTTTCCATGAACCTAAATGAACCTCATAAATCAGCATGGGTTTTTGATAGATTGAGCGCTGCCTTTCCTTTTCCCATATGGCATGTTCCCACGAATAGCCCTCAAGAGAAAAAACAACAGAAGCTGATTTTGGTCTTCGTTCCGAAAAAAAAGCAAACGGATCTGCTTTTAATGAAGTATCACCGCAAGCTGTTTTCAGTGCATACTTATAAATCGTTCCTTCTCCTAAACCTGCAATAAAAACAGACCAAATTCCTGTTGTATTCATTCTATTCATGGGATGGCTTTCAATATGCCATTGGTTAAAATCCCCTACCACACTGACGCTTTCCGCATTAGGCGCCCAAACAGTAAATATCACACCTCTCACATTATTTCTCTGCGTGAGGTGTGCACCAAATGATTGATAGCTTTTGTACAATGTCCCTTCATGAAATAAATGCATTTCATCTGCTGTCAGTAAACTTTCCTTCATTTATCTTCTCCTTTGATGGTTTATTATTTGGCATGTTGAATATTATTCAGTACACTAATTCTATGCTGCTTCATTATTAGTTATGACTACTAATGATAATTTTCTTATTAACACGTGTAATATATTTAGTGAGTTTCATATATATGTAATGCAATAAAAAACTTACATTGCAGGTTTGCAGGAAAAGCAAAGGAAATATGTAAGAATGGGGACATTCCGTGAGGTACGAGCGGTGTGTCCCCATTCTTGCATTCTTATAGGCACAAATGTTTTTTTATCTTTTATTTTTAATCATTTAATTGTGAATTATGAATTATGAATTAATAAGGGGCACGAGTGGTGTGTCCCCATGTTGCCAGAGCCATTCTAGCATATAGGATAAAAAAAGAGCCTTTATATCCATTTTAAATGGATATAAAGGCTCTTTTTCATGCTTTGACTTGTTCTCTAAAAATTGCTTCCCATCTTTCCACATAGTCTGCTGTTGCCCATTCTGCCATGACGACAGATTCTCCCGTTTGGATTTCTATCTCTTGAACAGGCTTGTTAGAAAGGTGAT
This sequence comes from Clostridia bacterium, assembly GCA_030625885.1. Lineage (GTDB taxonomy): Bacteria > Bacillota > DAOUPZ01 > DAOUPZ01 > DAOUPZ01 > DAOUPZ01. Next base: position 129,719 of record DAOUPZ010000003.1, read on the forward strand.
TATTTTTTATCGTATAGACATATATGACATCTTTACAAATGATTAAGGCTAAATCTTTATTGGGTGAAGTATACGCATCCAGTGCTTTGGGAACTTTAGCTTTTATTTTATTCCATGACACACATAATTCATTATAGTTAATCAATTCGGTTGGCGGAATAAGATTGATATTAAAATCTCCAAACTTATCTGTAACTGCATTGCTTTCACTATTTAACCTTCCCTTCATAATCCAATAACCGTTTCTGCGTGCCATTGAAAAGCTTTCTTCCCGGGGCTCTTTTTCCAATTGATCAAATTCATTTTTACTTAGAGATGAAAGGTAGGTATTACCAGAAGCAATTAATGCATTTCTGCCACTTTCGCCTGCAATATCAGATATTTTAATGGCCTCATTATTATTTATATTATCAATAGGGAGAACTTGTAGCTGATAATTTAATGTTTCACCATATTCTGTAATGATATAATCATTTGCAACAAATAATATTTTTCTTGCCATATTAAACCTAAGGTTATTTTCTTTGACTCTATTCTTTTGAGTCACAATATCCTTTTGAATTTCAATATTCTTCAAATTATTTTCCAGTGGATATGCAAACAATACATCTTTAAAATAATCATTGTTTTGCTGTCTATCAATTCCTGTCATCCAGAAACCGCTTTTCCTGGGTAAAAATAAATCAGGTACTGCCAATACAGGGTGGAGTACTCTGTTTATTGAAGCAATCCATAAAGTCCGATATGAATCTTTTTCAGATTTATTATCATTGCGCAATCCTAGAAGAACGCCTGAACGCAGTAAATACTTCTCTTCCATTAAGTCTTCACTTTTAATGCTCGCTTGGCTTTTCTCATCTATTTCTATCATCTGATCCGTATTTTCAGAAATCTTCTTTAAATAATAAAACGTGTTATCTGAGCAAATCATTAACTGATTCTCATTAATCTTAATAAAGTCATAGAAAGGTTGATCTTTGGCAGTAATAGAAACGACATCAATATCATTATCATTAATATCTAAATCCTGGTAATTAACTTTATAAGTATATAGAAAATAGTTTCTCGTATTGACATTTTTAATCTTATATTCCGGTTCAATACAAACTTCTTCTCCTAAAATTGCAAATTCTTTATTAAATTCTGCTGTTTTCCCAATCCATTGATTGATTTCCCCTATTGTCATAGTCGGTTCACCGAGCACTTTATATTTTTCTATCTCCCAAGTCCCTCTAAGGGGAATCAAGGTGTTTTTTGGCGCCATAATTTTTTCGTCGGTATCCATTCCTACTTGCTTACAACCTTGAAGAAATAATACCAATACGACTAAAATAATTGAAAACCATTTAGTTCTATTCATAATCATTTCTCCTCGTATACTCATGTTCTCCTTCTTGATTACAAGGTAATTTTATATATACCGTTGTTCCTTCATTCAATTCACTGTAAATTTCTAGGATGCCATCATGCATTTTTATAATTTCATCACATATTGATAATCCAATACCATTTTGGGATTTACTGCTTTTACCTTTATAAAACTTTTCTTTTACTCGGGGCAGATCTTCACTGCTAATACCACACCCGTTATCTGTTATGGCCATAATAACATAATTTTGTTCTTGTTTGGTAATAAATGAAACCGTTCCTTCCGAGGCAGTAAATTTGAAAGCATTATCCAGGACATTGATCAGTACCTGTTTGATTCGATTTTCATCTATATCAATGACCGGGAGTGTTTGTTCATATTGAACAGTTAATTTAACATTTTCTCTTAAGGCCCTAGGACGCATGTGTTTTTCAATATATTGTATTAAATTGTTAATATCAACTTTTTGTTTATTTAATGTAATTCTTCCTGATACGAATTTCGAGAAATCCAAAAGTTCTTCTACCATTAAGGTTAATCGATCGCTTTCCTTTTCAATAATCTTTAACCCTTCACCAACCAGTTCTTTATCTTTGGGTTCTACTTTATTTAAAGTAACAGCCCATCCCTTAATAGCAGTTAAGGGTGTTCTAAGTTCATGGGAAACAGAGGATATAAATTCATTTTTGAGCTGATCTTTCTTAAGTATCTCCTCCGCCATATAATTTAGAGTATCGGAAAGTTTTCCGATTTCGTCATTAAAGCGTTTATAACTCCTGACTTTAAAATTACCTGCTGCCATTCTCTCAGCAACCTGAGTGACTTCCTTTATCGGTTCAATGATTGTATTTGCCAGGAAAATACTAAAGACAATGACAATACTAATAACAATGATACCAATAATAAAAAATATAAGTGAAATATTGGCAATCTCTTTATTCACTTCTCTTAATGTGGATATAAACCTGATCACGCCTACAATTTGGTCATCTGATTTAAGAGGATAAGCGACCGCTATCACATTGGAACGATCGTATTCAACTTTTCCTCGCCACGTTCCTTTTTGGCCATGTAACGCTTTTTTAAAATCGATGTCTTGTATTTCTTCTTTAGGTATAACGCCAATAGAATCCATTAATACTTTTCCGGATGGATCAATGATCTGTACCTGTGCAAGTGTCTGTTTCCAAAACACATCTACATTATCCAACAGATTATCCTCTAAAGAAGTGTTAGAAAAATATCTTGAATAAAAGTCTGCAGAAATTTTTATTTGATTGGTAAGTATGGATTCTACATTATTGTAATAATATTGCTTAACAAAATTAATTAATATTGCTTCAAGTATGAATACACTAATAATAGTGATTAACACAAAATTTTTAACAAGACGGTTTCTTATACTTCTCATGTTTTCTCCCATGCTCTTTCTAATCAGCACTCTCTGTTTTTTTCCACCTGTATCCTGTACCCCAAACGGTTTCAATATAATTTGGATGAGCCGACGTGTCTTCTATCTTTTTTCTTAGTCTACGAATATTGACATCTACAATTTTTGAATCCCCAAAGAAATCGACACCCCAAACTAAATTTAACAATTCATCTCTGCTAAATGCTTTTCCCGGATTCTCTATAAATAGTTTCATAAGCAAAAATTCTTTAGGGGTCATCTCCAACTCGATATCATTTTTATACATTTTGCGACCATTGGTATCTATTTTAAAGGGGTAACATTCTATAATTGAGTCTTCTTTTTCTACTGTTTTTTCACTCATTCGCCGTAATAAAGCCTTAATTCTTAAAATTAATTCTTCCGGATTAAAAGGTTTGGTAACGTAATCATCGGCGCCAAATTCTAATCCTTTTATTTTGTCCAAATCCTGAGTTCGAGCCGTCAGCATGATGATCCCTAATTCTGGGAACGTCTTCCTCAAAGTCGAACATACTTCTAACCCATCTATTCCCGGCAGCATAATGTCTAAAATGATGACATCTGGTTTTTCGAGCTTCGCTTTTCTGATGCCCTCTTCTCCTGAATCTGCTTCAAAAACGATATAGTCATTACATTGTAGACTAATCTTTAAAAAACCTCTAATACTACTTTCATCCTCAACAATCAAAATTTTATTTTTCATATTTTTTTCTTCCACCTTTTTATTATATATAATGCGACAAGGAATTTACATTGAGGGTTTGCCGGAGCAGTTCTGAATGCAAAATCTTTATTGCAAATCATATATTAACGAATATAAATAAATTGCCTGTAATGACACTCATAATTATAACATATTAGATACAACAGACGGTAGATAATAATATTATCTACCGTTTTGCAAGCTAACTAAACTAGAATAATGCAATATTGGGGACATTCCACGAGGCACGAGTGGTGTGTCCCCAATATTGCATTATTATGTATAAGTAAGATGAGATTATTAATATAAGTGAATCATGTGAGACTAGGGTACGGCTTTCGCTGTCTTGTTTGTTTTTAATAAGACTGGACGTTTCCAATGTTTTGTTTTCCTTATACATAAATAATTGTAACCACCAGCACTGAAAAAACACCAATAAAAATTTTAATAAAGTCATTACTTTTCATAAATATTACCCCCTTAAAGATGTTTTCAAATCCTATTAAGACAACACTTTATTCAACAAGCTGAGATGATGTTCTGTATCAAATTACAATAATTTTTTCACAATGACTGCTTCATGACAATTTATAGTCTATTGAAGTTTTCCTTTAATCTTATTATATTAAAAGTATTATTAAAAATAGTTACAAAAAAGTTAAATTTTTATTTTAAATAATATGTTATTATGGAAAAATATAGACAAATCGTTTTGTTATAATATACGTTAACTATATGAGTTTTAGGGATTTAATGAGAAAAATTGCTATAATAGTTTTCCGGCTAAAAGCTCAGAGAATGTTTTGACATAAAAAAAGCCTGAATATCAAAATAAAAATTGATCATTCAGACTTTTTATATATTATTATAAAAATTTTAACAGTTATTTCTTTTGATTGTATTCTTTCTGTCAAATCTGCAACTTTTTGCTTTCAGATGAAGCAATGGGTGACTGTTTGCTTATTTAAAATAATTAACCCCAGCTTCAAATATCCGCTGATCATTATTCCCGGGAACATTTACAGCCACATTGGATCCTATTCGTTCTGAATGAGCCATCTTGCCTAGAATTCTTCCATCCGGACTCGTAATACCCTCAATTGCTTCAATAGAACCGTTCAAATTGTATGCCGTATTATAAGTTGGGTTACCAGAAAAATCAACATATTGAGTGGCAACTTGACCGTTTTCAATCATTTTGGCAATTTCTTTTTCACTAGCTACAAATCGCCCTTCACCATGAGAAATAGGAATGGTATGCATATCTCCTACTTCAACATTCGCAAACCAGGGAGATAGGGTAGAAACAATCTTTGTTTGCGCTAGATGGGAAACGTGACGGCCAATCTCATTGAATGTTAAGGTCGGACTATCATCCGTCATATCTCTTATTTCGCCATAAGGCAATAATCCTAATTTAATCAGTGTCTGAAATCCATTGCAGATACCCAGCATCAGACCATCTCTTTGTTTTAATAATCCCATGACCGCTTCTTTTACTCGCGGATTCCTAAATATAGTGGCAATGAATTTACCCGAACCATCTGGTTCATCTCCTGCACTAAAACCGCCGGGGATCATAATAATTTGTGATTTTTGAATCTGCTTGACCATCGCTTCAATCGATTCCTCAATATCAGAAGCTGTAAGATTCTTAAAGATTAAAGTTTCAACCAGCCCGCCTGCTTTTTCAAACGCACGTGCTGAATCGTACTCGCAATTGGTACCGGGAAATACAGGAATGAATACGCTAGGTTTTGCGATATGAATAGCGGGTTTTTGCGTATTTCTTTTGTGGAATGATACCCCTTTAGGTGCGGTCTCCTCTCGCTTTGTCTTAGTAGGAAAAATTTTCTCCAAGGGTTTTTCCCAGGTAACCAACGCTTCTTCCAAATCGATATCTATACCATTAATAGTGATTGCTTCTTTTTCTTGCGTATGACCTAACACTTGATAATCAACCGCTTCTAAAATGGTTTCTAGATCAGTGGAAGCATCAACTTCTAAAACAATGGAGCCGTGACCGGGTGCAAACAATGCTTCTGGTGCCATATCATTTTCAAATACCATCCCGATTCGATTGCCCAAACTCATTTTCGTAATGGCTTCTGATAGTCCGCCGCCTTTCACCGTATAAGAAGCTAATACTTGATCCATTTGAATCATATTAGTAATGGCGCTAAAGTTTTTCTTTAATGATGCAAAGTCAGGTGTTTCATCTGCTTTACGCTGTAATGGAATGAAAACGACTTGACTGTTTGACTGCTTAAACTCCTGAGAAACAACCTTGCCGGCATCAACGACATTGACAGCAAATGCGACTAATGTGGGCGGAACATGTAAGTCTTTAAATGTTCCGGACATACTGTCTTTACCCCCAATTGCCGGAATAGCTAATTCTTTTTGAGCATAAAAGGCACCGAGTAATGCACTAAAGGGTTTACCCCACTTTTCAGGATTTTGCCCTAATTTTTCAAAATACTCTTGCAAGGATAAACGAAGGCTTTGATAATTCCCGCCCATAGCCACACTTTTAGCTGCCGCTTCAATGACCGCATACATCGCACCATGGAATGGACTCCATTTAGCCAATTTTGGATGATAGCCGTAGGTCATCATGGTTGCAGTCGTTGTTTCACCGCTTAGAACCGGAATTTTAGCAACCATCCCCTCTGCAGGTGTTGCTTGATACTTACCCCCTAGAGGCATGATGACCGTGTTCGCGCCAATGGTACTATCAAACCGCTCCACTAAGCCTTTTTGACTGCATACATTCAAATCACTCAAGTTGGCCATCCAGGCTTTTTTAAGATCAGTTAATTCACTTTTTACGTTTTCTGACAGCGCATTAAAATAATTCTCTTCAGCAATGGGGGGAACTACCGTCACCGAGGTTTTTTGTTTAATGCCATTTGAATTTAAAAAGTCTCTGCTAATATCAACGATGGCTTGATCACGCCAGAACATTTTCAATCTTCGATCATCTGTAACATCAGCCACAACAGTGGCTTCCAGGTTTTCAGCAGCTGCAAATTCCAAGAATGGCGCCACGTTCTCTTTAGAAACCACAACAGCCATCCGCTCCTGTGATTCTGAAATCGCCAATTCCGTACCGTCTAAACCTTTATATTTTTTGGGAACAACATCGAGGTTGATCGATAGACCGTCTGTTAATTCTCCAATTGCCACCGAGACACCGCCAGCACCAAAATCGTTACACCGTTTAATCATTTTGCTGACTGCAGCATTTCTAAATAAACGCTGAATTTTCCGTTCGGTAGGAGGATTTCCCTTTTGTACTTCTGCACCACAACTCACCAGTGATTCCTCAGTATGTTCTTTAGAAGAACCGGTTGCCCCCCCAATGCCGTCTCGTCCTGTTCGACCACCTACCAGAATAACCACATCGCCGGGTACAGGTTGTTCCCGTACGACGTTTTCCTTGGGTGCAGCACCGATCAGGGCACCGATTTCCATTCTTTTCGCAATAAAGTTTTCATCATACACTTCCGCTACCTGACCGGTTGCTAGTCCAATTTGGTTACCATATGAACTGTAGCCGGCCGCTGCAACGGTTGTAATTTTTCTTTGCGGTAATTTACCTGGTAATGTATCTTCAATCTTAGCTCTTGGATCGCCGCTTCCTGTTACGCGCATGGCTTGATAAACATAGGAACGACCGGATAGGGGATCACGAATCGCTCCGCCCAAACAAGTTGCCGCCCCACCAAAAGGTTCAATTTCTGTCGGATGATTATGCGTTTCATTTTTAAACATGACCAGCCATTCTTCAGTTTTCCCATCTATATCTACATCTACAACAATGCTGCAAGCATTAATTTCTTCTGATTCATCAAGATCCGGAAGCTGTCCTTGTTTTCTTAGTTCTTTCATCGCTATTGTGGCAATATCCATTAAACAAATATCTTTTTCCCGTTCACCATATACATAAGCTCTTGATTTTTTGTAGTCTTCATAAGCTGTTTTAATAGGGGTTGTAAAGTGATCCTCATGAATATCAACATCTTCAATTTCAGTCATAAACGTTGTATGACGGCAATGATCTGACCAATAGGTATCAATCATGCGTATTTCTGTAAGGGTTGGATTTCTTTTTTCTGTATCTTTGAAATAGGTCTGACAAAAAACCAAATCATCTGCTGCCATGGCAAGACCCATATCTACACGTAAATCCTCTAACTCCGCAGTTGTTTTTGTCACGAACCCTTCTAAAACAGCAACATCCTCCGGAATTTCAGATGCCACTTCCAATGTAACCGGTTTTTCTAACGCAGCTTGGCGGGATTCCACAGGATTGATATAATACGCTTTTATTTTATCAAATTCCGCATCAGATATTTCTCCTTTAAGAACAATGACCTGAGCTGAAAGAATGGTTGGTTTTTCTTTCTGTGTTAAGATTTGAATGCATTGGGCTGCTGAATCCGCACGCTGATCATACTGCCCGGGCAGATATTCGGAAGCAAAAACGCGTTCATCGTGATCTACGGGCAATACTTCGTCATAAACAAGATCAACAGGGGGTTCGGAGAAAATGGTCTCCCGAGCTTGTTCATACACCTCATCACTAATTCCTGATATATCATAACGATTGACGGTTCGTATCCCCTTTAAACCTTTAATCCCTAAATTTTCCTTTAAATCTCCAAATAGACTTTGTGCTTCAACGTCAAATCCTTTTTTCTTTTCAACGTAAATTCGTTTAACCGTCTGATTCATGCAACACCCTCCTTGAAATAAATTTAGCTGAAGGCTAAAAGTGAAAAACTTTTTGGTCAGTTCTTAGCCTTCAGCTTCAAGCCTTTATTGTTATTAATCTTTTTCAATATTTTATTTTTTGCTTTCAACTTTCAGCAGCCACAGGCTGCGGCCTTTCCACTTTCCGCTTAAAAACAGCTTTGCTGTTTTTCATACTTTACAAACTCATTTTAACATAATAAAATATATAAGTATAGTTAATATTACTAATATCAAACATTAGGAGTGCTTATCTATGGACATCAACTTTGAACTCTATAAAGTTTTTTATTATGTAGCTAAAGATTTAAGCTTTTCTACAGCATCCAGCCAGCTGCATATTTCTCAATCCGCTGTTAGTCAATCGATCAAATCATTGGAAGAAAGGCTCAACTGTAAGCTGTTTATCCGAAATCCCAAACAGGTTACACTAACCCAAGAAGGTTCTGTCCTATTCAAACATATTGAACAAGCGTTTCATGTCATTAAAAGTGGTGAACGTAATCTTAATGAAATAAAAGGGCTAAGGCAGGGAGAAGTAAGAATTGGAGCGAGTGATACCATTTGTAAATACTATTTACTGCCTTATTTTAAACAATTTAATGAACTTTATCCGCAAATCAAAATTCATGTTACCAATCGTACCTCACCTATGTGTATTCAACTACTTAAAAAAGGTATGGTAGATGTTAGTATTATAAACATTCCCCAAAAACCTGTCTATCAAAATATGACTGTAAAAAAAACAAAACCGCTTCAGGATGTTTTTATTGCAGGTCATAATTTTAAAGAGTTGAAGCGTCGTGAAATATCATTAAAAGATCTAGTGCATTATCCTTTATTGATGCTGGAAAAAAACTCCGTTACACGGGATTTCTTTGATGCTTTTTTGCAGCAAAACAACATCGAAATCACCCCGGAAATAGAACTGGGCAGTGTCGATTTATTGATCGAAATGACAAAAATAGGACTGGGCATTTCTTTTATAATGGAAGAATTTATTCAAAATCAACTTACTTGTGAAGAAATTTTTATTATCAATCTAAAAGAAAAAATACCGCAACGGTATTTAGGAATTATCACACGTGATGACATTCCCCTCCCTGTTGCGGCACAAAAGTTTATTGAGTTACTACAATAAAATTAATATTATATGATCTCATTCTATCAAATCTGATTATTTATTTAGCCACGTTATTAAATCTCTGATTTACAATATCCCAGTTTGCAATATTCCACCAGGCATTGATAAATTCTAGCCTTCTATTCTGATATTTTAAATAATAAGCATGTTCCCATAAATCTAAAACTAATAATGGCGTAACACCCCATTGGGTTAAGTTCTGATGTTTTTCTGCCTGTAAAATCACTAACTTTTGTAATGTAGGATTCCAAGCTAAGATCGTCCAGCCAGAGCCTTCTACTGCTACAGCCGCCTCTGTAAACTGCTTTTTAAACTTTTCATAATCGCCAAAATCTTTTTTGATCTGGTCAACAACGCACCCTTGAGGATTTAAAGTACCATTCGGCATCATATTTTCCCAAAACAAAGTGTGTAAAATGTGTCCGGATCCATGAAATGCGAGTTCTCTTTCCCAATGTTTAATGAGGCAAAAGTCACCTGAATTTCTAGCTTCCTGAAGTTTTTGTTCTGCTTTATTTAATCCGTCTACATAAGATTTATGATGCATATCATGGTGAATTTTTAATGTCTGTTCATCACAATGTGGCTCTAATGCATTATAAGCATAGGGCAGTTTGGGTAATGAATATGTCATCATCAACAGCTCCTTTTTTGTTTTTATAGTGCATATTATTTATATTTCCCACAAAAATTATACACATATCACGGGGACGACTCCATTGGTATACCAATGGAGTCGTCCCCGTGATATGTTAACTATTCATTTCTTTATGCCATTCAATGATTTGATCTGCGGCTTCTTCGCTGCTGATTATACGATTTAAAGAGAGTGCATATTCATACGTATCAGATTTATGCTGATACATAGGATCATAGTAATTGAGCATGAGTTCTTTAGCCACTAAATCAAAATTCCTATTCTTTACTTGTAAAATGAGTTCATTCACTTTTTCTTTTGAGATATATTTATCCAATCTTTCGATATGTCGTATGGATTCACTGATCCACATGTCATTTTGAATATAATCTTTTTTTAAAATATTAACCCGATAGTCAATATCAGCATCTACAAAAATATGTATTCCTTCTTTCATTTTGTCATGAATGTAAGGAGGAACCATCACTCGACCAATCCGTTTGCTTTCTGCTTCAACAAAAACATATTGGGTTTTGATACGATCAAGTTGGGAATATATCTTAGACTCAAAACTTTTTTGGCTGCTACATTTTCCCAATCCAATCCCGCCTAATAATGAGCCTCTATGATTGGCAGCGCCCTCTAAATCAAGCATATCCAAGCCTTTCTGTCTTAAAACATGTAATATTTCTGTTTTCCCTACACCAGTGTTCCCATGAACAACGATATAGGTTATATTGTCATTCATTTTTGGGAGTTGTTCTCTCACTATTTTTCTATACTGCTTGTAGCCGCCATTCAGTTTTGAGATCTTAATACCAATAGAAGAGAAAGCATTAGCAAAAAAAGTGCTTCTATAGCCGCCTCTTGCACAAAAAGCGGTGATATCTTTGTTCGTTTTTTTTAGTTTAGCTATTTCATCATATAAATATAGTATGCGAGTTGAAACAAATTCCACACCCAGCCGTCTCGCTTCCTCTACACTTCTTTGTTTATAGGCTGTTCCAATGGCTGCCCTTTGTTCTTCCGTAAATAGGGGTAAGTTGACTGCTCCTTCTATAGTATCCTGTTTGTATTCTTCCAGCGTTCGCACATCTATAAATAACGTATGATCTTTAACCTTTTCATATTCAACTGATAGAAACATTTACTTTCATCTCCTAAGTCTCTAGCTAACAATATCTTTTCCTTTTATGTATTAGCATATTAATTTGTTCCATGAATCCCATTTCAATTTACCTAACCGCTTGTACTCGATTATTTTCTCTACACATTATACCATAATATCCAAATTAAAATGCATCCTTATTTTCTATTATTATTCTTCTCTAAATCAATTGAAATATCACAATATTGATCACCTTATTAAAAAATACCAAAACCATATAATAAAATATGGTTTTGATATTTTTTAAACATTTATAGCACCTACTATAGATAAAAAACCTCAGAATTTAATATTTTTTATTATCTCTAATCTTTTGTTATATGTAATGCAATAAAGAACTTACATTGCAGGTTCGCAGAAAAGCGAAGGAAAGATGGGGACATTCCACGAGGCACGAGTGGTGTGTCCCCATGTTGCCAGAGCAATTCTAAATGTAAAAACTTTAATGGGTTTTATATAGATAAACATTCTTTTACTAGGGGTAGTACCAGCGAAACTGTCACCAGGGGCAAAGTAACTTACACAAAATGTAAAAATGGTCTCCTGATATTTCGGAGACCATTTTTATTTCTTAGATTGAATATATATCTAAAGGTAATCGATCATCCATGTTTAAATCAAAATTGCCGTATGGATTGATATGTGAATAGATCAGTGGGGTTAATGCTCTAAAATCTTCTTTTTCCATGATATTATACCATTTCTTTTGTGATAATATTTGCTGAATCATTAAGGTATTTATATATACTAAGCAGTTTTGAAGTAGATGCAAAGACAATACAGACACTTCCTGATCCTCAATTCGATTTGTTGATATTTCTCCACCCTTACCGTAGAAAATGAATGAATTAGCACTATTCCAGTTTTCAACTGTATTGAGTCCTTCATGAATTTCTCTTCTTAAATCTTCAGAATGTAGATACTCACATAGAAAGATTGTTTTCACTGCTTTTCCTAATTCAGCCAAAGCTTGGTATGTAGGATGCTTTAAGTTATTCCTTGTAAATCTTTTCATAATAGCTTCAGTCTCAGCAGTACCTAAACGTAGAGCTGTAGCATATTTGATCATTTGATCATACTGCTGCCGAATTAAGTCCCATTTGATTGGTTTTGTTAGCACAGGCTGTAAATTTTGATAGGCTTCTGCCATTCCTGTATCAGGTCTGTATAATTTCTTTGAATGGAGAGATTTGAACCTAGGCATAAGTTGGAATCCTAGAAGATGGCAGAATGCAAATGCCACTTCACTTTGCCCGTGAGTATCTACATAGTTTTTTTCTACTTCCATATCAGTACAATGTTTTAATAGACCATCTAGCATAGCAGCTACTTCAGAAGATGAACATGCCTTTAATTGTGAATAAATACATGTAGAATTTTTTTCAACATGCCAGTAGATCATTACCCCACGACCACGATAACGAATATGCCATTCTGTCATTAGATTCTGATCCCAAGCCCCAAATTTTTTTGAATCTGAAGCACATGTTGTTGTACCGTCACCCCATATCTCCTGCATACGACATTTAAGTATGGCATTAACCACTGAAGCTGTAGCATTTGTTAGATTATCTTTATTTATAAATTTACGTCTAATGTATAAAAGGTCCTGATAATTTTCTCCATGATTCCCTGTTGAAACGCGTTTCAAGCCTGTATTTGTTCCTAATCCATAAAGAGATAGAATAAGTCGCTTTTGGATAATTGATCGATCTAATTGTTCTCTAGAAGCCATTGTCTTGAAATGATCTGTAAAAGATAATCTTAAATCAGCTTCTTTTAATACATCCAGTAGACTTATCATAGGCCATATGCGAAAAACTTCTGATTTTAACCGAAAAAGATTTTGTGGTTCCGGCTGTGCGTCTAATGGAGAAACTGTTATCCGTCCACCTGCTTTGTCAGAAATTCTAATCTTTGGATTCTTAGGTAACCCGCTGTTTAATTTACTAAGAGCTTCGCACATGGATTTTTTTAAGCGTGATATAAATGCTTCGGCAACTAATGGTTGTTTCAATGCTCTATAGTTTTCTTCTCTACGCTGCTCAAAGTCAGTTGGAAGGTCTTCATCAGGATTTCTATATCTATTAGCTCCCTTAACCCATATTTCTTTGCATCTTAATTTATCCCGAAGGGTTTGCAAGGTAACAATTTCATAGTTGATTCGATTAATCCGTTCTTCTCCATTATCATCTTTTTCGATTACAGCTTCCCTCATTACAGGACGTATAACACCATCAATAGGAATATATTCACAACTAGGAAAGTAATGTATGTTTGTAAACGAATACTTTTTTATAATCTCTAGAGCTTGTATAACAGGTTTATGTACATCATTGTTGGAATAAAATTCTAAGATACTCAGTAATCTAGGTACCATTCTTCTATAATGATTTCCGTAGCTTGCACGCATTACAGTATATACTTTTTTCCGATAAGCTACACCGGTATTTTTAAATTCTTTAATCAATGCTTTTAAAGTTTGTTCACTAACAACAGGGAATAGTACATCCTTAATAATTCCATCTGGATTATTAAGAACAGCTTCAGCCATATTGAATAATATTCCGTTTTTCCCATTAACTTTTTTAAAATCGTTCAATAATTCCTTGTCTACTTTTCGTTCAGCCCTTACACTTATCCGATGAATGATCTGTGTTAATAATTCAATAAGATTATCTGTAATTTCTTGACCTCTCAGATAAAAGAACGCAGCAAGAAGGGTATAACGTATAGGTTCAGGATGCCTTCTTAATTCTCGAATATCTTCTGAAACGGCTCTCTGCTTGTATTTTTTGATAATCTTTTGTGGGATATCCTTAAATAAATCTGGTGGTAGATTCAGTTGTTGTATTGTCTTGAGTTTAGTAATCTCTTTAAAGATACTATCTAAGCCAATGCGCCCTGGATCAGTTCTTAATTGACTAAAAGAAAGAGTATCATCCTTTGAATTATCAAAATCAGATTCTTCATGCTTCGTCAGATCACTTATTAGCAAGTCAATTTGAAATAATGATTTCCGAGATATCTTTTGAAAGGATTCCTGAAAAAATTGATTTTCATAAGCATGAATTGCCGATCTAACTAAACGATCAAAACGGTCCGTGGTAGGGGGCTCAATCTGGAGTTCCCGAAAACGATTGTACGCTTCTACTTTTAAGTGTTCATACTCAGCATCATAATAAAGAACATGCTGCTGAAGCCAAGAAGATACATCTTCCATATTTTCAACTGTAGATTCTTTAAATCCAAAGTATTCTCTTATCTGAGCACGATGATTTTTAATTGAACGACCATTCCAGTCATAATCATCAAAGAGTTTACCATCAAGGTTAAGATGTTTAGAAATATAATGTATTACATCCTTGGGTATTTCATGTTTATGGTTTGGAAACCTGGCTTCATACTGAAAAAATTTAAACAGGACTGCAAACCCCAAACGGGTCGATCCTGTTTTATTTCTCAACAAACTATGTTCATTAGGTAAGAAAGTAAAATATTCGATTAATTCATTTACTTCCCAGTTACGTTTCACAAATATTTCCTCCTAGTCGAATAGGTACTAATTTCCGCTATTTTGTATCTGGTAAATATACCTATATATGCTTGTTTTGCTAACTCCTGTAGCTTTTGTGATTTCAGAAATGGAATATTCTTTGCTGTCGTACATTTTAAGTGCCAGTTCTATATCCTTTTTGGGTTTTGAAGGGCGACCACCGTTACGGCCACGCATCCTAGCGCTGGCAAGTCCTTCTTTGGTCCTTTGACTTATCAAATCCCTCTCAAACTGGCTAATACCTGCAAAAATAGTAAACATCAATTTACCCTGAGGAGTGGTAGTATCCACCCATAGTTCTTTGATACTCTTTATATTTGCTCTTTTTTTCTCTATCATCTCTACAATCTGAAATAGGTCTTTAGTAGATCGGCTTAAACGGGTAAGTTCACTTATTATGATTGTGTCTCCAGATCTTATCTGATCAAGTAATCTATCAAACTCTGGCCTATCTTTTTTAGTTCCGGTTATTTTTTCACAAAATATTTTCTCACACCCAGCTTCTTTTAGCTGGTCCATTTGTCGGTCTAAATTTTGTTCTTGTGTACTGACTCTTGCATACCCTAAAATCATACTGTTTAGCCCCTTCTAACTTGATAAAAATGGCGTAAAATAAGAAAATTGTTCAAGTACAATCTATAAACTAATTTTCACTTTTTTTATCTTCGTTCATTTTTAGATAAAATTCATTAATTATATCTTCTTTAAATTCATATAATGCTTCTTTTACACCTATTTTAATAGCACCAGTAATAATAACAATTTATTCAATATATAATCACCTCTTCAGTGAACAATATATTACGAATACGTCATATTGCTAGTAAGTAAATGGTACCATAATGGTCTATCAAACACAATAATGGGAATTTGATATTGGTAATAATATTGGTACTGTTAAAACAATGATTTTGCGATACTTTGTAAGTTTTCATTTCCAGCACCCATAACGTTCGTTTTTGGAACTGGTTGGATATAAAAAGCAGAGTAGATTTACATTATATAAAATCTACTCTGCTCCTAGTGGCAGCTTTCCTGATACTACCACTTTTAAACGAGTCACTCAAAATATGATTTTTAATTAAATTAACTGCCAGGTACTGAGCTTAATCCTCTTGTTATTAATGACTAAAATGTTTTCTATTATACAAAGTATTTCACAATATCTTCTGAAAGAATATGGTCTTTATACTTAGTAAATAATACATCTATGTCTTCGTTTAATATATATTTACTTAATACTTCTAAATAATTTTTTATGCTTGTTATATAATCTTCACTAGAAATATACACTTCATAAGTATTTATACTTTTTTCATACGCAATATCATCGCAACTAATATATTTATCATTATAATATAAATATAAATTTAAACGTCTAAGATGAGTAAAATGAGAAAAAATTAACCTGGAATTCTTTTCTACATTTTCATAAACTACCTTGCCGCCTACCAATATATTTTCAGAGGTACTGGTTCTTTGATAGCCATAACCCGCCAAAAAATGATCCACTAGATCAGTATATATCTCCAGCGGCTCAAACGCTTCATACGTTACTTCTTCTAGCCAAGGTATACCTACCGTCTTAAATTGTTTCATGATTTCTGCCATTATTTTTTTTAATTCTTCTTCGTTGCTGTAGGTATATTCTTTTTCATATTCTTTTAGTTTTTTTTCGTCGTTACGGTGATACAAATAATATAAGGTTTTTTCTTGCTTTACCGGATGACATAACCTTGCATCTATCTTATTTGCAAATTGACCATAGTTATTATATAAATACCGTTCTTTTTCGATGCTAAGACCCATTTTGAAACCGTTTACTTCTTTTAGATAATAGAAGTAACTGCTGCGTGATTCTGCTTTGTCATAGAAATAACCTAATTCATTCAACTGCTTTTCGATCGTTTTTTTGACGATACTTTTTACATTGGGTGATTTGCTTTTTATGCCTACCGGGATGGCTTCCAGTTGTTTTATTATTTTCCCTTTCAGGTATTCGTATGATATCCATTCAATTTTGTGAAGACCAAAGGCTTCTTTAAAATATCTCACGCCTTCAAAGAGCAGCTCCGGCTTTTCCTGATACTGCGTAAAATACTCGGCTAGCTGGGTCAGGCTTTCCTGGTTTAGACAGATTTGCTCTAATAGTGGCAAATTTGTTTCTTGATATGCTCCGAGTTCTTCCTGGGTTTCATAGTCTATATACAGATCAGCCGCTTTTTGACCCTGACTAAAAAGTGTATACCCCCAACCGTGGTCTTCGGCATTGCAAAAGTAAAAGACGTAGGCCGCTAATCTTTGGGACAACTGCTGGGACATTTGTTCGCCTTCCATGATGTCATTCTTTAGGACAACTGCCGTCCATTGGCTATTGACAGGGAAGGCATAACCTTCCAGCTTTTCCGCTTTTACCGCTTCGTCTATAGCTGTCATGCTTTTGTCTTTTACGAGTGTAGCAAAGGAAAATTCGCTCATTAGTGTTTCACCTCTGTTTTTTTAGATTATACCAGGTTCCCTTTGAAACCTAGTATAATCTGTAACTTAATTGTATTTTATGATTAATTGTTTGTTAATTGACATAACCAATTCCCTTTTCGATCAATGCTATTCCGGCACTGATTGTAACCGGGTCATCGGCAATACTCGTTCCAAAGGTAATTCCGTCAGCAGCCAAGGTGCCCAATATGATGATACCGCCTAAAGTAACCAGCACCAAACCGTTATCCCGATCTTGAGCAATCACTTCATACTCATTGCCAGCTGCATCTGTTACCGTTTCAACAACAGGTGCATAAACAGGTTGTTTTTCTTTTCGACGTACATCCTCATAAAATATCAATCCTTTATGATCCTCATATTCATAAAAGGTTCTTAGCCATACGGTCTGATTATAAGGGTCACCAATTGGTACGATTATATTCACAGGGTCAGGCCACTGTGTCCCTTTACTTGTTATTGGTCTTATACGTTTATATAATTCAACATATTTTTGAAGTTGATTATAGGCATAATTAAACCGGCAATTACTGCGTGCTTTACTATAGGAAATGGGTTTTAACTCATAGATATAGGCCTGTGCACCGTTATCGTAGACCAAATCTGGCCGTTTGCGTGAGGGCTTAATGGGTCTCCCTGAATTTTCTGTTAAGGCTTCTCCATAAGTAGCCTTAAATCTGGCTGTTACCTCATTATGAATTCGAGTGCCTCTGACCATCCAATAGGTTTTAGGATTAGCTTGGGTTGATATATCTCCAGCTGCGGTTTCTGCGGCTACTGCTACATAGTAATCGTCAGGATTTAAAAAATAGTTTGTGTTATCGCCTATGAAAGCTAATATTGTACTATCATCACCAGTATCTAATAAGAGTTCAGCATAAACATTTTTTATCTCCTCTAACGAAGTAAGGGATTTTTTAATATCAAATATATAATCGCTTAGCTGTTCATTATAATTATTAAACTCAGCAGATAAAAAGCCTTCTAAGTTATTAATATAATCCACAAGTTTCTCCTCATATTGATTAACAAGGGTAATACTTTCCATTATGTCATCGCTATAAAACTGTTCATAATTAGGGTCAATTCCTTCCTCACAAACTACAGTCCCTTTTTTACCGACTACTACAGGATTATCAAGTACATTATACATATCATTATCTTTATAACGCAAATACAATAATTCTAACCCGTCATCCAACCCATCGCCATCTGTATCAGGGTTATTTCTATCCAGAGTCACATGGCCAATATATCTATCATTATAAGAAATATTAATGCCATTTTCCTCCATATCATCTGTTATGCCATCACCGTCAGAATCTGCTTCTCTCACATATACTTTGTAATCTCCTATTTCATTATTATTAGGATGCTTAACGTTAATATAATAGCTTTGTCCTGCCTGTAAATATGAAGTGATGCTAAAATTATCGTTATAGAAATTATCATTACTTGCAATCAGAACACCGTTACTGTTATATAGCTCACCAAAAGTATCCATAGTACCATAAGATCTAAATTCAAAGTAACCACTATAATCTGGAACAAATTTAAAGTAATCGTTATCACCATAATAGTTGATACTATTAACCAATTTTTCTGACATTTTTATTTTCTCTGCTTGATTAATTGCGTTTCCACAATCATCTTCAGCCGTTATTACTACAACATTTGATATTGGGGTTTTCGGACTATCTATCTCAAAATCACCTGAAAAAGCAAATACCCTTGCTTCATAAGTTTCATTATCAATTGGTACCATAAAACGAGTTGTTAACTCTTGGCCATTAAGAAATGTCTCGTTAGAACCAATTCCACATATTATATTCCCTTGGTAATCATATGTTAAGCAACAAATATGACATGAAACTTTAGGGCCATTATTTTCAAATGTTGCATAAGCACTTAAATCTATTGTTGGCAGTAAAGAAGTAATTTGATTATTATTTTGGTCTTCAAAATATGCATCTACCTCAACTAACTCTTTACCTGTAGAGATATTTTCTACACTACTAATTACAAATTGATTACTGTTTAGTATCTCCATTGAGCAACCGTCACTATTAATAATACCTCTTTGTATGGCTTCTGTTGACTGAACACATCCCGCTTGCCCTAAATTAAACGTTGTAATCCCAGGTGTCGTAACCCCTTCCCCACTTACTATTACTTGATATACACCTGGTACATGGCTAATTATTGTAAACGAGTAATCGAAGCTCCCAGATTCACCGCTTGTTATTTGTTCAATTGATTGAAGCATATCATCGGGTCTATAGACAGAAATCAAAACCTTCTTTCCTGCTCCACTGCTTATTATCCCATTTACGTTAACGTTATTAGCTGAATCTATTGAAGCATTAAGTGATTCAATTTCTGCGGTTGGAATGTTGGCTTTTATACCATATGAACCCGTATCTGAATTACTGTTATGCCGTAACTTAACATAATAGGTTTTATCAGCAGCTAGACTTTGCTTAAGCTTAAAATTGTAGTCATCCTCTTCATTGTCATTTGCTGCAATCAAGTTGTATTCTTCATCATATAACTCACCGTATGTATCCATATTGCCTGTGCTTTCAATAATACATTCTCCAGCTATTGCCGTGTTAATTTTATAATAATGTTCCTCACCCATAAGCTCCAGAGAACCCGTTTCTTCAACATTATTAAATAATAGTTTTGCAGATTCAAAACTTACTGGATAATCCGTTTCACAAAACAAGCAATACGTATTTTCTGATGAAAAACCAGCTTGAGATTCAACTTTAATATAATATCTACCAGGTTCTAACTTACTTATAATATTCTCATCATTAGAAGCATCATTTGTTGAATTACCAATACACGATAAGGAACTATTATAGAGTGATAGATTATAATCGCACCCCCCAGGTATGTATTGTAATGTCAAATTTAACTTAGTCATTTCTGATATGTCAAATTCATAAAAATCAACATCTTGTATGTTATCTATGGTTGCCCAAATAACATTTTTCAAGGTAATTGGAACTGCTGCTTGGTAATTTTCATTCAATTCAAATGCATCTGGCATATAATTATTAACGGTTAAAACATACTCATCTTGGGAACTTCCTGTATACGAATATACTTTAACATAATATTCTCCCGGCGTAAGTAATGTCCAAATTTCCTCGTTGTAATTACTTCCACAACATGAAACACCAACACAATATGTTGAACTATTATAAACCCTAATATCATAATTGCAATTAGCAGGTATGTTTTCTAACTTAAGATTAACCTTACATGTTTGTTCAATATTAATCTTGTACCAATCTTGATCGAATTGATTATCCATTGTTCCCATAATAGTATCATCACAATCAATCTGTGATGCTGTTGAATAACCTTCATTTAATTCATACTCATCTGGTATACAATTTTCAACAGTTAAACTGTAGTTTTCATCATCCGCATAACCGCTCGAGGAATTGATTCTAAGGTAATAATCACCTGCATCAAGCTTATACGAAACAATCTTATTGGAATCTCCATTTATATATAACCCGTTTATCCAGCTTAAACTGCTATTATATAAATTAACATTATAGCTGCAATCTGAGGGGATATCATCAAGATTAATTACAGCTTTTGAGTCTTCTAATAGAGATATTTTATACCAATCTTGGTCTATAGCATTATCAATGGAAGCAGTTATCGTATCCCCTATTTCTATTGGCTTTGCATAAGAACTATTCTCATTTAACTCATATGAATCTGGTATGTATTTATTAACAGTTAAGTCATAATAATCATATTGAGAGCATCCTGCGTATCTGTATACCTTAATATAATAATCTCCCGGTGTAAGTAACTTCCAGAATTCCTCGTTGTAATTACTTCCCCTATATGAGCCGCCAACATAGTCTAAGCTACTATTATAAACCTTAATATCGAAATCGCAGCCACTTGGAATGTTTTGAAGCTTAAAGTTTACTTTGGATTTTTCTGGTATATTTATTTTATACCAATCCAGATCTGCCAAATTATCAATACTTCCACTTATTGTTTGATTGCAAGTTATGTTTTTAGCAGTTGTACTGCTTTCGTTTACTTCATAATCGTCCGGTTTATATTTATTAGCCCATATAGTGTATTGGGAACTTGAACAACCTTGATACGAAAATATTTTTATGTAGTATGTATCTTGATCTAACACAATATTATACTCTTCATATATGTTGCCTCGCCTATATGAACCCCCAACATTAGTTCCACTACTATTATAAATCATTAGATCATAGTCACAATCGGTTGGAATATTTAATAGTTTTAGATTTAACTTTGATTTTTCACTCAAAGTTATTTTGTACCAATCTTCATCTGAATCATTGTCTATACTTGAATATGAAAAGGTATTGAAATCTAAATCTTCGAAAGGTACATTATTATATAATCTTAGATAATAATTTCCGTAACTATAAGAGTGTAAAGTGTATTTGTATTGTTCTAAAAATGTACCATGACTATCATCTAAATCGGGAAACCAACCATTATCATACAAATAAAAAACATCTAAAGTATAATAGGGTACAATTTTCAAATAATAGTATCCTTTTGATTGAATATTATATTCTAATTTTTCAAGAGAACTGGATATTGACATAGAATTGCCTAACAGCTGCTTGTTGGAATCATATAAATACATCTTTTGCCTTGAATTATAATAAACGTTCATATCAATATTTAATGCTGATGGTTCAGATACGTAAAACTTGTACCAATCATTGTCCACTAAGTTATCTATATCTAGGTCATCAATATTAGTTGTAACACCAGACTCTGAAACTTGTAAAAATGTATTATAGTTACATGAATAGTATGCCAATCCCCCTCCGTTACTAACTAATTGTGTAGGGGTTATATTTTTTGCTGTTTCAAATGTATCGTAGTACCCCACCCTTTGAACTTCAACCGCATCATTTTCATCAGATTCTACAGCATTTGTACTTGTTTGATTCTTTTTGTTTTTTAACCACTTATTTTTAACTTTTTTTATCAAATTTTCGTTATTTAGCTCAGTGACATTAACGTTTTTTATATCTGTTTCAATTTCTGTCCCTTGTTCATCGGTTAATATAAATTGATAGTTAACAGTTACAGTTTTTTTATTTAGACAAATAGTTTGAACATTTAATTCTGCATAAAAATCATTTTCTTTTTCTTGGCAAAACGGTTCCATAGAAATGTCTATTTCATCTCCATGTTTATCCAACTGGCTATGTTTTAACTGTGCTTTAACATTTTTATTAGTTAAAATCCCTATCTGTAAATACTCTTTTTCTGTAAGACTTTCTTCGATATTCAGAACCTTTAGTTCTTCATCATCTTTCTTACTTATCATTTCCATTATTTCTTCATCTGTTAAGGGTGTGATCTGACTGACTGCTTCTGGAGCTGGCTTTTCATCAATTATTTCTGGCAGCTCTTCTGGTGGTTCCGGTTTTTGTTGTTCTTCCTCGGGTAAAAATTCGTCAATATCATCCGGTTTTTGTCCTTCTATACCAAAGATTGGGATTTCTTTTAAATCTAATTTTTTATCAGGATCTATAGGCTGCAAATCGTTATCTGTTTCTGGTTCGTTATCAACAGGTTGTCCCTCGTTAGTATCTTCAGGATTTTCTTCATTACCATTCCCTATTTCCGTTTCATTTTCTTCTTCAGTGTTTTCTTCTACTCCTCCAAGCAACTTATATGTATTTACCATTCCCGCTGTTTTTATTTTCCCAGTTAGTGTTGGTAATGTGGTTGTATTTTCCTCTAATCGCTCTTTAATGATATGAGGAGAATTAACATTATTTTGAGCCAATAACAATGCAGCTGAACCAGTAATATATGGAGCAGCCATGGAAGTACCACTTAAAAAGTGATAGTCATTTTCCGGTACCGTACTTATTATATCTGTTCCAGGTGCAGCAATATCTACACTTTCCCCATAATTAGAAAAGGACGACAAATAACCTTTATTATTTATTGCAGCAACTGATATTTTATTAGCAATGTTAAAAGCTGCGGGGTAAAATGGTGCCGTGGAAGAATAATTGCCTGCCGCACAAACGAAAAGAATATCACTGCTTTCCATGGCATCTTTAAGAGCAGGGTTGTAATCAGTGCTTCCCCAACTACAGTTCACTATTTTTATCCCCATAGTATTGGCATATTCTATGGCTTCTATGGCGTCAGACGTATATCCTGATGAACCACTTACAAATTTCAGAGGCATAATTTTCACTTGTGGGGCAACCCCAGTTATTCCTTGGTTATTGGTACAAGCTCCAATTATTCCTGCCACATGAGTACCATGTAGATCCAAAGAACTGGAATCATAAACGTTATTATCATTGTTAGTGAAATCCCAACCGCTAACATCGTCTATATAACCATTATTATCATCGTCTATTCCATTATCTGCTATTTCATTTTGATTAATAAATATATTGGGTGCAAGATCTTCGTGATTAATATCTATTCCCGTATCAATGACTCCTACTATAGTCCCTAAGCCATCTGAAATATCCCATGCCTTGTTTGCATTTATATCTATTCCTTGAATACCGCTTTGACCCTGTATGGCTTGTCCATTATTGAATAATCCCCACTGTTCAGAAAATCTTGAGTCAGATGGTATTGTACTTGTATAAAGTTTATAATTAGCTTGTGCATATAAAACGTTTGGATCTTTCTGAAATTCCTCTATTACACTATCAATATCATCACTACTTCCTATTTCAAGTAACTCTAGTTTAGATTTTTTAAGCTTCTTTTTAGTATCCAACTTTGTAAGTTTTGTCTTATTCTTTACATCTTTTTTTATTTCTTCACTTCTGCTTTCATCTTTATACTCCACCAGTATTTCTCTTAATTCTCTTTTAATTTGCCCGCTTATATCTTGGGTATGGGATTTAGCTCCATAAGCAAAGCTAAATTGACTAAATACGGTTGTAGTAAGAAATGAAAAAACAAGTACAATTGATAAAAACTTTTTCATACACCCTTTCATAAACATCCCTCCATTTTTTTATAAAATCACCTTCTTATAATAACAACATAGGTAGTATACAATATTATTTGTGTAAAATTTGTATTATTTTGTAATATAATCTATTAATATACATATTTTCATATATATTAAAATTTTTACGACCCTAATGATACATATTTGCAAATAAAAAAGAAGCATGTATCTGCTCCTCCTGATTTTAATAAATATATCATTTTTGTGTATTGGATATAAAAAAGCAAAGTGATTTTACATTATATGGAATACACTTTGCCCCTAGTGACAGCTTCGCTGATACTACCCCTACTAAGTGTTTATTTAATTTTAAATTCTCATATCTATATTAATATTTAATGATACCATTAGGACTATTTACCTTTTATAGTTCCATTCATCTGTTGAATATTTTGTTTTGACTAATTCTTGGGCCAGTTGGATTTCTTCAGGTGTTAATGACCCTGCTTCCAGCTCTATATTTAATGCCTTTTGAAATCCATCATAAAACGCATGACATAGCACTTCCCATGAACATTTTTTACCCGTTACATGATTAATGCTGGTTGCTTTATTTAGGAAAGAAGACTTTATTCTTTCTTTTAATTTCAAGTTATCCATTTTAATGGTATGAAAAAGCTTGTTTACATCTAAATGATTTAAAATTGAACCATGTTGTAAAATAACACCATTTTTCCTGACTTGTGCGCTGCCCACAATCTTTTTACCATCAATAACCAGCTCGTAGGTTGAAGGTGCATCGAAGCAAGCAGATGATGTCCCAGCCTTATGACTTGATTTTATCACTTTTGCCAGTTCTGCTTCGAGTCCTAAATTATGAAATCCTTCCAATAACGCTTGAGAGAGCACTTTATAAGATTCTGTTACCGTGTTAGGCATTAATGAATGATCTTCGCTAATGATCACACTATACGTAAGCTCCTCATCATGTAATACAGCACGTCCACCCGTTAATCTTCGAACAATATCAATTCCCAACGCTTCACATTGGTCTTTATCCACTTCTCTCTCTGCTCTTTGGAAATAGCCTAAAGTAACTGTTGCGGGATTCCAACCATAAAACCTTAAAGTCGGTAAGACCAATCCCTGAGCATGATATGTCATAATGGCTTCATCTATTGCCATATTCATAGCTCCATTATTAATTCCTGTATTAATAAATCTCCATTTCATAACTCAAACCATCCTTTCCTACATTAATGATATAAGAGAATACATCAAACATCTATAAATCAATGAGCAAAGCGGCTTCCTCAATGGCTTGATTAACTTCCTCATTATTTAGAGCTCTTGGATAGTTGTACATAACGCCGCCTGGTTTTTCATTATAATATGGCCGATTGCAACCCGGACATCCGGCGGTTTCAAAAGCAGTACCATTCTTCAAAATTTTTAAAAGTTGTTCTTTTTCAAGGGTAATCTCTATTAATCTGCCCTCATTAAATATCATATTTTCTTTTGTAGCATATTGACGTTTTAATAAATAATTAGCAATTTGTACTCTACGATATTGACCGATTTGAGGCGGATTAACGTTTTCCATCTCCGTACCTTTGATCGGTGTAAATGCAAAAAGACCAACCGTAACACCCCATTGATACATCGTATCAATTTCTTTAATAACAGCCTCTTCACTTTCTCCCATTCCGACAATAAAGTGAGTCGAAATTTTTCCCGGAAAAAGTTCGGCGCACATTTTTAATAATTTCTTTTTTTGATCATAGTTATTGCCTTTAATATCACAGTGGATTTTATCTGTAGCCGCATCCATTGCAATGCAAACTTTTTGTGCCCCCGCTTCTATCAGTGCTTTAACCTTTTCTACTGAATTTATATTTGAAGCAACACTTAAAGGCATACGCGTTTGCTTACTGATCATCTCCAGTAACTCTTTGCTTTTTTCAAAAGCACCTTTTCCATTTGTCGCTTGAATACAAGCTCTTTTTAATTCCTCTTTATCAAAAGCTTCTTTTAAAGATTCTATGACTTTATTAATTTCATAACTTGGCCACACAATTCTTGAAAGAAGCTCTAAATCTGAATGACTCTCCCGTGCCTGAGGACAAAACTTACAATTGTTTGCACACTTTTCTCCATGTAATAAATGGGCAGTTGTAGGCGAAACATCCATTTTAATTTTTTTTAACCCTAAAACTGAAGCTGTACCTGCAGAAACCTTAATCATAATACACAGCATTCCCTTCCATATTTAATATCTAACCCCAGATCTTCTGCCTTCTTTATACCATATCTTGTTGGATTAACTATTTTATTAACACCACATTGTACACCATAGTAATCAATCTCTGCCCTTAATTTACCCGTCGGTCTCATACAGCCTAAATGAATCGGAATATCCGGAAATTCAATTCTAGCTTTGGCCAGGACCTCGACAACTTTTTCAAGTGCTAATGGCGTTCGATCTGCATATCGTGTTCCTGGCGTAGGAATAAAAATAATAAAAACCAGTTCATCCAACCCTAATTCTTTTAATACCTTAAGTGCTTCGTATTCCCCCTGAATTTCTCCACCTTTTAATCCGATACAAATGTGTGGAACAACCTTAACTGCAGCTCTTAAGCTTTTATACGTCTCAATATAATCTGAAGCAGTTCGTTTTAATCCATAAACTTCTTTAATGGTTTCATCATCTACTACAAAATCAAATGAAACGCAATCCACTAAGCTAACTATTTTAGCAATCTGTTCTTGAGCAATCAACCCTACATGCATATTAATTTTTTTTGATCTTTGTCTTGCTTCTTTAATAAATTCCATTCCTTCATTAAATTGAACAGCGCCAAATTGATCACATCCCCCGCTGACCAACCAACTTGTATGATGATCTAAAGATAATTTTTTTCGCGCTTCATCTATGGTGTTCATTTCCTTTAGGTAGTATCCCCCACAATGTGCACAATCTAAAGAACAGTATGACCCCGTTAAACTAACTGTCATGGTATCTTGAGGGATATCAAATTCAATTAAAGGTGAAAAATTTTTCTCTCTAATTTCCCAAGCTTGTTTCATTAATTGAGTTAAATCTGAATTTAGTTTTTGAATTTTTATCATAACTTCACTCCTTTACTGTGATTTCTAACTTTATAACAATAATCATTTAGAAAGAATATATAATATGATCTGTTTAAACTGTAATTTTTGCTCAATAAAATTTTATAGCATCACAAATGCGTTAATATTATAAACCTGTTTATAATATTATAGTAACATAACTTAGGTTATGTCAATTACATTTCTTTTTATATGAACTTACATTGCAGGTTTTGCAGGAAAAGCGAAGGAAAGATGGGGACATTCCACGAGGTACGGAGTGGTGTGTCCCCATCTTTCCTTCGCAATTTTAAATGTATAAACTTTAATACAATTTATATAGTTATAATATAATCAAATCATTATTCTGTATACAAAGTGACCTCACCAAAGTCAAAAATCTATATCTTCTCAATATCAACCTTGCTTTCACTTTATAATCTGTAAGAAAATGCAATATTAAGGTTACACCCATTGTACCGCATGAAATGTCCCAATATCACATAAATTGAAAACCTGATAGGTCGAATTCTTAAATCACTGATCACTATTAAATAAAAAAAAAGCCAGGTGTTTAACCTAGCTTAAATTATTGTTTATTATTGAATTGTGACTTAAAGAGAAGAATGCCATGATTTATAAATATTTATATATTAAATGTAAATGAATACTTAAAATTGACAAAAACTACATAATTCCTTGAAAATTCTTTTTTACAACCGCACTGCACATATAATTGATCATGGTATAAAAGTCAAATACCGGAAGACCAAAGTTATCATATACTGCTTTTCCATAAGGTGGCATCACGCTGCATTCTAGGAGAACAGCACCAATATTAGGCTCTTGTTCTAAGCATTCACCCACAGCTTCTACCATCTCTTCCTCAATTTTACAAGCATCCAATACGCCGTTTTCCACGACAATGGCATCATTAAAATGAGGCTTTTCCTGTAATCCTTTTATAATGACTTGATCTAATGATTTCATTTTTAAATCTTTCAGTAATACTTTATCCAATGTGTCACCATTTGCTGATAAAATAGCAACTTTTTTGCTGTTTGGAATAATACTGAAAATAAAGGGTAACTGCAAGAGACTAGATAAGAATACGGGTGTCTTCAAATTTTCTTTTAAATAGTTTTGAAAAACCATCATAAAGCCGCAGTCTGAAGTAATAGCTCTTACCCCTTGTTTTTCAAGATTTCTCGCTGCATTTAGTACGATATCTAATGCTTCTTTATCTTCATGCAAACGGTCACTTAACATTCTTTCAACTGTGATTCCTTGGACAATTTCATATCTAACTGGAAAATCATAGGTTGATGCATTACCTACATCGCCGGGAATAAAAGGGGTATAAGAATCCAGCATCAGGATCCCAATCGGCTCACCAAAACACACTCTCCCCTTTTCAACTGTATAAATCATTATAAACACCTCTCTCAAAATTAACATGTTAACATCGATTGTCTTCCAATTTTGTCGACACTTTTCTCATAAAAGACACAGTTCCATATTATCATAATGTTGAAAGGTTTACAATAATGATGTTTTTATGAAATTATACATTTAAGCTATATAGAATGCATTAAATATTTTTCATTAATTTTAGTATTAGGGGAAAGTTGGTTAGTTGGTTAGTTGGTTAGTTGGAAGTAAAAGATTAAGGAATTAAAATATAGAATGTTTCACTGTGGAATACCCTCAATATTGCTTTTTCTGCAAACTTGATAATGTAAGTTCTATATTTCACTCGATATATCCTAAATTTATTTTATTCCAACCTATTATAGCCGCACCCAGTGCTCCAGCAATTTGAGAGTCGGGATGTGAATATAGATTTAAACCAGTCTTTTCTTCAATGAGCGTGACTAAATTTTTACTTTTGGAAACTCCTCCGGTAAAACCAATTTCTGAATGGATGCCGACCCTTTTGAGCATAGAAACTGCTCTATTGGCTATAGAGTCTAAGATGCCAAGCGCTAGAGACTCTTTTTCTACACCATTAGCCAGGAGACTGATAATTTCTGATTCTGCAAAAACCGTACACATACTAGATATTTTTTGTGGCTTTACAGTACTATTTATTGCACTAAAATCTTCCACATCCATTTCTAAAAGGGTCGCCATAACTTGAAGAAACCTTCCGGTTCCTGCTGCACATTTATCATTCATTAAAAAATCCGATACATTTCCAGCTTCATCTAACGCAATGACTTTACTATCTTGTCCCCCAATATCGAGAACCGTTCGAATGTTTTCGTTTAAAAAGAAGGCCCCTTTCGCATGACAGGTAATCTCTGTCACTGCTTTATCGGCAAAATCTAAAGATGACCGCCCATACCCTGTCGTAATAATTTTTTTAACTTGCTCTTTTTTAATATTATTCCTTTTTAATAGCGCATTAAAAACTTCTGTTCCAGCATTTTTAGGACTCCATCCCGTTGGAATGACTATTTTATCGATCATTTCACCATTATAAATAACGGCTTTTGTTCCTACTGAGCCCATATCAATTCCAATCGAAAACAATTGACTCACTCCCTCAATAACTGTAGTAATATATACTCTTGCAACATGGGGACACACCACTCGTACCTTGTGGAATGTCCCCAATCTTGCCTTCGTTTTTCCTGCAAACCCGCAATAAAAATTATTTATATAGATTTCCAAGCTGATAACTTAAACTATAGATTCCTTAATCTTTTATTTCCAACTAACCAACTGCCCTCTGATATTAAACTCTATAAAAAATATTTAATGTGTTCACTATAATAACTTTATCCTTGACATTGGATATGTATAGCTAATCGCTAAACCATTTTCTTTTTTTGACTTCAATGGTATGCATACCTAATGTCTCAATATTTTTGTTTTCTTTTAGAATGTTCTCTACATTTTCTTTGCAACATGGATCGATCATAATGGAAATACCACAACTTGTACTGAGCTGTCTTGGTGTTGGTACAATTGTATAGTTTATTTGATGTTCTTTTAATTGTTTTTCCAATGATAATCCATGTGCATGTGAAGGAAATAATATATATGTTTTTTGCTTATCATTCATTTTATCGCCTTTTTCTGAGCAGATTTCATATTACTTTTCAGGTGCATCTAACATTTCAAAAAACGCTTCCAACCTTGTCTTGATTTGTCCCGCATCTTGCAAACTGTAGTCTGTCTCAATCATAATGACTGGAATACCTTCTTTTTCAAGTGCTTCCTTAACTTTTTTGTATTCTATGGCATAGGTACTGCAGAATGGTAAGGAATAATAAATGACCCCATCCGCTTTATATTCTTTATATAATCGGATAATATCATCAATTCTGCCATCATTAGGGGTAAAACAAGCGCAATTAATATTTAAATATCTGTCTGTTAATGATCTCAACTGATCTTCCATGGTTTCATTATCTTCATTGACAAGATCCTGGAAGTATTTCACGCCGGTACAAGTTTCTTCGCAAACCACTGCGCCGCCGCTTGTTTCTATCAAATGATGCATTTTCCAGTTTGGTATGGCCATTGGCGTACCTGTTACCAAAATTCGCGGTGTACCTTCCGCAAATACACTGACGCCTTCTGCTGCTCTTTTTTCCAGTTCATCACAAAGCGCATGAACTTTTTCAGTAAACCGTTCCGGATCGTCATAGAATGCAATCTGTGTAATTAATAATGCATCCTTTCCACTGATAGGAAGATTTTCCTCTTTTCTGAGGTTATATAGTCTTTGTAAGGCTCGTCGCTTATCGTTAATCAGTTTAATAGATTTTTCCAGGTTTTCTTTTGTAACTTCTGTTCCTGTTAGTTCTTCGATCTTGTCTTTATAGATCTTTATCTCATCCATCCAATGCAATTTACCTTTTTCTCGTTTCATTTGTGGCAAATCCATTACATGAACAGGGGTATACTCTCCAAGTATTTCCCAGGCTTTTTTCTTGCCGTCACAAGTTGTTTCTCCAACTAGTAAATCAGCTGAAGAGAAGTAAGGACAAGTATTTCCCAGTTTTGCCCCAATAGATGCCTTGATCAGAGGACAGGTATTTCGAGGCAATACCTTTTCCCCGTCAGGAATCCAGAAATCAGAACCGCCGCATAAACCGATGCCGATGCCGCCGCCTGCAAACGTTATTTCATCTGGTACATATACACAGAAAGTTCCAACTACCTTTGCGCCTTTTTCTTTATGATCAGCTAATTCCTGAATCCGATAGCCATGAATTTCTGATACAACAAAGTTAAAATAGTTCATGTTTTCCGGTCGATCATTCTGACTTAAATAAATTTCCTCAAAAAACTCAGGTAATACTGCACATAATTCATCATGTTTTTTTAAATCCACACCCAAACTTTCCCATAGTTCTCTATAATTAGCCATTTTAGTTCCTCCTAATAATCGTATTAATATGCTATATTTTATCATGAGTTTTTATTAAATTATACACATATAAAATATTACAATGACTTGAAAAAGAACTATAGAAATTACTTATATTAAGTTTATTTCTTTAATTCTATAATCCGGTATAAATTTTCCTAGATCTATTTAATGTAAATTAATCTTAGATTTTAACTCAAAAGAAAACACCTAATATATTTCTATATCAGATGTTTTCTTTTGTTATACATTATCTTTAAGCTTGATGCAAATTAAGCAATGCCCATAGCTATTTTTAATTCATCAAATACGTATTTACAATACGCCCATTTTCATTATCCTGCAACGACGAGTTAATATAATCAACCTTAACCTTTTCATCCCCTACTGAAACTCGTAGATGTCCCGATGATGGCAAAAATTTGCCCTCTTTATAGCTATATTCTGCAGCATCTTTAACATCGTTACCCGGATGACTTGGCTGCGGCACAAGTTGATATATAATACCATCACGTTCCTGTTTTGCATAAAAATGGTCATGTCCGTGAAAAACTGCTGTAACTTGATTGTCAACCATAAGCTGATGGATGGGTTTACCCCAACCCGAACGCATATGATCAAAACCATAACTGCCATCAAAATTATTCCCGCCCCATTCAAAGAACTCTGATGCTTCGATGCCGCCTCGGGCATCCTTCCCATAGCCGCCTACAAGATTGTGAATAAATACAAATTTGTACTTTGCGCTGCTGTTTTCGAGCGTATTTTTAAACCAATCATACTGTGTTTTGCCCAGTGAATAATTCCAACCATCTTCATTTCCTTGCGCTTTTTTCTCAGAAAACCAGAATGGATCCAACATGACAAAGAGTGCATCTCCCCACGTATAGGCATAATAATTTCCATTTCCTGCAGTACATCCTGTGTAGAAACCACCATTTTGCGGATTCAGATAATAAAGCAGTCGAGCATTTGATGCCCATATGGCTACATTATCAGTGCTTTTCTGCATATTCCATCCATTTTCACCTTCATGGTTACCATTTACAAGAAAGAGCGGAATAGAATCTGTTATTTTTGTAAATAAGGACCGATCTTCTAAATATCTTTGAAATGTTCCTTCTCTGGTTTTCCCAAGCTTTTCACCCATAAACGTGTCTCCGAGATCAATATGAAAATCTGGCTTATCCTTTAATACATTCTGCAAAGTTGTATTGTAAATGGCGATATCACTGTTTTCATCTCGATGTGAGTCTGCCTGTATTGTAAAAGTAAAATCTTCTCCGGTATTGCGCTGGGTATGAAATGTCCCCATCGGTCCTGCTGTATATTCCGAATCACCGGTTTTACGAGTCAGCATCCGATAATAATATTGTGTATCAGGATTGAGGTTACCTATGACAGTTTCAATAATTATCCCATTTTTGTAAGATGCTGTTCTCGTTTTTCCTGACATACTATTCACCGAACTGCCATATTCAAAATAAACATCAATATCACCATTTGCAATTGCTTTTATTGTTACTGATGTATCGGTAGGGCATCCAAGTACAATACCGCCTCTAGAACCACTAACAACTTTTTCTTCTGTTTTTTCTCCTATTACATCATCTGTTGTTATTTTTACCATATTATTTTTACTAACCCAATCTACTTTAGCATTCAAAACCTCACTGACAAATCGAACGGGTACAAAAGTTCTACTCTCCTTAATAAATGCAGCGGTATCCAACTGATTTAGCTTACCATTGACCCTAGCATTTTTTTCACCAATCTTAAGTCGAATAATAACATCACCCTTTTTTATACTAACCGTATCCTTTTGACCATCCTCTTCCCAAAATACTTCACATCCTAATTGCTCTGCAAGCAATCGTACCGGTACTTGTGTACGACCATTAGCATCAATAAAAGGCAGTACATCAGATTTTACTTTTCTTCCATTTATTTCAATCTTTATATTATTGCCTTTGTGGTTTCTTTGTTTCTTGTCTTCCTTTCCATTATCATTCTTTTTTACCTTTCTATTATCTTCCCCCCCTCCATAGGTACTGAAGTCATCGGAAGTCGACTTTAACACTTTTACATTGTGCTCTGTATCAACAGCATAGCTGTAAACAATACCCGTATTTCCATCCTGAGGTTCAGTGGAAACATAATAATTTCTATGATAGTCAACTTGGACATTTTCAGGTGTTACATTCACCCTCAAAAAGCCTGAATTCAATAGCGTATCACAATCAGGATATGAATTTCCATTTGATTGTTTATCAGCAATTCTTTCAGCCGGCTTTGGTAATGTTTGATAAATAACACCATCTACATTTTCACGGGCAAATAAATGGTCGTGCCCCTGAAAAAATATCGTCACGCCAGTATCCTTCATAATTTGCTGTATTGGTTTACCCCAACCGGGGCGTTTTTCATCAAATAAATATTTTCCGTTTCGATCATAGCCGCCCCATTCATATAAATTTGCAACCTCTGCCCCACCGCGCATGTTTCCTATGGCATGATGGGCAAATACAAACTTATACTTTGCATGGCTCTCTTCAAGTGTCTTCCTAAACCAATCATACTGCATTTTTCCTAATGTCCACTGCCAGCCATCCTTACCATTATAAGGTTCATTTAAAGAATATCGATAGGGATCAATTGAAACATATAGAGCATCTCCCCATTCAAATGAATAATAATTCTGTGGCAAACCAACAAAAGGTTCTTCTTGCGCATTGCCTGAATAAAATTCATCAGGAACAGGATTAGGATAATAGGTGTTTCTTGCTATAGTTGACATCACAGTTAGATTTTTATCCGTGCCGTCCAGAAAATATCCATATTCTCCTTCATGATTGCCAATCGTAAGGAAAAGCGGTGCATTCCGTGTCACAATATCAAAGAATGATCGCTGCTGAAAACTCGTGCTTCTGATAGTTTCATAATCTTGATATTGTGGGTTATCTACTTGGTCATTTAAAAAGGTATCTCCTAAATCGAACATGAAATCCGGATTATATCCGGCCATTGTCTTCATGGAGTTTTCATATAATTCGTGATCCGCTTTATTCAGCAAATGAGAATCCGCTTGCACAACAAATGTATAACTTTCACCCTCAGCTCTTGGTGTTCTAAAAGTATATTCCGCGGTGTTTTTAAACTCAGTATCATTTGAATCTTTAAAGAATAAGCGGTAATAATAGTTTCTATCAGTTTTCAATCCATCCATCTCAAAAACCGCCGGACCCAAGTTAGATGCTTCATGTATACTGCTTTTTTGCGAATATTCATTCGTATTCTCACCCCATGCCAAATACACCTGACTTTGATTATTTGCTGTAATATTGGCAGTTATTGAGCTGTTGTTTGGCCTTCCTAATATGATGCTTCCATCAAAAGATGAATCGGTATATGCAGCTTGTGCAATATAAGTTATCCCAATCAATACTGAAGAAATCATGCCTATTACAACCAACAAAGTCATAAAACTGTTCTTTTTCATAAAGCTCCCCCTTTGATATGGTTATTCCTCAATGATTGCTGTTCTCGTTTCCTGATTCCAACCTACCTTTAGATTGAAAGTTTCCGCAATAAACCTCAAAGGTATGAGTGTTCTTCCATTCATAATCTCTGCAGGTGCATCTAAAGAAGCGATTTGACCATTAACTTTTGAATTTGTTCTGCCAATAACTAACTCTATTTTAATATTTTCTTTGGTTATTATAACTGTTTGATCTTTCTGATTCCATGCAACTTTCGCCCCTAATTCTTCAGTTACTGCTCGAACCGGAATTAAAGTTCTGTTGTTTTTAATAACTGGGGGTACATCAAAGTTTATATTTCTCCCATTTATTGTTACTCTTGCTTTTTTAGGCTTTTCAGGACCTGTTTCATTTTGTGGTTTTGGCGGATTTTTCCCCTCCCTGCCGGGTTTGTTTTTGTTTTCCTGTTTTTTAGTATCATTTATGTTTCCAAAGCTTTCAGGAGCAATCATTTGACCTGCATTCTCAGGTACATTGCCCGTACCAAACATAAAATCGATATTAGGAA
Organism: Clostridia bacterium; assembly: GCA_030625885.1. Taxonomy (GTDB): domain Bacteria; phylum Bacillota; class DAOUPZ01; order DAOUPZ01; family DAOUPZ01; genus DAOUPZ01. The sequence goes on from DAOUPZ010000003.1 coordinate 165,509, forward strand.
TTTCCGGCATATCTACCGGTGTAGAAAACTTATATCCACCTTCAGGTACAACATCAAGATTTCGAAGTTTTATCAGCTCAGTCCGTTGTACATCTGTCAAGGTTTTGTTGACTTCAGAAAAACGAGAAGCATAAAGTCCTGACATCTGTCCATCCAATTCCCCATAACGCTCGATAAGAGAATAAACCTTTTGCTTGTCAACTATACCGCTAGTCATGGCCTGGCGCAACTCTGTCGAAACTTCAGTTCTTATTTCTGATATTTCTGAAAGAGCGTCACGCTGCTCATCAATGATTCCAGTAATCAATGCTCTCTGTTCACTATTTAAAATATTTAGGAATGCTTTACCGCTGTCTCCGGTAACAGCAGTACTTATAAAATAATCGGGATTGTTCATGGCCGGATAGTCCTTCATATAAAACCCGCCAAAATAGGTGCCATGACGCTCGGGACAAAAATATACATCCGCATCAATCCCACCCTTATACCAAGAAAATAACTCGCTGGCATAAGTCATTACAGCTACAAATTCAGTATGATTCATACTTCTTTTAAGTTCATCATCTTCAGCAACTGATGGCCATGTTGCGGAATTATTAAATTGCATTTTCTCTAAATATGCCTTTTGCTCTGAAGTAAAGGAATTGATGATTTCTCCCACCACAAGTGCACGGTTGTAACTTAAATCCGCATCTGTTTTATAGAGTCCAGCTGCATAGTCAGCTACGGCTTCTAGATCTAGTCCATTTGACCCCTCCGGTATATTACCCTCCAGGCTGCGACGGAATGCATTCATCAGTGGAAAACGGTTATAGGCAAAGTTTGTATAAAGAGGAGCCTGCTCTCTTGCTAATGCTGCAAGTTTTGTCTTTTGCTCATCATTTAAGATATACAAGACATTACTTGCAGCTTTGGTAAGAAAGGTCGTATTGTGACCATAACCTGCTGTGTCCACATCTCGCATATACTGAAAACCAAAGAAATCTGCAACCTTACCGGGCGGCATAAACGTATCTGCACCCGCACTACCTGTGATAAACGCAAGACCGTTGAATGCAATGGTAGAAAGTTGTGCATTGTCACTCATTGCCTGCTCGAGTGTATATTGATTACGATTTGTTCCCGGATTTTGATTTACCGGAGGTTTTGCTTCCTCTTGTGGTACCGGTACTGTCAACGCAGCATATCCCATGATTGACATTAAACTCATTATAAGGATGCAGCCTGCAATTAATAAAAAATTCTTTTTCATTATACATTCTCCTTTCATTATAAAAAATGTACCTGTTAATACAGTTTCAACTGCTTACAGGTACATTATAAAATCTGTTTGTGAAATCCTGGTGAAATAAATACCTCAATTTTAAATAAATTTAAGGTATCTCGACAAAGAACGATACGCCCTCATTTACATTTTCGACACCACATATGCCTTCATGCATTTGCGCTATCAATCTCACTATTGAAAGTCCCAATCCATGACCGCCATATTGTCTTGACCTTGCCTTGTCTGCCTTATAAAATACATCCCAAATATTTTCCAGATCACGCTCTGAGATAGGCTTACCTGTATTAAACACAGATATTCTCACGCCGTTATCTTTCTTTTTCGCAATTACTTCGATATATTTTCTGCCTTCCACATGATGGATGCCATTGGTAATAAAGTTATTAATAACCCGCTCAAGCAGTTCATAATCAGCACATATCTCATCATCTTTTTCATATTTCAATTCAATATTAATACCTTTTTCATTTAATACCGGTGTAAACCGATCCGCTATATTTTGGATAAATTCACCTATATTAAATCTAGTCACATTCAACTGAAACGTACTCGTTTCAAGTATGGACAGGTCTAAAAGTTCCCGTACCATACCATCCATCTTGTCACATTCTTCCGCAATAACCGTGCAATATTTCTGCATCTTTTTCTTATCATCGGCTACACCATATTTCAATCCTTCTGCATATCCTTTAATAACACCTATTGGCGTTTTCAATTCATGTGACATGTTTCGCACAAGCTGTTTTCTTCGTTCAACATCCTGTTTAAGCGCATTCATACTGGTGCTTAATTTCTCAGAAATCCGGTTAATACTTCTTCCCAAACTCCCAATTTCATCTTTTGAATTGTTATTCACACGTTTATTGAACTCAAGATTTGAAATAGCTTCTGCAACATGACTCATTTCAATTATGGGTCTGGTGATCTTCTTTGAAAAAATAACGATAAATATTCCACCAAAAAGCATGATCACAACCCCCGCAAAAATATAAAACTGATTTGCTATGAAAACACTCTCACTAATACCTTTCATAGGTTTTTTGAGAATAATCAGTTCTCCATTACTCATACGTGATAAAAAAACTAATTTAGGTGCCTGATCGTTAGGTTTTTCAATCACAGTATAAACATACGACTTTAACAACTTCATCTCATTGTCTACAGCAAGTTGCTCAATTTCCTTAGGAAGCCGTATTGCATCAGGATCTGATTTTTGAGGATAAGAAATAAATTTAATATTCAGCTTTCTATCAGCAATTGTACAACTTATACCTTCCATACGATCTATCAAACTTATAAAGTTTGATAGATTTTTTTTGTTATGAATATATTCCTCACTAATTTTTTGGCTGGTTTCTATGAAAACATCTCTATTTTTATAGATATAATAACGTTCCAAAAATAAAGCATTCAAAAGAATGCCGCAAAGCACTAACGAAACCATAAATATTGCAAATAATAAAGATATTTTCGTTTTAATCGTTTTCATGATTCACCTCAAACATATATCCGCTGCCCCTTACCGTTTTTATGTATTGACCACACTTCGAAAGCTTAGCCCGCAGCGTCTTTATATGCGTATCAATTGTTCGTATATCACCCTCAAAATCATAACCCCATATACTACATAATATTTGTTCGCGAGTTAATACCCTGTGGATGTTTTTTATAAAATAGAGTAAAAGGCTATATTCTTTGCGATTTAATTCAACTTCCATGTCACATACCAAGACTCTGTGTGCTTCCTGATTGATACTTATTTCTCCTATGGACATTTCAATAAGCCGTTCCTTTTTTAGTTTCCTTAAAAGTGTATTGAGGCGGGCTACAAAAATCTCATAACTAAAGGGTTTGGCAATGTAATCATCTGCTCCTTTTTTTAGGCCCAATACCTCGTGCTTTTCATCTCCTAAAGCAGTTAGCATCATCACTGGAACATCAGCGTGTTCTCTAATTTCTTTAAGGACTTCCCAACCATCATATTCAGGCATCATCACATCTAATATTAGCAAATCAATGTCATTTGAACTGAAAAAAATATCTAGAGTCTGCTGTCCGTCAGATGCTTGAATCGGGTTATAACCTTCTTTTTTTACGATATCGCATACGAGTTCCCGAAAAATCGGATCATCATCTGCAACTAAAATTTTAATATCCATAAGCTCACCCTTCTGCATTTAAAATTTCTCGTATATTAAGCCAAGATAAATATCTACATTTCTAAATTATACCCCACTAATATGAAATCCTTGTGAAATCTTTTGTATTCATTATTATATTTACAATCTATTATTGTAATTTATAGATTTCCAAGCCTATAACTTATATTATAGATTTTTTATCTTTTATTTCCAACTTTCCAACTAACCAACTAACCAACTGCCCTGTGAAATTAAGCTCTAAGAAAAATATTTAATGCATTCACCGTAATAATTTTATTTTTGACATTGGATATCTATAATAAATAGTTTACATTTTTAATCAATAAAACCCACTTACCGTACTCATAATCCAGTACGGTAAGTGGGTTTTATTATTTTCTTTATCTTTAATAATTAATTCTCTTTATAATGCAATCACTTTCCTTCTTCGTTGCCACCATCCAAACATTGCCATCATTCCAATCACAATCATGATGGTCACTACTGGATGCATGATCAGATACACTACCCCAATCACAGGAACTAACAGTCCTCTTACTACGCCTTTTAGTATCTCATGATTGCTTATAAAATTGGCAATAGGCGGTGAATTATGATAATAAAAATCCACAAACCGCCTGCCCAAAGTATTGGTAAGTAAGTATTCATCTCGAAAGTTTCTCAATAACACGACCGCTGGCTCAAACTTGGAACCATAGGAGGCGGTAGCAATAAAACACTCATCATTAACCCCAACAATCGGTGGAGTAATCACGTCTTGATCGATTATTGATTCGGAATCAAATCCCAGGGTATTAGCCTGTATTTTAATTCGATTCTGATTGCCGATCAAGGTTTGATCAAATATTACGATAAGCGTATGATCTTGAATCTCAACAATATCTTCTTCTACTAGAGATACAAAATCAGAACCATTTTGAGCAAAAGTAATCCCCTGTTTTAATAACTCCGGATTGACCGTATTATTAGTCAATTGATCATTAAATTGTAAAGTAACCACTTGTTTATTGCTGTCAATGGTTACACCTTCAAAAAATTGAGGATTTACAATTACTTTACAACCTTCACTTTGACTGCCATCCTCTAAAACAGCTGTAATTGTCGCTTGTCCCACTGCTTTTGGAGACACTTCCGCACTTAACCCATTTCCAACAATCTCAGCTACCTCAGGATTACTAGATTGCCAAGTTACTATTGAATTCTCTTCATCAATTGGACTCGTAGGAAAGAAAAAAGCTTCCACCGTTACTTTTTCTCCATTCTGACTTAATGTGAGCTGCTTGGGTTCAAGAAAAAACCTGGTATCCATGGTAAATTGCCCGTTATCGACAAGGGTTTGTGCTGTAATATGAGCAGCATTTTCATCTCCCAGCATCACATTCTTAATTACTAGCGGATATTTTTGATCACTCTGTCCTTCATTTCTGACGATCCATGTCAGGGTTCCCAATTGAATTTCACCTTCTGGAATCATCTTCCCATTAAGACTGTATAAAATGATTCTTTCCTTACCATCTATATTAGCTGAGTCCAAAACAAAATCATTCTTCAAAGCTTCCCCAAGTGCAGCTTTACGAAATATTAGAACCTGAGGATCATACGAAACATCAAACTGAAGCAACATCACCTGTCCCGAACTCGTAAAAGTAATAGGTGCATCAATCCACTCTCCCGGTTCACCTGATAAATCTCCTATTGATATCTCAATATCTGAATTTATAGACAGGCTAAATGAACCCATTTCTATTAAAGTAATAGATGAAATGTCATTCCCCAGTTGATCAGATATAACCACATCATTAAGCTCTAAAGGTGAATCCAATGCACCGATTCCATTAGCGTTCACTTTGAAAGTAACTGTCATTAACTGAACTTCTCCAGCTGGTATTAAAACGTCTTGAACATTAAATAAAACAAATCTTTGCTTTCCTTGCACTTCATTGACACCTAGCGAATATTGAGATTCTAACTGTTTTCCCAGTGAAGCCGATTGGAACTGTAGTTGTTCTTGATCATAAGATAAATCAAATTGCACCATAGCAGCTTGACCGGTACTCACCAACGTAATCGGTAATTCAACGATTTCTCCTGGTTGTGCCGTAATTGTTCCGACTACCAGCTTCAAATCCTGCGCACTGGCTATTAAAATAGATGACTGAAAAATCATGATCACTGCAATCGTTAGAAAAAGTGTTTTCATACTAGCATACTGTTTTGCTCTCAAATCGTTCAACTCCTATACAGCAAGCCGGGTCTTCCCTACATCGTCAGACCCGGTTTTGCTGATACTGTTTACGCTACTCAGTCCATCTCAATGCAATATCTGCAATCTTCGTAACATCTAATACATTGACATTACCATCCTGATTAACATCTGCAGCAGTTTTTTCACTTTCTGTCGGCTGAATTTTCTCTAAGGCCATATTAACGGCATAACCAACATCCAGTACGTTGACTACTCTGTCATTATTCGCATCCCCTTTAGGGAAAGCAAAGACCTTAATCTCCCCATCTAAAGCTAATACAGACACACTTTGTTCATCGAGTCCCATAGCCAGCAAATCATAAGAATCATCAAATACAATCGGGATAATGGTTTCCTGACCCATTGTACTATTTACAGTGATCCGCAAATTAATTAATTCGCCATCACCTATGGATAATCCCTGAGACAATCCGTTGTATCCTAGAATCATCAGTTTACCTTCTTTAGGGTTATCTGTTACGGTCCAATCGCTACTGTTACTAATGAGTGTTCCTTTTTCCGCTGTAATGGAAGTAATCTGATTGGGATCATACCCAATAGCAAATTGGAATCCACTGATGCCTGTCCCATTTTTTAATGTGATTGGAAGCATAACCTCTTGTCCTGGACCGACTAACACTTTCTCAATTGTCAATTGGACTTTGTCACTGACAAGTGTTTCTCCTGTTACACTTGGTCCATCACTGCTCCAGTTTCCTGCAGCATCTCCTGCTTCTACCCGGTATTCGTATGCTGTACCCGGTCTTAAATTATCAACAACATACTCATTAATAGATCCTTGAACCACGTCAATGAGCTGATCATCCTGATAAACTTGGTACTGTGTAGCCCCGATATCATCGGTGGCAGTCGTCCATTGTAAGATTAAGGTATCTTCTCCTGCATGGGTCACTGATAACGATTTATCTGAAGGCCAAATCGGAGACGTATAGTCTGGAACTTGTTGTAATGTCGTACAAGTCACACTAGGACCATCGGTACTCCAAATACCTACCGCATTCTGATACTGAATTTGGAAGGTATATTCTGTTTCAGGAACTAAATCCGTGACCAACCAGGTTTGAGCATCTCCAGAAACCGTCGTAATAAGCAAGCCATCTTGATAGATGCCATACTCTGCTACATCCTGCTGTGCTGCTGTCCAGTTTAAAGTCACTTGAGTGGATTGCAATTCTTCAGTTGTTACACCTGCATTTTCAGGCCAAATCGGCCTCTCTTCCGCACTGATTTCTCCGATCGCGTAGAGATTTCCCTCTGAAGTCCCTACATAAAGGGTTCCATTGGAACTCATCGCTGGAGATGACTGGATTTCCTCATTCAGTTCAATCTGAGCCGCCATCGTTCCATCAGAGTTAATACCATATAACATTCCCTCATGGGTCGCAATATAAATAGTTCCTTCTCCGTCAATTAAGGCCGAAGACTGAATCCGTCCCTGTGCATCAAACTTCCATTTTTCATGACCATCTGGAGCAATCGCATACAAATAGTGATCAAAGGATCCCCCATAGATCGTACCATCTGTTCCGATAGCTGGTGTAGATTTGAACCAATCATCTGACGCAAAGGTCCATTTAATGCTGCCATTAGGATCTATGGCATAAAGCGTATCATCAAATGACCCGACATAAATGGTGCCATCATTAGCTATCACTGGTGATGATTCAATATCACCCTTCGTTTCAACAGTCCAGAGCAGAACACCATTAGGATCAAAGGCATACAGTTTTTGATCTCTAGACCCCACATAAATCCTGCCATCGTTACCCACAGCTGGGGAGGATAGGATTTCTCCTTCTGTGCTCATCTTCCAGTTGGGAGTTCCATTCTTATCAATGGAGTACAAATATTGATCCATAGATCCAATGATGATATTGCCATCAAAATCGATAGCTGGAGAGGATTGCAATGCCCCACCTGCCTCATATTTCCATTGTAAACTACCATCCGGATTCAATGCATACAAATAATGATCATTCGAACCCACATAAAGGATACCATCCGCACCCATGGTTGGCGAAGATATAACCGGCCCTTGGGTTAAATATGCCCACTTTTGACTGCCATCCGAATTAACAGCATACACTTTATGATTCAATGAGCCAAAGTACAAAGTTCCATCTGCTCCAACAGCAGCCGAAGACTGAATGATATCACCCGTTGCAAAGGCCCATTTTGCATCTTGCTGCGCCATCGCTGCCACAGAAGATCTTCGATTCCAGTTAAAAGCGCCTGCCTGAGGTGCTGTAACGTCATAATCTCCCTGTTCATAGCCTTGACCCTGTTCAAACAGGATCTCATCATCGTCCATGATGTAAACCGTTGCCTGGATCAGATCACCTAATCCTAATTCGGGAAATTCAGGATTACTAAGAATAAGTTTCAAATTCTTTCTACCTTCAAATACATCATCATCCATACATGTAAGGGTTACTTTCTTTTCTGTTTCCCCTGGTGCAAAAACAACGTTTTCACTAATTGCAACATAATCTTCGCCAGCAATAGCTGTTCCATCTTGAGTAGAACAAGCCAGAGTCAAGGGCATTTGGGTACTGCCTTCTTGGATTAAAGTAATATCAATACTACCCTCATTCTCATTGACTTCATAGGTTGAATATTCAAAACCAACCTCGCCAAGCTTTCCACCTACTGCCAAAAGCCTTCCGTCTTCTGTGCCAAAGTACAACGAACCGTCCCTACCCATGGCTGGTGAAGATAGAATAGAAGACCCCGCATCGTATTCCCATTTAAGCATTCCATCGGAATTAATCGCATAGAACTTATTACTGTTTGAACCTACAAAAATGGTTCCGTCGTTCCCGATCAGCGGAGTTGATTCAACAACGCCACCCGTATTGAAAGTCCACTTTTGACTTCCATCACTTGGGTCAATGGCATATAGATTTCCATCATCTGCACCAAAGTAAATCGTCCCATCTTTAGCAATAGCTGGTGATGAAGTAATCTGAATAATAACATCGGAATCAAGATAAATACTCCATTTTTCTACACCCGCTCGCGTAAACGCTCCCAGAAAACCGCCTTTGTCTACATCATTACTCACTGCATAAATGGTGCCGTCAGCACCGATAGCAGGCGTTTCCATGATGGTGCCGTTCATCGTACCTAATGTAGAAAGAACATCGCCATATTCTCCGGCAGAAACAATAGTATTATCCTGACCCGCAATGACACTCTGATAGCCAGATGGATTTCTTCCAATCGCAAGTCCACTGCTTACGTCGGTCATAAACACATAATCATCTAGCTTGTGCAAATCAGATCCATCAGCGACAATAATATAAAGATTCCCTAATTCTGTCGTCACATAAATTAACGGAAATGATTCGCCTCCAAATACTGGAGGATCCAAAACAGGTTCAGGCTCATTCTCATTCATTGCACAAGTATTATTAATTGCTCCGGTATCGGAATTAACGGCATATAAATTGCCATCCTGACAACCCACATAGATAATCCCCTCATAACCTATCATAGGCGCAGTAATTGTTTGATCAAAAACATGCAACGAAGTAGCAACTCCATCCGCATCAACTTTAAAGAGTTCATCATCTGCCGATATGTAAATACTACCATCAGACCCAATCACCGGAGATGTGGTTATAGCTTTCGTCACTTCCCCTAGGGGTATATCCCATTTGACATCATTGGTATATCCGCCCATAAACTGGGACTGCCTTGTCCAGTTAAATACAGTAGGCTGAGTAGCCATTACATCATAATAGCCCCCCCATGCATAGCCTTGTCCCTGGAAGAATTGAAGATTCTCTGCAGGAATCGGATCATTATCTTTAATTATAACCGTTATTCTGTTATTGTTCCCCAGTACAACACCACCCATAGGGTTAGTGAGTTGTACACTAAAGTTTTCAGTTTTTTCATAAGTCTGATCATCAATTTCATAAGTCCGATCGTCAATGATTTCAATAGCAATGTCCTTACTGATCTCACCATCGCCAAAAACGATTGTATCCGCACTTCCCAGGAAGTCCTCTCCATAGGTTGCAGACCCATTTTCAAGTGTATAGTCTACCCTTACTTCTCCCTGAGCAGGTCCGATCCGTTTAACGGTCAAATTAACAGTTCCTGCCCCTTCATCTACGGCGCTTTGAGTCACATCAAACATGACTTGTCCCTGCCCGCCCAAGGAGTACAACTTGTTGTCACAAGCTGTCACAAACAGGGTGCCGTCTTTTGCTATAACAGGAGATGAAAAATAAATACCCCCTCCTATTTCATAAGACCATTTTTCCTGACCATCCGAATTAAAAGCATATAGGGTTCCCGTTCCTGGAGCATTATCACCTTCAATAGATCCAATATATAGTGTTCCCATCGAATCAATCACCGGCGCAGACATAAAGTCACCCTCAACAGCAGTCTCCCATTTTTGACTTCCGCTTGCGTCAATGGCAATCAGTTTACCGGGAGATTGGGTACCGATATAAATCGTTCCATCTGATCCTACAATTGGTGAAATCGCCTGAACAGACCCGGTAGAATATACCCATTTTTGACTACCATCGGCATTCACTGCATAAACCTTTCCCTTATCAGATCCGAAATAGATGGTATAATCGGAACCGATTGCGATCTGTCCCATGATACTTTCCCCGGAACCAATTTCAATGCGCCACTTTTCGATGCCATTGGGCTCTACCGCATATAAGATTCCATTTCCATCTCCTATATAAATCGTACCATCTCTGGCAATGGCGGGAGCAGACTCTATTCCATCTTCTGTTACAAAGTCCCATTTAACCCTGTCATTAGGACCCGCTTCAGGATTGATCGCATACAGTTTGTCTCCGCCCACATAGAGCATTCCATCAGAGGCAATCGCCGGTGAAAACTGGATCTCCCCGCCAGGTTGGAGCTGCTGCTCCCATTTTTTGTTACCTTTTGCATCAAGCGCATATAATTTGCCATCCGTACAAAATGCGTAGATGGTCCCATCTGCTCCGATCACCGGTGCTGCCATAAAAAGTCCTACTGCAGTATCCGGCTCACTTGGGAAAACCCATTTTTGTGTACCATCCGGATTAACAGCATATAATTTACCCTCTAAATTATCAATGTTTGCTGAACCGACATACACAGTCATATCAGAAGCCACTGCCGCAGAACTTACCAGCATACCTTCTGCTGTAAAATCCCAATTTTTCTCCGGTTTCTGTTCAGGTCCTGCAAATCTAGACCAGCCGTTATAGTTTACAGAAGTCGGCTGCTGCGCTTCCAGATCATAAGCTCCGGGCAGATAGCCTTCTCCCTGTTTGAACATCTCAATATCTGAAGGAGATTCATCATTATCCATGATGGTGATAATTGCTGTGCCATGACTGCCAATACTGGCTTCTTCCGTTGGAATCCCTGAATCCAAGCTAAGGGTTACATACAAACATTCAGTCCCCTCGTACACATCATCATCTTTTAAGTTAATCTCGATTTTTTTAAATAATTCACTATCCTGGAAGGTAATCTGTTGATCAGACAAGTCAACATAATCTGTCCCGGAGTCTGCCGAAATTCCATAAATATAAGGATAAAGCGTTACCTCACCCTCCAGTCCCCCAGTTCTGGCAATTTCCAGAGTTACTGTGCCATCTTGTTCCTCAATGGTATGATATGGATTGGCAAACTGGAATTCGCCAGCATTTTTTTGTCCATAAGCATACACAGTATTCCCTGCCGCTACATAAATATTTCCGTATTGGTCCATAGCAGGGGAAGTCGTAATTTCTCCATCGCCGGTATCAACTTGCCATTTTATCTTATCTTCATCCTCCGCCTCTGGATCAAGCGCATATAGAATACCGTTATAATCTCCGACGTAAATGGTTCCGTCTGCTCCAATCAACGGAGCGGAAAGGATACCCCCGTCTGCATAATCGTAGGGGAGATTTTTCGTCCAGTTTTTGGAACCGTCTGGATTGATAGAATGCAATTGCCCTCCCAGAAAATCACTAATGTCATCCCCACCCCCATACTTAATTGCGGTCCCATAGTAGATGTTACCATCAGCCCCGATAGCAGGTGCCTGAACGGTCCAATCTTTCTTTATATCTTGGAGCCAGTGATTTTCATCATGCATCCATGAAACACTTCCATCATCAGGACTTAAAGCCCTGAGATCCCCAAGGGTATCTAAAATATAAATCGTTCCATCATCCCCAATTACCGGAACGGTATACGCAAATGTCGCATTAGCTGCTGTATTTAAGTCAAACTCTTTTTTCCATTTTTCTTCGCATGTTTGATCTGAAGGAGTAAGCGCATAGACATGATTTCCGCCTGCCACAAAGATCGTCCCATCTTTACCGATGGCAGGACTGGAATTTGTAAAATCATCAGTAGCATCTAATGCATATTCCCATTTTGTTGTAAGAATCATTTCAGCATCACCATCAGTAGAGCGATCAAAGGCAAATAACTTCTTATCAAAAATGCCATAGAGAGTCATATCCTTACCAACAGCAAACCCTGCTCCTCTATCTGATGTGCGATTGAAATAGCCATTGAGTTTAAGTTTAGGTCCTCCTCCAAGATATGTCCATTCCTGATCATATATAGCGGGTCCACCACTGTCAAACGGCTCATAAAACCTTCCCAGAGCATCAACAAAAGGCTGCCCTTGCGGATATCCATAAGATTTTGAATAACCCCACAAGTCCGTACCATCAGATGATTTTAAAACGTGACGACGATTATCACCATATACGGAAGTTGCTCCAACACTCATTACATAGATTTTATCATCACCCACCACTACCGGAGAACTGACAATCGTATATTCGGATTGTTTTTTCCATCTAAGCGCCGGTTCATCTTGGGGTCCAATAAACTGCGATTGTCTTGTCCAGTTAAAGGTCGTCGGCTGACCCTTTGCATAGTAACCACCCTGCTCATACCCTGCTCCCTGGAAGAAACATTCTGCCCCATCATTAAGCTGTTGCTCTTCCGAACCATCCAGTTTAAAAACTATAGTTTCTTCATTACGATCTGTTGCGCCTACTTCCAAAGCAACAAAATCATCTGGCAAATTGGCTTCATAATACAAGCTGTCCGCAGATTTGGACATAAGAACCGTTGCTGACTGCCCACTTTGAATCCCTTTCACATATACCCGTTCTATCGGATACATCCCCGACACAATCCAGGCTTCCACTTTTTGCTGATAATCTTGAATGGTATGATAGTTTTTGGCCCAAATAATTCTAGGCTCAAAATTCCTGGAATCCAAAGATATCTGCATACCCGGCGTCAGAACAAGGTTCATCAGATCATTGTCTTTCGGCGGATTCTTGGTCATATAGTCTTCCGGCATATTGGCAATGCCTGCAACCCATTGAGACGTCATCTTCTGACCATTGATATAGATGCCGTCTTCCCGTTTTTGGTAATTGCTAATATGAAGCAATGCCTGCCCCAAAGTAATCTGCGGACTGTAATAATCACTGCCGGCAAATACTTTGTACTCCTGCACTTCTTGATCCTGTCCCAGACGTAAAGTTGCGGTTCTGCTTTCAATCTGGGTTTTTGAATCAATCCAACTGGCAACCGTATCCCAGTTATTCGTTTCTTCATCCCACCTGCTCACTTTGGCATCCGTTTGTTCATCCAAAAGTTTAATCTTAAGAGGTGCCCCTAACTGCAAAGATTTCAATTCACTTAAAGTAAGAATGATAGGATCACCATCTGAATCACTGTCTATGATAAATTCCTCGGTTTCCATGTCCGGTCTCAAAACATTGACTGAACTGGGTGTTACCGTTGTCAGCAAACGATCACCAATAGAGATATTAAATGTAGGAATAATATCCCGAGCGGTTGCCGTTCCACTGTTTTTTAATTTTACATTCAGTTTAAGATGGGCCGCTTCTCCCGGATTGGAAGTTATCGCCTGCGCCCATTCCTGTGCGGTTCCATTCGTACTGCCGGTTTCCTTCGTCACACTATGTTCTGTGCTATGCGTCTTTTCATAATGTGCAGAAGCGCTTACAGAGGTCCCTCCCGTCAACCCGAATTCATGTGATACCGAAACTTCTCCTCCCTTGGTACTGCTGTCAGAGACCGTATCCGTCGTAGAACTCGATTCAGAAAACTCCGCGCTGACAGATTTACTATTTGATAGGCTGATTTCCCCTTGTGGCACAATCGTATATCCCGAAACATCTATGGACATAATCGGAAAAGATGCGACTAGGGGATCATTACCCGGTTCTTCTATAGAACTGTCAATGTGCAGTCCAGTCACTTCATCCTGATCACCATAAGGATCCCCGTCAGTACTCCACTGAGTGGGATCTGTTTTATAATACTTGTCCCCTTCTTCACCATTCCACAGCTCAAATCCCTTAACGATTGAATAGACGAATCCATTTCTCTCCATCTCGTCACAAAGTCCATCCCCGTCCGTATCTGTTTCCACGAGGTCATGAGAGATGTATGTAACCCTAAAATTCCCGGAATCAAGCTGCTCAAGGGATAGTGAAGGATTACTCTGAACTTGTGGACTATATCCGTTATCTTCACTCATGATCACGGAGTTAATCGTGTGACTCCCTTGAAGATAGTTTGCATCCAACTGATACAAAGGTACTTTCCCAATATGAACGTTATCGACGCTCAGGTTACAGATATTATTCTTATCTTCCAAATTCCAATACTTTAGCTGTAATATCAATGTATTTCCCGCATCATCCTCAGGAAGGGTAAAAAGATACTTTAGATCTGTAAATCCCTCCTCAAAATCAGAAGCTCTCACCTCTAAATCCTGACAGATCGGATGATTGCGATCTTCATACAACGTCAGGGTCATAATCACGGGATTGCTATCCACTTCCCGATCTAATCCAATCGTGCTGTCTTTTTCTATATCCGCTCGAATCCCAATTTCATAAGTTTCTTCTTGCTCCAGCGAAAGATCACGCATCACAGAATAAAAGAATAATCCCGAAGCTTCTCCTGCGTTCATTTTTTGCACATCATCTGCAAACGTTCCCATTAAGAAGGCTGAATCTCCTGCTTCCCATCGACCATATTCACTGGTAAAGGGTACGTTGATCGTCTGGCTTAGAGACTCTCCCTTTTGGTTCTTAATACCCTTCGTAAGCACTAAACGATACGATTGACCTGGCAAATATGATCCTTGTTCTGGCGCGATATAGATACTTTGATAGTCCTTCCGCACCACCGATATCTCCACTTGATTTCCTTCTTGATCCAAGACGTAAATATAATCATCGGTAAGGGTACCCACATCTGCATCCTGATCGAACTGCAAATTCCATAGGGTATCTGCAGGTACCGTTACTTCTTGAAAATCAGGATTAAATCCAAAGTTAATATCAAGAATTCTAGGCGTTCCTGAGGCCTCTAAAGCTGAAACCGCCTCGAATTCCAATGCACTGAATGCACTGTCACTAGATTCCTGAGGAACCGTGTCCTCATCTACAGTTTCAATGATGCTTTTATTCTGTTCATCAAGTGTATTAGAACTGTCATCGACTAACTCAACAGTTGCTGATTGTTGACTTTCGACACTAATAGGCTCCTGTCCATACAATGGTACGCTTGATGTCATCATGACTGTTACTAACAGTAAACTCAACCACTTTTTTCTTATTTTGGTCACACTCATTCTCCTCTCCATCTTTTATTCATTGAAACACTTCTTCTCAATCATGTCATCAAATCAATCCATCCAATGAGCTATTATTAACAAACAAAAATAACTTGACATAATCACATATGACATGAAAACCCACCTATAGGGTTTATGAATGATACGAGTAAAATAATCAAACATATACGTATTGATTTTTTCTGCATCTAACGCCTCCTCATATAATGGATTTGTCTGTTGCCATTTCTAGTAGAATTAGATACGAGATTCATGGATTCTTCGCAATATCATTCATAAACTATCCTCCAATCCTTTGTAATTTTTTATCATTTTTTGTACTTTTAAACCTCATAAAAACATTATAACAAAATTTCTTTCCATATTGATGACTTTTTACCATAATTTTAATCATTTTTTATAATTTATCAGCGATTTAAATCATATATATAATTCATTTTTCTTTCAAACCAATGGATTGACAATGCACCTTCCCAAAAAAACCATACTGGTTAACCAGTATGGTAAATGACTTTTAAAAATATTTATTAGGAAATTTCCCTTTTCACATCTCAAGAATATACTCAAGCAATGTCTCATTATTCTCTAAGCACTGCGGTCCCATAATACTTCCCTTTAGCCCATGATCCCTTAATGCTTGAAAGGATACCAAACTGCCTGAATCTGTTTCAAATTGCTCTAGAGTTTTCAACAGCATAAACATTTTCTTTGGTGCTTTTCCTTCAACTTTCGCATATTTTTCCGCTTGATCCATAACATCATCCACATGGATATTGATCGCTTCTACCTCACACTTAAACAGGATTTGTTTAAACGGTGCACCAGAATAAATATAGACATCATCTCCTACTTCTACTTTACTATTCATAGGCCAGGCCGTCTGGGATTCTTGCGTAAAAGCTGCTATCACATCATAATATTTTGGATTAGCCGGATAGATCCAGTGTCTCATATTCTCCCTCCTATTTATTCCCCTAAAATTTCTTTTTGTTTTGTTTTAGTTAGTGATTTAAAAACAATACGATAAGAGATATCAATTAATTCTTTAATAAAATCATCTTCTAAATTTCCATCTAAATAAATCGTGTTCCAGTGTGTTTTGTTCATATGATAACCCGGTTGTATTTCCACAAACGCCTCTCGTAAATCGTCAATCTTTTCTTTATCGTACTTTAAATTAATACTGACTCGATCCGGCTCATGAATATTAATCAATCCAAACATTTTGTCACCTACTTTAAATACAGGAACCGGGATATGAAATGGCATGTCCTCACCGGCCCCGGACTTACTTAAGAAATACGTTCTTACTTCTTCAATATTCATAATAATCCCCCCGAAAATTAAGATTCCATAAGAATACGAAGCATACGCTCACGATTATTAATAAAATCTTTCATGATTTGATAATGTTCTGTCTCTTCATAACAAGCTGTTTCAAGTCCATTTTCCGTTAAACGTAAAATGGTCGCATCGGGATAGGCCATGATAATAGGTGAATGAGTTGCAATAATAAACTGAGAAGACCGGCAAACCAACTCATGAATTCTAGAGATCATGGCCAGCTGCCGTAATGGTGATAAAGCGGCCTCTGGTTCATCCAATATATATAAGCCATCACCTGAAAGACGATTCATAAAGGTGGTAAAAAAAGCTTCGCCGTGCGACTGCTCATGTAGGGAACGCCCTCCATAGGAATCAATAACGCGTGCTCCGCCTCCCCCCTCATCCAGCTCTTCAATGTTTGTAGCCAGGTTATAAAAACTTTCGGCACGGAGGAAAAAACCATCACTAGGCTTTTTAATGCCTTTTACTAAACGAAGGAACTGGTATAAATCCGAATGTGATTCCCGGGTTGAAAAAGTAAAATTCATCGTCCCCCCTTCCGCGTTAAATCCCCAGGCAACCGCAATGGCTTCTAAAAATGTTGATTTCCCCATCCCATTCTCTCCGACAATGAATGTCACTTGAGGATGAAAGTCCAAGGTTTCTAGATTACGAAATGCCGGTAAAGAAAATGGGTATTCCGTAAAAGAAGAAATCTTATCCCGCAAAAGTTCTACACGACGCAAATATTGACTCGTTTCAATCATCATGATCTTAATACGCTCCTATCAACACATATATAATCATTTTAATTATATTCCCCTTATTGCCAACCGTCTACTGGATTTTCTCTTTTTATTTTCATTTATTCCATCATCTTCTGAATGTATATTTTTAAATGAATGATTATGATTACAAAAAAATGACAGAACCGCAGTTCTGCCAATATACTTCATCTATATGATTTGCAATTAATGTTTTTACTCTTTTAGCTTTCATCTAATCTTTTTGTCTTTTCCTTTAAGCTAATCGCTAATAACTGATAGCTAAACTTCAGCATTTATATTTGAGTTCAAACCATCTAATTCTGATTGTGAATAGTTTTCTTACGTTCAGTGTGAATTTCTCTCTCCCACTAAACGTTTAGAAAACCGAATCGAGAACGTAGCGTTTCTTAACTCTCTCTTATAGAAGAGGGAGTCTTAGAAACGGTAGTTCGGGATAAATTTCATATAATATACTTATTACAAGCTATATATTAAATGTTTACCTTTTTCCAAAAGCTTGGAATGGTCAACAATAAAATAGGATAAATTTCAAGTCTTCCAATAATCATACACAATGATAGTACCATTTTACTCATATGAGAAAACGCCGCATAGTTACCAACAGGACCAACCATTCCAAAACCTGGCCCTATATTTCCAATTGTTGCAACTACAGCTGATATAGAAGTCATCATATCTTTTCCATCTAAAGAAATAATAATAACTGCAATAAGCAAGACAAAAATGTACATAAATAAGAAAGATAATATATCCATCAACGCATCTTCATCAATAGATTTACCGTTGAATTTGACAGTATATACCGCTCCCGGATGAATAATTTTTAGTAGTTGTCTTTTCATTGCTCTATAAAACAACAATATACGAATATGTTTTATTGAGCCTCCAGTTGACCCAGCACAGCCACCAAAAAACATCAAAGATAATAAGATAATCTTACTGAAAACTGGCCATTGATTAAAATCTGCCGTTGCATATCCTGTCGTCGTTATAATAGAGGCTACCTGAAAAGAAGATCGCCTTAAAGCTTCACTTAAGTTTTCAAAGACGCTTCCATAGATATTCAAAGTTATTAGAGTAATTGCAATGAAAACCATTCTAACATAAAATTTAAATTCTTGATCTTTAAAAATTTCTTTGATATTGCCTTTTAAAGCCTGATAATAAAGCGCAAAATTAGTACCACATACCAACATAAAGAAAGTAATGATTATTTCATAAGATGTATTATTATAAGCACCAACACTCAAATTCTTATTGGAAAACCCACCCGTTCCCACAGTACCAAAAGTATGGATTAAGGCATCATATAATGACATACCTGCAATCTTCAAGGCAATAACCTCAATAATTGTAATCAATAAATAGATACCATAAAGAATCTTAGCCGTATGTCCAACTTTCGGCACAAGTTTGCCTGGATTGGGACCGGGACTTTCTGCCTTCATAATTTGAAGACTGCCAGCTCCAAGAGATGGCAGTATAGCAAGCGTCATGACAAGCACACCCATACCTCCAACCCAATGTGTAAAACTTCTCCAAAAAAGAATACCTTTTGGAAGTCCTTCAATTTCAGTTAGAATACTTGCCCCAGTCGTTGTAAATCCGGAAGACGCTTCAAAAAAACTATCGACAAAGGAAGGAATCACACCACTGAAAACAAAAGGGAGCGACCCAAAAAAGGAAATTAAAACCCATCCAATGGCTACAATTGCAAAACCATCTCTAGCATAAATATTTTTTGACTTTGGTTTGACGGATGCAATCAGCAGTCCAGATGTGAATATAATAAGTATCGTATAGACAAATGCTAAAATATCACTACCCTTATACAATATAGCAACAATAAGCGTTGGCACCATTGCAATTGCTTCACATATCAATAATATTCCCAAACTTTTTGAAACCATTCCAAAGTTCATTCTTTAAACCTCCGTTTATACTGGTAATCAAGTCATCGAGGTTACTAATATTCTCATCTTTGGTTATGACAATAACCCGATCATCTTGTTGTATGGCATCATTACCATGAGGAATGATAATATTGTCTTTTCTAACAATGGTTGCAATAATAGTATCATTTTTAAATTTTATGTTCTTTAATGGAATGTTTAAAATCTTGCTATTTTTGTCCGCAATAAACTCGACAATTTCGACCTGACCTTCGGCTATTCGATACAGTGATTCAACATTCCTTCCTCTTACATATTTGAGAATCTGACTAGCAACAATGAGTTTAGGATTAATAGTCGTATCTATCCCCAAATTATTAATAACATGCATATGTTTTGATCTGCTTATTTTGGCAACAACTTTCTTAACCCCATATTGTTTCACCAAAACAGAAGACAGTATATTCTCTTCATCAATACCGGTAAGTGCAATATATCCATCCATGTCTTTAATGTTCTCAGATAATAATAATTCTTCCTCGGTACCATCTGCATTGATAATTAATGTTTTTGGAAGAAGCTCGGCGAGTTCCATACAACGTTCTCTGTTAATTTCAATAATCTTAACCTTCATTCCCATATCCGAAAGAATATTAGTAAGATAATAGGAAATTCTGCCACCACCAATTATCATAATATTCTTTAATCGCTGGGGGCAATTATTTGACAACTTACAAAAGTTATATACATCGGAATGTTTACCAATAACGCATATTTTATCATTTTCCTCTAGCTCAAAACTTCCATTGGGAACAATGACATCATCACCCCGAATAACAACGCCTATAAGTACAGAAAAACTAGTATTCAATAATATTTCTTTCAAATCTTTGCCTACAATAGGCATCTCCTTAGTAACCTTAAGTTTAACCATTCTCACCCGGCCTTTTGCGAAACTCTCCACATTCATTGCCGTAGAAAAGTTTAGTGAACGGGCAATCTCGTCAGCAGCAGCCATTTCAGGATTTATAACCATTTCCAGTCCTATTTGTTCTTTCAGCAATGAAAGTTCGCGAGCATATTCAGGATTTCTGATCCTTGCAACCGTGCGAACCGCCTTTAGCTTCTTAGCTGTAAGACAGCAAACCATGTTTACCTCATCACTATTCGTAACTGCGATCAGTAAATCTGTTTGATTCACACCGGCTTCTAAAAGGGTTCTAGTACTAACTCCATTTCCTTTAATGCACATAACATCCAAATTTTCTTCTGCTTTATTTAAGATATTAGGATTCTTATCAATGATCGTTACACTATGATTTTCCTTTGAAAGATTGTCTGCTAAGTTATATCCAACCTTGCCAGCACCAATGATAATGATATTCATAATAGTTAATCCTCCTATTCCACTTCTCTAATCAGCGGGAAACCATTATTTTGTAGTATTATAAATATTAGCTATAAACTTATATAATATTTTTAGAGCCTTACTATTCTAATCAAAATAACTTATATAATGGTAATTATTATATCATAATTTTGTTGATAGGCATATGCTTTTAATTATTTCACAACGAACTACAAAATTGCACAAAAAAAAATGTCCTCTTAGAGGACATTTTTTTGCCTTCTCCAAGCATACTATTTATTTTTATTTCTCCACCACATGCCATTAGAAACAAAATCACAGGGGTGGTTTTTAGCAAAATGTATATATTAATTTAACCACACTTTGAAAAGCCGCAATTTCTACAGACGACACATCCACCTTCATATTCTAATGCAGCATTACATTCTGGACAAACATTACTATTTTTAGTATCGCAATCGCAATTTTCTGATGTATGATTATTTAATTCATGTTCGATATTAGTATTGCACAATTCATTACAAGCCTCACATTCTAATTCCATAGCAAGGTCTTGTATATTCGGCTCTTGTCCATTTACTCTTAAATTCATAACCTTTTCTAAAGTTCTTCCAATCGCATCAGGACATGATAATACTTTTATATCTTTGTTGCCTTTACCTCTCTTACTTAAAGTAGCCAAACATCTAATACCCTTTAGTTGTTCAATGATAGACTCTACATTAATTCCAGAGCGTAAGGCAATAGAAATTAATCTACTAGTCGCTTCACTTTGACTTGGACACCCTCCGGCTCTGCCTAAGTTTGTTATGACTTCACATATACCATCCTGGTCATAATTCGCCGTAATATAAAGATTACCACAACCAATTCTAACCTTTTCAGTTAGTCCAGTTGTTATCTCGGGTCTTTTTCGAGGTTTAATTGTCTTAGTTGGTTCCTTATCTTCTTTATTTGCATCTCCTATGTTTAAAACCTGTCCTGCTCTACTACCATCTCTATATATTGTAACCCCTTTACATCCCAATTTGTATGCTAATTCATAAACTTCTCGAACATCGCTTTCAGATGCATTGTTACAAAAATTTACTGTTTTAGAAACAGCATTATCCACGTGTTTTTGAAAAGCCGCTTGCATTTTAATATGCCAAATTGGAAGCACGTCATGTGCTGTCACAAATACATTTTTCACATCTTCTGGCACTTCGCTTATATGTAACACACTGCCGGTTTTAGCTACTTCTTCCATAACTGAATCTGAGTAAAAACCTTTTTCTTTTGCAACCGTTTCGAAAAGCGGATTAACCTCTATCAGTTTTTCGTTATCCATTACATTTCTAAAATAGCATAAAGCAAATAATGGTTCGATCCCACTTGATGTATCGGCCATGATACTTATCGTTCCTGTTGGAGCAATTGTTGTAGTCGTCGCATTTCTTAAACGTATGTTTTTCTCTTTGTATATGCTCTGATCATAAGCAGGAAATACGCCTCTTTCCTCAGCCAATTGACCAGAAATTTCTTTAGATTTTATATTAATAAATTTCATTATTTCCTCACCAGTTTTTACACCTTCATCAGAATTATATGAAATGTTCAATTTTACTAATAAATCTGCAAAACCCATGATTCCTAAACCAATTTTTCTTGTATATTTAGTCATTTCTTCTATTTCTTTTAATGGATAATTATTAACATCTATTACATTATCTAAGAAATGAACAGCTGAATAGACACTTTTCTGTAGTTTTTCATAATCTATTATGTTTTTGTTATTTTGTTCTTTGACCATATTAGATAAATTTACAGAACCTAAATTACAAGATTCATAGGGTAACAATGGCTGCTCACCGCATGGATTAGTACTTTCGATTTTACCAATTAAAGGAACAGGATTATATTCATTTAACCGATCTAAAAATACAATACCTGGCTCTCCATTTTTCCATGCCATTTCAACTATTTTAGTAAAAACATCCCTCGCATTCAGCTTTTCTGTCATTTCTTTTGTATTAGGGTCGATCAAACTGTAATCACTGTTATTTTCCACGGCATTCATAAAATCTTCTGTAATTCCTATGCTTATATTAAAGTTTGTTATTTCTGAATTGTCAGATTTACATTGAATAAACTCTAAAATATCGGGGTGATCTATATTAAGAATGCCCATGTTAGCACCTCTTCGTGTTCCCCCCTGTTTAACTGCCTCTGTTGCCGCATTAAACACTTTCATAAAACTAACGGGGCCTGAAGCAACACCCCCAGTAGAAGCAACAGTGGAACCCTTAGGACGAAGACGAGAAAAGCTAAATCCAGTACCTCCACCTGATTTATGTATTATAGCTGCATTTTTTATGGCATCAAATATTCCTTCCATAGTGTCTTCAACCGGAAGTACAAAACACGCTGATAGTTGTCCCAATTTTCTGCCCGCATTCATTAATGTAGGTGAGTTTGGTAGAAAATCTAAATTAGTCATTAGAGTATAAAATTCTTCTTCTAATTTATCAATGTCAGCTTCTTTGTTATAAATCAAATCTCCTTTTGCAACATGTTTAGCAACTCTTCTAAATAAATCATCTACTGTTTCTATAATTCTTCCATCCTCATCCTTCATTAAATATCTTTTTTCTAGAACCTTTATCGCATTATCATTTAATTTCAAAAATACCACCTCTTAAACTATATTTTGTATGTATTTATTCCTCAAGCACTATATATTGTAGCAATGTGCATGCAATTTGTCAAAAATTTATTTATTACCTTTTGATTTATTATTAATAAATCATTATATAAGTAATATAGGGCGCATTTGATCCTAATCATTTCTTCTTAAAAAAATGAAAAAATCCTTCAATATTTATTAAATAATTGAAGAACTTTCATTTATCATTAGCCTTAGAACCATCTAGACGGCAAGCAAACATATATAAGTAAATAAAACTGATCCAGTTACTGCAATGAATAAATTCTCTTTAATAGCGGTTAATAATATGGCAACACCTAACGCAAATATTGATATCACGGGATGCCCATCTACCGCTTGGAATCCGCCAGGCACAACCATCGCGCCTAAAGCTGCATAGGGTATATATGTTAAGCTTTTTTTCACTTGATCTGAAATTTTTAATCTCTCAATAATATAAAAGGGCAAAAGCCGCGGTATATAGGTTACAATCATCATTCCAATAATTAGTGTGGTTATCTTATTCATCATATTTCACCTCATTCTTATTATTTTTGTCCATTATATTCCATATAATAACAGTTAACACGATAACAATTATGATGTGCCACCCCTGTGGAATAAATTTAATATTGTGAATCAATAAATTTAGGATGGCTGAAGTGGCTACAACTCCAATTGTTTTAAAAGACTTTTTAAACTCTGGTGTTAATATAGCTAAAAACATCGCATACAAAGCGATTCCCATACTTTGATTTAATGCACCTGGTAATATACCCCCTAATTGAAATCCTAATAAAGAGCCTACTGACAAAGATAAATAAGCAGTAGCAGCCATAGGCAGGTAAAAATAAATTCCAACAGATTCTTGTTTTAAATATGCGATAGAATATGTTTCATCTGTCATCCAAAATGCAATCAAAGGACGCCATTTCAACCCATTTTTGTTAAGTTTTGTACTCAGGGATGCGCCCATAATAAAATGTCTAAAGTTAAAAAGTAAGGTTGTAAAAATAATACTTAAAACGCCCGCTCCTGTATTGAGCAAGTCTAACGCCACAAACTGTGATGCACCTGCATAAACAATGGATGAAAAAGCGACACATTGTGCTAATGTAATACCACTCGATTTAGCTAATATTCCAAATGTCATGGCTATAGGCAGAAACCCTAATGCGATCGATAGCCCGGATTGAAACCCTGCTTTAACTTCATTACGACTATTTTTGTTCATTTTTTATCGCTCCTTTCAGTATTTAAACTGTATTTATTATGCCACGTTATCTCTGCAAACACGTTTGAACAATCAATGTATTTATTGTAGTATAAAAGAAAGAATATATAACAGTCAAAACAATTGTATAACAGTCCGAAAGGAGAACAATTTATGCTCATCCCTATTGATAGAAATAAAAAAGAGCCAATTTATAAGCAACTGGCTCACGGCATCACCGACAAAATCTTATCAGGAGAATTTGCACATCGTATGAAATTGCCTTCGGTTAGAGCGTTATCTAAGAGTCTTGGATTAAGCCACATGACGATTGTGAAAGCTTATGAACTACTTGAGAAAGATAAAATGATCATAAAAATTCAAGGTAAAGGCATTTTTGTTAATTCTTCAGCACTTGGCTCAACTTCTAATACAAAAATAATATCGTCCTGGTATAGTTCTATTGAGGACTATCAACCCAGGGCGCTTACGCTAAACCTCTTGAAAAACACTTTAATAAAGAAAAAGTATAATTTATCGTATGCTATGTTACCTCCTAGTTTATGTTTGGATGTAAAAGAGCTATTTATGAATATTTTATCTACTGATCCAGAAGCACTCATGTCTTATTCAGAGACCTCTGGAGATTCAAATTTAAAAAAATCATTTATTCAATACCTATCCAAGTATAGAAAATTTCAAACAAATTCTAATGAGGTCATTGTTGTTTCTGGTACGCAACAAGGTCTAAGTTTAATTTCAACTGCTTTCACAAGTTCTAAAGACCTTGTAATGATAGAATCTCCATCTTATACAGGTGCAATAGATGCCTTTAAAAGTTCTGGTGCTTTGATCAAACCATTACCGATTTATGATAACGCCATTTCTCTTCATGAACTTCTAAAACAATGTGACCAGCGGCCGCCAAAATTTGTGTATCTAACCCCAAATTACAGTAATCCAACAGGTTATTGTATGTCAAAGAAGGAACGTCTTGAACTCTTAAATATTGCTGAATCTTTCAACTTTTATATTATCGAAGATGATCCTTGGGGAGAAATTAGTTTTGAAAAAGAACCGCCATCACCGCTTAAAGCTTATGATAACAATAATAGAGTCATATACATCAAAGGTATAAGTAAAATTTTTGGTGCTGGTTATCGAGTAGGGATTATCTCAGCTTCAGAAAATATCATTCACACGATTGAAAAGGCAAAAGCCTGTGCCGATTTAGGAACCGCATTATTACCACAACGATTATTGTCTGAAGTTTTAAATAGCCCTCAGGTTGAAACTCATATTCAAAATATTACAGATTTTATTCAGCAAAGAATGCACCTTACAATAAGGATTTTAAAAGAGAATTTAAACAAAAAAGTGAAATATACAATTCCAAATGGCGGATTCAATATTTGGCTTAAACTTCCCGATGAAGTAACCACGGAGAATATTTTATTTAAATATGCTTATGATAAAGACATTACTTTTTTACCTGGAGCGATATGTTATCCATTACATCCTCTCCATAATGAAATTAGAATCTCAATTGCCTATTTAAATGATGTGGACTATAAATATGCAATTACAAGCTTATGTAAAATCATTAATGAAATCTTAAAGACATAATTTCTTATTTCAAAGGTAATGCAAACCTTAAAACAGTATTACCAAAGATTGATATCATTTGGCCAAGGACGGCTATGATAAAGTTCTTATTAAATAATTTGTCTTAAAAACGGTTTAAAATGGACTCTACAAAGTAGAGTCAGTTAATTTTTAGGCAGCATGCCGCTTTTTATTAACTGTCTACCTTATAGGGTCCATTTTATAAATAGTTGAAAACCTCTCATTTTTAATCAATTTATTTTAATACTTCTTTAACTCAACCTACAATAAATGCCACTTTCAAGCATTACTTTTATACCTTGTTTAATATTTTCACGTTTAGTTCCATTTATAAAGATTATTCTCTTTTCCTTACCTCAGATATATCTTTACTATACACTCCACATGCATGGTATGTTATAGTTGCATAAAAATATAATATTAATTTACTTAGAGAATATTACATTTTTTCAGGTTTCATACAGCAACACATTGCTTGCTTGTTTTCACCATAGTCTTCCCATACCTTTACTGGCCTATCATAAGCCACAGCAGTCATATTTGGATAATGCTTTGCCTTAATTACATATTGATAACCTGCATTTTCAATAACTTTAGCAATTTCTTCGCTGAAATATCCACTATCCATTCTAAAAATAATGTTCTTAACCAATAAATAACTTCACGTCTTTTACTGCATAGTAATTGTATTAATAAATTCCTTACCAGTCATCAGCGTAACTTTTATTATTTATCTACAATAGTATTGTTTACTTTTATCATTTTTATATAATAATAAAAGTAACAAATAGTCTAATTTATTAAAACTCATTAAGGTGTACAATTGTATATTGTATACAGTTTAAATATATGTTACTATATTTAAGCTTGTGTATTTTAGAAATTTATAAAAGGAGATTAAATAATGTATGAACTAAATCAAAAAATGGATTCTTCTCTTAAAGATAACATACTATCCGGACTAACCGTTGCACTTGCATTAGTTCCTGAAGCTATAGCTTTTTCATTTGTAGCAGGGATTGAACCATTAGTAGGTCTTTATACGGCATTTATTATTGGTCTTATAACCTCAATTTTTGGTGGAAGACCTGGAATGATATCTGGTGCTACTGGTGCAATTGCTGTAGTAGTTGTGGAATTAGTTATATCCAATGGTATTGAATATTTATTTACAGCCGCGATTTTAATGGGTATACTTCAAATTTTAGCTGGGGTTTTGAAGCTCGGGAAATTTATAAGACTTGTGCCACACCCTGTTATGATTGGATTTGTTAACGGATTGGCAATGGTAATATTCATATCTCAATTTGAGCAATTTAAAGTGGGGCATGAGTGGATTACAGGTTCTGAACTTTATATTATGATTGGGCTTATACTATTAACCATGTCGATCATCAAGCTTTTCCCAAAGATTACAAAAGCTGTGCCATCTACATTAGTAGCAATCGTTGCAGTTACTCTATTAGTTAAATTTATGAATCTAACTACTAAAACTGTTGGTGATTTAGCATCTATTTCAGGTGGACTACCAAAGTTTCATATCCCAAATGTTCCATTTAATTTAGATCTAATAATGACTATTCTTCCGTATTCCGTAGTTATGGCAACAATAGGTCTTATTGAGTCATTAATGACAATGAGCTTAATTGATGAAACAACAGGAACAAGAGGTCATGGAAACAAAGAATGTATCGGCCAAGGGTTTGCAAATGTAGTATGTGGTTTATTTGGTGGTATGGGTGGATGTGCTATGATAGGCCAAAGCATGCTAAATATTCAGTCAGGTGGTACGCGTAGAGCGTCTGGTATAACAGCTGCTTTATCCCTTCTTGCCTTTATATTGTTTGGTTCTAAATTAATATCTATGATTCCTATTTCAGCATTAGTTGGTATAATGTTTGTAGTAGTTATAAGCACATTTGAATGGTCTTCATTTATAATATTAAATAAAATTCCGAAATCAGATGCGCTTGTTATTTTAGTAGTTTCAGTAGTAACAGTATTTACTAATTTAGCAGTATCTGTTGCCATAGGTATTATCCTTTCTGCTTTAGTATTTGCTTGGAATAAGGGTAAAAAGATTACTGCTAACATAACATTTGAAGAAGATGGTGTGAAAGTTTATATTTTAGATGGCCCACTATTCTTTGGTTCAGCTAAAAATTTCTTAGATTTATTTAATATTAATGAAGATCCAAATAAGGTAATTATAGACTTTTTGAATTCTCACGTTCACGATCACTCTGCAATAGAGGCTATAGATTCACTTACTTCTAAATATGTAAGTAATGGTAAAGAAATTCACTTACGACATTTAAGTCCTGAGTGTAAAGAGTTATTACGTAATGCTGAAGAAATTGTCGAAGTTAATATATTAGAAGATCCAAATTATCATGTTGCTACCGATTCATTAGCATAAACATTAATATAAAAACTGATTTATAGCCCTTCGGATTTTCCGAGGGGCTTCTCTTATATAATTTTCACTTTACAATCTTTTCTATAAATAACGAACTAAAATATGGGGACGCGGGTATTCACTCCACTCAAGTATCTGTATTTTGCGCAACTTCCTGGTGCTAGTATAATAATGTAGACACGAAAATCCGAACAATATAAAATATATAGGGAATGAAGTGTCTATATATGGCAAAGAAAAGTAAAAGATATACAGAAGAATTTAATGGTACAATAATAGAGCTTTATAATTCTGGAAAAAGTTTATCTGAATTAAGTAGTGAATATGGCATTGCAAAATCAACAATAAAATGTAGCCATCAAAAAGCTAGTATTTTGCAATCCAGTCATACCAATGAATTATAAAATATTCAAAAACAAATGAATCAACTTAATAAACAATTTTAAAACCTTTTACAGCTTTACACCGATGGTATAGTTACAAAAGAACAGTTCCAAATACAAAATGAACATATTTCAAAGGAACAGACTAATTTTACCAAAAGAAAGCTAGAATTAGAAGCTGTTTTACAAAGCCAAAAAGATATAGAAAAGAAAATAGGATCTTTTAAAGCTGAAATAAGACGTTTTACATAACTTGACATCAATGATAAAGAAATATTGAAACAAGTATTACAACGTCTTATTCAAAAAATTGCAGTATTTGAAGGTGGGAAAATTAGAATACATTATAATATAACTTCCCCACCATCATTGAATGAAATAGTAAAACAAGGGGCTTAATTTTCTGCCTCTTTTAATTTAAGTAACACTGTACACTCCACATGTGTTTTGAGTGCGAGATGATAATATCTAGCAATAGAGAGGCCCCCTCATTTCCTATTGTATTAGGATAAACACAAATCTTGTCTGGTATCGACCTAAGAAGTTACAAATTGCTGCTTTTCTTTCTTGCAAATCCGCATAATTGTGTCTTTTCCAGTAATTACTGCTACAGGTAATCCCCCAGGTGGTTGTAGCCACTGACCGCTTAACAGCATGTTATCAAGGCCTTTGATACGTCCTGTATGATTCAAAGACTTTCCACTAATAGTCGGCCAAAAACCCATAAAAGCACCACGATAAGCATTGCAGTACCGTACGTAAGTTTGTGGGGTAGCCACATCCAACAGCTTCAGCTTTCCTTTTTTGTTTGGAAAACGAGTTTCCATTGCATCGATTACTGCTTCGCCAATCCGCATTTTTTCCTTAGCATAAGCTTCCTTATCTTTTATTAAGGCTTCCCACGCATCTAGTTCCGGCTTAAATTGATTAATGGCAAAAGTAATTACGGTATGCCCCTCTGGAGCAAAGTTAGGCTCATAGCCATAATGAGTCATTTGTAAATGCTCTATTGGTTTCTGATTTTGGTTAATATCTACCGTTTCCACAGGAAACTTAAGTGTCCGGGGAACGTCGTTCATTTCACCTTCATAGCCTATTCCGATATAAATGTTTGATGCCAAAGGATATGTATCTGGATTATTGTACCTTTTCTCAAACTCTAGGTCAGGGTAACGTCCCTTTAGTAGCTTTTCATATAAAACCTTAGCGTCACAAGCGGCAATAAAGTAATCTGCTTCGAACCGTTTGCCGTTTGTACATTTAATACCCTTTACTGTACCTCCTTTTATATCTGCTTCCACTACCTCACAGGAAGCTTCCACTGTTCCGCCTAACGATAGGTATCGCTCTACCATGCGCTTAGCTAGTGCTTTGGAGCCCCCTTTAGGAATAGACGACTGCCCACTAGTAAAAGTACCAAGAGGAAAAAGAACAGATATTGCACCATAATCTCCTTCTGGCATAAAGGAAGCTATAGCTTCCCTCAAGGCCGGGTGTTTAAACTTCTTGGCCAATTCCGTCACACTAATCTTTCCGTATTTCTGCATTATAGGGCCCACATCTTTCATCGAGAAAATGTACTTTATTTTTTCAATCGGATTCATCAGGTCTAAAGGCTTTCCTGCCAGTACTGAAAATGAATGCAGCCGCTTTATATCACTGCAAAACTCTTCTATTTCTTCTTTATCCTCTGGTGATATCCCTAGCCAGTTTGACTTAAGCCGATCAAGATCGCGATAGAAATTTACTGTTACGCCGTCATGTTCAACAGCCATAAAGCTCTCAGGATGGTATATCTCAACCCCGTCTAGAGCGCCTACGGTGGTCCAAAGATCATGAATCGGGGTTCCCTCTTTCGTTCCCACAAACCAATGAATACAACCATCTATATGGTAGCCTTGACGGTCCCAGCCCGTACATTCCCCACCTAAGGTATGGTGCTTTTCCACTATAATACTCTCAAAGCCATTTTTCTGGGCAAAGATACCAGCACTCAACCCAGCAATTCCTCCACCAATTATAACTATTTTTTTCATTGTTTGTTCTCCCCCCGTTTTATTTTTTGGACAAGCAAAAGGTCCTCACCGGTTTCCATAAGTAGCTCTTCAACGTCCCTTTCATTGAGCCAGGGTGGTATATGACCATTGGCAACCATGGCTGAAAGCCCTGTTTGAAAGACTCTCATTTTAAATAACAATCTTTTTCGTTCTTCCATTGTCCACTCAAGCATTGCTTCGTCGTCAGCCATGGCTTCAAGCATTGATTTTTCCATTGTTTCATAAGATGCCATGTATTGATTTGGTTGCATTGTTAGTTCACGAAAAAGAACTGGATACTGCCTGGCAAACTCTAAACTCGCCTTTCCGATATTTTCAAAAATATTGGGTCCTGTTTGCTTTGCCATTAGCTCGTTCGAGATAGCAAAAACACGTTGAACTACAGACTCAATTAAATTTTCAATTGTTTCAAAGTTAACGTAAATTGGAGCAACGGAACTGCCTAAGCGTTTCGCTACACTGCGTGCCGTAATAGCAGAAAAACCGTTTTCTTTGGCAATTTCAAATGCAGCTTCTATAATATTTTCTTTATTAAACTTAGTTTTAGGTGGCATATCTTTATCCCTCCTTTTAAATAACATGTGTTATGTAACTTTAGTTATATATTAGGTTAATACTTTTCTGTTGTCAAGTATTATTTGAAAAATTATCTTATTGCGATGTAAAAAAATAAAACAACAAAAAGTTTTCTCTATCGACGCATCAGCTAGGGGATTAATTGACAATACTCAATCAACCTTCACACTTCACACATAAATAAACAATTACACAAATTCCCCTTCGTTTTACGTAATAGTACGCCTCCCCTAACGCAAAAAATCCCTCAAACATTAGTCTGAGGGAACATATAAAACACTATTAAATTTAGCCTAAAATCCTGAAAAGGCTTGAAATCAAGCTATTTCTTCTCTATCAACACAACTGTCTCAACGTGCATGGTATGTGTACATAAATTAAAAAATTATGATATTTTATATATATAATTCAAAATTAATTATTCTACAAATGATTTAGTAAACATACTTAATATCTACGACAGCTAGTTATCTTTAGTTTTATGTTCCAAAAGCTATGCACCCCAGGGGTAAGTAAAGAATAAAAATCTTAAGCAGGAAATGCAAATCTCAGATTTATAAGTAGATATCCTAAATCTGTGATTTAGTGATAGTCACTTAGTTGCTTTATCAGTGATAGTCACTTAGTTTCTTCATCAGTAATAGTCACTTAGTAGCTTCATCAGAATTTTTTCATGATTTTGATGCTTATATTTTGTTCAAATTCTTATGTGTATGAACATTTTTTTATATTTTGAACTATTTACCAGTTTAAGTTAATTCCTATGATTTACTTTTTAAACAAAAACCATTTACACGTATCTAACTCATATTTAATCTCATAAACATCCTTCTCATTATGTAAACACACAAAAACAATTCTTCTATTTCCAGCTAATTTTTCTTCATACATCTTACATACCTTCTGTACCTTTACTTGCTTATCCTTATATTTAAATTTAAAAGGAGTTATTTTTCCAGTCGCTCTCTGAAAAACAGCTATCATATCAATATCTTCATTTAAAATTTTCATATATGCTACGCCTTCCTTCCTATATAATACTAGACATTGCAGGATATTCTTCTGAGGCATAACCACCTATCATGGATTTAAGTCCACTATTTACAAAAGTAGCCCTCATGATAGCCTGTTTGCCATATTTATTTCTTATAGAATCTATAGCACTATCTAATTTCTTCATTTTTTCCATATCCTTTCTATCAAAAATTGAAAGTTGAGTAATCTCGCTAGAAATAATATCACTTAATCTAACATTGAACTGCCTTATAGCACTACCGTCCCACAATTCATCAAATAGCTCTTTTGTTATCTCATAAACCTCTCTAGTTGAATCTGTAAATGACATTAACTTTCTTTGATGTCCTGAATTTAAAAACTCTGAGCTCCTAAGAGATATAGACACAACCCTACACTGCATACCAGCCTCTCTAAGTCTCCTCGTAGTAGTCTCAACAAGGCTAAGTAATATTTTATAAGCTGTTTCTTTATCTTCTACATCAAAATGTATAGTACTTCCATTTCCTACACTTTTAAATGGAATATACTCTTGTCTATTAAATTGTGAATTATCTCTCCCCCAAGCGTAGTTATATATTAATCTACCATGCGATTTTAAATTTAAAGAAATGAGATTATAATCACTATTAGCCAAATCACCAATAGTATATATTCCTATCCTGTTTAGCTTAGGTTCAGTCTTACGTCCCACCATAAAAAGCTCTCCAACAGGTAAAGGCCATAATTTTTCCTTTATTTCATCAGGATATAAAGTATGTACTTTGTTGGGCTTCTCTAATTCACTACCTTGCTTAGCTAAAAGCTTATTTGTTGAAATTCCTATATTGACTGTAAATCCCAATTCATCTTGTATCCTATCCTTCATTTCATAAGCTGCGCTCACTGGATCTCCAAAATGCTTTTCCATACCTGTATAGTCTAAAAAGCATTCATCTATACTGAATATAGAAATATATGGTGAGTACTCTTTTACTAGATTGATTAAAGCC
Organism: Clostridia bacterium; assembly: GCA_030625885.1. Lineage (GTDB taxonomy): Bacteria > Bacillota > DAOUPZ01 > DAOUPZ01 > DAOUPZ01 > DAOUPZ01. The sequence goes on from DAOUPZ010000003.1 coordinate 199,230, forward strand.
TTGCTGCTTTTTATATATATATCATAGTTTGGAGGAATTACAGTTAAATTCCTACACTTTGTCCTAGCTTCCATAAGACTCTCCCCAGTCTTTATACCTGCCTTCTTGGCTAAAATAGATTTGGCTAAAACTATACCATGTCTTCTTTCCTCGTTTCCTCCTATAACTGCAGGTATTTCCCTAATATCACCTTCTATCCCTACTTGTTTGTTATAAGCTGCCTGCCATGATAAAAATGCTGAATTGACATCAATATGCATTATGGTTTTTGAATACTTTTCTTTCATAATAAAACCTCACTTTATAGAACGTATGTTCGTATATATTATTATATCACCATCTGATATTTTTTAGAAGTATATTTATAAATTTTTGCAAAATATTAAACTATACTTACTTTTTACCTGTAACTAAATTTTAAAATACACATATCATACTAATGAAAAGGACAACTGTATCGAAGGGAGGCTTTCAAAAATGAGTGAACTAAGCAAGAACAACTTCGGATATATGTTTAATAGAGTAATATATGATGAAGATATTATGAAGCAATTTGATGAGTTTTCAAATGAATATACAGACAAATCAGACAGAGAGCTTTATACTGAAATCGAAAAAGTTCAATCCGAAGTTTCTACAGAAGTAAAGAAAAAGCACATCAATAATCTTGAGCACTTAGCACAAATGGAGGGCTTCATGTCAGATGGAACTGTACGAGATATTGATAGAATCAAAAAGATTATAAAAATAGATGAATCTTCTTCAAGATTTAAAAACGTCAACCGAGAAAGCATTGATGCACAGTTTGTTAGTCGTTCAAGTTTATTACTATGGTTCTTATTAGTGACCGTATTATACAGAGGTAGAAGAAGATATCGTAGACCATATCGTTTCCCATTTAGAAGATATCCTTATTATTAAGTAAAAACACTGGTTCAGCCTACAAACTGAACCAGTGTTTTTGAAAAAATTACTTTTTCATCTTAACGAACATGACTTGCGTATACAGTGAATACTCAATTTTAAAACACAAAACTTACAATAATTTAAATATATTTCTTCATTTCGACATAATATATTGGTATAATTAAGTAAATGAAAGGAGGATTTAAAAATGTCTAAAGTTATAGAAAGATTTTTGAAATATGTAAAATATGATACACAATCTGACAGCAATTCAAATACTGTTCCAACAACTTCAAGTCAAATGGTTTTGGCAAAAGCTATTGCAAAGGAATTAGAGGAACTAGGAATGAAGGATGTTTCTGTGGATGACAATGGGTATGTTATGGCAACACTACCTTCAAATATCCAGAAAGAAGTTCCAACGATAGGCTTTATCGCTCATATGGATACAAGCCCTGATATGAGCGGGAAAGATGTAAATCCTCAAATGGTTGAAAATTATAATGGTGAAGATATAGTGTTGAATTCAGAAAAAAATATAATTCTTTCTCCAAATGATTTTCCAGATTTGAAATATTACATAGGCAAAACTCTAATCACCACTGATGGCACTACTTTACTTGGAGCTGATGATAAGGCTGGGGTAGCAGAAATAATTACTTCCATTGAATATCTGATATCAAATCCTGAAATTCCACATGGAACTATAAAAGTTGGTTTTACCCCAGATGAAGAAGTAGGAAGAGGCGCAAATCATTTCGATGTTGATAAATTTGGTGCTGATTTTGCTTATACTGTTGATGGAGGTCCAATAGGAGAGCTTCAATATGAAAACTTTAATGCAGCAGGTGCTAAAATAATTGTAAATGGAAGAAATGTGCATCCAGGCAGTGCAAAAAATAAAATGATTAATTCTATGAACATAGCTATAGAATTAAACTCTATGCTTGGAGCTCATCAAAAACCAGAGTATACAGAAAAATACGAAGGCTTCTATCATCTAATAAATATAAATGGAACTGTAGAGCAAACTACTCTTCATTATATTATAAGAGACCATAATAAAGATAATTTTGAACAAAAGAAAACTCTATTAGAAAATATAGTTAAATTTCTAAACAATAAATACGGTAAAAATACAGTAGAATTAAACTTAGCTGACCAGTACTGCAATATGAAGGAAAAAATAGAGCCAGTTATGTATATAATTGATACTGCTAAAAAAGCTATGGAAGAAGTAGAAGTTATCCCCGATATTCAACCTATTCGTGGTGGTACAGATGGAGCTAGACTATCTTATATGGGATTGCCTTGTCCAAATCTATTTACAGGTGGACATAACTTCCACGGAAAATTTGAATACATACCAACCTTTGCTATGGAGAAAGCAGTTCAGGTTATAGTAAGGATAATTGAGTTGAATGCAGAATAA
>DAOUPZ010000031.1 GCA_030625885.1 Clostridia bacterium
TACAACGAGGTTAGGATTTTCCGTTACAAATGCACGGTCATAACCACCATGGACTGTCATAAACTTATCCGCAGTTAGTGAATCCATTCCTGTGATGTCGTAGATACCATATTTTGTGGCACTGGATGACTCAATGCGATCCGGATTACCTTGAGGAACAACCCCACCTGATGTAACAATAGCAACTTTCATTTTTGTCATATCTTTGATTGCTGGTAATGGCTCTACCCGGTCAAAAACAGGCATCGGATATTCAGTTACAAATTCTTCACCATTGATCTTTTTAAGAAGCATATCAATTGCGCGTTCTGTACCTCTTTTTTCATGGAAGTAATTGACTCTGATTCCTCTTACTAAATAACCTTCTTCTTGTGGTGATCCAACTTCCTCACCTTTAGCTAATTTCAAACCCAATTTTGCAATCTTAGGTATTGCATTTCTCATATCTGCTGCAGAGTTAGCTGTTTCAATAACATGCAGGTCTTTTTTGAACATATCAGCACCTGGATTTTCAATATACATACCTGTAATAACTGGGATATTTAATTCAGCTTCTACGGCTTTGGCTATAATTCCACAGGCCACACCATATCTTCCAGCATTAAATGCTGGTCCTGCTACAAATAAATCAGGTTCATATTGTTTTATCATTTCAATAAGCGTTGCTTGCGCTTCTTCCAGGTTTTCACCGAAATAGGAGTCACCACAAATGGCAGTAGCTACAACTTCAGCTTCATCTCCAAAAGCCTTATCTAAGGCCATACCAGGCCCCACAACACCTTCTCTGATTTCTGGAACGATATCTGCTTTTTCTTCTCCACCGATTCCGGCAAAAAAGTTATTAATATAATGAACAACTTTTATTTTACTCATTTTTCCTCCCCCTTTCCTAGTAGGTTCTGGCGGCTAATTTGTTATAACCATTGGCAATTGTACCTGCAATAACAAGTTGAAGTTCTCCTTCAATGCTGCCATCCGGTTTTAAACTGCCTTCGTATCCGCCAATTTGACTTTCAATATAGTCAAGCATACCGATTACTTTATCCATCGGTGGGAAATTCAGAATGATGTTACCTTGTCCACAGGATACAAGCGCGTCTGCTTCTGGCTTAGCATCAGCCAAGGATTGAGATTTCCCATCTCTTCCAGGGAACTCATCTGTAATAAGAACAACTTTAGCACCGGCATCTGTTGCTTTTTTACAGTTCATCATCAAGTCTGTGTCCGGATTACCATATCCCTCTTCAGTGATGAGAACACCATCTAAGCCAAGGAATTCTACAAATTTACCAACCATATCAGAAGATCTTTCTTTGTCTGCCAGGAATACGTTTTCATTAGTTAAAATAACACCAACAAAGTTAAGGTCCTTGCCATGTCTCTTGTAAAGGTCTTCAATAACAGGGTTGTTCAAATGATGGAATGTGGTTACTTTATCGCAAGGTGCTACACAGTTTCCGCTTGTAATTGCCCCATCCATAATCTCAGTTGGATACATAAAGGTTGGTACAATTTCCTTAGCATCAACACCATAGTAATAAGTGTCATGAAGCAACCCTTGTGATTGAAGCATATGAATGTATCCGATTTTTGGTAAATCAGGATATTCATTTACTTGCTCTAGAAGCGGTTTAGTTTCATAAACGACTACTTCATCAGGCTCAACATTTCTTCCCGCTTCGCCTACAGCTGTTGCGATTTTTAAGCCAGCTTCTCTAGCAGCGGCTTCATAAGCATGTGTTCCCAGCCCTTCTTGAGGTGTAATCACAACACAAACATTATAGGTTTCGGAAAACGGACAATACTTGGCAATCGGACCAGACATATCAATAACGCCTTCCTGGAAACCAACAATTTTACCGCATGTAATAACAGTAGAACCAACTAATGCATGAGTACGTCCCGTTCCAACTGTTTTAACCTTGTTTCCAACCATGCCAGGGAACATAACACCTGCGCCTTCCACTTTAACTCTGGGTTCAATAACATCTTTTACCGGTGTAATTCTGATAGAATCCCCTGGGCGTGCAAGCTCGATTTTCACACTCTTAATTCGCTCGTCTTGCATAGCAATGTCAATTAATTCTTGTTCGTTAACATACAGAGTTCCACCTTCGACCTTGGTCGCATCACCAAATTGAACATCAGTGATTTTTATTTTTCCAAGTTCTAAACGCATAACCCCACCTCCTTATATTTTTACAACTTGTGCTTAATGCACAAGAATATAACATCTTAGTTCAGAAAAAACTACAGCTTGTACATCAAATATCAATTTATAAACCATTCATTTTGTTAATTGCATTTTCTGTTAATGACAAATCAATTAGTCGAAAATCATTTGCAATCTTTTCGCCACAACGCGGCGTTGGTCGATTTTCAAGAAATTTCTTAGTGGAAGCGATACTATCTTCTATAATACACAATCCTTCAAAATCCAAATCCAACTGTTCTTTGCTAATTACAATCGATTTAAATGGCGTTTCATTTGGTTTAACACTTCCAGACAAGGGATGCGTTAACAACTTATGTCCTTGGTGAATCTTATCTCTCGTGTATTCCAAAACTTGTAAATAGGTGTACCCATTTAAATCAACTAGTTCAACTTTTTCGTTGTATTTTTCATAAACAAAGCTGTTGTTTGTAATAATTAACTTTCTCATGTCTCCACCTCTTTTCATAGAATTGCGAGATGTTTCAATCGTTTGTTTTTTACGTCGCATTATATTTGCATAAAGCGTGCCAACTTTGTAACAAAACTTATTATTAAAAAATTTCCTTATAGATAATCATAAATTACTTATTCAGCATTGAATCTATTATTTATATGTTGTCTTATATTTGCAAAATACTCTCCAAGATGTCATATGCGCTAAAATTTTTCTTTAATTTGGTCAGATTATGTCATATTAGGGGATAATATTGTCACTACATAACAAAGATACTTCCCTTACATCAAAATTAAAGGTTGTATTATACTCATGATTATGATATAATCATGAGTATAATACAACAAAACATAAAAAGGGAAATAAATTTCCTATTGAATAGGAAATTTATTTCCCTTTTTATATAATAAAAGGCAAGGACAAAATCCTTGCCTTTTATTACGTTCAATCATTTATTCAAGTTCGAAATTTCAGAGCTTAAAACATCTCCTTAGCCTGTTCTACAAATTCCCTGCTTCCCATAATAGCCAGCCAATCTCCCATATTTAATATGGTAGTCCCATGAGGAATGATAATATCTCCATAACGATATACTGTTACTACCAAACAATCTCCAGGTAATTTGACATCACGCAAAGGAATACCGGCAAGCTTTTCATGAGTTACTTGCACCTCAGCCACTTGCGTTTCTTCCTCTCCTTCAGTAAAGAAAAGGCTGATCATCGGATGGAAGACGATGTTTTCCAGAATGTGTAAGGTAGCTAAAGGGGGTGAAACGACTTTAATACCATATTCATTCATCAACGGTATATACCGAGTATTATTAATTACAGCAATAACCTCAGACACCCCGAGATCTTTCACTCTTCTTGCAACCGCCATATTTTTATAGTCTTCCCAAATTTCAATAATCACCATCTCTGACTGTAAAACCCCAACATCTTGCAAGGTATTCTTGTCGAAATCATCAACAAACTGTATATTCAACCCCAAAGATTGTGCCTTTAGGCATTTTCGTTTATTTTCATCCAGCAAAATAACTTTTTTTCCTTTTTTTCCTAAACGCTGTGCTAAAAGGATCGCATTCTTGTGTATACCAATAATATAAACAGACTTCTCCTCTCTCTTAATCTGTTTAGGAAAAATATGTTCGAAGATTAGGGGAGCTGTAATAACGGAAATAATGGCAACGAGTATAATCGCCGAATTAACAGCTTCACTCATCAAACCCATTCGTAATCCAACAGTAGCAGCAGCAATACTCAAGCTCAAGGATGGCGCCAAAAGAATTCCTGCACCTAGTGTTTCCCGCCAAGAAAAAACCTTTTTTAAAATAAGCGATGGAATCATTTTTACCAAATAAAGCATCAATAACAGAACAGGAACCAACCATATCACCCGGGGAGAATGCAGCAAGGTACCCAATTCAAAATTAACCCCAACCTGAATAAAAAAGATAGGAATAAAAAACCCATACCCAATCGCTTCTAATTTCATATGAAGATAAGAACCTTCACGTTTCGATAATAAAGAGATAATAATTCCTGCTAAAAACGCACCCAGGATAATTTCTGTACCTAATTTTTGAGATAGTACAATAAAAAATACGATCAACGCTAAAGAACCACGGACACGAATATAAGAAGTAGCATAATGCAAACTTTCAAAGTATTGAGGTTTACGTTTTAATAATTTAAGACCAACAAAGTACACTATAAAAAAGATAAAAAATAAAAGCAACATGAGTAAAAGCTGATACGGACCGGTTTTTTTCAGCCATGCTACCAAAAAAGTTAGTACAAACATACTGCAAAAATCAGCAACAATAGCCGCTAGCAAAATCGTTTGCCCTATTTGGGTTTGCGCTACACCTTTTTCTTTTAATATCGGAACCACTACCCCTAATGAGGTTGTAGCAATCACCATAGTCATTAAAGCAGGATTCATAATAAATTCGTATAAATAAAGCAAATAGGCAAAAGCAAAAGAAAGAACTAAAGTACCCACATAAATAAACAGTCCCATTGCCAGGGAACTATCCCAAAGCCTTCCTTTTTGCGCTCTATCATTACGAACCATACCAAAATCTATTTCCAAACCGGAAAGAAACATTAAATAGGCAAGGCCGAACATGGTTAAAAACTCCAGCCAAGGATCACTTTCTACCAAATTTAAGCCGCTCTTGCCTATAATAATACCAGCTATAATTTCGGCAACAATAATAGGAATATGTACCTTTTCCGATCTAGAGACCAGTATGGGGACAATAAATGCAAGACCGGTAATAATCATCAAAGATGTAAAAGAAATCTCATAATGCATAAACATCATCCTTTATCTATTTTTTTGTTTTAATGTATATGCAAAAAAAGTGCCAGACTACTAAATATTGTAAAGTTCCTTTGGAATAGATATTATGAAAACACACCTGTTATAAGTAATGTACCCGTCGTCTCATTTACCATACAAAAAAATAAAGATATTTCTCAAAAAATGAGAAATATCTTTATTAGACTAATAATTCATTTCCCTAATGCACATCAATACCGTTCCATGAGACACAAGTGGTATGACCCCATGATGCATGTCATTACTTGAGCCCATACTCAGAAATTTTATTAAACAACTGCCGTCTACTGATACAAAGTTTTCTTGCAGCCTCTGAAATATTTTCATCACACATTTCAAGTACCTTTTCAATATATTCCGCTTCAACTTCTTTCCTCATTTCTTTCAGTGGCTTTATAATCTCAAGATTCTCATCATCAATATAGGGCTCTTTGCACTCTGGTAAATCTTTGGTTAATATCCGCCCATCTTCTGATAATACAACTAACCTCTCAATAATATTTTTTAATTCACGTATATTACCAGGGTATTCATATGAAAGTAAAAATGCCATGACACCCTTTTCTATCTCAGATATCTCCTTATTAAAAGTTTTCTTTGATCTTTCAAGGAAAAAATCCATGAGCATCTGTAAGTCTTCTTTTCTCTCTCTCAATGGCGGTATATCAATTGTAATCGTACTTAGTCTATAGAAAAAATCTTCTCTAAATTCTCCCTTAAATATTTCCTTTTGTAACTCCTTGTTCGTCGCAGAAACAAGTCTGAAATTTACTTCTATCGGTTTATTACTCCCAATTCTTTCTATTCTCTTTTCTTCTAAAACCCTAAGTAGTTTAACCTGCGTATTTAAAGAAACATCTCCAACCTCATCTAAAAATAGTGTACCTCTATCAGCCGCTTCAAACCTACCCTTCCTTCTATCCGTAGCCCCGGTAAAGGAACCCTTCTCATGTCCAAATAATTCTGATTCAAGAAGCGTATCTGAAAAAGCACTACAGTTAATAGGAATAAAAGGATTTTTTCCCCGCTCACTACAATAATGAATATGTCTTGCAAATACTTCCTTCCCTACTCCCGACTCTCCAAGCAATAATATATTTACATTACTTTTAGCTGCTTTTTCAGCAATATCAATGACTTTTCTAAATTTTTTATTATGAGTCGTTAACATAAAATCCGAATCATTATTTGAGTTTATTGATTTATGAATGTTGTTACTTATCGCTTCTTCTACATTTTTTATCTCTTTCAAAAGTACTTCGGGGTCATGCCCTTTTATAAAATATGTAAAAGCACCTTTCTTCATAGCTTCCACAGCATTTTGAATGGTACCATATCCCGTTATTATAATCACTTCTAGATCACGGTACTTTTCTTTAATTCTCCCCAATAATTCTATACCATCCATACCTTCCATAATTAAATCTGTTAAAACAAGATCAAAATTATTTTGTTTTAATTTGTCCAAAGCATCCATCCCGCTTTTTGCAGTTTCTGTGATATAGCCTTTTCCCTCAACAATCATCTGAAGAACTTCCCGATATTCTATCTCATCATCTACGATCAATATTTTTATCGAATGGCTATGCTCTTTCATCTTTAACCTCCCCACATAATGGTAATTCTATTTTAAAACACGTTCCTTTTCCTAATTTACTCGAAACGTTTATTTTTCCACCATGCTTTTGTATTTCATTATAAACAACATATAATCCCAATCCAGTTCCTTTTCCAATTGGCTTTGTCGTAAAAAATGGATCAAAAATATTTTCTAGGTTCTCCTCACTAATCCCAGCACCATTATCACAAAATGTAATTAGAATATTATTATTATTTTTCTTGCATACTATTTTAATTAATCCCCCTTGAGTCATAACATCAATAGAATTTGAAATCAAGTTAATAAAAATATGTTTTAGTGATTCTTCACTTACAAAACATATAATATCTTCAGGACATCTAACATCAATGTGTATATTATTTTTTTCAAGTATTTTATTCTCTAATACAATTATATTGTCAATTAAGCTTCTTATATCAACTTTTTCATACTCATTACTAGAAATTCTCGAAAAGTTAAGCAAATTATCAATGATATCACTTGCCCTTTCCACTGAAGATTCAATAACATTTATTGATTTTTCCCTTTTATTTTCATCACTTACATTATTTTTTAAAATATAACTATAATTTCTGATTAATCCCAAAGGATTTCTAATCTCATGAGCAATACCTGCAGCCAACTGGCCTATGGAAGCCATTTTACTTTCATGCAAAAGTTGTTGTTCACTTACTATAATTTGAGTTATATCTCTAATCATAATTAAAAGATCTATTTTTTCTCCGCCATTATCTTCCAGTGTATAAGTACTCATTTGAAAAACTTTATCTTTATACTTATATTCCTTCTGTTGAGGTTTTCTATTATAAAAAGTGTTTTCAATGATATATTCCACACCAAAACCATAGAAAATATTCTTAAATTCCAGACAATTTCTCCCTATTATTTTTTCCTTTTCTAATTGTACTAATTCACAAAAAGCTTCATTAACATTTTGAATGTTATGCTCTCGATCTATTACAATCATCAAATGTGTTAATCCATCAAATGTTATCTGAAGTTTCTTTTTACTGCTGTTGAGTTCTTCTGTTCTCTTTTCAACTTCTCTTTTCAGAATCATATTCCATGAGTAAAAAAGGTAAAGAATTAGAAATATTAGACTAAGGAAAATTAAAATAACTAAGCCAATCTCTTGCGATGTTTTTTGCTTATAAAGGGGTAAAGATATTCCAAGCCACTTTTCTTGAACCTTCTCAGTAACCTTCTTATTTTTCAACTGATAAATCCCCTTATTTAGTATAGATAACAGTTGTTTTTCGCCCTTACTAACTGCTAAAACGGCATCTTCTTCAATGATGGGCTTATCTAAAATTTCAAAATCATCTTTCATATTCAATTTTTCAATATAATATTCGATTACAGGCTCATCACCTACAGCAGCGTCTACTTTTCCTTTTTTAAGAAGCATAATAGCATCCTCGAGATCTTGGGTAAATACATAATTAATATCTGATTTTAAAGATGGAAATGAATTTAAAAATTCTACAGCATAATCACCTTTTGGAACAGCAATCGTTTTATTTTTTAAGTCCAAGTGATTATGAATTTTATTCTCACCTTTAGCAAACGCTATTGTCTCTCTTAAAGTATAAATGGGATTAGAAAAGTCGTAAAACTTTGCCCTTTCTTTCGAAGGTATCAAATCGAAAAAATCACTTTGATTCATCGTTAACTTATCCAATGACTCGCTCCACCATACCGCTGGTTCAATTGATATAACTTGTCCAATCTCAATAGACAAAGCCCTAATGTAATCCACTACCAGGCCTTGAAACTGGCCATCCGATTTATCCATATATCGAAGCGGGGGAGAACTTTGATCTGCTGTGTAAATTATTTTCCCATGTTCATCAAGCCATTCTTTCTCTAGCGGAGTTAGTTCCTTTGATTTACTATAATGTTCATACAAATTGAGATCATATTCAATTTGTACATACATATTTGCAAATAAAATCATCAGTAATATTGCCATTATAAATACATAAATTATCCTTTTCTTCATAAATACAACGCCTCCTCGGCTATTATGAAGCACTATTTTGTTTAATGTTAACATAATTATATACTGTTATCAATCATTAATCGTTATTTACGTCAATACACAAGAAAAGATATGTTATATAACATATCTTTTCTTGTAACCTTTTATACAAAATTACTTTATTATTATACCCACCTCTTACGTGCCAATTGATATACTTCGAGTACAGAAAGTACCCAAATAGCAAAACCACCAGACAGACGACCCACAAGAGATATATCTACCGTAGTTAGCTGAAAAGTAATATATCCGAAAACAAACATCCAAAAAAGCATCATTAAGCCCCTTATAGACTTACCTAATAAAACATGACCTGAACCCGGCACGATTAAAGCTGCTAATACACTCAAACAAATCGGCATTCGTTTTCCAAATAAAATATCCATAATAAATCACCTTTCTCAAACTACACTTTGATTCTTATCAGTAACCCTTAATATCCCTTGGGGCGCGGCCAAGCAGAAGCACCTGCTGAAATAAAGGTTCCAACATCCATAAACTTAGACCTATGTAAAGTAAACCAGAGCGAAGCCAATAAATAGAATATAAACCCTGATACCAAATTAATCCAGTATCCAAAATACATACCTACTAATGTGGCTGAGGCAAGAACTAACACTAATATGGCAGGAAGAGGATGCCACGGTGCAATATACCCTCTCTCTATAGACCCCATCGGATACATTTTTCGAAATTTGAACATCATGTAACCCGTTAATATATACACTAATAATGCAGATAGAATAGAAAAGGTAATCACTTGATCCAATAAACCCGTAAATCCAAAAGCAATGGAGATAGGAAGCAAAAACAAGATAGCACGATAAGGCGTCTTGTATTTAGGATGCACAACCGCAAATACTCCAGGAATCAATGTATCCCGTGACAAGGAATACCATGCTCGACTTGCATCTGCAATACAGCCATTTGCACTTGCCAGACAAGCAAGAAGTGTTCCTAAAAACAGAGCATGGATTACAAATGGCATCTTTGTAGCCAGGGCAGCATCATAAAGTGGATAAACCGATTCAGCAAGATTAGTAGAATGAACTAATCCTGAGCAAACAAACCAAGTTGTTGTGGCTCCAACAATCAACGTTATCAATCCTACGATAGCGCCTACTGGAAGTGAGCGCCCCGTAGAACGACATTCTTCTGCAGCTAGGACAGTTCCTTCTATTCCTAAGTAAAACCAGCACCCAAATTGGAAAGCCCCTAGCACACCCATCCATCCATAAGGCAAGCCATTTGTTAGTCCAGAAAGGTTTAAAATGCTTTCTGTAGGTGAATAGAACTTTGTGCTAAACAACAAAACAAATATTGTAATAAATGCAATTCCTGTTAAAACAATATTTAAATTCAATGTAGCATGAACCCCACGATAATTTAGATAAGTTAATGCCAGTAAACTTAATATAATATAAGGTAACGCCTGGACATCTGGATGTAATGTTTTTAAGATTTCACCCACGACTAAAGCATCAGCCGCTTCCAACATTACGTATTCAAAGACTAACATTAAACCAATATTAAAAGCAGCCAAGGGTCCTAAAAGATATTTTGCCATAGCATATTGACCCCCTGCTTCAGGAATCACTGAACCCATTTCAGTGTTAATCATAATTAACGATATATATAATATTCCTATTGCCCAACACGCAATAATTGATCCTAGAGAACCACCCTTAGCAATGGTAAAATTCCATCCCATAAACTGGCCAACAAGAACAATTCCCACACCTAATGCCCAAATATGCATTGGTCCTAAAACCTTCGATAAATGGGATTCTTTGCTCTTGCTTTTAGCTTCAACAATATCTATATTTTGATCCACAATTAAAACCCGCCTTTCTTCAAGCTTAATAATTTGCTCTAATCTTGTTTTTTCGTATTTGCCAGTTCTTTCTCAACCTTAACAAAATCTGTTCCAATCAATAAAACTAAGACAATACACAGCCCCCAAGCAACCCAATTCATTACGCTCCAAAAGCTCATTATTTATCTCCCTTCTTTATACTACTCATTATCAACAGTTATTTTACCTCTTCAGCCTCTCCATAAAGCTGTTGAATCATTACTTTTAATCCTTTATCTGATTGTGGAAGAATAAAACACAAATAAATTCCCAGTCCCAAAATCGTAATCGCAAAAGTTGTTATATTGATAGAATATTTCATTCCTCCAATCACTTCACCTTGCATAAGCATAGCACTAAGAAGTGTAATAAAACAAAGAATCATAATAAATAAAATATCAAGTACTGCAATAAACAAATTATTATTTTTATTAAGAATCATTTCTACTCATTCCTTTCTTATATCCTTATTATTTTTAGCATTTAACTCAAATTCCAGACTTTAATTATGATCATCCAAACATAAAATCTCTTCTGTATACAGTTGGATGCGATTTTTCCTTAGATGTGCCAGCACAGCGAATAACGCAGCTGTAGTGAAAGAACCCGCCACTGCTGCAACTAAAAAAACCATAGTCCTAACTGTATAATTGGGCGCTAAGCTGCTTACCATAATTGATACATACGCTAGAACAGACCATAAAGCAATCATGGCAATAAGCAAAACACCACAATCCTGAGAATACATCTTTTTGATTCTATTTTCCATCTCATCGTCACCCCCTTTAAAGTATCAGTCATTTCGAATAAAACTTATTGTAAAATCAAGGAAAACTTTTGATGCAAATCTTATTCTGTTTATTACCTTGCAAAGTTCATACCACTTTTCAAGACTTATTTTACTATTAATATATAATGCAATAAAGAGCTAATATACAGGCTTATATAAAAGTAATATCCATTATCTTTTTGATAATTTTCTTGCTTCATTGGAAATTTATTTCCTAGCACTTGTGAATAAAAATTCCTAAATGCATAGGTTTTTAAACATATAGTATTATCTTGCAAACCTAAAAAAAATGAATTCATTTAGCTTATAAGCTAAATGAATTCATTTATAAAACATTTTTATTAGATTGTTTTCCGCTGACTTGCACAAGTAATCCCGAGTTCAGAACGATATTTTGCAGCGGTACGACGTGAAATTTTAATATTTTTTTCCTGTAACATTTTCGTTAGATTCTGATCACTATAAGGCTTTTGAGGATTTTCGCTCTCAATTAATTGCTTAAGCATTTGTTTAATGACTTCATTAGAAATCATATCGCCCTCTTCCCTATTAACCATACTTGGGAAAAAATATTTTAACTCAAAAACACCCCATTTTGTCTGTACATACTTATTTCGAATGGCTCGGCTTACAGTAGATTCATGAACATCTATCGCCTGAGCCACATCTTTTAAATTCAAAGGCTTAAGAAATTGTGGCCCATCTTTAAAAAACGTTTCCTGCAATGACACAATTTTCTCCATAATCTGATAAACAACATAATGACGGTGTTCAATATTTTTTACAAACCATAAAGCGGCATCAATTTTTCCCTTGATATATTCACTTGCATTTTCGTCGGCAGAATTATTCTCCAATAATCGCATATAAGTTTGACTAAGGCGCAAACGGGGATAACACGAAGTATCATGAAGAATGAAAAACTTACCTTCAATTTCTTTAACTGTAATGTTCGGAACAACATATTCGACTTTTGATGGTTTATCATAACTCGCCCCTGGTTTAGGGCTAAAACATCGAATAATATGAATCGCTTCGCGTAGCTTTTCAACAGAAATACGAAGTGATCTAGCAAGTTTCACATATTTTTTATTGCCTAAATCACACAAATATTCCTTTAGAATTCTTTCGATGCATTGATACGAATTTTTAATAGATCGGGGTAATAAATTAAATTGAATGAGCAAGCACTCCTCTAAATCTCTGGCACCTACTCCATGTGGTTCAAAAGTCTGAATAAGGTTGAGTGTTTTTTCAACCCATGCCTTATCACATTTCAATTCAAAAGCAACATCCTCTATATTTCCTTTAAAATAGCCATCTTGGTTTATATAGTCTAAAATAGCACTTCCAATCTTCATTTCCTCTTCAGAAATACCACTTACCTGTAATTGCTGATTGAGATAGTCGTTTAAAGAACTACCCTTTTCCGCAAAACTTTGCATATATTTTATTGAATCTATTTCTTCGTTTTTCGAATAGGACTCAGCACCTGCTAAGCTATCATCATTTCAATTAAGGGATATCAATTGTTTCAATTCTACATTTTCCTCTTCAACTTCTAAAAGAGGATTATTAAGGAGTTCATCATCAATTTTTTCCAACAATTCTTCACGAGAATATTGCAAAACAGCAAGCGCTTGTTTCAACTTAGGTGTCATGATTAGCTTCTGTGTTTGTTGTACATTTAGTTGTAACTGCATACCTTCATCCCTACCCTTCTATACCCTTTGTTCCAAAACATCCCTATAACGTTTATAGTGTAATCATTAAGTTACTGTGTATTTGAGATTATCACAGCGAAAAAACAACACAATAATTTTATTATTTATCATAATTATGGTATAGTACTTCGACAAGATATTTTAATAAATTCAAAGCAATACAAGTAAGAAAAAAGATAATGATGAAATTTAATTATTCTATATGAAACTGTATGTTTTTACATTAAACTTTCACCTATATATTAGCATAAATTATAGGTATAATCAATCACAATGATTTATTAGACGTGTATAGATGCTTTTAATGATTTATTTATATTTCATAATAATTTCAAAAATATTTAAAATATACATAAAAAACTAAATTGTAAATCGATACCCAGCTCCCCAAACGGTTTCAATAAACTCTGGATTTGAAGTATCTTTTTCTATTTTTTCACGTATTTTGCGAATATGAACCGCCACCGTTGCCAGTTCTCCAAAAGAGTTTTCTCCCCAGATTCGATCGAAAATATGTTCTTTGCTAAATACTCGATTGGGATTAGACGCTAAAAAAATAAGTAAGTCAAACTCTTTGGCAGTAAACGCAACCTCTTTTCCGTTCAGATAAACCCTTCTTGCATTTTTATTAATAACTAAGCCTTTCACTTTAATATCTTCTTCTCCCTCATCTTTATGCCCAACTAATCTTTCATATCTAGAAAGATGAGATTTTACCCTCGCTACCAATTCCGCAGGACTGAATGGCTTGGTCATGTAATCATCTGCTCCCAACCCCAGCCCTCGTATCTTATCTATGTCCTCTTTTTTTGCCGATACCATCATAATAGGAACTTCTTTCTTTCTGCGAATTCTCTTACATATTTCAAATCCATCAATTTCAGGCAGCATTAAATCCAATATCACCAGATCATAGTTTTCCGCTAATGTACGTTGCAATCCTGTATAACCATTTTGCTCAATATCTACATCAAAACCATCAATCTCCAGATAATCTCTTTCCAGTTCGGCAATACTTAACTCGTCCTCAATGATTATGATCCTTTTCATGCTTTCTCCTCCATTATCTTGCTTTTATATTTATACCGATCTTCATCCGCATTAAAGCTTTCTGCATTTTTTAGAGTGAAAAAAATGCTCGTACCGATATCTTCTTTACTTTCTGCCCAAATTTCCCCCTGATGCGCATCAATAATCTGTTTCGCAATAGATAACCCTAATCCACTACCACCAGTCGCTCTATTTCTAGCATAATCAGCTCGATAAAAACGCTCAAAAATATAAGAAATTTTTTCAATTGGAATGCCATGTCCATTATCTCTTATTTCAATCCTTACCCCTTCTTTTTCTTCTACTAGAATTAACTTGATTTCAGGCTGCTCCTTATCCATATGTTTCTCTGTATTACCAATGATATTATTAATCACTCTTTTTAACCTCTGGCGATCCGCAATAATTAGATTTCCAACACAATTATATGATGACTCATAACTGAGTTTAATGTCCTTTTCAGCTAAATCAAAGGTCATTTCCTCGATACAGTCTTCAAGATATTTATGGATATTGATTTCTTCAAAATCAAAAGGTAATTGTTTGATGTCCAGTTTAGAAAACAGGAAGAGATCATCAATTAATCGGTCCATCTCACATGAATTTTTATAAATTGTTTTAATATATTTCTCCATCTTTTCAGGCGTGTCCGGTATGCCATCCATAATGCCTTCTACATAACCTTTTATAGAAGTAATCGGTGTTTTTAAATCATGCGAAATATTGGAAATTAATTCCTTGCGATTTTTTTCATACTGTTGTTTTATTCCCTGAGATGCTTTTAATTGAACGCGCATCGTTTCAAAAGATTCAAACAACTCACCTATTTCATCTTTTAAATTAATTTTTACAGGAAAATTAAAATTTCCAATTGCTATTTCGTTAGTTGCTTTTTGTAAAGATTTTAAAGGATTGATAATGTTTTTGCTCATAAAATAGGTCAAAATACCATTTGTCAACCAAATGAATGCTACAAAAATCAAAAAGATGGTTTTTACATAACCCCTATGATTACTGGCAATTGTTTCTTTCCCAAATGGATTGGCTTTGCTCATAACATTATAAATGTGACCCTCAGTTCCGTCACTGAAAAAAAACGTCTCAGACCGCATCAATATTTTATCTTGCATGGATATCATTGTTTTCTCTGTATCAGGCTTATTTTTAAACTCTGGTAAATATAAGTTTACAGTTTTCATATTTATACGATCCGAATGATAGATCAATTCGTTTCCTTTACGCACGATTATACCTATATCCATGAGAGATCGTTTTTGATCTAGTCTAGAGAGATAGGTATAATCGTCCAGTCTATCCGGTTTTTCTTTGAGTGTTTTTTCAAGCTCATAAAAATAGTCGAAACCTTCATTGAGTTTATCATCGAAATGATTCTCTTCCATTTGGATTTGATAATCCTGCTCATAGTTAATTAGAATGAGTCTCGCTGCTTGAATGGATAAAAAAACTGGAACAAAAATCATAACAATATAGGAAAGCCATATTTTATGCTTTAACGACATGTATTTCCCTCCTTCTTTCAACAGCTGCAGGCTGCCGTCTTCCATCTTTCCTCAAAAATCCAGCAGGGTTTTTATTATATTTCCATTATAACCTAAACTTTTAAATTCTCCCTAAACAAAATATTAAAAATCTATAAACAAATCTTAGATAAAAAAATCAAAAGTATCTTTAGTGAATTTCTCTTTTCAAAACAGATATATGTAATGTAATAAAGAACTAATATTGCAAGTTTGCAGAAAAAGCGAAGGCAAGATCGGAGACATGCCACGAAATACAAGTGGTGTGTCCCCATGTTGCCAGAGCAATTCTAAATACAAAATTTTTATTGCAAAGCATATAGCTAACTCACAATTTATATATTATTTCAACTTTGTTTATAAAAACTTTATATTTGTTTTATAGACTGTTTATCCGTATCTTCTACAATTAAGACATATTCAAACAAATATTATTCAACTTAATTGGAGGGACAAAAATGTATAAAAGAGCAATGATTTACTTTTTGGTTTTAATTTTCGCTGTCGCGCTCCTTCCCGGATGCGGCTCAAAGAAAGTTACGGCTTCACAACAAGAAGAAAATTACATTTCTGTAGAAGTAGAAGCTGTAAAAGTTAAGACCATCTCTAATGAAGCGTCATACAGCGGTCAGTTATATGCAGACAAAAACGTACTGGTTTCACCTAAAACAACGGGCAAAGTTGAATCCATCAATGTAAAAGTTGGTGATCAAATCCAAAAAGGTGATATTTTATTTATCCTTGAAAAGGATGACGCAGAAGACAGAGTTGAACAGGCAAACGCCTCTCTGAATTCTGCCAGAGCCGCTTATAATATGACGGTAGAACAAATCGAAAAATCTAAGACAGACTTTGAAAGATATAAAACACTATATGAAAATGGTGCGATATCAAAAGCTGATTATGAAAAAGCAAAACTATCCGCTTCAGATCGTTCTATTGAATCTGCCAAAAGCAATCTTAATCAAGCACAGGTGGCATACAATCAAGCCATTGAGGCAATGGATCATATCTACATCAAAGCACCTATATCAGGAACAGTATATTCTATAGATATAGAAATAGGCGAATATGCTTCTAATAATAAATCAGCAGTTGGCATAGCAGATTACGAAAATGTATTCATTCAAATTGATGTTACGGAAGATATCATCAATGAGCTGCATCCTGAGGAGGAAATCAACATAGAAATCCCTGCTATTCAATCCAGTGAAATAACAGGGATCATCGATACAGTTAGCCCGGTTGCCAACGAAAAAACGCAACTATATCCTGTTAAAATCATAGTCAATAATAGTAACCATCAACTAAAACCAGGTATGTTTACCAATGTAACAATTGCTACCGGCAAAAAAGAAAATGCTAGAGTCATAAACAGTGAAGCCGTGATTGAAGATCGCGGTCAAGATATTGTCTATATTGTTCAAGATGGTAAAGCACTTCAGAAAAAAGTAAAAACCGGTTTTGATTCAGGAGAATATGTTGAAATACTGGAGGGACTAGATACAGGCATGAAAGTCATAGTCAAAGGCCAAAATTATGTAGAAAATGACACAATCGTTAAGATTACAAAATAGGAGGTGAAATCATGTATATTTCTGAGTTTTCCGTTAAAAAACCGATCACAATTGTAATGATGGTTTTACTTACTATTGTCCTTGGTATTGTATCACTTACGATGCTGCCGGTAGACCTATATCCTGACATCGAAGTTCCAGTTGCTATTGTAAGGACAACGTATGATGGCGTTGGTTCAGAGGAAATAGAAGAATTGATTACAAAACCGATTGAAAAAGCACTTGCAGGGGTCGATGATATTGATCAAATTAATTCTATCTCTTCTGAAGGCTCATCAACAGTTATAGCCATGTTTGATTTTGGCATTGATATGGACAATACGACATTAGATATGCGCGAAAAAGTTGATCGTGTCAAGGGCTATTTACCTGAAGACGCCTCCGAACCACTGGTGATAAAAATAGATCCCAATGCTACCCCCATTATGAATATCTCTTTAACAGGCAATAAAGATCTTGCCAAACTTCAAAGTATTGCGGAAAACGATATTCAACCCAGACTGGAAAGAATATCAGGCGTCGCATCCGTTGATATTGACGGCGGCTATGAAGATGAAATTGAAATTAAAGTCAATCAGGAGAAAATGAATGGCTATGGATTAACCATTGATTATATATCCAAAACTTTAGCCTCGGAAAACATGAATTTGCCCAGTGGCGAAGTAAAAAGAGGTGAACAGGAATTAAACTTAAGAGCAACGGGAGAATTTAAATCCATAGAAGAGATAGAAAACTTACCTATCGCTTTACCTAAAGGCGGAATCGTATACCTCAAGGATATTACTCATATCGAATTTAAACATAAAGAAATTGATTCAATTGCAAAAACAAATGGTAACTCGTGTCTTCTCCTCTCCGTTAATAAACAATCTAAAACCAATACAGTTAAAACTTCGGAAATGGTACTCAAGGAAATCGAAAGTTTGCAGAAAGAAATACCACAAATAAAGGTGAATATCCTTTATGATTCAGCAGAATACATTAATGACTCCATCAATAACGTTATCAAAAATGCTTTAATTGGCGGCATTTTAGCCATATTTGTACTTTTTACCTTTCTAAGAAATATCAGAACCACTTTGATCATCGGCACCGCCATTCCGATCTCCATTATTGCTGCATTTGCGCTCATGTACTTTTCTGGCGTTACCATTAACATGATGACATTAGGCGGGCTTGCATTAGGAATTGGCATGCTGGTAGATAACTCCATCGTTGTACTAGAGAATATCTACCGTTTCAGGCAGGATGGATACTCACGGAAAGATGCTGCAATCCAGGCTTCAAGGGAAGTGGGGATGTCTGTTACAGCCTCTACCCTGACAACCATTGCCGTATTTATGCCGATTGTTTTTGTCGGTGGTATAACTTCAATTATATTCAAAGAATTTGCCTTAACCGTTACCGTTTCCTTGGTGGCTTCATTATTAGTCGCTTTAACCTTAATACCCATGCTCTCTTCAAAATACTTAAAGGTTGACCAATCTCAAGGTAACCATCATCACGAACGGTTTAAATTTTTCTCCCTGTTTTTCGATGCCTTTGATAGCGGATTTGCTAAACTTGAGGCAAATTATAAAAAGCTATTAAATAAAGCTTTAATCCACCGTAAAAAAACGGTCATTGCATCCCTATTAATATTTTTTATTAGTCTGGGATCTGTTTTCACGGTAGGGATGGAATTTTTCCCTACAACAGATGAAGGGACTTTCAGTATTAATGTTGAGCTCCCTGAAGGGGTAGCATTAGAAGAAACAAGTCAAATTGCCACTGAAATTGAAAACCAACTTCACGATATCACTGAAATTCAAACCATTACTTCCAAGGTTGGTACGGGTGGTGGTTCTAGATTAACCAGCAAAGGTGGTAATAAAGCATCTATTGATATTAATTTGGTTGATCTAAGTGATCGAAAAAGGGGAACAAATGAGGTTGCTGATGAAGTTAGGAAGATTACAAAGGATATTCCGGGAGCCGATATTAGTGTAACAGCTTCTTCCAGCGGCATGGGAGGCAGCAGCGCTCCGGTAACCATCAATATTGAAGGCGATAATTTGGATACCCTGCAAACGATCGGTAATGATTTTGTAGATCTGGTTAAGACAGTAGAAGGAACCCGTGAGGTAGAATCATCTTATTCAGAGGGAATTCCCGAAGTACAAATGCGTATTAACAGAGAACGTGCTTCACAATACGGATTGACGGTGGGACAAATCGTTGAAATGGTCAAAGGAACCGTCTCTGGTAAGAAAGCAACGACTTATAAAATTGACGGTGATGAAATTGATGTTGTCGTTGAGGGTGACGAAATATTTAAAGAAAGCATCGATAACCTAAAACAAATATCGATCCAAACACCATCTGGAAGTCGTATTCCATTAAGCAATGTTGCTGAAATTAACTTGGGAAGAGGCCCTGCTACCATTAATAGAGAAGACGAAACGAGGGTTGTTACGGTAACCAGTCAATTATTAGGAAGAGACTTGCAAAGTGTCATTAAAGATACTGAAACCAAACTTGTAAATTATAATCTGCCAGAAGGATATACCTATGAATTTACAGGTGAAAATGAAGATATGATGGAATCATTTTCTGCACTAGGAATGGCCTTAATTCTAGCAGTTGTCATCGTTTATATGATTTTGGCATCACAATTTGAATCGCTGCTTCATCCCTTTACCATTATGTTTTCTTTGCCTTTAGCCATCTCAGGGGGAGGATTTGCACTAGCAGTAACCAGAAGACCAGCAAGTGTTCCCGCATTTATAGGGTTTATTATGCTGGCGGGGATCGTGGTAAATAATGCCATTGTCTTAATTGATTACATCAATACCCGCAGAGAAAGAGGCGAAACAAGAAATGAAGCCATTGTTAACGCAGGACCAATCAGGCTTAGACCCATCCTGATGACAACATCAACGACCGTATTAGGTCTGATTCCTTTAGCTATAGGAATCGGGGAAGGTGCCGAAACCCAAGCCCCAATGGCTACGGTTGTTATTGGTGGATTACTGTTATCAACATTGTTAACACTGGTATTTATCCCTGTGTTATATACGATATTTGATGATTTCAGTGCTTTTATTGCAGGTAAATTGCATCGGAAATCAAAAAAAAACGAATTGGAGGCATATGAATGAAAAAAATAGTTAGTATGGTATTATTAGCAATATTGTTATTAACAGGAATCCTTTCCAGTTACGGACAGGCAGCTGATCAAGCCATTCCAGAAGAAATGCCATTGAGCTTACAAAAGAGTATTGAAATGGCACTAGAAAATAATATTGATCTTAAAAAAGCAAAACTTAATGTTTCTCAACAAGAATTAGCTTATAAGAAGACCGACGATGCAGCCGATAAAGTTTCTGATAATCCTTATGGGTCTTATCAAGGATTGCTAACAGAAAAATTTGCACCAAAGCAAGCAAAAATGCTAACAACAATTGCCGAGAGAAGTTATGACATGCAACAGAATCTTATGGAAATGAAGGTTAAGCAAAATTACTATACGATTCTTCTCAAGCAAAAATTATTAGCAGCAAAAAAAGGTACACTCGCTCATGCCAAAAGTCAGTACGAGATTGCCCAATTAAAGTTCAATCAAGGATTAACAGCCCAGCACGATATTTTAGCCGCAGAAGTACAGCTTAAGTCTAAAGAAAACGAATGGTCTGCAGCTCAGAGAGACCTTGCAAAAGCACAAATGGATTATAAACAACTGCTTAATATGGATATCAATCAAAAAATTAAATTAACAGATGATTTTAAACTCAATAATAAGGAAGTTTCTCTGAAAAAATCCATTAAAACTGGTTTGGAAAACAGATTGGATCTATTACAGGCACAGGAGACAGAACAATTATATGCTTTGAATGTTGACCTGGCAGGAAAATATTATACTTACAATACATGGGCATATAAAGAATCAGCCTATCAATATGAGCAGGCTAAAATGGATTTAGAGAAACAAATTTCACTGGCAAAGCTGGATATTAACAAAGCTTATCTGGATTTAATGGGCGCAGAGACAGCACTTGAGCCCGCACAAAAAAATGTAGAACAAGCAAAAGAAAGTTTGCGAATTACAAACTTGCAATATGAAAACGGTCTGGCAACCAGTTTAGATGTACTCAATGCCCAAAACTTACTGGAAAATATGGAAATTTCTTATGTGAATGCTATATTTGCCTATACTATGAGTACAGAAAACTTTGATTTTGCTGTTAATCATGGCAACCCTTATTAATGATTTAGTTGACAGTTGACAATGGACAATTGACAGTTAAAAATAAAAGATTAAAATATCTAAAAAGTAGTAGTCATCCATTATTATAATATGACATTAAAAAAAGAGCGATTTTTCGCTCTTTTTTTAATGTCATATTTGTTATTATTCTTGCCAAATGATTTTTTCTGCATAACTTTCTTCTTTTGTTCTGTCAATCTTATAAATTCCAAACATATTGGTATCAACATCCCATGTTCTTAAATCATTTAGAACGTTATCAATTAAATTCACTGGTATTTTCAGTGATAAGCCGCAACTTGCCGTAATCTCTCGTGGCGTGGGAATCATGATCGTTTCATGTTTTTCTTTTAATTTTTTTTCCATCATGATCGCATAATGTGTTGACTCAAAGGACATAGCATAGAATTCTTTTTCCACATTAAAAACTCCCTTATAATTATATCCGAACAACCTTTGTTGCTTCATTCATTTTTTCAACCATAGTGTACATATTACTAACATTACCTACCATTAATTTGCTTTTTAAATCATAAAAATCAAGACAAGTTCCACATGAAAGTATTTCTACCCCTTTATCTTCAAGCGTTTTGATATGTTCTAATGATTCCGAGCCTTCTACTGTAAGATTAATGCCGCAATTCATAAACAAAATCGCTTTAGGATAAGGTTTAGATTCTGTTAATGCATAAAAATAGCCCTTTATCAGAATATTACCTAATGCTTCCGCACCTGCACCCAATTTATCATCACAAACTAAAATAGCCCAATCTCCTATATCATTTGTTGCCTCTTCAACCGCTTCTGCACAAGATCCGTCTTTAAAAATACTTAAATAAAAATCGCCATCTTTTTTTTCAATCTCTACATTGAAATTTAGCTTTGCAGCCAGTTTTTTTACATTTTCCATTGCAACCTCATTATCAACAATGGTAATAATACTGTCTTTGCCTGCTGCTTCAATTGCATTTTTGGTCATAATAACGGGTTTAGGACAACCCATTCCTCTTGCATCAACTTTAATTGTCATTTTTATTCCTCCTGTTCTGTTTATTCATTATTTAATTAGATAATAATATTAATCTATCCTCTTTGTTTACAAATGGTTTTAATCCCCTTTATGGCTTCATCAATCTCTTCTTTAGTATTAAAATAGCCTATACTAAGTCTTACCGTTCCCTGCTCCAGTGTGCCAATGGTTTCATGTGCGAGTGGCGCACAGTGCAGTCCGGGCCTTACAGCAATATCAAATAGGCTATCCAAATAATATCCAATTTCTGACGAACCCCTGCCTTTAATATTGAACGAAATAACAGAAGCTTGTTTGGAAGCATCCTTAGGCCCATATATTTCTATTTCTTCTATTTCCATCAATTGTGCGAGCATATAATCCGTTAACGCTTCTTCATGGTTTCTGATCTGTTCCATACCGGTTTCCAAAATGAATTTAATACCTGCTCCCAATCCGGCAATACCTGGCGTATTGGGTGTACCACTTTCAAACTTATCCGGCATCATTTCCGGTTGCGTCGTCAATTCAGATTTACTTCCCGTGCCGCCTTCCATCATCTGACAAACATCCAACCCTTTTCTGATATATAATAACCCTGTCCCCTGAGGACCCATCAACCCTTTATGTCCTGGAACCGCCAGCATATCAATATGCATGGCCTGAACATCAATATCATAAACCCCCGCTGACTGAGCAGCATCCAGTAAGTAA
>DAOUPZ010000035.1 GCA_030625885.1 Clostridia bacterium
TCCTCCTTTTCTTTAATATCATTTGCATATTCTATATCTTTTTGTACATTGTATACTCTTCAGAATATTTAGAATTACCAAAATTTTCACACTACTCGGCATAGATTTAGGGTTATTTTATATTTAGAATGGCTCTGGCAAGATGGGGACACACCACTCGTGCCTCGTGGAATTTCCCCATCTTTCCTTCGCTTTTCCTGTATTCTCAGTTGTCAAAACGCCTTTGGTCTTTAACCTTTAATTTTCTATCTTTTTATTTATTCGTTCCTCGTTATTCGTTTATCATTCAACGTCTTTTACTTTTTCTTCCCCTAATTAAATGGCTTCTTTTTCAGCTTTAGATTTTGGAATAGATGCGTAATCATCCTCATATATCTTTGCATCCTCTTCATGACGTAAAACGCGCAATACACCTTCTACCAAAGCCCGGAGTTCATCTTCTCCAGGGTAAACAGAAACAGGCGCAATAAATTTAACTTTCTTTTGTATCATATTTACTAATTTTTCTGAGTAAGCGCCCCCACCTGTTAATAGAACAGCATCTACTTCACCATCAAGTACCGTTGCAAAAGCACCGATTTCCTTTGCAGTATGATAAGCCATTGCTTCAAACACCAATTTTGCATATTCATCCCCAGAAGCAATCATTTCAAGCACTTCTTCAATATCTTTGGTACCAAGATGAGCCGTTAAGCCACCTTCACTCACAAATTTCTTTTTCATTTCTTCATAGGTATATTTCCCAGAAAAACAAAGATCTACAACATGTACATCTGGTAAAAAACCAGGGCGTTCCGGTGAAAAAGGACCGACACCCCCAATGGCATCCGTTACATCAATGACTTTACCTTTTCTGTGAGCACCAACGGTAATACCACTTCCTAAATGAGCAACAACAAAATTGCATTCCCCATATTTTTTACCCATTTCCGCTGAAGCACGATGAGCGATCGCCCGTTGATTCAAAGCATGAAAGATACTGCGTCGCTTACACCCGGGGTCACCCGTGATCCGGGCAACGGACTCTAATTCATCAACCACAACTGGGTCTACAACAAAAGAGGGAATGTCTAAATCTTTTGATATGGCATATGCAATCATACCACCTAAATTTGACGCATGTTTACCCTGAACACCACACTTTAAATCTTCAACCATTTTTTCTCCTACATAATAGGTTCCGGCAGGAATGGATTTAACTAAGCCACCTCGACCGACTACACCATCCAAATCTTCCAAATCAATATTTTCCTCTTTTAAAACTTCAAAAATCCTTTCTTCACGGTAACCATATTCATCATTCAAATCCTCAAATTGTGCCAACTCTTCCTGTTCATGACGGATCGTTGTTTCAAATAGAGGTTGATCTCCATCATATACAGCTACTTTTGTTGAAGTACTCCCCGGGTTTATAGCCAATACGCAATAATCTTTCCGCATATTTTATATCCTCCTTCACGATCTGTCAACGAAATATCTTGTAGTAAAAAATAGAAAAATCCTTCACCCACAGCAAACTATATGCTGGGGTGAAGGATTTTTATTCTCTTCACGGTACCACCCACATTTATCACAACCTCACGGTTATGACCTCTTGAGGTAACTACTTACCCCACACTTTAACGGGTGCCCGGCACAGCTTACTCATTTTCAGCCTGCAGTTTTAGGATGATTTTCACACAAGACATCAGGACCGTTTCTCATCTTCCCGGCTCTCTGTACCTGAAAAATCTTAGCTACTCTTCCTGTCATTACATTTAGTTATTAATTTATAATTTTTCCATATTCGCTTAATTTATTCTTTAAAATTTATTATCAGCTTTCAACGACAATGGCAGGTAGCTCACTCCCTGCGGTCGCTTGTAGCAGGTAGGTCTTTATATGATATTACCTGCTTTTTTCCAATAACGTTTTTATTTAATCATCAATATGTTATAAAAGCTTCTCATAATTCATCACATATTTTAAAAAGTTAGTATTCACAAAACCCTCAAGTTTCAACCAAATTTCACAATAATTCCTCAAATTATCTAGTATTACCCTACCTCCTACCTGCTGATTGCTACCTGCTTATTTAAACCTCGCTCCCGTACTTGCTGATGTTACCAGTTTGGCATATCGGGCGAGATATCCTTCTTTAATCTTAGGCTCCGGTGGCTGCAAATCGGCAAAACGTGCATTCACTTCATTTTCGCTCAACTTAAGATTCAATATTTTGTTAGGAATGTCTACTTCAATCATATCTCCATCTCGTACGATCGCAATCGGACCACCTTCCATCGCTTCCGGCGATACATGACCAATTGATGCGCCACGCGTAGCCCCTGAAAAACGACCATCCGTAATCAGAACCACATCTTTATCTAATCCCATACCCGCAATTGCTGAAGTAGGCGTGAGCATTTCTCGCATCCCCGGCCCGCCTTTAGGACCTTCATACCGGATAATCACAACATCTCCTTTTTCAATGCTGCCACCTAAAATCGCTGCCACCGCTTCTTCTTCGGAGTTAAAAACACGAGCGGGTCCTTCATGGTTCAACATGCTTTCATCTACCGCCCCTTGCTTAACCACTGATCCGTCGGGTGCTAAACTTCCTTTAAGCATCGCCAATCCACCTGTTTCATGATAAGGTTGATTAATGGGACGAATGACATCATCACGCAAGACTTTTTTCCCTACTAAATTATCGCCTACCGTTTTTCCGGTGACCGTTATATTCTCTAAATTTAATAAATTCTTTTCGTTAAGTCGGGACATTACGGCCATAATACCCCCCGCTTCATCTAAATCTTGAATATGCTGTTGCCCAGCTGGACTTAATAAGCAAAGATGCGGTGTACGCTGGCTAACTTGATTAACCTGATCAAAATCGATATCTACACCCGCTTCAGCTGCAATTGCCGTTAAATGCAATATGGTATTGGTCGAACACCCTAATGCCATATCTACTGTAAGAGCATTTTCAAAAGCTCGCGGGGTTAATATATCGGACGGGCATATACCTTCCTGAAGCAGATGCATAATCTGTAAACCAGCTTTTTTTGCTAAACGCCGCCGCGCCGCAAATACAGCAGGAATAGTTCCATTTCCCAATAATCCCATCCCTAAAGCTTCCGTCATACAATTCATGGAATTAGCTGTAAACATCCCCGCACAAGAACCACATCCGGGACAAGCAGCATCTTCTAAAACCATTAGTTCTTCTTCTGTCATTTTGCCGGCCTTAACAGCGCCTACAGATTCAAAAACAGTACTTAAATCAACATTTTTCCCATTATAGCGCCCGGCGAGCATCGGCCCGCCACTCACCATAATGGTGGGTATATTCAAACGTGCGGCTGCCATCAACATACCGGGAATAATTTTATCACAGTTTGTAATCATAACCATTGCGTCAAAAGCATGGGCTTGAGCCATAATTTCTACAGAGTCTGCAATCAACTCACGACTGGCAAGCGAATAATGCATGCCTTTATGGTTCATCGCTAAACCATCGCAAACACCAATCGTGGAAAACTCAAGCGGCATGCCACCTGCCATGAGTACGCCTGCTTTAACATCTTGAGCAATCTTATCTAAATGATCATGCCCTGGAATTATATTATTCGCACTGTTTACAATACCAATAATAGGTCGATTAATCTCTTCATTTGTATATCCCATAGCTTTTAATAATGAACGATGGGGTGCTCTTTCAACCCCTTCTGTCATGCGTTTACTTTTCAAAACCATGCCCTCCTTTTCGATTAGGCTTATGAAAAAAATTACAATTCAAAGATGCGACGGATATTTTGTGTCAGACAAAGAAACAGGTTCCGTTGATAGTTGGTTCTATCAGCGGGTTCCGTTGATAGTTGGTTCTATCAGCGGGTTCCGTTGATAGTTGGTTCTATCAGCGGGTTCTGTTGATGCAGTATGATGCAAAATAGACGAGCATACTGATTTGTTATTTTTTTGAATATGCCTTATATATGAACTAAAAAAGCCCCTGATATGGTTTAGCCATATCAGGGGCGAGATTCTCTCACGGTACCACCCTGGTTCACAATGCCTTACGGCAGTTGCCTTATTAAGTACGAGATGAAAGTCCATCCGATACTCCAGTACAATAACGGGTACTATTCCCAACAATGGGCCCGGTGCAACTTACTAAAAACAATTGTTTCGTTCAGTTTACAGCTCTCGGATGATTTTCAACATATCTCCATCGCGCCGGTTCTCACACTCCCAGCTTTCTGTGAGCAATATTTTAATATGCTTACTCTTCCGATCATCGCTTTTAAATAATATTATTTCTTTGTATTATAACCAATATTCATAACCCTGTCAACACAAAGTGATAAAAAAATATTTTTTATTTTACTTGACAAATGACTTGTCCATTTGTTAGTATTATTTTCAACATCTTAATAAACAAAAAATAAAAGCGATGATAGGGAAAGTAAGTTGTACTCAAGCGCTCGTTTCCAGAGAACCGACGGTGGTGGAAGTCGGTAACGAACTGATGCATCCGAATCTCCCCCTTGAGCTGTAAGCGGAAAGGCGTTTTGCCGATTATGCTGTACCGGGAATCTTCTGTTAGAAGATATGCACCCGTTATCGTGCTAGAGTATCGGATTTAGATCCTGTACTTGAAGAGGCTTGTTATCGTGAGATAACAGCAAATTAGGGTGGTACCGCGAAGGAATACTTATATCCTCTCGCCCCTTGATAAGTTTACTTATTAGGGGGTGAGAGGATTTTTTTGTTTTGTTAGTAAATAATAAACTTTCAAGGAGGTAAAAAGTTATGAAAAAGATTCATATTTTCGATACAACTTTAAGAGATGGGGAACAAACCCCGGGTGTCAGCTTGAATACAGAAGAAAAATTACAAATCGCACATGAATTGGCACGATTAAATGTCGATGTCATTGAAGCAGGATTCCCCATCGCTTCACCCGGTGATTTTGAAGCCGTTCGAGCTATAGCTGAGGAAATTAAAGGTCCGATCATTGCTGCTTTATGTCGGGCAACTACAAAGGATATTGACCGGGCATGGGAAGCATTACAATTTGCCGAAAAACCACGTATTCATACTTTCATTGCCACTTCCCCTGTTCACCGTCAATACAAACTGAAAAAAACGCCGACGGAAATCATCACCAGTGCCGTAAACGCTGTAAACTATGCCAAAAATTATACTCCTGACGTAGAATTTTCGGCAGAAGATGCCAGCCGAACCGAACCAGAATTTTTATATCAAGTCATTGAAGCAGTTATTAATGCCGGCGCAACGGTGATTAATATTCCCGATACCGTAGGCTATTCCATCCCTGATGAGTTTGGCGCTTTAATCAAGGGGATTAAAGAAAATGTACCTAATATTAAGCAAGCAATCATCAGTGTGCACTGCCATAATGACCTAGGAATGGCCATGGCCAACTCCGTTGCTGCCATTGAGAATGGCGCACAGCAAATTGAATGTACCATCAACGGTTTGGGAGAAAGAGCTGGAAATGCAGCTTTGGAAGAAGTGGCTATGACCATCAAAACCCGTGAGGATTTTCTAAAGGCAGAATGTCAAATTATTACGGAACACATTTCCCGCGCAAGTCATATGATCAGCAAACTAACCGGTGTTCCCATTCAACCCAACAAAGCAGTTGTCGGCACTAATGCCTTCGCCCATGAATCCGGTATTCACCAGGATGGGATACTAAAAGAAAGAACAACTTATGAAATTATGTGTCCCCAATCTATTGGTTTGCAAGAAAACATGATTGTACTGGGCAAACACTCCGGCCGTCATGCGTTTCGCCAACGGTTGTCAGATCTGGGGTATCAGGTAAATGATGCAGACATTACCTCTCTGTTTGAGCAATTTAAAATGGTTGCAGATAAGAAGAAAGAAATCACGGACCGTGATATTGAAGCTTTAATTCGTAATAAGCGGATAGAAATTCCACAGATCTTTCACTTAAAAGAATTTCATATCTCCAGCGGCACTCAAAAAGATGCTACCGCAACCCTTACCTTGCAGATTAATGATCAAACCATCAAGGAAGCTGCTTGTGGTGACGGACCCGTGGATGCCATTTATAAAACCATTGAGCGTATCACCGGTATTCGTGCCAATTTAGAGGAATACGCTATTAGAGCAATAACAGGCGGTAAAGATGCTTTAGGCGAAGTGACCGTACGAGTGACCATAAATAACAAAACGTATATCGGTCACGGAATCAGCACGGATATCTTAGAGGCCAGTGCCAACGCCTATATCCATGCGTTTAATAAAATAGCCCAAGCAAAAAAGGAGGCGTTATAATGGGTATGACCATTACCGAAAAAATATTAGCCTCTCATGCGGGGAAGAAAGAAGTTAAACCCGGAGAATTTATTGAAGCCAAAGTTGATGTTGTTTTAGGAAATGATATTACCACACCTGTAGCCATAGAATCTTTTGAAGCAATGGGCGCCCAGGAAGTCTTTGACAAAGAAA
The DNA here is from genome assembly GCA_030625885.1 of Clostridia bacterium. Classification (GTDB taxonomy): domain Bacteria; phylum Bacillota; class DAOUPZ01; order DAOUPZ01; family DAOUPZ01; genus DAOUPZ01. The sequence continues at coordinate 6,484 of DAOUPZ010000035.1, forward strand.
AAGTTGTCATTGTACCGGATCACTTCACACCCAACAAGGATATCTCTTCCGCAGAGCACTGCGCAAAAGTACGAAAGTTTGTACGCGAAAAGGGTATTAAACACTATTATGAAGTAGGAAGAATGGGAATCGAACATGTTTTGTTACCTGAACAAGGACTGGTTGCCCCCGGTGATGTCATCATCGGCGCTGACTCACACACCTGTACCTACGGAGCCCTGGGCGCTTTTTCTACCGGCATTGGCAGTACAGACATGGCAGCTGGTATGGCTACAGGTAGGGTCTGGATAAAAGTACCAGAATCCATTAAGTTCATTTATCACGGCAAACGAAATCCCTGGGTAGGCGGCAAAGACTTTATTTTATACACCATTGGTAAAGTTGGCGTAGAGGGTGCCCGCTACCAAAGTATGGAAATATCAGGCGAAGCGATTGACGAACTGTCAATGGATGACCGTTTTACCATGAGTAACATGGCCATTGAAGCGGGTGGCAAAAATGGCATTATTGCCCCAGATCAGACCACACTTGATTATGTAAAAGGACGTGTAAAACGGAACTATACCTGTCACCAAAGTGACTCTGATGCCCGTTATACCCGGGTAATTGATATCGATGTGAGTCAAATTAGACCACAAATCGCCTTTCCTCACTCCCCTGGTAATACCCACCCGGTTGATGAAGCCGGTCATGTTTTGCTGGATCAGGTAGTGATCGGTTCCTGTACCAATGGCCGCATAGAAGATATGCGTATAACAGCCCAAATTTTAAAAGGAAAACAAGTTCATCCCTATCTGCGGTTGATTATCCTGCCCGGTTCACAAGATGTGGTAAAACAGATGATTCAGGAAGGTATTATGGAGACCTTCATCGAATCTGGAGCAGCCGTCAGTACCCCTACCTGCGGGGCATGTATGGGCGGACACATGGGTGTCCTTGCCAAAGGCGAAAAATCACTTTCGACAACAAACCGAAACTTTGTCGGCCGGATGGGTCATCCGGAAAGCGAAATATATTTGTCAGGACCTGCTGTAGCTGCCGCTTCAGCCATTGCCGGTCGCATTGTTCATCCCAAGGAGGTGTTTTAATGAAAGGCATGGCCTGGAAATTTGATAATAATATTAATACGGATCTCATCATACCCGCCCGTTATTTAAATGTATCCGATATGAGTGAATTGGCAAAACATTGTATGGAAGATGCTGATCCCAATTTCATTCATAAAATAAAAGCAGGCGATATCGTGACAGCCGGATATAATTTCGGCTGTGGCAGTTCTCGCGAACATGCCCCTTCCTGCATGAAGGCTGCCGGTATTTCCTGTGTAATTGCCAAATCGTTTGCACGGATTTTTTATCGCAATGCCATTAATGTAGGACTGCCCATTTTAGAATCTCCGGAAGCGGTAGAAAGTATTAATGAAGGAGATACCCTGGAGGTGATATTGGAAAGGGGAGAAATTCACAATCTCACACAAAAAACAATTTACACGGTATCTCCCTTCCCCCCTTTCCTGCAAAGCATTATCAATTGCGGCGGACTCGTTCCCTACATTAGAAAGAAGGTGAAGGAAGATGGCTAAAATCGCTATATTACCTGGAGATGGTATCGGCCCAGAAATTATAAGGGCAACTATTGACGTATTAGAAGGTATAGCAACCCAATTCAACCATAAATTCGAATATATATATGATGATGTGGGCGGCGCTGCCATTAAAAAATATGGTTCTCCCCTTATCAAAAAAACCATTGATCTATGCCGGAGTTGTGATGCGGTTCTTTTGGGCGCTGTAGGTGATCCTGCTTATGATACCCTGCCTGCTGAACAGCGCCCTGAAAAAGCAATTTTACAATTGCGAAAATCGCTAGGTCTCTTTGCCAATCTTCGCCCAGCATGTTTATTCAATACTTTGATAGATAGTTCCCCCCTTAAACGGGAAACGATTGCCGATATTGATTTGATGGTTGTCAGAGAACTAACCAGCGGCATTTATTTTGGCGAACCGCGGCAACGGATCGCCGCTGGTGTAGAAATCAAGGCACTAGATACAATGATATATACGAACTGGGAAATAGAGCGTATTGCCCGCACCGCCTTTGAACTGGCGCAAAAGCGACATAAAAAAGTCACTTCCGTCGATAAAGCTAATGTACTGGAAAGCTCCCGACTATGGCGCGAAATGGTAAATAAAGTGGCCAAGGATTATCCTGAAATCGAACTTCAACATATGTATGTGGATAATACCGCCATGCAACTTATAAAAAATCCCCGCCAATTTGACGTACTATTGACAGGGAACATGTTTGGCGATATTTTGAGCGACGAAGCCGCTATGCTTACTGGATCATTAGGCATGCTCGCTTCTGCCAGCCTGGGATCGAACACGCCGGGATTATTTGAACCCGCTCACGGATCAGCACCTGACATTGCTGGGAAAAACACAGCAAATCCCATTGCAACCATTATGTCAGCATCTTTGATGCTCGATTACGGCTTGCATATGAAGCCAGAAGCTGCTGCTATTCGTCAAGCGGTTGAAATGACCTTACAACAAGGCTACCGTACACAGGATATATTTAGCAAAGAAATGACATGTATAGGTACAATAGAAATGGGACAACGGGTTAAAGAAAACCTCTCTAACATTCCCCACGTTTCTTAAACTAGTTAGGAAAGATAAAAATCATGATACCCTTGTATTTTTATCTTTCCTCTTTTTTCTTCACTTTTTCTCTAAATCACTTAAACAGAAAACACAATTGCAACATAAGTTGATACGTCTCCTGTTGCATTTGATTCACTTCTTCAATACTGACAACTGTCAAATGATGTGCACCTGTATGTTGCACTAATTTGCTCCAATTCTCTAATTGCTGACGTATTTGCTTTTCCCATAGTTGTGGCTGTTTTAACACCAAAGATTGATTTCTTTCTATAACCACCCACAATTCAGCAATATTTTTGCGATCCATATCATAATCAGGCATCAACTCTCCAAGTTTCGCCTGTAAGTAAGTTTCTACACCTTTATAACATAGAATAATGAGAAAAGAGAGTTCGAAACTCAAACCTTCTTTGGCAATAACCATCTTCCGTAAGCATTCGTACGCTGCAAAATTCCATAAAACCTGTGGGTACCGTTCGATCTCCTTCCGAATTAGGCTATATTGATTAGGATATGATTCAAATACCTTTTCCCATAAAAGTTGACGACCTCGTTCAATACTTACCCCATACTCTTTCTCTAGGCGTTCTTTTCCGTATTCATAGCACCGATTAACTTTTAAACTATATTCATCTAAGGGAGCAGTTGTTAGTATCTGCTCTGCTGCTATTTCATCCTTTGGTTGTATTTCTATTTTTTCCATTTCGTCTTCCATATGATCGATTTTGTTTAAGTAAATTCCTTCTATCATCTCCTGAACTTTCTCGTTACTTTCGCTAAAATCTACCTGTCTCTCAATAAATTCCGTAAAGCCCTGTTCTAAATAATTAACTTCAGCGGTATTATCAATAATCTGCTCCTTCTGCTCATTTAAACAATGCGTCACTTTCTGATAAGCCTGATAATTCCCACTCATAGCTTCCCGAGCGTATTCAATTAATTGAACAAGGGAAACATCATGTGGATCTAAAGCCAGCGCCTTTTGAAAATTTTCTATTGCTTTCTGCCATATGCGCTTATGTGCAAAGGCACGCGCCAACCCCATGTAACATTCTTTGATATTAGGGTTTAAGCTAATCGCATGATGATACTGTACCATCGCCCGCTCATACTGCTCTGCTAATTCATATCCGATACCCAGTTTAGTATAACTTTCACCTTCATTGGGATAAAAACTAACAAGCCGCTGCATCATTTGTATGCCTTTATCAAACTTTTCTCTAACACAATAAATAAGACCTAAATTATAATAGGCATCCTTATCTTTAGAATAAAACTGTAAAACCTTTTCAAAATAATCTCTTGCTTCAATGATATAACCAATATGCTTTAAAGAATGCGCCATATATCGTGTTAAGTTCTCCATAATTTCAGCGTCAGCAGGTGCTAGAGCTAACGCTTGATGAAATAATTCATAAGCTATTCTGTAATCCTTTTGTTTGAAATGATAAAAACCCAATGCAAAGTAAGCCCTATATTCTTTACTGTTTAAATTAACGGCTTGCTGGAGTGGCAAAGCAGCTTCCTCCAACTGGCCTTCTTGCAGTAGTGCCATCCCCAACTTAGCATAAACCCTTGGTTGAGGGGAATTGATAGCAGTTGCCTTTTGCAACATTTCTATGCCTTTATCATATTCTTCAAGCTCCGTAAAATAAATCTGAGCTGCACCTTCATAAGCGATACTTGCATCTTTAGGATTCATAGCAATGGCTTCTTCCATTACGCCAAGAGATGATTCAATATCACCTTTTTTCCAATAAAGCATACTCAAATACATATTGTCAATATATGCGGTTATTCCTTTTCCTGCTTCCATTAATGATTGTTTAATGGTTTTAATAGCTTCTTCATAGTTCTCCAAATTCTTATTATAAATATTACCAATTTGGGCTTGAACCCAATATTTTTTTTGAGGTTCGATTTGCATAGCCTCCTGAAAATACTGAATAGCTTCTTGATAATTCCCCTCTTTTTTCAGAACATCCCCTAAATGATAATAATAAGAAAATTTTTTATGGGGGCTTGCTTCTAAAGCGGCCTGGTAATAATTACGCGCCTCTTCTGTTTGATTTAATTCATCATAGAGCTTTGCAATTTTGAAGTAAGGAACGTGTATCTGTCGGGAATTCAACTCTGCTGCCTGCTGGTAAAAATTAATGGCTCTTAAATAGTCATGAAAATGATCACTGTAAATGTCTCCAATCTGTTCATTTAATGTTCCTCTCAATTCTTTAAGGAAAATACAATCCAAAAAACATCCTTCGATATCCCTACAAGCCAATGGTTTTGCAAACAAGATCGCTGCCTTTTTATATTGTTTATTCCGTAATGCTAAATGTCCTTTACTATAACAGACAATATAATAATAGGAAAGAAATAATGATTTTATATTAAGGTATATTCTATGAAAAATTTTCCCCAACGCTTCATCCTCCTTAATAGATAACTTCTAGTAGTTTTAGACATTTATTTTATTATACTAAATTCTACTCAAAAAGCACTTCCCCTTTTCCATAAAATATTAAAATCAAAAAAGAAAAAACCAAGCATTTATAAATGCTTGGTTTTTCCCCCTTGTCAATGGCTTATTTCTTCAACCATGGCATCATTTCCCTAAGCTCTTTTCCGACCTGCTCAATCGGGTGCTCTGCTTCTTGTCTGGCTCTAGCGTTAAAGACGGGACGATTAGCCTGATTTT
>DAOUPZ010000033.1 GCA_030625885.1 Clostridia bacterium
GTATTACTGGAAACACCAGTCAAACGGTTAATCACGACACAAGTGGTACGGAAGTAACGGCAGTACCAGCGGTAGGTTATCACTTTGTAGGTTGGAGTGATGGTGTAGATACGGCTAGTCGAACAGATGACAATGTAACAGGTAATATAAGTGTCATAGCTACTTTTGCGATTAACGAGTATGGCCTGACATATACAGCAGGGGATAACGGAAGTATAGATGGAATTGCCAGCCAAACGGTTAATTATGGTGCCAGTGGTACTGAAGTAACAGCAGTTCCTGTGGAAGGCTATCATTTCGTAAGCTGGAGTGATGGTGTAACAATAGGTAGTCGTACGGATAGTGATGTAAATGGAGATATCAGTATCACAGCAACCTTTGCGATTAACGAGTACACACTAACCTACACTGCCGGAGAACACGGAACAATAAGCGGGGTAACTTCACAAACCGTCAATCATGGGATGGATGGAACAGAAGTAGAGGCCATCGCTGGTCTGGATTATTACTTTAAATGCTGGAGTGATGGGTTAACAACGGCGAAGAGAAAAGATATTAATATCACAGGAAATATTAACGTAACAGCTACATTTGATACCAAAAAAACAGAAGTGAACAATGATTTTGACAGTTTGGACATTATCTATGCTAAAGGTGACAGTGAGACATCCGTAACCCGGGCGCTCTATCTTGCTACAAAAGGTGCATCCGGTAATACCAGCATTACATGGGTATCCAGCTATCCGACGACGGGAGATGCGGCAGGGATTAGCAATACTGGCAGAGTAAATCGGCCGGACCCGAATGGCATGGATATTGATGTAACCTTGACAGCTACCATTAAAGATGACATAACAGGTGTTCAGCGTACCAAAACATTTACCGTCAAGCTCATCAAAATGGCAGATGAAGATGCTGCCAGAGATGCTGCGCGTGATCTGAACACAGCCAAAGCATTTACCTTTGCACAGGGGGATACATGGGAATGTGTGACATCTCCATTTATTCTGCTGGATCAAGGGTTGTATAATACCAATATCAATTGGATATCCAGCAACCCGGACATCATACAAATTGCAAGTCAGGATGATCAAACGGTTGGTATTGTCAATCGGCCGGAAAATACGGATACTAACGTTATTCTAACGGCGGAGATCAGTCGGGGTGATGAAAAAATAACTAAGACCTTCCTCTTGATTGTAAAAAATAAGACAGTAACCAAGGATGACGGCAACGTCAGACAAATAACATCAAGAGAAGCTGATGTACAGGTCGGTCAAGAAGGCGCAGCCAATACAGAAAATGTAGAGATTCTCAGAACAGAATTAAATAACGGAACAAGAATCGATACCGTGATCTTGGATCAAAGCAGTCTGGAGAATCTGACGGATCATATTAATCCAGAGGAACAAGATGAAAGTCAGCGGACGGTCACCGTAGAAATACCGCAGCCTGAAACAGAGAAAGCTGATGAGCTGGCGGTAGAAATTCCAGCTGCATCCTTATCGGCTATGGCAGACAAAAATGCCGGTTTAGATATCAAAACGGATGAGGGTTCGGTCAGCATTGCACATGAAGAACTGCAAGATGTGGCGGAAACCGGAACTGATCTGTTCTTTAGAATCGTGCCGGTGAAAGATGAAGAAGAGCAAGATGAGGCCAAAAACAACATGACAACTAATTTTACTGTTGTTCAGGCTGCAGAAGGCGGAACGGTGAAGCCACTCAGTATACCGCGAAAGATAGAAACGAACTTTAGTGGTTCTAATGCCACTGTGGTATTGCCTTTAACAGATATTGTCATACCAATTGAGGATCGTCAAGAGTTTCTTGATGCTATGCGGATATTTATTGAGCACAGCGATGGCACAGAAGAATTATTGGCAGGTACTTTCCAGTATGAAAATGGGCAGCCAATAGCTATTGAGTTTATCATCCATAAATTCAGCCGGTTTCAGCTGTTAAGCTTATATGAGTCATCAACTGGTGGTCATAGTTCAAGTAAAAATAACAGTGTTAACATCTATGTAAACAACAAAGCGGAAAAGGCAGGGGTAGCGATAACCGGGACTGAAGATGGGCAAAGCGTAAGGAAAATCAGTATTGACACTCAGAAACTGGAGCAAAGACTTAAGGAAGCAGGGGAAAAAGCGCTTGTTAGTATTCTGTTCAGCCAGAAAGCAGTTGTAGCCAGAGGGCAGCTTGATGGGCAGTTGGTAAAAAATATGGCAAATAAGCAGGCGGTATTAGCGGTTGAAACCGAAGATGCTGTTTATACCCTTCCGGCGGAGCAGATCAATATTGATGCTATAGCTGAGAATCTGGGACACGATGTAGCCCTAAAAGATATTGCGGTGCAGGTTAATATTGCTAAGCTACAAGCGGAAAATGTAAAGATCATAGAGGCTATAGCTAGCAAAGGTGAATTTGCGATTGCTGTACCACCAGTAGATTTTACGGTAACATGCAGTTATAAAGATAAGGCTATCGAAATCACCAGTTACAGTGCTTATGTAGAGAGAACGATTGCGATACCAGGAGGTGTAGACTCAAGTAAGATAACCACGGGCGTAGTGGTTGAGCCGGATGGCAGCGTTAGACATGTACCCACCAGAGTGGTTCAGATTGATGGTAAATATTACGCTAAAATTAACAGCTTAACCAACAGTATCTATGTACTTGTTTACCACCCGCTCAAATTTAAGGATGTTGAAAACCATTGGGCAAAGGAAGCAGTTAATGACATGGGTTCGAGAATGGTTGTTAATGGTGTGGGCAACGCTATGTTCGAGCCAGATTGTGACATCACCCGGGCAGAATTTGCTGCCATCATGGTTAGAGCTTTAGGTTTGAAACCGGGCATGGGAAGCAACCCATTTGTAGATGTAGCAGATGATGAGTGGTATGGTGGCTACATTAAGACGGCTCATGCGTACCATATCATTTCGGGGTATGGCAACGATCAGTTTGGCCCAATGGATCAGATTACCCGCGAGCAGGCGATGACCATGATTGCTAGAGCCATGAGTATCACAGGGTTGAAAGTTCAATTATCGGATCATGAATTTGAAGAGTTACTTGGAGAATATTATGATTTTGAAAAACCTGCTCAATGGGCCAAAACAAGTATAGCTACTTGTGTCAACAAGGGTATCGTATTAGGAAGAAGTGAAAACGTTCTTGCACCAAAACAAGCCATCACGAGAGCTGAGGTTGCTGCGATTGTCAGAAGGCTTTTGCAGAAATCAGAACTGATTTAAGCTATGAAAAAGCTGTGTTGAAAAATAATCTTCAACGCAGCTTTTAGTATTTTAAGGGGGCGGTTCTACTGATACATCAGTAGAACCGCCCATTTGATATTTTAAAATTATTCTTTATAATTTGACAGTGTATTACTAGCCGTTTGCATTGCTGAATCTACTGCATTAAGTGTAGCTTGGATTTGTTGTTTGTTCTCGGCTTTTTCCACTGTACTTAATGCTTGATTTAGGCTATTCTTTGAAGATTGAAGTTGATTATAGACTTCTTGAACATTTTGTCTTGCATTTTTACCTTGCATGTTATTTTGCATTTAAATGCCTCCTTGTTTTAAAGATGATTAATACGAACTTATTATGTCATAGATTGTCTGATTTTACTCAGGAAAAATAATGGTTAACGTACAAATTTTTAAACATAAAAGTTTATGAATGTAAAAGTTGAGTAATAAGCTGATGCACTAATATAAGTGAATTTTAGTTAGATTTTTTGAAGGAATTTAAATAAAAATGTTGAATATTGTCATTAATTGAAAACTATTATTGTTTCTGAGTGTTTTAACCTGTGGATATGATCTATGGTTAAAACGCCGTTAGGGTATATTTGGAAACGAATATGCTTCCCAATGTGGAAAAGAAATGACTCTTCTTAATAATGATATTTTAAGCGTGTCTTTTTCACATTTGGCATGCTTTTTTTATGCTTATATGAGGATAGTTTACTGTGATGTTACGGAGGTGATAAAAAACGCAGTAATCATACGGTTTGTGGTGTTTTGTAAACGCTAAATAATGACTAAACAGTGGGGTATTTAAAATGAAAGATAAGAAGATATTAGGCTTAAAGCACTTAGATAGATGGCTGGTATTTTTAGCTTTTTCCATGATTATCTTATTTATCTACTTACAATCTAATCCTCGAATTCTATTTGTTTATTCTAATATTGCTCAAATAATTGCACCCTTGATATGTGGGGCAATCTATTATTATATGAGTCAGTATGTTCAAAAACCCCTGCAAAAATCTTTTAAATTAATGGCATTAGCCGGGGCTTTTTGGGCTTTAAGTCAGGTAATTTGGATGTATAATGAAGTGTTTTTAAATAAAATAAATCCTATTAATACTTTAGGGTATTTAGGATACTTACTGAGTTACTGGTTAATGAGTGTTAGTATTTTTAAGACCATTCCCTTTGAAAGACTAAAAATGCAACGTTACAAAATTGTATTTGATGTTGCTATACTTATGATAACTACAGTTACACTTTTGTGGTATTTTTACGGGAGTTTCCTGATCACATATTCTATAACAACAAATTTGTTTCTTCTGATTGAAGCTGTATTGCTCCTGAATATTTTAACTTGCATCCTCCTTTTGATTTATCATTACACAGAAAACGATAATAGTAAAATTAATTCATCTATCTTTGTTTATATTATATTAGGATCAATGTGTATATTCATTGAAACCCTTAATTTTATTTATGGCATTATGTTCACTACGTATCAAACAGGGATTATTCTTGATATGCTTTGGCCAATGGGTTTTATACTTTTAAGTATGGGTGCTGTTGATGCTACAAACAATTCCTCTAGATGGTCAAAAAAGCTGCAAATAAAATTTAATATACAACCCTTATTGGATATTATGCCTTATGTAATGATGTTATTTGTCCCAAACTTAATCGTTATAAATGTTTTTTGGCCGCGGGATTCTGCTTCTATGCTAGGAATCGGTATTTGCAGTATTTTTCTTTTAATATTGGTGGCAATTCGACAATTTTTAATGCGTAATGAACGAGACAAAATGATTAGCCAATTGGAGAATCATTCGCAGGAACTTATCATTTCTCTTGCCAAAGCTTTGGAAGCAAAATCGCCTTATACAGAGGGTCATTCCGATCGGGTTGCAGATTTATCACGAGAAATAGCCATCCGTTTAAACCTCGAACAAGAACAAATTGAAAATCTTTACCAGGCTGCGCTTTTACACGATATTGGTAAGATCGGTATTAATGATAATATATTAAATAAAGAGGGCTCTTTGACACCAGAGGAATATAATCGTGTAAAAGAACATCCGTTATTAGGTGTGGATATCCTTAAGCCCATCAGTCAATTTAAACATATTATTCCGATTATTTATGCCCATCATGAACGCAATGACGGCAGCGGCTATCCATTTGGATTAAAAGAGAAGGAGATTCCTCTAGAGGCTAAGATTATTAGTGTTGCGGATACATTTGATGCGATTACTTCCAAACGTCCTTATCGCGATGCCCAATCCTATGAATATGCTTTACAAGAGATTAAGCGAAATACACCGGTGAAAATGGATAGCCTTATTGCAGAAGTTTTAGAATGTATTATAAAAAAAGAAGAAAATAACAGAGCAAATACAACTTTGTCTGATAATATTCATGAAAGCCAATTATATCTATAAATTGCTGAAAAGAGCAAGTCGAGACCCGTCCCAGCTTGCCCTTTTCAGCAATTTATTTTTCAATTTGAAATTGATTTGTTTTCCCCATCATATATGCGAGCTTAATCATTGACTTTTCTTCTGTGGTGATTTCTCTATCAAATATTTTTTCGAATTGTTTGATTAGTTTATAGGTATCAACTTTTTGCTTTCTAATCTTATACTTATTTAGTGCCCTGTGTTTATCTAGATTATATATCTTAGGTTCAATTTTTTCGTTATAGATTTTTTTTAAAGTTTCTGCTGTATAGTAAGCATCATTAAAAGCATTATGAAATTGCTTTTTAAGCGGAATTTTTAACAATTCTACTGTATTGCTCAGACCTATAGTCGTTCCTTTTGAACAATTAAAATATTTAGAAGCATAAAACTGAATATTAAGATATTCTTTAGGTATTGGAGATGGATCTAATTGATGATATTCTATGTTTCTAAATAATTCTTCTATATCTACCATGCCCCATACGCATAAGATACTTCTATCATTTTTAACAAAATCAATAAATTCTTTATAAACTTCGTTAAAAGGTTTTGCGGTATTTAATTTAGCCATTGTTATTCCAGTCATTTTTTTTACAAAAGGATGCATTTTATTATATATTTTAGGTTTCACGAGTCTATCTAGAGTTGAAATTGTATGAAAATTCTTATCAAGCTTTATTGCCCCAATCTGAATGATTTCAAAAGGGCATTTTGGCGTTTCAGTATTTTTATTTCCTTTTGAAAAATTGAAGCCTTGATTAAATTCTAAATCAAATATTATGTAATTCATTTTCCCATCCCCTAAACGTAATTTATCCCATGGCTTACGGCTCTAAGACGCCTATTTCTGATAAACATACTAATTAACCATACCAAATTAGAATTTGTATTATTTACTTATTTTACTACAATTTCTTTATCATATAAATCTATTGCAGTTATTTTTCCTTCAAAAACTTTTTTTAAATTACATCTTCACGATTTAACTTTTGGTTTGTTCCAAATTATATCACAAGTGCAAAAAAATTACATAGGATTATCATAGGGTTAGCAAGAAATAAAACAACATAGAGTAGATAATTAAAAAAATCTATCTTATAGGGTGTTTTCATTTATAATAAAAGAAATAGAGTTATTGGGTATCTCCTTTTTGCGCTTATAATTTAACAAGTTTTACAAGGGAAACAATAATCCATAGATAAAAATAACAGGAGAAAATTTTTTGGAAAATAATAAAGTGAGGGATTAGGATGAAAAATCTGGTCAATGACATCATTCAAGCGTTAAACGCGAAAGAGGATTTTGCACTGGCAACCATCATTACCCAGGATGGTTCAGCACCCCGAGGAGCGGGTGCGCATATGCTCATTCGGCAGGATGGGACGATTTGCGGAACCATTGGCGGGGGGATTCTGGAAGCGCGGGTACAGGAGACAGCCAAAACAGTGATCGCGCAAGAAAGAGCGATAATAAAAGAATACAATTTGAATGGTCATGATTTGGAAACCATTGATATGACCTGTGGCGGAGATGTAGAAGTATTAATTGATTATATAGATGCCGGTGACCCAAACTATTTGATGATTTATCAAGAAGCTGCAGAATTGCTAAAAGCAGGACAACGTGCATGGTTGGTAACCGTGGTACCCAACCATCCAGGAGAAGAAAGTGTTCGTAAACAAGAATTGATTAAAACGGATGGTTCCGTTATTGGCATGCTCAATTATGACCCTAATTTATTGTACCAATTTGCGGCGAGAACCCATAAATATGATATCTTTACTATTTTAGAAGATCGGCGTTTGGTGATGGAATCAATCGGGAATGATGCGACGGCCTATATTATTGGTGCGGGCCATGTGGCCCAAAAACTTTCACCATTGCTCAAAAATGTTGGTTTTCAGACAGTTGTGATGGACGACCGCCCGGAATTTGCTAATCAAGAGCGATTTTTGACGGCAGATGAAATTTGTGTTTTAGATCATTATGATGGGGCGTTTGACAACTATATGATTGATGAAAGCAGTTATCTAATTATTGTGACGCGGGGGCACTTACATGATGAAGCTGTTCTGGCACAGGCGCTTACGACGCGGGCAGGATATATTGGGATGATTGGCAGCAAAAAAAAGCGGGATACGATTTATGATCATTTATTGCAAGATGGGTTTACCAATATGGATATCGAACGTGTCTATTCTCCCATTGGCCTAGCCATAAAAGCAGAATCTCCCGAAGAGATTGCGGTTAGTATTACGGCGGAATTAATAAAAGTAAGGGCGGAGTTGAATATGTGAAGGAATAAAAAAATGCGTGACAGATTTGAGAAGATGTGATAAAATAATTACTAATTACAGTAGAGTAGAGATGAGATTAATTTAAAACTGAATAACGAGGTGAGAAGAGATGAGTTGAGTTGAGGGGAGAGAAGCTTAGCATTGCTATGAAGATTTTTCTTTGCCAGACGCATCTGTCTGGCTTTTTTTATTATTTAAAGTAAAATTTCAGCATAAGAAATAAAACTAAAACGTTCTCTGACAAACTTTTTTTATTTTTATTTCTTTGAGTGTTAGTTTTAAGCATTTATTTGAATGAGAAAAGTAAAGGTTTAGCTTAGGCATGGATATGCTTACAGCCAATTTCTGAAGCTAAAGAAAGTTGTACAGGGAGCAAACTAGCGTAATGCAGATCATTTGAGGCATGAGAAAGGGGCTATTCCACCGACGCCAGTAATTGTCTTTCAGCATAACCATGCCTAGTTGGCTTTGAGCTTTTCCTACCTGCTACCTGCTGGTTGCTACCTGCCCCAAGGCAGCGAAGCTGGATTGGCTATTAAAAAAATAAGATGAGTTGAGATGAGGAGAGGGGAAATGAGAATGAGAATGGAAAATGTATCAGAAAAACAAAATTTTATGGTAGGTGCGTCTGTAACGCGAACGAAAGCTGTGGCGGTTGTGGCGATATTGATCGCTATTGGGGCTGTGCTGCGGATGTTTTCACCCAATATTTTGGGGATTACGCCGAATTTTGTGATTGCGATGTATTGTTTGGCTATTAGTTTGCTGCGGCCGCAATTTAAAGGGGCATTAGGAATCGGTATTGTGGCTGGTGCAGTCAGTATGATTTTTTCGAAGTCACCGATTCCGGCGTTGAACTTAATTACTGAACCTGCCGGAGCGATGGCGTGTATCCTGTTAGTCCGATATCTGCCGGATTTTAAGATTAAACAGTATTCTTTGATGCCGGTTTTGGCTGCTTTTGCAGGGACATTGGTTAGTGGTGCGGTGTATGTGGCGATCAACTTTCATTTTGCGTTGAATCTCCCGATAGCAGCGATGCGGGCTGCATTTATTGGCGTTGTTATCCCTGTTGCTTTAATCAATGCGGTGATGGCGCAGGTTTTATATGCACCGGCGAAAAAAATGCTGAATCTATAACACGGGAGGTGTTTTAAGTGAATGTTTATGAAATAGAAAATTTGTCCTTTCGCTATGGACCATCGAAAGCGGGTGTTTTAGCAGGGATTGATCTTAGTATAGAAAAAGGTGAGTTTATCGGCATTACGGGGCCTACAGGTGCTGGGAAAAGTACATTCCTAAAATGCTTGAATGGGATTATCCCTCATTTTCAGGGGGGGATACTGGAGGGAAACGTTTTACTCAATCATAATTCAATCATGGAAAAGCGTATGATCGATATCGCTCATTGTGTGGGGAGTGTTTTTGATGATCCGGAATCACAGATTGTATCTCTGGATGTTGAACAGGAGCTTGTGTTTGCCTTAGAAAACATAGGCTTAGATCAGCAGACAATGGAAGAAAGAGTAACAGAAGCATTGCAAATGACAGGTATTTCTCATTTGCGCCATAGCAAGACAGCCGCCTTATCAGGGGGGCAAAAACAACGTGTGGCCATTGCGGCATCATTGGCGCTTAAGCCTCAGGTGTTGGTGTTGGATGAACCCACTTCTGAATTGGACCCATCAGGGACAAAAGCTGTATTTGAAGTCCTCAATCAGTTAAACAGAGAACTGGGAATGACCATTATTGTTGCGACGCAGAAAACCGATTTTCTGGCGCGTTATGCCAGTCGTATATTGATATTTAATCAAGGAAAGATCGTGCTTGAAGGTAAGCCGCAGGCGGTTTTTGCACAACAGGAAATGCTGAAATGTCTGGGTGTTCGGGTGCCTCAAGTGGCAGAACTGGCTTATCGGTTGCAAAAGAATGTTCGTGAAATACCTCTAACTGTGGCAGAGGGTTTGAATTATATCCAAAGATGTTTATAGGGGAGGGGGTACTCAGATGAAAGCGCATTCCGTCATTAAAGTGGAAGACTTAGTTTACAGCTATGGTGATCATAGGGTTTTAAAAAATGTCAATTTGACCGTTCATGCGGGTGAGTTTGTGGCTATCATTGGTGAAAATGGTGCTGGCAAGAGTACGCTGACCCGGCATTTTAACGGGTTGTTAAAACCACTTTCCGGGCGTGTTGTGGTAGGAGGGGAAGAAACGAAGCACTGTAAAGTATCCCAATTAGCACGGCACGTAGGTTATGTATTTCAAAACCCTGATCACCAGCTCTTTCATAATACAGTGGAAAAAGAAGTGGCTTTTGGCGTGAAAAATTTAGGCTTATCCACTCAAACCATTCAAGACCGCGTAGCTGAAGCATTACAAGCGGTTGGACTGGATGAATATCGTGACAGCTATCCTTATGATTTAAGTAAAGGCCAGCGCCAAAGGGTAGCACTGGCTGCGGTGCTGGCGATGCGGCCGGAAGTCATTGTGTTAGATGAACCGACGACCGGTCAAGATTATCGGGAAATGATGCAAATCATGGAGATGATCCAGGTGTTAAATCAGAAAGGACATACCATTATCTTTATTACACATGATATGGCGTTGGTAGCGGAATTTGCGAAGCGCGTCATTGTATTATGTGAAGGCAAGATTTTACAGGATGATTCTGTCGAAGCTGTCTTTACTTGTCCGGATTTTCTAAAGCAAAGTTTTTTAGAACTGCCGTCCATTACGCAGTTGGGTAACGGACTTAGCCATCCGGAGATTTCGGCGCCGTTCTTAACAGTTGATGAAGCCTATAATACATTAAAGCCTTTGTTGGGAGGTGAAGCCATTGATTGAATATATGCCCCGTGAATCTCCCATTCACCGCTTGAACCCATTGGCAAAAATGACATGGGCCTTTGCGGTTATGATTCTGGCTTTAATATTTAACCAGATAGATTACCTTTTGGTGATTTTAGGGACTGTGTTAATCGTTGCTGTACTGGCAGGCATTTACCGTGAAATGCTGGGTGTTTTAAAAGGACTCTTAATGTTTGCTGTGTTTTTAGTTGTCTTACAGGTATTATTTTATAGGCAGGGAACCGTATTATTTTTCTTATTACCTTTGGACTATTTGCCGGTAACTCGCGAAGCGTTGCTTTTGGGTGTTGCGATGTCGTTGCGAATGATGACTGTTTTGCTGAGTTTTGTAGTGTTTTTGGCAACAACGCAATTTAAAGATATGGTGGTAGCATTAACAGATAAACTGAAACTTCCCTATGACTATGTGTTTATGTTCATGACCGCGTTGCGCTTTGTGCCGGTTTTTTTAAACGAGATCGTAAAAGTGAGGGAAGCACAGGCAGCGCGCGGATGTCAGGTTGATGGGCATCATCCCATTGTCAAAGTAAAAGCTTATACCCAGGTGGCGGTTCCGCTGGTATTAATATCGCTGCGGAAAGCAGAAGGATTGGCCATTGCGATGGAAACGCGCGGTTATGGCAGCAACCAGCGAACCTATTTTAAAGAACAACCCATCACAAGGATTGATCGGGTTGTTATGATGGCAATCGGCCTATTCGTAGTAGCAGGTGTGATTATCAGACTCCAAGGGTTTGGGATGATTTGATAGCAATATAATTACAAGGCAAGCGGTTTGGTTTATACTGTGTGCCTTGTTTTTTTATTGTGAAAGTTTATACCTAAAGTCATTTTTTTACCTTAGCTATTGTCTTTTAATCTTTTTCGTTCCTCGTTCCTCGTTCAGCGACCATAGGGAGCGATCGTTCCCCTAATAATATTTTTCATAAACATTACATTATGATATATTTAAAAGGGAACATTATGTAAAAGTCACAATATTTAAACAGGAGGTAACGATGATCTATAGAAAGTTTGGCAATACGGGTTGTGAGATATCCATACTGGGATTTGGCTGCATGAGATTTCCAATTATTGATAATCGCGAAGGGGAAATTGATGAGAAAGAAGCGATCAAAATGATGCGCTATGGTATTGATCAAGGGGTGAACTATATAGATACGGCATACCCCTATCATAAAGGCAACAGTGAAGTTGTTGTGGGAAAAGCGTTAAAAGACGGCTATCGTGAAAAAGTCTATTTAGCGACCAAGCTTCCCATGTGGCTGGTAAAAAGGCAGAATGATTTTGATAAATATTTAGATGAACAATTAAAAAAAATAGATACTACTTATATTGACTTTTATCTTTTACATACCTTGAATCGAGATTTATGGGAAAGGGTTAAAGATTTAGGCCTTTTGAAGCGTTTAGACCGAGCACTAAAAGATGGCAGGATTAAGTATGCGGGATTTTCGTTTCATGATGAACTGGATTTATTTAAAGAAATTGTTGATGCGTATGATTGGGACTTTTGCCAAATTCAGTACAATTATATGGATGAGAATTTTCAAGCAGGTACGGAAGGATTGCAATATGCTGCAGCCAAAGGATTGGGTGTTATCGTGATGGAACCGCTACGCGGCGGAAGATTAACTCAGAAGATTCCTGAAGCAATACAGGCCATCTGGAATGAGGCTGAAGTGAAGCGTTCACCGGCGGAATGGGCTTTGCGGTGGGTATGGAACCATCCGGAAGTGAATCTTCTTTTGAGTGGGATGAGTGATATGAAGCAGACCATAGAAAATGTCAAGATTGCCTCTGAAGCTTATCCACAATCGTTGACAGGAGAAGAGCTTAATTTAATTAATCGTGTAAAAGAAACCTATTTAAAACTGATGAAAGTGAATTGTACAGACTGTAAATACTGTTTGCCCTGTCCTCAAAAAGTGAATATCCCGAAAAACTTTAAGCTATATAATGATTTATTCATGTTTGAAGAGTCCACGCAATCATTTACAGCATACAATCGTTTTATGCCCAAAGTGCAAAGGGCATCTAATTGTAATGAATGTGGAAAATGCGAAACGTTATGTCCGCAGCATATTCCGATTCGAGAAATGCTGAAAGAAGTTCATAAGTCTCTTGTTACAGAATAACAAAAAGGACTTAACCATTCACCGGTTAGGTCCTTTTTGCTGTTTTATTTTTCATGAATCATATTTAAAGAATCTTTAGGTACTATTTTTTCAATTATAAAAGCAATCAATAAAAATGCGGGAATGCTAATAGCGATATGAAGCAAAGTGAACTTTAGCCCTAAAGAAGCAATTTCATAGAGTGCTATGGGCAATTTTGTACTGGTCCATGCACCCAGGAAGAAGAGAATGTGAGCAAGGCGTGCTCCTTTTTTTAGCAACATGGTGGCTATGGGGAATGCAACGTACAATGGTCCTGCTGCGACAGTAGCCAGTAATAAAACGATAACAAATCCTTTTATCCCGGATTGTTCACCCATCAGTTTAATAATGGTTTCTTTGGGTACCCACACATCTAATAGCCCAACAAGAATAAATATGGCAGGGAGAAATAAAAGCATTTCTTTTATATTAGATACGGTTATGCGATAGGCTTTATGACCCAAGTTATTATTAAAAAAGTATAACCCAATCATGATGATGATCCATACGATTGAATATTTATATTTTAGGAGCATTTTCATTAATTCATCACCTGCCAGACGACAATAGTAAAAAGGATCGCGACGATAAAAGAGAAACCATTACGTAAAATAGCAGTCCTCTTATTAAAGTATTTTATTTCTACAGGTAGGGTTATAAGCCCTACTGACATGAGGGTAGAAACAAAGGCAGCGACTTGAGCATAACCGGCGCCTGCTTTGAGCAATGTCGCAGCAAGGGGAAAAGTAATAAAACTCGGGATT
Source organism: Clostridia bacterium (assembly GCA_030625885.1). Taxonomy (GTDB): domain Bacteria; phylum Bacillota; class DAOUPZ01; order DAOUPZ01; family DAOUPZ01; genus DAOUPZ01. Next base: position 13,813 of record DAOUPZ010000033.1, read on the forward strand.
AGCGTAATAGAGCCAACTAAGAGGGCTGTAATCACCCCGAGTAGGCCTGATTGTGTACCGATTAATTGAGAGATGGTTTCTGGACTGAGTATGGCTAGTAGAATGCCTACAAAAATCATAATTGATAATACTTCCGGCAGGATATTGGTAAAAGATTTCCAGGCTTTAAGAAGTGCCTTTTTTGTTTTTGCCCGATCTTTTATGAAAGAAACCGTCAAAAGTATTAAAATGATGAGATATAAAATGGGATTGTTCATTTGAGATATTCCTTTCTATTATTTTTAGCTATCATGTTTTTTAAATAATGATTCATAGCAATCTACAAAGAATTCTAAATTTTTCTTCCTGAGGATTATGTCTTCTTTAAATTCTTTTAGTTTCTCCAATCCAACATCTGTTATTTTGTACCATTTTTTTGCGGGACCAGGATTAGAAGTGTCCCAGTAAGAAGTAACGGCGTTTATCTTTTCCAGGTCCTTTAAAGCACGATAAGTAGCAGCGTGATCAATATTATTATAAGGTAGTTTTTGCTGCATTTTTTTAACTAAAGCTAAACCATAAGCTGGTTCTTCGGTTAAAAATAACAAGATAAAAGCGGGTAAATGACGACCGTGCTTACATAGAGACACAATAATACCTCCAATCAATTATTATAAAACACATATGTGTTAATTACACAATAGCATTAAGTACACATAAATGTCAATGAAAAATAATTACCAGATCATTTATGTCAAAAAAGAGAATTAATATAAAAAACGTTTTTTGAATCAAGAAGTTTTGCATCTTTTTAGGATGGTCAACGTCTATATGTATGAGATGAAATTATAATAAATTGGAGGCTTATTATTATGTCAAAATCTAATGATATGCAAAATTGCGGCTGTGATTGTGCAGCTACATCGTGTTGTGATTCTAAAAATGAATTTGATGAGCAACATACAAGGTCCTTAAATATTGATTTATTGTACTTAGACCTTAATACATGTGAGCCGTGCAGGGAAACGGAAAAAGTTTTGGATGAAGCGATTACGGAAGTTTCCAAACCGCTTAATGAAATGTCGATTTCAATTAACACGAATAAAATTCATGTAGGAGATGAAGCACAGGCTCGAGAATTAGGTTTAGTTACTTCCCCGACTATTAGAATTAATGGGAGTGACATACAGCTGGATTTTAAAGAATCCTATTGCCAATCGTGCAGTGATATTGCCGGTGAAACAATTTATTGCAGAAACTGGATCTATCAGGGAAAAGAATATAGTACGCCACCTAAAGGAATGATCATAGAGGCCGTATTAAAATATGTTTTTTTAGGTCCTAGTCATGATCGATCAGATGACAAAAAAAGAGCAGATGTACCGCAAAATATAAAGGATTTTTTTATTGGAAAATCTAAAAAAGAGAATAGTTGTTGTATTTCTGAAAGTTCATGCTGTGAAGGGATTAACATTATAAGTCATATTGAAGAGAAAAGGATTATAATTGATTATAATAAGTGTACCTGGGAAAATGGTAAATGTGAATGTAAGGGAAGCAGTTGTGATTGCGGCTGTAATAGTCAGCCTTGCACCGGATGTGCAGAAGCTTGTCCGGTTAATGCCATTGTTCGAGAAGAAATAGTTAAGGTTGATGAAACAAAATGTATAAAGTGTGGTGCATGCATTGAAGCCTGTCCCAATCATGCTATATCTTTGTGTTGAAAGCCTGTGATCAATATTTAAAATGAGTCAAAATATTATTAAAAAGCCAAATCATCATGATGATTTGGCTTTTTAATAATATGAAAAGAAGCAGGAATATAAGGTAGTAATTTTGAAATAAAACAAATACAAGTGATACAGATCATAAAGGTTTCCGAGATAAAGGGGATAAACAAAATGGGTGTAAATATCAATAGAATTTGGGAAGAATTTAGTGTTCCATTAAAACGATATATTATGAAGCATGTTCAAGACCAACATGATGCGGAAGATATTTTGCAAGAAATTTTTTGTAAAATTACTCATAGTATGTCTCATCTCAAAAATGAGAACAAACTTCAATCTTGGGTGTATCAGATTACTCGCAATGCGATTATTGACTACTATCGTTCTCGTAAAGTGGTCGTAGTGCTTCCCCAAATGTTTGAATCTATGATAGATGAATCTGCTACTGAGGGAGGAGCTGCTGATGAAATTACTCTGTGTATCAGAAAAATGATTGATCATTTGCCTGATAAATATCGTCAAGCAATAATTTTGACAGAATTCGAAGGGTTGACTCAGAAGGAATTAGCTGATGAACTGGGAATGTCTTTATCAGGAGCCAAATCCAGGGTTCAACGTGCCCGGAAAAGATTAAAGGATATGCTCTTGGAATGTTGTCATTTTGAGTTTGATGGTTTAGGTCATATCATTGAGTATCAGCATAGAGAAAAAATATGTTGCTATTGTGCTAGAGATTTACATAAGGAATAATAATGTATAAAATTTTCTTGACTTAATCATTATATTTTAATATAATGATTAATAGATTATATTAATCCATTTATTTTATAAATTAGAGGAGGTTTTTTAAGATGGCACAAAGTCCAAGAGAAATTTTAGACAAAGCAATGAAAGGATTTGGTGAATTAGGGAAAACAAATGGGGAATTGATGAATGGTTTTATGAGTTTTGCGGGTGCATTGTATAAACCAGATGCGCTTGATACCAAGACGAAAGAATTAATCAGTGTTTCTATTGCCGTTTATACACGTTGTGAATATTGTATCGTGATGCACGTTTACAATGCCCTTAAAGCAGGTGCGACCCGATCAGAAATTATGGAAGCAGGCCTGGTTTCTATTGCATTTGGCGCTGGCCCTGCTTTGGCATATAGTACCGTTTTATTAAAAGATGCCATTGATGAACTTGCACCTGACTTCGACAAGTAATCATTATTTACCTAAGAAGAAAAGACCTAACCACTTAACGGTTAGGTCTTTTCTAGTGTTTTTTAATCTTTAGCCTTCAGCTTTTAGCCATATTTTAGTTTTTTAACTGTCAACTGTCCACTCTCAACTGTCAACTAAAAAACAGCCGCGGCTGTTTTTTACTGTTGCCATTTCAAGATCTTTTTCTCAAAATAGGATACACCGACATACATGATGGCGGCAGCAATGGCTAAAATGATAACACTGGTCATGACGATATCTAATTTAAACACTTGACTGCCGTAAACAATCAAGAACCCCAGTCCTGCTTTAGAAACCAGGAATTCTCCCATGATGACGCCGACCCATGATAAGCCCACATTAACCTTAAGTGCCGAGATCATATTCGGCAGGCTAGCAGGCAAAATGACTTTGCGGAGAATCTGATATTTGGTAGCCCCTAGTGTTTTAAGCAGCTTGATTTTATCCTCATCCACGTTTAGGAAAGCGTTGAGCATACTGATAATCGTAACAATAATGGAGATTAAGAGAGCCATGGTAATAATAGCCGGCATACCGTTTCCCATCCAGACGATGATAATGGGCCCCAAAGCGACTTTAGGAAGCGCATTGAGAACGACCAGATAGGGTTCGGATACTTTTGCTAAGAAGTTTGACCACCATAAGAGAATGGCAATTAGGATTCCGCCCATTGTACCGACAGTAAAACCGATAAAAGTCTCCCAAATGGTACTGCCAATGTGTAAATAGAGCGAACCGCTGCTATGTAATACTTTCAAGGTTTTGAACATACGCGTGGGTTGGCTGGTAATAAACGGATCAATCCAGCGTAGATTAGCAGCTGTTTCCCATAGAACGAAAAAGAGAATGAGAATAGAAATTTGAACCATATGGATACTAGCTTTGCGTTGTTTGATTTGTTTTATATAGGCCTTTCGTTCGGGGGAAATATTATTCACTCGTGACATGGACATCCAACTCCTCCCAGATAGCGTTGAAGTAATAGCGGAACTTTTCATCTTCCCGGTTTTCCAGAGGCGTTAGACCGGGGTGTGTAAATTCAATGGTATAGATGTTTTTGACGACAGCAGGTCGATGAGATAAAACGACAATTCGATCGGATATAGAAATGGCTTCTGCTATATCGTGAGTAACAATGAGTGCCGTTTTATTTTCTTTTCTTAGAATGCTCCATACTTCATCAACGACAGCTAAACGTGTTTGATAGTCCAGGGCAGAAAAGGCTTCATCTAAAAGAAGTATATCTGGATTGATAGCAAGTGTTCGAATCAAGGCAGCGCGTTGACGCATTCCGCCGGAAAGCTGGCCGGGATAATGATGCATAAATTCTTCTAAACCATAGGTTTTCAGAAGGCGTTTGACATTTTCACGTGCTGCTTTTAAATCTTGCCCCTGTATTTCTGGTCCGATCAGGCAATTTTTTAGGATGGTACGCCATTCGAAGAGGTGATCGCGTTGCAACATATAGCCTACTTTTCCATTAACTTTTATTTCTCCGGTTGTTGGTTGGGTTAAATTGGATATGATATTCAGGATGGTGGATTTGCCACAGCCGCTTGGACCAACAATACTGACAAATTCTCCTGCTTGAACAGAAAAGGAGACATCGCTTATGGCCTCTGTTTCACCTTCCGTTGTTTGAAATTTCATACCAACACTTTCTACTGCTAGTTTTATGTCCGTCAAACTTTAACCTCCTTTCCATAAAAGAAAGACAGCCTCCGGCTGTCTTTCGGCAGGTAGCAAACAGCAGGCTTCTTTTCTTATTCCATTGATTTTTCTGCGTATTCGCGGGTAATCAAAATATCAGAGTCTACAGGTTCTTCTAATTCTCCGGCGACCTGGATAATTTCTTGGAAATGATCAAGTGCTTCATTTTCCAGGATCGGATTGGTATCCCAGGTATCTTGATCTTTATATCTTTTAACGACAGTTGCTAAGAGTTCTAAATCCGCGTCCGGGAAGAACGGTTGAACGGCGGCTGCAATTTCCGTTGGGTTATGTTCTTGAACCCAAATTTGTGCATTATAGAGTGCATCGGTGAATTTTTGCATGATTTCCGGGTTGGCTTCCATATAGCTTTTTTGGGCCATGAAAACGGTATAAGGTACTTCACCGCTGGATTTACCAATAGAAGCGACCACTTTACCGACATTTTCTGTTTCTAACAAGCTGGCTGTAGGCTCAAAAAGTGCAACATAATCCCCAGTTCCCCCACTGAAAGCGCCGGCAGTGGCCGTAAATTGCAAATTCGTAATGATATCAACATCTTCACCAGGGGTTAAACCATGTTGTTTTAAGATATACTCCAGTACCATTTCAGGCATACCACCAGGGCGCCCTCCAATAATGGTTTTGCCTTTTAAATTTTCCCATTTAAAATCAGCTTCTTCAGTTCTCCCCACCAGGAAAGAACCGTCTTTTTTAGTCAGTTGGGCAAAATTAACGACGTAATCTTCCTGGCCTTGATTGTAGACATAGACGGTTGCTTCGGGACCGGCTAATCCAATATCAGCCGCATCAGAAAGCAACGCGGTCATAACATTATGGGCACCCTGTCCGGTCGTCAATTCGATGTCCAATCCTTCATCGGCAAAGATCCCCTCATTAATAGCGACATATTGCGGTGCATAGAAAATGGAATGTACGACTTCACATAAAC
>DAOUPZ010000029.1 GCA_030625885.1 Clostridia bacterium
TATGATGGTTGTTGCTGATGGTAAAGGAAATATTAAAGGGTATCCCCTTCACCCGGAAGTGGATGCGCCGCCCAAGTATCCCGGCAAGTTAGATGTTGGAAAAGTGGTCGGAGCGCATGGTAGATTAACAGTGATTAAAGATTTGGGATTAAAGGAGCCATTTGTGGGTCAAGCAGAGCTTGTTAGCGGCGAAATTGCAGAAGATTTATCCTATTACTTTGCACAATCCGAACAAGTGCCCTGTGTTGTTGCAGCAGGTGTGTTAATTGAAAGAGATTTATCTGTTAAAGCGTCGGGCGGGTATATCCTGCAACTTTTACCAGGTGCCGAAGAAGAAGTTATTGAAATTTTAGAAAAACGGGTACAGAATTTACCACCTCTCACGCAACTGTTGACAGAAGGAAAAACACCAGAACAAATTTTACAGATGATTTTGGAAGGCTATGAACTCAATGTTTTGCAAAAACAGAGTCTTCAATTACGATGTGAATGTTCGCGAGAACGGATGGAAAAAGCCTTGATTGCACTGGGGGAAAAGGAGTTAAATGCTATAATAGCAGAAGATGGTGAGGCTGAACTGATATGCCATTTTTGCAATACGGTTCATCAGTTTAATCAAGCCGAATTAGAGACTTTGCTTGCTGAAGCGCAAAGAAAATAAGGGGCAAGCATCATTAGGGGCTTATAGTGATATTTAAAAGGAGAAAGAGATGAGTGAGAAAACGAAAGGATTCATTTATATTCTTATAACAGCTTTTTTTTGGAGTACGTTAGAAGTTGTAAGTAAGACGATTGTTTTAGATTTTACCCCTATGCAAATTACTTTTTTGCGATTTGCAATCGGCAGCTGTTTATTAATTCCCTTTGCTTTTTACGAGATGAAGTTGGAAGGGATACGCATTAAAAAAAGGGATTGGGGTAATTTTTTTGGTTTAGGCTTGATCGGGATTGTTTTGAGTATGGTTCTTTTGCAAATGGCAGTCAAGTATGCCAATGCATCTATTGTTGCAGTGATTTTCAGCTCTAATTCCCTTTTTGCGGCGCCGTTAGCGGCTTTGATATTGATGGAAAAGTTGGATAAAAAAACGCTGATGACATTAGGATTAGGTATACTAGGGCTTTTAATTATTATCAACCCCTTTCAACAGAGCGAACATATTTCCTCATGGGGGATCATTTTAGGTGTTGGGGCTGCAGTCAGTTTTGCTATATTTACTGTTTTGGGAAGAAAAATAACTATAAAGTATACCAGTATTGTTATGAATGCCTTCAGTGGTTTTTTTGGTGTTATCACGTTATTTTTCATATTGTTAACGACCCATCAGCCCATTTTTCAGGGAATTCATCCATCTAACCTTTTTACGCTGCTATATCTTGGGATTTGTCCTTCAGGAATCGCGTATATTTTATTTTTTAAGGGGATTCATTATACTTCTGTTTCTACAGGGGGATTGACATTTTTTATTAAACCAGTTTTTGCCTCGCTTTTTGCTGCTGTTTTCTTAAAAGAAGTCATAACCATTAATATAATCATGGGTACAGCGGTTATATTATCTGCCTTTTTACTTAAATTTCGAAATTAATGGTAACTTTTAGACTTTAGAGAATTATCAGTTGAAACTTGATAACCATAAAATATATAATCATATTATAATTTGTTTGGGTATTTTTGCGAAGATTAATAATTCTCATTTCAGCTTAGGGGGAAAGCATATGGAATTAGAAAAATTATTGCAGGTTTTTAAAGCATTAGGGGATGAAACTCGATTAAAGATGATAAAGTTGTTATTTGAGGAAGAAATGTGTGTTTGTAAACTGGAAGCAACATTTAATGTTTCCCAGGCCAGAATTTCACAAAATTTAAGAACTTTAAAACAAGCAGGGTTAGTAGAAGACCGTAGAGATGGGAAATGGGTGCATTATAAGGTAAATAAAAAAGTAATCGCGGAATCGATCGCGTACTTAGGAGAATTCCTTGGTGAGGATTTTAAATTTTGCTGTGAGATGAAAGATGAATACGAAAAGTATGAAAAGATTGCCAGTAAATTATCTTGTAAGTAAATAAAACGATGGCTTAGAATAAAGATAAAGCGGGAAAGTCTACTCATTAATAGGTGTAGGCTTTCTTAATATTTATAAGAAAATAATAAGTCAAAGACACGAGTATATTGACTTGTTGTTTTTTGAAGATGTCTTATTTATTAGCTGGGTCTATAATAACGGTATTGGCTTTACTTTCAGATTTTACCATTCAATAAACCATGACATAAAGCATAAGATGAGATGGAAGGGTATATTTACCTGAAGGTAATTGACAAATGCTGTCGAATATTGAGATTATACTAAATAAAAATTGAAAGGATTAAAAATGAAAAAGGTAAGATACATATATTATATTATTTCTATCGTGTTTTTAATAAGTATGATACTTTTGGCAGGATGCCAACCTGGGCAAGAAACGCTTTCTACGGAATCTAAGAAGGACGTAAAGCAGCAGATTAAGGAAGAACAACAGGAAATTATCAAGATGCCTGTGGTTGCGCGGGGGTTATATTTAACGGGGTGGATTGCGGGTCATCCGAAACGTTTTCCGCCGCTGTTGGAAACAGCTATAGAATCGGAAGTTAATGCCATGGTTATTAATGTGAAAGATGATTCTGGACGTATTACATTTAACGCCGATATTCCTTTAGCAGAAGCGTTGGAAAGCAATCAAAAACAAATTGGTGACATCGAAACATTACTTAGTCAGCTGAATGAAAAGAATATCTATACGATTGCTCGTATTGTAACATTCAAAGACCCCTATGTATCACTTAAAAAACCGGAATGGGCCGTTCAAAATACCAGCGGGAGCGTGTGGAAAGACCGTAAAGGACACGCCTGGTTGAATCCCTATGTTAAAGAAGTATGGGAATATAATATTGCTGTTGCTAAGAAAGCCGCAGAGTTAGGTTTTAAAGAAATTCAGTTCGATTATGTACGATTTCCGACGGATGGCAAAACCACTCACATCGTCTATCCAAACCAGACAGAAAAAAGTAAGGCCCAGGTGATTAAGGAATTTTTATTGTATGCCAATGAGCAACTGAAGCCGTATGGTGTTTTTATAGCGGCAGATGTTTTTGGACTAACCGGGACAACAACCGATGATATGGGAATTGGGCAGCAGGTAGAAGATATTGCAGAAGTTGTGGATTATATATGCCCAATGGTTTATCCTTCTCACTATTATTCTGGCAATTTTGGCCTTAAAAATCCAAATGCGGCACCTTATGAAACGGTATACTACAGTCTTAAAGATTTTCAAGAACGAATTAAAGGCAAACGGGCTAAAATCCGTCCCTGGCTGCAGGACTTTTCTTTAGGTGTTCCCTATGGACAGCGGGAAGTTCAACTGCAAATACAAGCAGCCTATGATTTAGGGATCGATCAATGGTTACTTTGGAATGCCCGCAACCGTTATACAGAAGAAGCATTGTTACCTGAAGGTGAATTACTCCAAATTCAACATCCTAATTTAGAAAATGAAACCAATAATTAAGGTAATTTATTCCAAACTGAACATTTTTCAAAAAAGTTATTGACATATAAAATATAAATGGTATAATTCTATCTAAACATATTTAATATTCTAATCATATTTAAAAGCGATGACAAGGAAAAGTAAGTTAAGGCAAGATTTCAGAGAACTGTGGGTGGTGCGACACAGTATCTTTAATTAGCTGAACTCCCCTTGGAGCAACCAACCCAAATCCGTAAGGAAAGTAGAGTTGGGCGGAGGCGACCACCGTTAAAAGGAAGGATGTATCGGATGATCCGGTATTGATAAGAGATAGTTTGTATTAGGCAAACTAATTAGAGTGGTACCGCGAAAGCTATGAACTTTCGCCTCTAGCAGGGGCGGAAGTTTTTTTGTTTCTGCACACTTACTCTTATAAATAATAGGGGATTCTTGTACATTTTGAGGGGGCTATTTTTAGCCAATTAGAGTGGTACCGCGAAAGCAAAGTCTTTCGTCTCTTTGTAGAGATGAAAGACTTTTTTATTTTTAAAAATCTAAAGTGGAGGCGATTAAAATGAGTAATTTGAAAAAAACAACGATAGGTGGTTTATTAGATGAAATGGCTGAAAAATTTCCAGAGCATGATGCGCTGGTCTATCCTGATCGGGATTTATATTATTCTTACCGTGGATTTCAAACGGCGTGTAATCAAGCAGCTAAAGGACTTTTACAAATGGGTATTCGTAAAGGGGATCATGTGGCAATCTGGGCAACCAATTATCCCGAATGGGTCATCACACAATTTGCAACGGCAAAGATTGGTGCTGTATTGGTAACCGTTAATACCAATTATCGTTCGTTCGAATTGGAATATTTGTTGAAGCACTCTGATACGACAACCCTGATAATGATCGATGGGCATCGGGATGGGGATTATGTAGATATGATTAATGAGTTGTGTCCTGAATTAAAACATAGTATGCCTGGACACTTAAAATCAAATCGATTACCTTTTTTAAAGAATGTAATTTATATTGGGGATAGGCGGCCTTCTGGCATGTACGGATGGCAAGATATGATGAAAATGGGATGTTCAGTAGAGGATGAGATTCTGCAGGAACGTGAAAAAAGCTTGCATCCAGATGATGTCATCAACATGCAGTATACTTCTGGGACGACAGGATTTCCTAAAGGTGTTATGTTGACCCATTTTAATATTGTGGCTGATGCGACCTACATTGCAGAATGTATGGATTTGACTCATCAAGATCGGATGTGTATACCTGTTCCTTTCTTCCATTGTTTTGGCTGTGTCTTAGGTACTTTGTGCTGTGTATCCAAGGGAGCAACGATGGTTCCTGTGCAGCAATTCAATGCTTTAGAAGTGCTGAAAGCCTGCGAAAAAGAAAAGTGTACGGCGGTGCATGGCGTGCCTACCATGTTTATCAGTGAATTATCTCATCCGGAGTTTGAACAATTTGATTTAAGTCATTTGAGAACTGGAATTATGGCAGGGTCTACTTGTCCGGAAAAGGTTATGAAAGAAGTGATTGAACGGATGGGAATGAAAGAAATTACGATTGCCTATGGGCAAACGGAAGCCTCTCCAGTGATCACTCAAACACGTACACATGATAAATTTGAATATCGAGTATCTAGTGTAGGTAGGGCATTGCCGAATGTGGAAGTGAAGATTGTGGATGTAGAGACAGGGCAGGAAGTGCCTTGTGGTGTTCAAGGTGAATTATGCGCTAGAGGTTTTAATATAATGAAAGGTTATTATAAAATGAAAGAAGCCACCGCACAAGCCATTGATTCAGAGGGATGGCTGCATACAGGTGATTTGGCGGTTATGGATGAAAAAGGTTATTGTAAGATTACAGGACGTTCCAAGGATATGATTATTAGAGGGGGAGAAAATATATACCCTCGGGAAATAGAAGAATTTATTTATACCCATCCTAAGGTAATGGATGTACAGGTTGTTGGAGTTCCCAGTGAAAAATATGGCGAAGAAGTAATGGCCTGGATTAAAGTGAAAAAGGGAGAAACATTGACTGAAGCTGATGTAAAAGAATATTGCAAGGGCAAGATTTCCTATTTTAAAATCCCAAAATATATTGCTTTTGTTGAAGCGTTTCCGATGACAGCGAGTGCCAAGATTCAAAAATATAAACTGCGGGAAATGGGAATTGAATTACTTGGATTAGAGGGAGAAAAAAATGTGGAAACAGCATAGTAGAAGTTTGCAAAATTGTTCTTGATATAGACAATAAAAAGGTATATAATATCGTCTCATGGAGGTGATATGATGGTTGAAAATATTATTGGAATGTTTAAAGTGCATGAAAAGATTTATAAGCGTGATATTGTAGGCATATTAGTAGGGTCTTTAATTACTTCTCTAGCTTATAATGTTTTTATAATCCCGAGTGGCATCTTAAGTGGCGGTATAACGGGTGTCGCGATGTTATTTTATTACACATTGGGATGGGATGTTTCCCTGTTATACTTGTTATTAAATATCCCCATTCTTGTGATCGGTATGAAGTATGTGAGTAAACGGTTTGGATATTATAGTATTCTGGGAACGTTAAGCACAACAATCTTTTTGTTTGGCACAAAGACGATACAACTACAAATTAATGATATTCTTCTATCGGGTATTTATGGTGGGATTTTTGTGGGAATTGGCAGCGGTATCGTATTTCGCTCAAAGGGTTCGCTGGGAGGAACAGATATCATTGCTGTCGTATTGAAAAAATTTTTTGGCTATAGTTTAGGTGAGGTTAGCTTGGCTTTTAATATTTTAGTCATTAGTATTTTTGCCTTGTTAGGAAATATTCAATTAGCCATGTATACCATGATTTCCATTTTTGTAACCTCAAAAATGATGGATGTTGTGGAAGTTGGTTGGAACACAAAGAAATCTGTAACCATTGTGTCAGATTATTCTGAGCAGATTTCCCAAACGATTTTAACAAATTTAAATCGTGGTGTGACTTTATTGGAAGGCAAAGGGGCTTTCTCAGGCAGTGATAAGAAAGTTATTTTGTGTTATGTGAACCGTACAGAATTGATTCGCCTTAAAGAAATTGTCGGGCAAGTTGATTCTCGGGCCTTTATGGCGATCGCCGATGCTAGAGAAGTGATGGGCGTTGGGTTTAATGAAATAAAATCAGAGTTTTAGAAAAAACCAGATCCGTATTGTTATTAAATTTCTTCAAATATATTGTAAAAATAAAGGTATTGGGTATAATATGTATATAGACCCAGTATCTTTATTTTTTGTTAAAGGGGAGTAGCTTAGGAAGCATCCTTGATAAAGTCAACATCCTGGCATGAAATGCCTGGCTTTATCCGAAAGAGTGAGACCTTTAACAGGAGTTTTTATATTCCTGTTAAAGGTTTTTTTGTTTGTAAAGTCAAAAATCATAATTTTGGTACGATCTTTGTACTCAGGCAGGGTTGTAATCTTTTCCTACCTGCCGTTTGCTACCTGTCCAAAAACGGCGAAGCCATTTTTAAAAGAATATTAGGAGGAATAATCGTGGAAGCTTTTTTGATGGTATTTTTCATTATATTGATTGCTGAATTAGGGGATAAAACACAACTGCTGGTTATGGCATTGGCTTCAAGATTTAAAATGAAAGATGTTATATTGGGGGTAGGGGCAGCATTATTTGTTTTGAATTTGATGGCTGTAGGTTTGGGTCATTATTTGAATACGAAATTACCTTTGGATCTAATCAGCGTCGTTGCTGCTTACCTTTTTGTAGCTTTTGGTTTGTGGACATTGAAACCAAGTCATGATGATGAAGAAGCAAAAACGGGTAAGCTGCCGCCTTTAATAGCGATTGCTTTAGGATTTTTTATTGCAGAACTAGGCGATAAGACGCAAATAACAGCATTTGCTATGTCAGCTAAATATGGTCAGCCGTTATGGGTGTTTTTGGGCGCATTTTTTGGAATGGTTGTCGCGGATAGTTTGGGGATTATTGTTGCGGTTTTTTTAGGGAAAAAGATACCTCAAGATAAAATGGCTTTGGCATCGGCATGGATATTTGTCTTGTTTGGTGTCATTGGAATTATGAATGGCTACAAAACCAATACCATTCATTTTGGTGTTATGATCATTTCGTTGGTAGTGATCATTGTAATTGCAACCCGTCTTTTACATAAAAAAAACAACAGATTATTGAACAATGAACTGCAAGCGTTAAATCGTACTCGATGCTTTGATAATGAAATAGAGATGAAGAACAAAAGAACAGAAAAAGTGGTCAGTAAAATGCAGAAAGAATAGAATAATTCGTTTAGAATTTGTAGAAAAGGAAAAATTATAGAAGATTACTTACAATAACTTTAAGATATTATAAGGTAATAGAAAGGGGACTCTAAATGATTGCATTTTTATTATTGATATTAGGTTTTGTGTTTTTGACAAAGGGAGCAGATTGGTTTGTAGAGGGATCATCCAATATTGCTCAGTCATTACATATTCCTTCCATAGTGATTGGCCTTACCATTGTTGCATTTGGTACCAGTGCGCCGGAAGCAGCTGTAAGTATCAGTGCGGCATTAAAACATAATAGTGGTATTACGTTTGGAAATGTTATTGGCAGCAATATATTTAATGTTTTGTGTGTTCTGGGGGTAACATCGCTTATAGCACCTATTACTTTAAATATTTCCACGATTAGAAAAGAGATTCCCTTTATGTTTTTATCTAGTATGCTTCTCTTTGTTTTAGCATTTGATGTTCTATTTGGTTCTGGGATAACAGATGGTTTATCCCGGGGAGATGGTATTGTTCTTTATTGTTTTTTAATTATATTTATATACTATTTGTTAGAAGTATCCTTTAACTCCCAGGAGAAGATACCTTTAGAAGAGGATGTAGAATATCTTCCTTTACCTAAAGCTATCATTTTTTCAATTTTGGGGTTGGCGGGAATTGTGATAGGAGGAGATATTGTCGTCAAGAAAAGTATCGTTATTGCTCAAATGTTGGGGATTAGTGATACATTAATCGGATTGACAGTGGTTTCTTTTGGAACTTCTTTACCCGAATTGGTAATTTGTGTGGTTGCTGCGCTGAAAAAAGAGTATGATATTGCGATCGGTAATGTTGTAGGGAGTAATATTTTTAATATTCTTTTTGTTCTTAGTTCTTCTGCAGTTGTTAATTATTTACCTATTTCGTCTCAAATGATTGTGGATATGCTGGTGATGATTGGTGCGACATTATTGTTATTTTTATTTGTTTTTAGAGATCGAAAGTTATATCGGATTGAGGGCGGGTTATTTTTGCTAAGCTATTTTGGTTATCTTATTTATATTGCGATAAGAAATTAATGCATGGGTGAAATACGTTTGGTTGAGAGGGACAAAGGGTATATAAAAAAATATCATCATTGCATCTAGAAAGGGAGATATATATGAGACGGGTACTAAAAAGCAGTACACTACGATTACTAAAGGATCTCTTGCAAAACCATCCCCAACGGGTTGATCGCTATTATATCCGAGCTTTTTATGAAGGCGAATTTCCAGAAGGGGCTATGAAAGAGTATGGTAAACGGGAAGATCATATTTTTTTAAATGAATGGGACAAACCATTATTGATGTTTTTTGTCAATCGGCCTGATGAATTGCAATCTTTGGATGATTGTAAATTGGCTATGGAGAAACTGGTTGTTCCTTTTGGCATTGAAGTAAAGGAAACAGTAGAAGGATATTATACTGTTCATTTTATTCAGAAAATATTTTCTTATCATGTAACACAATCGTTTGTGGTAAAAAAAGAAGAGGATATTGAATCCGTTATTAATTACTTTAATGATTTTTCTGAAAAAATGTGTGCTTTTGAAATAAACAGCTTTATTAATGATGAATTTCTTTTAAGTAATAATTTTGTGGAACGCGTTAAATCATATATGCCATTATATCAAGTTCAATTGGATCAATTGGGAGAAAACAGTGAATCGAGAGATTACTTAAAAGGTCTTTTGGCTATTGCCAATAAAGATTTTGCTAAGGCTTTTACCTTACTTAATCGTGCGGGTCATAAGAAGGAGAATATGTGGAGTATTGATATTTATAAAGCGATGGTGATGCAGCAATTGGGAGATAGCCAAAGTGCCATTAATCTGATGAAATTTCTCGACAAATATGTGGTTAAAAGCCCTAAGGTAGCCATCCTTTATGCCAAAATATTGGATAGGAATGGAAGAACGAGCGAGGCTTTAGAGACACTCTTTGCGATAGAACACAATGAAGAAAACTTTTATAAAGATATGATTGGTTTTGAATTAGGTAAAGCTTATAAGGAATTAGAAGATCATCCGACAGCGCTCGATTTTTTTCAAAGAACACTTAAAGAAATGAATAATATGAAGCGAGGGCAGGTAAGCACTTACTTAATCGAAAAAGATTTGTATGCGAATATTGCAGAGATGAACTATAAATTACGAAATAATCAGAAAGCCTTTGATATGGCTCAAAGAAGCATTGATATTGCCCCCAATTATTTAAGCTACTGGGTGTTGGCGATGACAGTGGATAAATTAAAGATAAGTGAGACAGAAATACGAAAAGTCTTTCAGGAAATAAAAGATTATATAGAGGCGTCTCAATCTCAGGAAGTGATGAGTGAAACGGAACGCATAACATTAGAACGCAAAGTCGAATCGGTTGAACATACATTGGAAGGGGAAGAATCCATAGACACTTTGGATCAAGAGATACTGGATAATATCTACTCGGGGGGAGAGCGAAGCAGCTTTGATAATATGGTAGATGTGTTTATTGAACGTCCTAGTCTCAAGGAAAAGGGGATATCATCTAATTTTTTCCAGATATTACGCCATTGGAGCTCCACAACGCCCTTATTTAAACGTCAGAATAATGATATATATCATCACCGAGGGGGCGGAAAGTTTTTGTATTGGAATGGATATGGATTGGTTATTGATCCAGGGTTTGATTTTTTAACCAATTTTTTTGAAGCGGGTTACTCAATTGGTGATATCAATGGTATTTTTGTGTCGCATGCTCATATTGATCATTGTAATGACATGGAAGCCATCCTGACTTTGTTTTTTGAACGACAGCGTAATATGAAAGAGGGCGATGATTCCAATCGTTATACGGTAGATTTATTTATTAACCAGGGCGCTAATACTAAATTTGGCAGCTGGATTACAGCCAGTGGTCGTGCCCGCCGTTTTAATATTTTAACCTATCATAACGATCCAATCAAGTTAAGTGATGCTCAGATGGTCATTATTCCAACGCGTGCTGAGCATTATGAGGTCATATCTAATACTTCTATTGGGCTCAAGGTGCAGCTGCTTAAAGAGGATGAAGTGTACCGTACGGTTGGGGTAACGTGTGATACGACTTATTATGATGGCATTATCGAAACTTATAAAGAGTGTGATTTATTGATTCCGCATATTAGCTCTGTAAGCTATAATGATTTTGTGGAAGGAAGACAACACAATCAGCATTTAGGCTATAATGGATGTAAGAAATTGATTGAAGGGGTTGATACACCCTGGATTCTTTTAGAGGAATGGTGGGAAGGTGATGGTTCTGCCCGACTTCTAATCGCGGAAAAACTAAGTCAGGTGACAGGGAAAAAATGTATTGCCGGGGATTTAGGATGTTATGTAGACTTAGATAAAATGAGGGTTCGTTGTTCAAGGTGTGGCGGATTGGAGCCACCGGAAGTTGTCACTCATGTATTATCTCATCCCAGGGGGGTCATACAGTATCTAGGTGTATCTTGCGCACGAAAAATTCGACTCAAAGATGGCAGTATGATTTTAAGCTAAAAAACAAGTCCCGCAGCTGCGGGATTTGTTTTTTAGCTTAATGTTATTTTTCTTTTCTAGTTTCTTCAGGATTCATGAGTGTTTGGTCTTGTTTTTGTAACTTTTTAGCTTTTTTGACTTTGCTTTTTTTACCCATAAAAATGCCTCCTTCAAAAAACAATTTATATTTGACATTTATTATTGTTCCTAAAAGCAAAAATATTTATGCGCGTCCACGAATCATGTGAAAAATAGTTTTTTGCATGGATACACTAGGGTTTTGGGAACAGATGATTTTAAATCCCCGCTTTTTCAATGTAAAGATCTAAAAGTTCATGAGCCATTTGTTCATGTAGTTTTCCATTTAAACACTCTGTTTCAAAAAATCTTTTGGGGAAGGTAATTTTTTTGTAGTTAAACCCCATTTTCTTTTTAATTGCTACCTTCAAATTGAAAATTTTCTCTCCTAAAGTTTTTAAGTCTTCAACAGACATGGAGATTCCCACTGCGTTCAGACATTCGCTGACGGTTTTCATATCATATATTTTACGGGAGAATAGACAGATTACCAGACAATTCAGCACGTTCCGTTCCTTTTCTTCTTCTAGAAGCATATCTACAATCTTTTCCTTATCGAATTCACTTAATCCCTGATCAATGGAATAACCCGCATTGTCCAGGTGGGAATGTCGGGCCCCGACTGCCATTCCCAGTAAATTAGCATAGCCTGTATGGTATCCGGCCATTTCGTTTTTGCAATAGTTCATTGCAAAATCCACTCCGCCATATTTTTGGGCTGCTGCATAGCTTCCAGAGGCCAATGTTTTATAGAATTCATTGCTTTGTTCCACAATACCGCTAATGATTTTTAGAAAGCCATCTTTTTCCCCAAAAGCGACGGGGGTTTCTGTTTCTTTTTCAGAAATAAGTTTTTTTTCATATGCTTCTGCTATCCACCCCAAGATCACCCCGGTGGACATTGCATCCAGGCCATGCAGTTCTACGCGTTCAATAAGCGCATAAATATCATTGGGGTCTGATAATCCTAGAAAAGAGCCTAAGGCAAATATGAGCTCATAATCATATGAAAGAACGGTAGATTCAAAATCATAGCCATCGGAAAACTGGCGGCGGTGAAGGCCAAGGTGTATGCAGCCGATTGGGCAGCCGGAACAGGCTATTTTACGAATTAAAGTTATTTTGGCAAAATTTTCTCCGGAAATATTTTCAGCTTCTTCAAATTGAGCTTGCTGGAGATTACGGGTTGGAAGCGCCTTCATGGCATTTAAAGAGAGAATATTTGCTGGTGTTCCTAAAGTATGATATTTTTCCATCACCTCGGTTTCGGTGATGCGCTTATAAAGATCGCGGTATAGTTTCTGGTATTCTTTTTTGTTTTCTTTAATGGGATAGAACTGATTACCATGTACCACAATGCCTTTAAGATTTTTGCTGCCCATCACAGCGCCCATTCCAAGCCGGCCAAAATGGCGATACGTATCCACAACAACTGAAGCATAACGGATTAAGCGTTCGCCTGCTTGTCCAATGCGGATATTACTCATAATTCCCAGATCAATTCCTGCGTCTTCTTCCATTTGACTTAAAAGACGTCCAGTTTCTTCTGCCGATAACCCGCGCAAGGCTTCAGCATTTTTAAATTCTATTTTATGGGGTTGAATAGATAGGTAAGTCGGTACTTGAGCATGTCCATGAATAAGAATGGCATCATAGCCAGAAAATTTCATGGCCAATCACAGACGTAATCCAGCATAACTTTCTCCTAATTCGCCTGTAAGCGGTGATTTGAATACAGCGGCAACTTTAGTGATGACAGGATAAATGGTGCTGATGGCGCCTGTCGCCAGAATAAGGGGTTGCTCAGGCTCTAAAGCATCTTTATCGTAGTAAACCGTTTCATCCAAAAGTTTAGCGGCAACACCAATACCCCCTAAGTATTCAAATAAATCTTTGCGGTCTTTAACGGCAATTTCCTGGGTGGATAGATTAATGGAGAGGACCCTTATGATATTCTGGTTTAGCATTTATTCTCTCACCTCCATGGAAAGGACATTATGAGGGCAAAATTGTGTGCAGGTGCCACATTGAATGCAGACAATCGGCCTTTTCTCTTCTGAATTCCAGCGGATGACTTGTGCGGAACATGCTTTGACACAATTGCCACATCCCATACATTGATCGGCATGATAGCGAACCCCCCCACCGGTGCGGGGAAGAAGCGCATCGGTAGGACAGGCGTCCGCGCAGGGTGGATCGAAACAGCCCCGGCAGATATTAGCTACCATTTTATGGCCATCCCGTGTCTCAATTTGGATGGCGCTTTTATTGGGAGAATAATCACCATGAACGATACGAGCACACGCCAGCATGCAAGAATAGCAGCCAATACATTTATTCATGTCATCCGCTTTTAGAACTTTATATTTCTTGGAAATGGGTTCTTGTTTGGGTTTAGTTAAATGGGATGCTTGCATTGATTTTCCCTCCATATTGCAGTCTTAATAATGTGGAATGAATGATGCTTGGATTTTGTATGGGAGGGAAGCGATGATTTTCAATAATGATATAAGCCCTTGGGGAAGGGGTGGGTTCATACCCTAAGTCTTTTATTCGATCACGGTCTATTTGATAATCTAGTATTTTAATGGCTTTGCGAGGGATATAGAATTTATGACATTCATACAGCAGTTCATACAGTTTATCATCATCATCATCACCGACCAGCGTAATATGATTCGCATTGTGCAACAAATGATTAATACCTGTACCATAAGCGGCTGCAGTATAGCCCGCTTGTTTATATTCGCTGACAAAGCTTGTTAAATTGGTTTGGATAATATCGTAGAAAACCCATTCTTCAGTGATACTGTAAAGGCGCAGAAAGACTTGAGCGGCAAATCCATTGTTTTCAATAGATTTGTGTATTTCAACCTGATCTTGATGGTTGTCTGGATAAGGAAGTGACTCGATAAATCCGCCATGATCTTTATCATAGAACATATCATATACCATCTCGCCTATCTCTACGGCTTGCTCTAAATAATTTTTTTCACCGGTTGTTTCATAGGCGTCGATTAAGGCATTAATCATATAAATCTGGTCTTTCAGTTGTCCGGTTCTATAAGATGTTTCATCATAGTAGTGAAGCATTCCTTTTTCTGAATCGTAGTAGTGGTTGAGAAGAAAATGAATGGTCTTTATTGCGGTCTTAAGACAGGTTTCGTCACGAAAGACTTGGTAAGCTTTTAAGAAAGCAGATATGGCCATTGCATTCCAATCTGTATGAATTGTTTTATCAATTGAAGAAAGAGTTGGTTTTGGAAGTCCCTCCAATGGAAGTTGATGGTGTTCATTTGTTATCGTTTGACTGGCATAAAACACATCTTTTTTCTCAGCAACTAAGTTATTGGTAATATACTGGATGATTTCAAGGGCGGTATCTTTAAAAGGCTTTTCTTGGAAAACCTGATAGGCTTTAATATAGATATCAATTAATAAAGCATGATCTTCCAGCGTTTTTTTATAATGGGGATTTTCTTGATCAAAGACTTTACATTTAGATATAGTATCAAGTGTTTTGGTGATTATTTCTTTTGCTTTTTCACTTTTGGTTTTAAAATAATATTCGAGCAAAAAATTCAAAACAGCGGTATGAGGAGAAGTTGTTTGATCATAAGCGGCAGTGATCATATTAAAAATATCTTCCACTATTTCATAACGGATATCATCATTTAGATTCTGATCATCATGCCATTGGGGCGGTATGTTATCGTATGGTTTTGATACGAGGTGATTGTTTTGCGTTTTATCCATATAAACACATCCTTATATTTTGATGTTAGGCATATGAAATAAAATAATAAGCCAAAGATACGAGCATATTGACTTGTTATTTTTTTTGAATGTGCCTTATTTAAATTAGAGACGATCATTAATTATTTTCTCCTGATTTAGATAAAAAATGCGATTCATTTATTAATCAGTAATTTTTCTTGAATAAGGGCATTTTTATGGGAAAGTAATATAATAGAATTAAGAGTTTTTTGAGGTTTACTAATTAGGGTGGTCGGGTATATAAAGTTTATACGTTTATGGATATTTTCCCAGTTTTTATGTAAGGGGTAAACAAAAATTAAATTCATTTTATAATCTCAATAAGAAGGGGAGAGATTAATGAAAAAAACAATTGAGCTGCTTGGAGAAAAACTATATAAGGAATGTGACGAAAGTCAATTCGATTTTACAACAACAGCAGAACTAGAAGATATTCAATATGATATCATAGGGCAAAGACGAGCATCTGATGCGATGAAATTTGGTCTATCCGTTAAAATGGATGGGTATAATGTTTTTATGGCAGGGATGACAGGAACTGGGAAAACGACCTATGCCAGGACGATGATTGATAAAATTGCTAAGAGTAGGGAAGTGCCTCAGGACTGGTGCTATGTGAATAACTTTGAAAATCCCAGTCAACCCCAGGCTTTAAGTCTTCCAGCGGGGATGGCTTTGGAGCTGAGCAAATCGATGGATGAACTGGTAGAATCATTGAAGGTGGAGATTCCCCGGGCTTTTGAAAGTGATGAATATGACAAGCGGCGAACGACCATTATGTTAGAATTGCAGAATATTAACTCGGAGTTGTTTCAAGAATTGAATGATACAGCAGAGGAATACGGGTTTATGCTGCAACGTACCAATACAGGTTTTGTTCATATTCCTGTTCATGAAGGGAAACCTCTTGAACCGGAAGATTTCGAAAGTTTAGATGATAAAATTAAAAAAGAAATAGAAACACGTTCTACACAAATCCAGTATAAAACTTCAGAAATTATGCGCAAAATAAGCGCGGCCGAGAAAGAGTCGAAAGAAAAACTTAAACAATTAGATAACTCAATTGGTTTATTTGCTGTTGGCCGTTTGATTGATAATCTTATTGAAAAGTATCAAGAATACATCAAAGTCAAAGTGTTTTTGCAGGCGGTGCAAAACGATGTATTAGATCATATTAATGCCTTTCGAACAACGAATGATAATGATGAGCAAAACTTTCCTTGGATGAAAAAGAATGATACGGAGGGTATCGTCAATCGTTATCGAGTCAATATATTTATTGATCACCGTAATACGAATGGGGCGCCGGTTGTTATTGAGAATAATCCTACGTATTATAATTTAAATGGGCGTGTCGAATATGAGAATAATTTTGGGGTTATGACGACTAATTTTATGAAAATCAAGCCCGGTGCTGTTCATAAAGCAAATGGGGGTTATTTGATCCTTCAGGCTGATGATTTGCTTCGAAATATCCAATCCTGGGAGTCTTTAAAACGAGTACTGAAGACCAATGAGTTAAGTATTGAAAGTTTGGGCGATCAGCTGGGAGCGATTGCAACAACTTCCTTGAAGCCTGAGCCCATCCCCATTAAACTAAAAGTGATCTTGATTGGTAGTGGATACCTCTATCAATTGCTTTATCATTATGATAATGATTTTAAAAAATATTTCAAAATCAAAGCGGATTTTGATGAACAAATGAAACGTACGCCAGAGAACATACAAAAAATCGCCCAGTTTATAGCTTCCTACGCCGAAAAGCATCATCTTAAGCCGTTTAAACCTTCAGCAGTAGCGCGTGTCGTAGAACATGGGTCTTATTTGGTTGAACATCAGGGGAAATTAAGTACGGCGTTTAATATTATGGCGGAGGTGTTGTGTGAATCGCATGCTTGGACGCAAATAGATGAAGTACCGGCTGTAACACGAGAACATGTTGAGAAAGCCATTCAACAAAAGGTATATCGCTCAAGTAAATATGAAGATCGGCTGCAGGAAATGTTAGAAGAAGGACATATTTTAATTGATACCCATGGTAAAAACGTAGGGCAGATCAATGGTCTGTCTATATTGAATACAGGTGACTATACATTTGGGCGGCCTTCTCGGATTACGGCCACAACGCATTTAGGACGAAAGGGCGTTATCAATATTGAGCGGGAAGTGCAGATGAGTGGTACGATTCACAGTAAAGGTGTCATGATTTTGCAAGGTTATTTAGGGGAAAAATATGCACAGGATAAGCCTTTAGCCCTTTCAGCTCGTTTAACGTTTGAACAACTGTACAGTGGGGTAGATGGAGATAGTGCTTCCAGCACTGAATTATATGCACTGCTTTCCAGTTTAGCCGATACACCTATAAAACAGGGTATAGCCGTTACCGGATCAGTCAATCAAAAAGGTGAAATTCAACCCATCGGCGGTGTTAATCAGAAAATTGAGGGTTTTTATAAAGTCTGTAAATTTGAAGGGTTGACCGGTGAGCAAGGTGTCATGATCCCCCATCAGAATGTCATCAATCTGATGCTGCCTAAAGAAATTGTTAAAGCAGTGGAAGATGGGAAATTTCATATCTATCCCGTAAAAACCATTGATGAAGGTATTGAAATTTTAACGGGGTATTCGGCAGGAGAAAAAGATGAAAATGGCCATTATTCCCCAGGAACGATTCACTACTTGGTGGATCAAAAATTACGGGAATATGCAGAAGCCATTGTTAATTTTGGGAAAGAGAAAGAAGATGGTGAGAAAGAGGAAGTAAAAGAGGAATATCAGGAGAAAAAAGAAGAACCAGACAAAAAAATAGGCAGATAATGATAGAGTGAAAACTAATAAAAAGTCCTGACTTAGTGTCGGGATTTTTTATTTGTTGGTCGTTTATATTATTTATTATAGGGAAAACTATGGAGGAAATATGAAGATGAAAAATATTAGCTGAAATATTAATTTAATCTATTGACTATTAAAAAGAGATATAGTAATATTATATCAATATATATAAATATTAAAATAAAGGGGGATGAATATGATTAAGCTAGATAATAAAGTAATAGATTATGCTCAAAAGAATCATTTGGATATTGTTGTAAATCTTGAGATTTGTTCTAGCGGTTGAGCTCCAACGCCGGTTAGAAGCCTTAGGGTTAAGGCTGTTAGAGATTTCCAGAAAAATATAAAGTTTAATGTTATGGAGTATGAAGGGATTAAAATATTTGTAAATAAGGAATTAAAATTAGACAAAGAGGCTTATATCTTTCAAAAGATGAAATTATTATTTTTACCCCCCGTTTTAGGTGTAAGAGGAATCAGGTAAATGGGAACAAAGGTAGTTTTAGGACAAAAAAATATTCAGATTACCCTTGATGTTACCGGTATGTCCTGTGCAGTTTGTGCTGCTGCTATTGAAAGAGGTCTTAATAAGGTAGAGGGTATTTATGAAGCAAATGTTAATTTTGCTTTAGGAAAAACAACGGTTAGATATGATCCTCAGCAAGTGGATATCCATAAAATCATTTCAGTGATTGAAGATTTGGATTATGGTGTTCATACCCAGCAACAAGAAATTCAGGTGGGGGGCATGAGTTGTGCAGCTTGCGCACGGGCTATAGAAATCAATTTAAACAAAGAGCCTGGTGTCGTTGAGGCGAATGTCAATGTAGCGACAGCCAGGGTAGTTGTCGTATATTTGCCTAATTGTATCGATGTTTCGCGTATTAAGGAAGTCATTGAAGGATTGCAGTATGAAGTGATTGATGTAGATGAAGCGGCAGGAATCGATACAGAAAAAGTTGTGAGAGAGAAAGAATTTCGTCATCAGCGCAACCTATTTGTTTTTTCGGCAATTTTCAGTTTGCCTTTTGTGTGGATGATGGGGAATATGCTTTTTGGAGTGCCTATGCCCCATGTCATTCATAATAAATATTTTCAATTTGCATTGGCAACACCAGTACAAGCGATCGTGGGATACTTTTTTTATAAAGGGGCTTATGCTTCATTGAAACATGGCAGCGCCAATATGGATGTTTTGGTAGCGGTTGGTACCTCTGCGGCTTATTTCTATAGCGTAGCAACCACTTTTCGGATTCATGGTCATGTCTATTATGAAGCCTCTGTATTTATTTATGCTTTGATTAGTATGGGTAAGATGCTAGAAGCGGTTGCAAAAGGAAGAACTTCAGAAGCCATCAAGAAATTGATGGGGCTTAAGGCTAAAACAGCGCGTGTCCTTCAGGATGGTAAAGAAGTTGAAATACCGATGGAAAAGGTTCAGGTAGGAGATTTAATTCTAGTGCGTCCAGGTGAAAAGATTCCAGTGGATGGCGTTGTTATTGAAGGATATTCTGCAGTAGATGAGTCAATGCTGACGGGTGAGAGTATCCCTAATGAGAAAAAAGAAGGCGATGAATTAATCGGCGCAACGATGAATAAAAATGGCTTATTAAAATTTGAAGCGACCAAGGTAGGTAAAGATACAGCGTTAGCCCAGATTATTAAAATGGTAGAAGAAGCGCAAGGATCCAAAGCACCGATTCAGAGAATTGCTGATCAAGTTGCAGCTTATTTTGTTCCTACTGTGGTAGGGATTGCATTGATTACTTTTGTTCTATGGTACTTATTAACCGAAGATTTCACGAAAGCGTTGCTTTCGATGACAGCGGTACTGGTTATTGCCTGTCCATGTGCATTAGGGCTAGCAACACCGACGGCCATCATGGTTGGAACGGGAAAGGGTGCAGAAAAGGGTATTCTCATCAAGGGTGGTGAACATTTAGAGAAAGCGCATCGTCTGGAAGTATTGGTGCTAGACAAAACAGGTACGATTACCAAAGGTGAGCCGCAAGTGACAGATGTACAGGTTGTTGGCGCTATTTCTGAAGCTGATTTATTAAGAATAGCGGCTGCTGCGGAAAAAGGTTCGGAACATCCTTTAGGAGAAGCTATTGTTAAAAGTGCGCAAGCACAACAATTAACATTACAAGACCCGCAGAATTTTGAGGCAATTGCCGGTCAAGGTGTTTCTGCCTATGTTGAAGGGAAAGAAATTCTTTTAGGGAATAGGAGACTGATGCATAGGCATCATGTTATCATCGAACCCTATATTAAAGCCATAGAAAATATGGAGCAGCAAGGTAAAACAGTGATGCTTATGGCAGTGGATGGAAACTTTGCTGGGATGATTGCTGTGGCGGATACGCTTAAGGAAGGATCATTCGAAGCTATCCAGGAACTTCGGAAAATGGGGTTAGAAGTTTATATGCTAACCGGAGATAATGAACGAACGGCCAAATCGATTGGACAGCAAGTAGATGTTTCTCATATTATAGCGGAAGTTTTACCAGAGCATAAAGCGGATCATATCGAAAAATTACAGGCTGCAGGAAGAGTTGTGGGGATGGTTGGTGATGGTATCAATGATGCGCCAGCCTTAGCTGTGGCGGATGTGGGATTTGCGATTGGAACAGGTACGGATGTGGCGATGGAAGCGGCAGACATTACTTTAATGCGTGGAGATCTACGGTCTATTGTTGCTGCTATTTGCCTGAGTAAGAAAACAATGCGGACCATACGCATGAATTTATTTTGGGCTTTTATTTACAATATCATTGGTATTCCGGTGGCTGCTTTGGGATATTTAAGCCCGGTTATTGCTGCGGCGGCGATGTCTTTTAGTTCTGTTTCTGTGGTTTCCAATTCTTTGTTGCTAAAGCGATATGATCCGGAAAGAGGATAATTAATTGGGTTTTGGGGTAAATTAGTGAATGTTTGGTGGTATTTGTGCATTTTCGACAAATTTTTAAAAATTTTGTCAATCAGTTGAAAAAAAGGTATTAAAAGTGTTATATTTTAATTTGTGTTAAGAAATAAATAGAACAGGGAGGGAAACCAAATGAAGATTGAAATCAATGAGAAAACGGTTGAAGCAATTGAAGAGGTTATGAAACAACACGATAAAGAGCCCAAAAATTTAAGGGTCTATTTATCAGGCAATGGCTGATCGGGTCCCGTATTTGGACTTGCTCTGGATGAGCAAAAAGAAAATGATGAAGTAGACGAATCAACATCCATAAAGGTATTGGTAGATAAAGAACTGGTTGCCGAATATGGCGATTTTGTTATAGAGTCTATGGGAAAAGGTTTTCGTGTGGCGCCGACTGCGCCCCCAGAAAATTCGGGTTGTGGCTCATGCTCAGGTGGTTGTGAATAGAAGATAGCATAATAAAAACAAGGTTGGGATCAGTGATCTCAACCTTGTTTTTTATTATACAAATTTACTTATATTAATAAATTTATATGGATATTTACAATATAAACCAATATAGTTAATATATTTATGTATTATTGTCACAATTTGGCATAAGCACATAAGATAAAGTATGTAGCTGGCAAAATGATAAGCAGGTCATAATATTAAGTGAGTAAATCCTTTAGAAGCAACTAAATAATTGAATAGGTATATGGACGTATTCTTGGTTTTTAGGAATAGTAACGTCAATAAAATAGTGCTTTTGTTGATATATATCTAAATTGAAGGAGGCATTTTAATGAAACCTTTATTTCTACAAGATATTCTTTCAAAGATAGATGGTGATTTAATAAAAGGTTTTGATAATCTTATCATTAAAAATGTTATTGTATCACCAAAAAAGATAAAGAGTAATACCATGTTTTTTCATCGGAGTAGAAAAAAATATACAAATCTAAGGTTGTTTCATGAATTAAAAAACTATGTAATAGTTACGGAAGAACCTGATGATTTTAAAGAATTGAGTAATCAAGTAATAATCGTAAAAGTAACTAACATTTATAAAGCTTATTGGCAGTTTATTCGTTATTACCGCGGACTTTTTCAAATTCCTGTTATGGGTATAACGGGAACATGCGGCAAAACGACGACAAAAGAAATGATTAAACATATTCTCTCAGAACAATACAACGTGCATTCTACTTATAAGAGTGATAATGCTGCGTATCGTGACCATCGCTATTTATTGGGCATAGATGACGAAACAGAGATAGCCGTGTTTGAAATGGGCGTTGCAGGACCAAATGAATTAGCCCTTCATTGTAAATATTTGCAGCCTCAAATCAGAGTATTATTAAATATGGGTGTTTACCATTTGACGGGTTGTAAAACGCCTCAAGCTTATTTCAAAGAAAAGGCGAGAATAATTGAAGGATTAGATCCCATTGACGGGAGACTCATTTTAAACGCTGATGATGAAAATATCAAAAAGATTGATGTAAGCCACCTGCAAAACGTTGTTTATTTTGGCTTTAGCAAACAGGCTGATTTTTTGGCAAAGCATGTGCGTTATACGGATGAGGGTATGACGTTTACATTATGTTATGGAAATCAAAGGTATAAAGTTTATGTTCCCTGTATTGGAAAACATAATGTTTATAATGCGCTTGCAGCAATAGCTGCAACATTCCAGGCAGGTATTAAGATTAAGGCAGCCATTGGACGTTTAGCAACTTTTAATCCGGTTATGGAACATCTACAGATACGTTCTGGAACGGGAGGTTGTACGGTTATTGATGATACCTGGAATAATTCACCGCCTTCAATGGCAGCTGCGCTTCAGGTTCTCAAAGATATTTCAAATTCAAAGAAAACCATAGCGCTTTTAGGATTCATGGTGCGATTGGGCGAAACGGATGATGCAATTGAACAATATGCTCAAATGGGCCAAAAGGTTGTGAAAACAGGGGTAGATTTGCTGGTAGTCGTAGGGGAGGAAGCAAAGGAAATTGGTAGGAAAGCTTTGGAATTAGGAATGGGTAAAACCAAAGTTTATTTTTGCAATGACGCAGCAGAAATCTTTAATAGGATTCAACCGTTTCTAAATGAAGATACAATGATACTTCTTAAAATTACGCATCGGGTTATGGTAAAACCTTCATTTATAGATCTAAAAAATAAACTTATTTTGTAGTGGTTAGGATGTGGTGAAAATATGTCAGATGAGTTTTCATAGGAGGAGATTTTAATGAAAAAAACCACACAATTAAAAAAACTTATCAACTCTGCCGAGTTGGAGGTATTAATGGAGGCTCATAATGGTTTATCTGCAAAAATTGTAGAAGAGGCAGGGTTTAAAGGGATTTGGGGAAGTGGATTATCCATATCGGCTTCTTTGGGGGTGCGAGATAATAATGAGGCGTCCTGGACACAAGTTCTAGAGGTTGTCGAGTTTATGAGCGATGCCACATCCATCCCTATTTTGTTGGATGGAGATACGGGTTATGGGAACTTCAATAATGCGAGACGGCTGGTAAAAAAGTTAGAACAAAGACAGATTGCAGGTGTTTGTATTGAAGATAAATTATTTCCTAAAACCAATTCTTTTATTGGCAGTGAAAAACAGCCGCTGGCAGATATGGATGAATTTTGCGGCAAAATAAAAGCGATGAAAGATAGTCAGGTCGATGAAGAATTTATTGTTGTAGCGAGAGTCGAGGCCTTTATTGCAGGCTGGGGACTGAGGGAAGCATTACGGCGTGCAGAAGCATATCGAAAAGCAGGAGCGGATGCCATTCTAATGCACAGCAAAAAAACAGATGCATCAGAAATTGAGGCATTTATGAAAGAATGGGGGCAAAATCATCCGGTTATCATCGTACCAACGAAATATTATTCCGTTCCTACTGATCAGTTTAAAGATTTGGGCGTCAGTGTGGCAATCTGGGCTAATCATAACCTGAGAGCAGCCATTGCGGCGATGCAAAGGGCATCAAGTGAAATTTATGAGAATGAAACTCTAATTAATGTAGAGGGTAAAATTGTTCCGGTAAAAGAAATTTTCAGAATTCAAGGTGCAGAAGAGCTTAAAGAGGCAGAAAAAAAATACCTTCCCACCGCTGGCAAGAAAGTAAATGCGGTCATTTTAGCGGCAAGTCAAGGGGAGTTACATGAGCTTACTGAAGATATTCCTAAAACATTACTAAAGGTAAATGGTAAGCCCTTGTTGTCGATGCAAATAGATAGTTTTAATAGGATAGGAATTAAAGATCTATGTGTTGTAAGAGGTTTTGCCAAAGATAAAATCAAGCCGATTAATTTTTCGGTGATCGATAATAACGATTTTGCAGAAACCAAAGAACTGTACTCCTTTTATATGGCTAGAGATAAGATTATAGGGGATACGGTAATAAGCTTTGGTGATATTATTTTTAAAGATTTCATTCTAAATGATCTGCTTAATGATACGAATGATATCACGATCATTGTTGATGCCGATACTGAAATAGGCGATGATTATCAAGATTTTGTCGCTACTAAGATACCATATTCTAAGAAGTTGTACGGTAAGACGGTAGAATTTGTGAAAATGGCTGGTGATCTTACAGTGGGAGAAATCAATGGTGAATTTATTGGTTTGTGGAAGGTTACCCAAAATGGGGCAGCAATTGTGAAAGAAGCTTTACAGCAATTAGCAAAAAGAGATGACTTTAAACAGCTCATGCTTGCAGATCTTTTCAATTATATCAGTGCAAAACATCCTATTGCTGTAAAATTCATTAGAGGTTCATGGCTGGATGTCGATACGATTTTAGACCTTCAAAAAGCAGGTGATATTTAATGTTAGATACTGAAATATTTGGCAGTGAATTAAAAAAGCTGGGATTTACGTTTTATTCAGGGGTTCCATGCTCTTTCTTAAAGGATATTATTAACTATGCTATCAATGATTGTGAATACATTGCAGCAGCAAATGAGGGAGACGCAGTTGCTATTGCGGCAGGGGCCTTTATCGGTGGGAAAAAGGCAGTCGTTTTAATGCAAAATTCAGGGTTAACCAATGCTGTTTCGCCTTTAACCTCGCTTAACTATCCTTTCAACCTGCCGGTACTTGGTTTTGTAAGCCTTAGAGGTGAAGAAGGTATTTCCGACCAGCCTCAGCATGAACTCATGGGACAAATTACAACGAAAATGCTAGAAACCATGAAAATAAAGTATGAATACTTATCTTGTAACGCCGAAGAAGCAAAAAGGCAATTAGCTCGCGCTAATGATTGTATTGAGAAGAACCAACCTTTCTTTTTTGTTGTAAAAAAAGGAACGTTTAAAAAAGAAGCGCTTGGAAAGCAAGAACAGGTATCAACCTTATATATTCATAAAAAACTAAAATTTAAAAATGATCAACTACCTTCAAGATTTGAAGCATTACATATCATCAATTCATTAAAAGATCGTCAAACAGTACAGTTAGCTACAACTGGAAAAACAGGGCGAGAACTTTATGAAATCGAAGATGCCTGTAACAATTTGTATATGGTTGGTTCAATGGGGTGTATCGGTTCACTCGGCCTTGGATTGGCATTAACGAGAAGGGATAAGGATATTGTTGTCATTGATGGTGACGGTTCCTTACTGATGCGTATGGGAAGCTTGGCTACGAATGGGTACTATCATCCGGAAAATATGCTACATATTCTTCTTGATAATAACGCGTATGATTCCACCGGTTGTCAAAGTACGGTTTCAAACAATGTAAACTTCGTGGACATTGCGGCTGCATGTGGCTATACGAATTCCATTTATGTTCATAACCTTGAAGAACTAGAAACGTATATCAAGGCATGGAAGAAAGAAAAAAAATTAACCTTTATTTATATCAAGATATCAAAGGGATCTAAGGAAAACCTTGGACGCCCTAAGATAAAACCTTACGAGGTAAAAGAAAGATTGAAGGTGTTTATCAATGGTTAAAACAGCAGTGATTTTAGCGGCAGGTTTGGGAAGTAGATTGGGCCAAAAGATAAAAGATAAGCCTAAAGGTTTTTTAGTTATTGATGAAATGCCCATTATTGAAATGTCTATCTGTAAGTTAATTGAAGCAGGAATCGATAAAATTATAATGGGAACAGGTCATTTGAAAGAAGTATATGAACGGCTTGCTGTAAAATACCCGCAAATAAAGTGTGTCTATAATAAACAATATCAAACGACGGAAAGTATGTATACACTGTATAATTTAAGGGATTATATCTCAGATGATTTTATCTTACTGGAATCAGACTTGATTTACGACAAAGTTGCTTTAAAAATATTGTTGCATCATAGTATGCCAGATGTAATATTAGCAGGTGAATTAACGCATTCAAGTGACGAGATATTCTTGGAAACAAATAAAAATCATTTTTTGGTAAATATGTCCAAAAAGGAGGAACAACTAAAGAATATAGATGCTGAATTGGTAGGTATCACTAAAATATCCTATCCTACTTTTAAAAAGATGTGTACATATGCTGAGACGGTTTTTGATTCCAATGCCAAACTGGATTATGAGCGTACGCTTGTTGGAATTTCAAAAAATGTTGATATCTACGTTAACAAACTTAAAGATTTTGTATGGTGCGAAATTGATGACGAAAATCACTTGCGAAGAGCAATTCAAGAGATATATCCAATGATAAAAGTACGGGAAACGGTTAAACCACCCATAAAAAGAAATATCTTATTGAATCCCGGGCCTGCTACGACAACAGATCGTGTAAAGTATGCGCAAGTGGTACCGGATATTTGTCCCAGAGAAAAAGAGTTTGGGCATGTTATGCAATTTGTTTCAACAGAATTGACTCGATTGGTTGCTGATCCAAAAGAGTATACAACCATATTACTAGGTGGATCAGGTACTGCGGCAATTGAAGCTATTTTGAGTTCTGTCATAGATCAGGCGTTTATTCTCATTATTAATAATGGAGCATACGGTAGGCGGATGTGTCAGATTGCAGCGGTGTATGGGTTAAATTACATCGAATATAAGAGTCCTATTGACAATATCATAGATCTTAAAGCACTAGAAGCGGTCATTCAAGATGGCTATCGAATAATATCCCATTTAGCAATCGTGCATAATGAAACAACGACAGGGCTATTGAATGATATTGAATCTGTAGGAAATTTGTGTAGAAAGCATCATATTCAGTTAATCGTAGATGCGGTGAGTTCTTTTGCAGCGATTCCTATTGATATGAGGAGAATGAATATCAGTTATCTTGCTGCAAGTTCTAATAAAAACATTCAAGGTATGGCAGGAGTTAGCTTTGTTATCGCTCATAAGGGCAAATTAGAAAGCGCTAAGAATGTAAAACCTAGGAATTTCTATCTTCATCTTTATTCACAATATAAATACTTTTTAGAAACGCATCAAATGCGATTTACGCCGCCTGTGCAGACACTTTATGCACTTAAACAGGCAATTATTGAAACCAAGCAAGAAGGAATCAAGGAGAGATATGAAAGATATTCAAGAGCGTGGGAAGTACTGATGAAGGGTATTGCTAGACTTGGGTTGACGCATTTAGTTAACAAATATCATCATTCCAAAATTATAACGGCTATTATTGAACCGCACAGTATGAATTATGACTTTAATGAAATGCACGATTATTTTTATAGTAAAGGGGTTACTATTTATCCTGGTAAGCTTGAGGAGATGAACACATTTAGAGTGGCCAATATTGGTGACATTACCTATAAAGATATTGAATACTTTGTAGAACTGCTTGAACAGTATCTTAAAGGAATAGGCTATATTAAGTAAAATAGATTTAATACTGATTGAAAAGCAAATAATAGATAGGGGGCGTCAGTTGTGTTTCCAAAGCATAAGGTTGCAGCAACAGTTGTAGTCCTTAATGAAAACAATAAAATACTTTTAATTAAACAACGTAATAGAGGATGGGTATATCCGGGGGGGTATGTAGAAAACGGTGAGTCGATCAAGGCGGGAGCAATAAGAGAAGTAAAGGAAGAATCGGGAATCGATATAGAAGTTACAAAGTTTTGCGGTGTTTATCAAGAAGTTAAAAACTCCAAGTTTATTTTTTTATTTTTGGGTAAATCCATAGGTGGAGCGTTAAGTTCAAGCTTTGAAAGCTTAGAAGCAGGCTATTTTACGATTGATGAGGCTTTAAGTATGGTAACATGGAAAAATCTACGAGAAAGAATCATTGAATGTTTAAATGAAGAAGTGTACCCTTTTATAACAGAAGTTTAAGTGGGTAGTTTATTTTCATAATACGTCATACATTTTTTAAGCATAAGATAAATTGAAAGATAATCTATTAGCAGGGTCTTAAGTATTTATACTTGAGGCCCTGCTAATAGATTTATTAGTAATATTGGAAATAGCTACAAATTTGACTTGGCAGAGTAAGGATGTTAGAATGATTCCTATCATTTCGAGATAAATACTATAAAAAATCAATTTGTGGAGATGTTTATATGGGAAATACTTTGATTCCAATATTACTTGGTCAAAATGGGTTCTGTCTCAAACTTGTTTAGTTAGAGGGTTTCCGGTTTTCAAATGAATTAAAAATTAGAAATGATAAGAGAATAATAAGAAGAGGAGAATAGGGTTGAGACCTCTTTTGGTTTTTTATCAAGATATCATTAATAAATGGAGGGATATAGTGTGAATCCAATCGCGTTTAGTATTTTTAGTTTTGAAATCCGTTGGTATGGCATATTGATTTCATCAGGGATACTGATCGGGCTTTATATTACGACTTATACCTGTAAGCTTAAAAAC
The DNA here is from genome assembly GCA_030625885.1 of Clostridia bacterium. Taxonomy (GTDB): domain Bacteria; phylum Bacillota; class DAOUPZ01; order DAOUPZ01; family DAOUPZ01; genus DAOUPZ01. The sequence continues at coordinate 28,728 of DAOUPZ010000029.1, forward strand.
ATTGATTATGAAAAATTTTTGAACACACTTTTAGTATCATTACCTGTTGGGTTTATAGGGGCAAGGATATATTATGTACTGTTTAATTTACCTTATTATGATAGTTTTCTAGAAATGATTAATATTAGAAAAGGCGGTCTTGCGATCCATGGGGGTATTATTGCAGGGTTTTTGACAGCTATAATATATACTAAAGTTAAAAAAGAACGATTTATAAAATATGCTGATGCGGCAGCGCCAGCGATCATTTTTGCTCAATCCCTTGGCAGATGGGGGAACTTTTTTAATAGCGAAGCGCATGGCGGGCCGGTATCTTATGAGTTTATCAAACATTTTCCTCTTTTTATTCAAAAGGGGATGCATATAAATGGTGTTTATTATCACCCAACATTTTTATACGAATCTATTTTTAATTTATTAATATTTGTGATATTAATAATTGTTTTAAGAAGAAAAGCAAAAGATGGGATGGCTTTGTTTTCTTATATAGGTCTTTATTCTCTTGGAAGATTCTTTATAGAAGGTCTCAGGACGGATAGTTTGATGCTTGGGTCATTAAGAGTGGCACAGGTGGTTAGTTTGGCGGGTGTAGTATTATGGATTTTATTTATGGTATTGGGACGAGGGTATTTTAAAAAAGAAGTATAATGAAAAAGACTATGGCGCATATCCATAGTCTTTTTCTAAGCTATAGGATAAAAGAACTTTACGTATATCTTGTGTTGAAATAGCTAGAAATATAGAGATATGTAACGAAATAAAGATGTAATATCCCTAAAACTAACCATAATGGATATATAAGGGTGTTGAAATTTGTCGGTAAGGGTGGTATAGTATTACTTGTCGCTTGGACAGGGCGGCACAAGAAAATCCCGGTTAGGGTATTTCAATTATCAGTTAAGAAAACAGAAGATC
>DAOUPZ010000014.1 GCA_030625885.1 Clostridia bacterium
GGCAATGGAAGCTGTAAGAGAATTATTTAGGCAGGGGCGGTTTCCTTATACAACATCTGATAAAAATATAGCACCTGATGCCAACTATCACGGGGCGGAGCTTTTAAGTGAAATTGAAAATTGAAGATGTAAATAGGTGAAAGTTGGCAGTTATACTGGCTGAATGCTGAAAGCTAAAAGCTTAAGTCAAAAGACAAAAAACGACCAGATGGAGCGATCCACTTACTGAAAAACAGCAATGCTGTTTTTCTTATATGCTCTTATTGTTAACCACATATAAATAAACGTTGACAATAAAAGCAATCCAGTTTATAATCAAATTGTAAACATAATGTTTGATATTAAGGTTAACAATGGAGGGAATAGCATGGAAAGTACAGTGTTTTTTTTAGCGGGGATTGTTATGATTGGTATTTTACTAGGAATGTTGACTTGGATTTTTAAAAAAAATAGGATAACAACGAAAGGACTTGTGTTGACAGCATTATTTGCAGCATTATCTGCTGTGGGAGCTTTTATGAAAATACCTTTGCCTATTGCGCCTTTTAGTTTTCAAGTTTTCTTTGTATGTATGGCGGGTTCGCTTTTAGGTAGTGAGCTTGGTGCTTTAAGTCAAGTTTTGTATGTGCTTATTGGGTTAATAGGTATTCCTATTTTTACATATGGTGGAGGGCCGGGATATGTGATTCAACCTACTTTTGGTTACCTGGTAGGTTTTATGGTTGCAGCCTATGCTATTGGGCGAATAATTGAAATGTCACCCCAGAAAAATTTTAAAACATTTATGACGGCAAATTTAGTAGGATTAATGATTGCATATATTATTGGTGTACCTTATCTTTATATTAGTTTAAACTACTTTGTTGGAAAAGCTGTTTCTGTTGCTTATGTTGTTAAATATGGTTTTTTTGTTTTTCTGTTATGGGATATAATCAAGATATGTATTGTTTCGATTGTTGCTGTTCGTGTTCACAGTACTTCTTGTGTTGCTTTATCTAAAAATTATCATTAAGCAAATTATATATAACTTGCAAAAGAATTTATATCGTTGGGTTTGTGGGAGAATGCAATATGGAGACATTCCAGGAGGTACGAGTGGTGTGTCCCTATGTTGCATTTTCAATATATAATAGAAGACTAGAAACGTTCTTTTTCTATTTATGTTTGAAAAAATTATAAATAATCCTTATGATGTTGTTCTCTTTAGTGTATAATATTAATAATTGAAACTTTTTTGAATAAGAATATATGGAGTGAAAAAATGGAACGTTTACAAAAATATATGGCTCATGCTGGTATTGCTTCAAGAAGGAAGAGTGAAGAATTAATTCAAGATGGAAAAGTTAAAGTGAACGGTCAAGTAATACGAGAATTAGGTGTTAAAATTGACCCATTAAAGGATAAAATTGAAGTAGAAGGAAAACAATTAAAGCCTGAGAAGAATGTTTATATCCTTTTACACAAACCGGTTGGTTATGTTACAACTTTAGATGATCCGCAAGGGCGCCCTATTGTTACTGATCTCATAAAAGGCGTGAAAGAAAGAATCTATCCAGTTGGACGTTTAGATCTAGATACCTCTGGGCTTTTAATTTTAACCAATGATGGAGAGATGACTAATCGTTTGATGCATCCTAAACATGAAATAGTAAAAACATATGTTGCGCTTGTAAAAGGAAAACCAACAAAAGTATCATTACAAGCTTTTGCTTCTGGTTTGGAATTAGAAGATGGTATGACTGCACCGGCTACAGTGGGGATTTTAGGGAATAAGGGTAAGAATACGACTCTGAAGATTCAAATACATGAAGGAAGAAATCGCCAAGTACGGCGTATGTGCCAGACCCTTGGGCATCCTGTGGTGAAATTAAAAAGAGTATCCCTTGGCTTTCTTTCTTTGGATGGACTAACGGTTGGGAAATGGCGGTTCTTAAGGCGAGATGAAATCAAACAATTAAAGACATATTAGGCATATGAAGAAATTGCTCGAAAAAAGAAGGAATTTGAAAGATGAATATTGAATTTATTTCGTAGGTTCGATGTTATGCTTACAAGCATGGGGGGTGGATAATTTGCATGCTAATTATATAAAAGCAGCTGCTGTTTTATCATTAATGGGTTCATTTATTGTTTTTGTGGTTTATATATTTAATATCTTTCGGCTGGGACGTAAATATAAAAAGTTCAATGTAAAGTGGAATCAATTAGAACGGGAGGATGCGTCTCTTTTAAAACGATTACAGGTTTGGATGACGGCTTTGATCGGAATCACTTTCCTTTTGTCATTTTATATGCGCGTTGTACTAAAATTAGGATAATAAAGTTTAAGAACTCTTTTATGAGTTCTTTTTTAATATGTAACCTGACAATTGTCAATTAAAAGACGGCGAAGACGTTTTTCTTAGATCTTGTCTTCGCTTTTCCTGCAAACCCGCAAAGTAAATTATTTATTATATTATATATAATTCTGATGGTGAGTAGAGGCCTGATATTTTTTCTATAGGCAGGAACTTAAAATTTTAATCTCGAATAGTAGATGACGAGGTTGTAAATTAGAGGGGGATTTTTATGGTTAGAGTAAAAGCTGGAGAAGAAGTTATTCAAAACGACTTACGATTAAAAGTTAGGTTTGATTATAAAAGCAATTATAGGAAAAGGGGTTTGTTTAATAATAAAAACCCTGAAAAATATGCGATTGAAAATCGTGATCAACAAGTCGCTTTGTTACGTAATGTTCCTGTTCAAGGGATTCGGATAGAGGATATTAATATGGATGGTGAGATTTATACAACCTTAGATCTAACAACGAATGAGGAAATGACTTATGCCCCTGTAGACTTTACCATTAGCTCTGACTCTATAGAAGATATACTACGATTTATTATGCGAGAGGAATTTCGGTGTATTCAAGTTATTGAACCGGAACAGATGATTTTATCAAGACAGGAGTTAGAGAGAATTTTATTTAAAATGAATGAGGAAATGAAGTTGAATTTTCTTGCGCTTTGGCGTAAAATGAATGGTAAGTAAATTTTTGCGGTAGAACGGTAGAACAGGAGAGAAATAATTTTGCCATGTAAATGGACACTCCTAGCCGGAGTGTCTTCTTTTTTAAATGTGAGGTGAAAAAAGTGGATCGTGGAAGTAAGTTAGTAGCAAAATCTGCAATTAAGATGGCCTTAAGTGAAGACCGCATAGAGGAAGAACATTTAAAACATGAGTTAGAAAAAATTGAAATTCATGCAGCAGCTGTAGATTATGGTGGAGAATTCATTTCATCTGTCAAAAAAATTGTGGAACGGGCTGTTGTAGCTGCCAAAAGAGAAGGCGTGATTAAAGAAACGCATACAGATGAAGGCGCTATCGCAGGTGCTACCCGAGAAGCACTATCGCAAATTGTCAATAAGGCAATTGGATTAAATGTGGGAGGGAAAATAGGTATTGCTCGTAAGGGGGACCATATTAGTGTTGCTATTTTCTTTGGAATAGGGTTGTTGCATTTAGATGAAGTCGCGATTGGACTAGGTCATAGAGCAGCACCATAGAAGGGATGGTAAGATATGATACGTGGCGTAAGAGGCGCTATAACCGTGAAAAAAAATGAGGTAAAAGAGATAAAACAGGCAACGCAGTACTTGATATCAGATATGTTGCGTAAGAATGATATTCAAGTAGACGATATTGCTAGTGCCTTTTTTTCACTTTCCCCTGATTTAGATGCTGCTTTTCCTGCAATGGCTGTTCGGGAAATGGGCTGGGAATTTGTGCCTATGTTGTGCTTTCATGAGATATCAGTTCCCGGGAGTTTGGAAAGATGTATTCGTGTGTTACTTCATTGGGAAACACAAAAACACCCTAAAGAAATTATTCACGTCTATTTAAAAGAAGCGGCTCAATTGAGACCAGATTTTGTACCAAGGGAGTGTTGAAATAATTGAATAAAATAGTTAGAAAAAGCATATTGGATTTGGATCCTTATATTCCTGGAAAACCGATAGATGAAGTGAAACGTGAGTATGGCATCGAAAAAGTAACCAAATTAGCTTCAAATGAAAGTCCTTTTGCGCCATCAGCAAAAGTTATAGAGGCATTAAAGGAAAGTCTTGATCATTTGAACCTCTATCCTGACGGGAATTGTTATGAGCTAAAAGAAGCATTATCGACTTATTGGCAAATAGATACCAATCAGTTGATCATTGGTAATGGCTCTGATGAGATCATTACCATGATTTCACAGATATTTATTAATCCAGAAGATGAGTGTATTATTGCTGAACCAACATTTTCTGCCTATGAATCAGGCGTCAAATTAATGGGGGGAAAATGTATACACGTTCAATTAAAAGATTATACTTTAGACCTAGAAGGTATGGTAGCAGCCATTACACCTAAAACAAAAATTATCTTTATTTGCAATCCAAATAATCCGACAGGAACGCTTGTCACACAAGAGCAGCTTGACTGCTTCATGGCAAAAGTGCCGGATAACGTTTTGGTGGTATTTGATGAAGCATATTATGAATTTGTTCTGGAAGAACAGTACGGTAAAGGATTGAAATATCTCAAACAAGGCAGAAAAGTAATCGTTTTACATACGTTTTCAAAGATATATAGTTTGGCTGGTTTAAGGATTGGTTATGGGATTACGTCTCCTGAAATTATTTCTTATATAGAACGCATGCGAGATCCTTTTAATGTCAATCAATTGGCTCAGGTTGCTGCTGTAGCCAGCTTGCAGGATGCAACACATATTCAAAAGAGTATTAAAAATAATGAAGCGGGAAAAACTTATTTATATGAAGAATTATCAAATTTGGGATTATCATATATTTTTACGCATACCAGTTTTCTTCTAGTTGAAGTAGGGGAAAAAGCTCAAGAAATATATATTGCTTTACTAGAAAGGGGGGTGATTACAAGACCTGGGAAGGCTTTTGGATTACCATTGCATTTAAGGGTGTCCATTGGTAGTATGGAAGAGAATGAAAGGTTTGTTGTGTGCTTGAAAGAAGTGCTTGCAAATCTGTAAGAGAACAAAAAACGGTAGGATGGTATGACGGAAAGGAGAGATTTTAAATGATTATTATTATGTCCACAAAAGCAACAACCACTGAAATTGATGGGGTCGTAAAACGACTGGAGGATCGCAAGGTAGGGGTTCATATGTCTCAAGGTGCTGAACGTACCATTATTGGTGTTATTGGTGATCGAGAATTGGTATCTCGTCTGGAAATAGAAGGGATGGAGGGAGTGGAAAGAACCGTTTCCATTTTACAACCGTTCAAGCTAGTCAGTAGAGAGTTTCACCCGGAGAATACGATTATCGATGTTGGCGGCGTAAAAATCGGTGGAGAAGAGATTGTTGTCATCGCGGGTCCTTGTGCAGTTGAAAATGAAAAACAGCTAATCGAAAGTGCCTGGATTGCCAAAACCAGAGGTGCAAAAATTCTGCGAGGTGGTGCTTTTAAGCCTCGTACTTCACCGTACAGTTTTCAAGGCCTAGAAGAAGAAGGGCTTAAACTCTTATCTAAAGCAAGAGAAGAAACAGGATTGAAAGTGATTTCAGAAGTTGTTAATCCTCGGGATGTAGATTTGGTTGCAAGTTATGTGGATATTATACAAATAGGGGCACGAAACATGCAGAATTTTACCTTGCTGCGTGAAGTAGGTAAACTGGATAAACCCGTAATGCTTAAACGGGGTATGTCAGCGACAATTGAAGAATGGTTGATGGCAGCTGAATACATTTTAGCAGAAGGTAATCATCAAGTGATGTTTTGTGAAAGGGGAATTCGCACGTTTGAGACATACACCCGTAACACAATGGATATTAGTGCTGTGCCATTGGTGAAACGGCTTAGTCATTTGCCTGTTATTGTCGATCCTAGTCATGGTACAGGGAAATGGTCTTTAGTAAGTCCTATGTCTAAAGCAGCTGTTGCTGCAGGTGCGGACGGGTTGATGATTGAAGTGCATAATAATCCCCAAAAAGCATTATCTGATGGTCCCCAGTCTCTTAATGATGATAATTTTGCTTCACTTATGCAAGAGTTAGTATCCGTTATTCATGCCATAGGACGAACCTGTGACTTTGGCGATTTCTTAGAGAAAGAAAAAGGTTTCTGCTGTGAAGAATAACTTTAATAAAATTGTTATCGTTGGGGTGGGATTAATTGGGGGTTCTATTGGGCTGAAGTTAAAAGCAAAAAAATGTGATGCTGAGATTATTGGTATTGATATTGAAAATGACTTGTTAGATCGGGCAAGAGAATTAGGTGCTATTGATCATGGAACACTTTCTTTTGCTGAAGGACTTGTGGATGCAGACTTACTGATATTGGCGACGCCAGTAGGAAGCATGCGTGCTTTAGTTTCTGCAGCACTGCCTTATTTACCAATAAATTGCATTATTACCGATGTAGGGAGTAGTAAGGTGGAAATCAATCAAATCATGGAGGAATTGCTCCCAGAAGAGATGGTTTTTGTCGGAGGACATCCGATGGCAGGTTCAGAAAAAGCAGGGATTCAAGCTGCTCGAGATAACTTATTACATGATGCGATTTATATTTTTACGCCAGGTGTCCGTACAACACCTGAAGCGTTAGAGCAGCTTAAGCAATTTTCAATGATGCTTGGAGCCAAGCCGCTTGTGTTGTCTCCTCAAGAGCATGACGATATGGTGGCGACGATTAGTCATTTGCCTCATTTAATGGCCGCTTCCTTGGTTAATACGGTGACCCATATGGGTCATGAAGAAGCATTATCATTAGCTGCCGGAGGGTTTAAGGATACGACGCGTATTGCAGGAAGCCAACCAGATATGTGGGTTGATATCTGTTTTGCAAATCGGGATGCAATCATTGCTGGTTTAGATAAATTATCGGATGAAATTGAAATGCTAAAAGATTTACTATATGCAGGGAAACGTGTCGAATTTAGAGAAAAACTAGCTAAAGCGAAGGAATTGAGAGATAAAATATCATAATTGTATTAATCTCTATTGACAATGCTTTTTATTAATGCTAAAATATGTTTTAATATTATATACAAAAGCAATGACTGAGGAAAGTAGATTAGGGAAGCTTTTCAGGGAGAAAATGTCATAGACTGGAAGCGTTTTCAAAGTGGAAATAATTGAAGTTCCCTCAGGAGCTGCAAGCTGAAACCAGCAATGGTAAGTAGGCGAGGACGGAAACCTCTACCGTTAAAAAGAGGGACGTATCGGGTGTTATTATACCCAGTATGTAAAGTGGGTTTGCAGAGAGATTTGTAAGCTAACCAAGGTGGTACAACGGGAAATATGCTTCTCGTCCTTTAGAGGATGAGAAGCTTTTTTTATTATTTATGTCCTGATTGCCATGCATACGAGTATCATTTAATCCTGTACGGTAAGAGAGGGCTTATGGGAAAACTGTAAGTCAATCAAGGTGGTACCGCGGAGAATCAAAAGCACTTCGTCCTTAGGATATAAGGATGAGGTGCTTTTTTTAATAGAGTTAAATAATATAACCTTTTTGTAAGGTTTGTACTAAGGTATGGTTATGCTTTCAGCCACTTTCTAAGCTAAAGAAGGTCGTGCGATATAGGAAGTTGCTACTCTTGAAGTATGGTAGGTAATAATTGATAGGATTGAAGCCATCGACGCAATAAGCTGTCTTCCAGCATAACCATACCTAATGTCATGTTTTTAATTAAGGTTTTGTATTTTCAAAATCTTTTCCTACTTGCTACCTGCTGGTTGCTAACTGCTTAAAGATAGCGAAACTGTCTTTCAAAAAACAAATGAGGAGGTTTTAAAATGATTGTTGTGATGAAGTTGAAATCTGCAAAAGAAGAAATTAATGATGTGCAAGAAAGATTGGAAGGAATGGGGTTTAGAATTCATCCCATTATTGGAACGGATCGAATTGTGATTGGGGCCATTGGGGATAGGCAGGCAATCCTAAATTCCGGTATTGAAGTTATGCCTGGGGTTGAACAAGTGATTCCTATTATGAAGCCTTATAAGTTGGCGAGTAGAGAACTGAATCAAGAGGATACGATTGTTGAGGTAGAGGATGTTAAAATTGGTGGAAAAGATCTGGTTGTAATGGCGGGACCTTGTGCTGTGGAAGGTATGGAACAATTATTAGAGATTGCACATATGGTTAAAGATGCAGGTGCGAAAATTTTACGTGGGGGTGCATTCAAACCCCGTACCTCGCCTTATAGTTTTCAGGGGTTGGGTGAGGAAGGTTTGAAGATGATGGCAGAGGCCAAAAAACAAACTGGGTTAAAAATCGTAACGGAAATAATGGATGTTAAGCATATTGATTTGGTTTCTCATTATGCTGATATTTTGCAGATTGGTGCACGTAATATGCATAACTTTTCTTTACTGCGAGAAGTAGGTCAAAGCAGGAAGCCGGTTCTTTTGAAACGGGGTATGTCAGCCACAATTGAAGAATGGTTAATGGCAGCAGAGTATATTATGTCTGAAGGGAATCATAAAGTTATTTTATGTGAACGTGGTATTCGAACCTATGAAACACATACACGTAATACACTAGATATTAGTGCCGTTCCGGTTATCAAACAACTGAGTCATTTGCCCATTATTGTTGATCCCAGTCATGGCAGCGGGCAATGGCGATTGGTTAATCCATTGTCAAAGGCAGCAGTGATAGCAGGGGCTGATGGGTTGATGATTGAGGTTCATCCTAACCCCAGTCAAGCACTTTCTGATGGGGCACAATCCTTGACGCCCAAAAATTTTCGCTGCTTAATGAAAGAATTAGAAGGGGTAGGAAAATTGTTGAATAAATCCATATAAAGGTGGGGATGGTAATGAATAAAGTATTAGGTTATCTTGGTCCTAAAGGAACTTTTTCCGAAGAAGCAGCACATGTCTATAAAAATAGCATGGATGAGAACTTGATTCTAAAACCCTGTCGTAGTATAGAACAAGTTTTATATGAAGTTGAACAGGGATTAATCAGTGAGGGTATTGTTCCGATAGAGAATTCTATTGAAGGATCTTTAGGACTGGTACTGGATATGTTAGTACATGATGTTAATCTCTTTATAACAAAAGAAATTATCAGTCCGATATCGCATCATTTAATGACTAAAAAAGGAATTAAACTGTTGGATATCGAATTAATACTATCACATCCTCAAGCTATTGCACAGAGCAGAAAATTTATTGGGACTTATCTGCCTAATGCTGAAGTGCTTTATACCAGCAGTACGGCTGAAGCAGCAGCTATGGTTGCAGAGAGCGAAAAACCTTATGCTGTTATTGGCAATCGATATGCTGGTGAAGTTTTTGGTTTGGAGGTATTAAACGCCAATATTCAGGATGTATTATTGAATCATACGCGCTTTATTGTTGTAACCAGAGAAAAAAGTGATATGAAAGGTATTCAAAAAGATAATAAGATTTCTATAGCCTTTGGCCTTCGCGATTATCCAGGTAGCTTGGTTGAGGTGTTACAAGAATTTAGTGCACATCAAGTTAATTTAACTCGGATCGAATCACGACCTTCTAAAAGCAAATTAGGAGAGTATCATTTTTACGTTGATTTTATCTGGCACCATGATACGGAAATGCCAACCGATTTTATAGAGACTATCGGAATGAAAACAACATTTTTAAAACCATTAGGTTTTTATAAGGTATCATAAAGAAAATAACTAGTCAAAGTGAGTTTTGCCTGGGTTGATCTAGGCAAAACTTTATTCGTAAAGAGGGGGGATATCATGATTCAGAAGATTATACCTGTCAAAGGGTTAAGTGGTACGATCAAGATTCCAGGCGATAAATCAATTTCTCATCGTTCCATTATGTTGGGAGCTATTGCAGAAGGGGTAACAGAAGTTGAAGGTTTCTTAATGGGGGCAGATTGTTTAAGTACCGTATCATGCTTTCAGCAACTGGGAATCAATATTCAGGAAACCGCAAATCAGTCTCTTACGATAGAGGGCAGAGGCTTAATGGGCTTAAGTGAACCGAAAGATGTATTAAATGTAGGTAATTCCGGAACGACAATGAGACTGATGTTAGGATTACTCTCGGGACAGTCCTTTTATGCCACGTTGACGGGGGATGAATCCATTCGACAAAGACCCATGAAAAGAGTGACACAACCTTTGTCCAATATGGGAGCTAAAATATTTGGTAGGAAAAGTGGTACGTTGGCACCGCTGTCTGTTGTGGGGCAAACACTTAAACCGATTACTTATCATTCGCCTGTCGCGAGTGCGCAAGTGAAGTCTGCCATATTATTAGCAGGGTTATATGCTAATGGAGAAACAACCGTGATTGAGCCAGCTTTATCTCGAGATCATTCGGAACGAATGCTGTCATACTTTGGCGCTCGAGTGAAGCGTGATGGACTCATAGTATCTATTCAAGGGCAGCCACATTTAGTGGGTAAAAAGATCAGCGTTCCTGGAGATATATCGTCAGCTGCTTTCTTTATGGTAGCAGGTTCAATTTTGCCGGACTCAGAACTTGTGATTGAAAATGTGGGAATTAACCCTACGCGTAATGGTGTTATTACAGTTTTGCAAGAAATGGGGGCAAAAATCTCTTTGCAGAACGAGCGGGAGGAAACAGGGGAACCCGTTGCAGATATTCATGTTAAAACCAGCCAATTAAAAGGGATTAAAATAGGTGGAGATATGATTCCAACTTTAATTGATGAAATTCCGATTATTGCCGTAGCGGCAGCTTTAGCTGAAGGAAAGACAGAAATACGTGATGCTGCGGAGCTTAAGGTCAAAGAAACGAATCGGATTGAAGTGATGGCAAAGAACCTTACACGTATGGGTGTGCGGGTAGAAGAATTGCCCGATGGTTTGATCATTTATGGTTCTCCGCGAATAAAAGGTGCAGAAGTCAATAGCTTTGGTGACCATCGTATTGCCATGTCTTTGGCTATAGCAGGTCTTGCTGCAAGTGGAGAAACACTTATTAATGAAGCTGAATGTGCTACAATATCATATCCGAGATTTTTTGAAGATATCAAGAAATTATCGGTGCAAGGGGGAAAATAGATGCTGCGTTTTTTAAATGCGGGTGAATCTCATGGAAAATCTTTGGTTACCATTATAGAAGGCATGCCAGCAGGACTATCTTTATCAGCTGGAAATATTAATCTTCAATTGGCAAGGCGGCAGAGGGGATATGGCCGCGGGGGGAGAATGAAAATTGAAACCGATAAGGTAGAAATTCTTTCCGGCGTTCGGGATGGGAAAACGTTAGGGACGCCTATCGCACTTCAGATTGAAAATAAGGATTGGGAGAATTGGCAGAAGGTTATGAACGTGGAGGAAATACCTGATAAACCTGAAGTTATTCGCATTGAAAAAGATGGACGATTGCGGCAGGTTGAAGGAACCGTTTCCTGTCCACGACCTGGTCATGCTGATTTGGGAGGCATTCTAAAATATAATCATCAGGATGTGCGTAATGTGTTGGAGCGGGCTAGTGCGCGAGAAACAGCAACACGGGTTGCTGTGGGAGCGGTAGCTCGTACCCTATTAGAATCATTTGGCATTGGGATTTACAGTCATGTTCAAGAAATTGGCTGTGTAAAATCTTCCTTTAATGCGACAGATTGTTGTAACTGCTATGAAGAGGTAGAAGCGTCATTACTTCGTTGCGGAGATAAAAAGGCGGAAACGAAGATGGTGGCGGAAATAGATCATGCGAAAGAGATGGGGGATTCACTAGGCGGTGTTTTCGAAGTGATCATGACACAATTACCTCCAGGTTTAGGTAGTTTTGCCCATTGGGATCGACGTTTGGATGGCCTTTTAGCACAGGCGTTAATGAGTATTCAAGCCATCAAGGGAGTAGAAATAGGCGATGGATTTGCTTCTGCCCGCATTAAGGGTTCTGAAGTTCATGATGGGATCGCGTATGAACCACAGAAAGGTTATTTCCATCTTTCTAATCGAGCTGGAGGGCTTGAGGGAGGCATGTCCAATGGAGAAATGATTGTACTCAGGTGTGCGATGAAACCCATTCCTACTTTATATCATCCATTGGAAACGGTAGATATCAAGACAAAAGAAAAGAAAATGGCCAGTGTAGAACGCTCTGATGTCTGTGCTGTTCCTGCTGCTGCTGTTGTGGGGGAAGCTATGGTTGCTTTTGTTATGGCTCGTGCTTTTTTAGATCAATTTTCCGGAGATTGTATCGGAGATATTAAGCAGCAATTTACCCATTATAGTGAACGTATTAGGGGTGAGCATTAGATGTCAAACATCATTTTAATTGGTATGATGGGTACTGGGAAATCCACGCTTGGTAAAATATTAGCACAGGAATTAAAAAAGAAATTTTATGATTTAGATGAAATGATTGAAAGGGAAGCTGGTATTGTTATTCCAGAAATATTTAAACAAGAAGGAGAGAGGGGATTTCGTAAGAGGGAGACAGAAATAATTCAAAGCTTGTCAGATTACGGTGATTTCGTTCTTGCTACTGGAGGAGGTGCTGTTCTTTCTGAAGTGAATCAGTGTACTTTAAAGGAATTAGGATGGATTGTGTGGTTGATGGCAGATCCTCATGAGCTAATGACTCGCATGGAGGTACAAGATGGGAAACGCCCCCTTTTAGCTGTTGAAAATCCCTTAGAAGTTATTGAAAATATTTATCAAAAGCGCAAATCAATTTATAATAATAGTGCGGATTTTATGATAGATACGACAGGAAAAACGGTTACTGAAATGGTACGTTCGATTATCAAAGCATTTCTAATGAGGGAGACACGTAAACCTTCTCAAACACGCACTGAAAAGTGTCACTTTTACAAGGAGAGATGAAATTGAAAACGTTAAATGTTAATTTAAATGATAGGTCATATCCTATTAATATAGGTTCGGGTATTTTACAGAATTTAGGTGTATGCTTGCGTTCATTTTCTTTGGACTCTACAGTTATGCTTGTTTCAAATACGACTGTATTTCCTTTGTATGGGAAGCAAGTCTTTGAAAGCTTAAAAGATGCTGGATTTCAAACACATATTGCAGTTGTACCCGATGGAGAAAGGTATAAATCTTTAAAAGTGGCGAGTTATCTATATGATGAAGCAATAAAAGGGAAATTAAGTCGTTATAGTCCTATTATTGCTCTTGGCGGGGGTGTAATTGGTGACTTGGCAGGGTTTGTTGCTGCCACATACATGCGGGGTGTTCCTTTCGTTCAGGTACCCACAACGCTTCTGGCTCAGGTTGACAGTAGTGTGGGGGGCAAAGTAGCGGTCAATCATGATCAAGGGAAAAATTTGATTGGTGCTTTTTATCAACCCTTGATGGTATTAGCAGACGTGGAAGTTTTAAAATCACTGGAGAAAAGAGAGATTCGAGCCGGGATGGCAGAAGTAATTAAATATGGGTTTAGTATGGATCAGGCATTTGTTGAAATGTTAGGACAAAATGCTGTTGATATACTAAATTTAAAGCAAGAAAAAATGATAGACATGATTTTTCGCTGTTGTCAGTTAAAAGGAGATATTGTTCAAAGAGATGAAAAAGAAGAGGATTTACGAATGATTCTAAATTTTGGTCATACGGTTGGTCATGCTTTAGAATCCGTTACGCATTATCAGCAATTCCGTCATGGAGAAGCAGTGGCTTTAGGAATGATGTTTGCTGCTTACTTAGCAGTGGAATTAGATCTTATCCCCATTGAGTATGTTTATGATCAAGAAACGCTGTTAGAACAGTATGGATTGGCAACGAGAATGCCTCTCTTGGACATTGATGCGATTATGAGTGCTATGGTAAAAGATAAGAAAGTAAAAGATAATAAGGTGCGATTTATATTACCTACAGAATTAGGGAAAACTGTTATTCGAGATGATATTTCCTGGGATTTGGTAAGACATGTTTTAATTAAGATGATGGGGAAAGAATATTAGCTTTTGGTAATAATACGTTAACAAATGAATAATAATTCAAAGGAATAAACTTTTAAAAAATGATTTATATTGATTTTTTAGATAAATAATCCATTGAATCCATATATTATAATAATAACGAGAACTAAGAAAACACTTTTGGTAATATAAGGGCATAATTTTATTTATTTAGGATTGACTTAGTAATTTTATTCATTTTTTAGTATAAATATTAAAGCCTATTATTTTCCTAGAGCGTTGAATATGTAACATATGTAAGGAAACATATGAAATTCATCGGCAATTATACGTGTTTAGCATTCATATTGAATTATGGGTAAAAACCATGGTATTAAATTAAATTTGCATTTTTTATATGGTTATAGTAAAATTTATATTGGTTAATTAATACATAAAGGATACTTATATCATTATAAAAAAACATTAATATACCTATATATTTCTATAGATCAAGCAATATCATAAGTATTTATAAGTTCAGGGGAGGGAACAATATGGAAAGAAAAATCAAAGTAGTTGATGTTACGTTGCGTGATGGTGAACAAACAGCAGGTGTAGTATTCGCGAATCCAGAAAAAATTCGTATTGCTAAGTTGCTAGATGCTGTAGGTGTTGACCAAATTGAAGCAGGTATTCCTACCATGGGTGGGGATGAAAAGGAAGTTATTAAGCAAATTGTTGATTTGGGACTTAAAGCGGATATTATTGGTTGGAGTCGGGCAGTGGTCAGCGATGTTCAAGCATCTATCGATTGTGGGGTTGATGCTGCAGCTATTTCAATATCCACATCCGATATTCATATTAAAAATAAGCTTAAAAAAGACCGCCAGTGGGTATTATCTAATATGGCTAAGGCAGTTGAATTTGCTAAGAAGAATCAGTTATACGTATCTGTTAATGCTGAAGATGCATCTCGGACAGACATGGATTTCTTGATTGAATTTGCTCGTATAGGTAGAGAAGCAGGTGCAGATCGTATTCGTTATTGTGATACAGTGGGTGTTCTTGATCCATTAACAATGTATGATAATGTAAAGACATTGATTGAAGCAACGGGTATGGCAGTTGAAACACATACTCATAATGATTTTGGAATGGCAACAGCCAATGCATTAGCGGGGGCTAAAGCCGGTGCGACATATATGGGTGTGACTGTAAATGGTCTTGGCGAAAGAGCGGGTAATGCTTCTTTAGAAGAAGTAATCATGACACTAGAACAGCTTTGGGATATGAAATTAGGGTACGATACGACTTTGCTGAAGCAGTTATCTGAATATGTTGCTAAAGCGTCTGGAAGACAACTTCCTGTTAATAAAGCAATTGTTGGGGATAATGTATTCAAACACGAATCTGGAATTCATGCAGATGGAATATTAAAGTGTGCTGCTACGTATGAAGCTTTTTTGCCTGAACAAGTGGGGTTAACCAGAGGTATCATTATTGGAAAACATTCTGGATCTCATGCTGTATTGGCTAAACTTGCAGAGCATGGTTATGAAACTGATCATGATACAGCAGAACAAGTATTAAAACGTGTTCGTCATATGTCTATTGAAATGAAACGTTCTTTACTCGATACAGAATTAATTGATGTTTATAAGGAATATATGAAATTATAAGAAAACCCCCTTTGGGGTTTTTCCGCCGAAAGGGGAACGTAAAATATTAATATTTTCTGGTATTATTTACAGAAAAGCAGGAAGAATGAATAGTAAAGATTAATTATAATTTTTGCTATCACTAAGGAGTAAGAAAAGAATATTTTTTTATTATTCCTAAAAAGGAGATGTCGCAAATGTATAATATAACACTTGTTTTAGGAGATGGAATTGGACCAGAAGTCAGTAAGGCTGCGGCGCGTGTTGTTGATGCAACGGGTGTATCTGTACAGTGGGATGTTGTAGAAGCGGGTGCAGATGTAATGGATGAATATGGTACGCCCCTTCCAGAACATGTACTAGATTCTATTAGAAAGAATAAAGTGGCTTTAAAAGGGCCAATTACAACACCCATCGGCTGTGGTTTTCGTAGTGTTAATGTTGCTTTAAGAAAAGAGCTAGATCTATATACAAATTTACGACCAGCTCATTCTTATGAAGGTATTTCATCTCGATATCAAGATGTTGATTTAGTCATTGTTCGTGAAAATACAGAAGGTTTATATTCTGGGATAGAACATTGGGTTGGTAATGATGCAGCAGAAACCATCAAGATTATTACACGTAAAGCTTCAGAACGAATTGTTCGATTTGCTTTTGATTATGCGCGTGAGAATGGACGAAAAAAAGTTACTGCTGTTCATAAAGCTAATATTCAAAAATATACCGATGGATTATTTCTTGAATGCGCTCGCAAAGTAGCTGAAGAATATAATGATATTGAGTTGGAAGATGTTATTATTGATGCAATGTGTATGAATTTAGTTATAAATCCGCATCAATTTGGAGTTATGGTAATGCCTAATTTTTATGGAGATATTCTCTCTGACTTATGTGCCGGAATGGTTGGTGGCTTAGGAGTAGCGCCAGGTGCAAATATTGGTAAGGAAATTGCTGTGTTTGAACCTGTTCATGGAAGTGCGCCTACTATTGCTGGCCAAAATAAAGCTAATCCAGTGGCGTGTATGTTATCGGCGGTGATGATGTTGCACCATATTGGTGAACATGAGGCCGCAAAACGAATGCATGATGCAATTGCTGCTGTTTTGGCTGATGGAAAAAATGTAACTGCTGATTTAGGAGGAAATGCAGGTACATCTGACATCACAGATGCTATTATTGCTAAACTACAAAAATAATAAAAATAAAACCTTCTTCAATAAGAAGAAGGTTTTTTGTTTTACCCCACGAATGTTATAATTATATTTCATTAACTAAACATTCGTATTCTCTTGCTTTTTTTAGATAATAGCAATACTTTTTTTCAATTGCTTTGATATAATAAATTGAATATTCTATAAGATCGGGATCTGTAATATTATTAAAGTATTTCTCCATATCATCCCGTTCTTGAAGGGTTTTTCTTATTTGACGCAAGATGAATTCTTTTTCCATTCCATTAGTCATCTTACATGCTCCTTTATATTTGATGTTTTCTCAATACATGTATATGTTGTGAATTGTATTATAGAACCTTTTTTAATAAATTGGATCATATATATAGAATGTACTAAATATGTTTCATTCTCCAGTATTATTTTTGTTATGAACTAATGTAATATATTTAGTGTGTTTCATATAATAGTGATGAAATGGAAGAATTTTAAGGAGGGATAATGATGATAAATAAAATGGATGAAATACTTCAAAAAGTGGATACTTTGCCCCTCTTACCATCTATTACGGCTGAAATTATTAAACTAACTGATGATCCTGATACGACAGTTATTTCTTTAGAACAGGCAATTTGTAAAGATCAAGCACTGACGGGGCAAGTGCTGAAATTGGCTAATTCGGCATATTATGGATTTCCAAGGCGAATTACCACTATATCAAAAGCAGTGTTAATATTGGGTTTTAATACCATTCGTGGGATTGTTATTGCAGCTTCTACATATCCTTTTCTGAAAAAACAGGTAGATGGCTATGAACTAGAAAAAGGGGAACTATGGAAGCATTCGATGGCTGTTGCTATTTGTGCTCGCTTTATTTCTAAAAAATATAGACATGGAGACCCGAATGAAGCTTTTATCGCAGGTTTACTTCATGATATTGGGAAGACGCTGTTAAATGTATATGTAAAAGAGGATTACCAGAGAATTTTATATAAAATTGAGAAGGAACAAGTTTCTTTTATACAAGCTGAAAAAGAAATTCTGGGATTTAATCATGCAGAAATTGGAGGTAAAGTAGCAGAAAAATGGAATTTACCGCCTGAATTTGTACATGCGATTGCATATCATCATGAACCTACCCAAGAAAATGAATGTCATCAACTAACTTATATTGTTCATTTGGCAGACATCATTTGCTCTATGTTAGGGATCGGCTTAGGAAATGACGGATTACTTTATGCCGTATCTGGGGAAGCTATTGAAGCTCTAAATTTTAAAGAAAATGATATTGACAGTATTATGAGTGAAATGAAAGAAATTTTGGTAGATATGGATAACTTTACGGATATGTAAGATACTAGAAAACAAGGTAGTAGGAAGGATCTTTAAGAATTGAGAGGTAATTATATATGGGAAGAAAAGTGCTAGTTATTGGGGGCGGCCCTGCTGGGATGATGGCTGCTGGGAAAGCAGCAGAATCAGGTGCTGATGTTACACTTCTAGAAAAAAATGAACGATTAGGCAAAAAATTAGCTATCACTGGAAAAGGTCGAGGAAACTTAACAAATACAAGGGACATTCATGATTTTATGCAGCAAATTCCAGGAAATAGCTCGTTTTTATATGGGGCTTTTAATCAGTTTTCAAATGAAATGACCATTCGTTTTTTTGAGGATTTGGGTGTTGCCACAAAGGAAGAAAGAGGGGGGCGTATTTTCCCTCAGTCCAATCGAGCCATAGATGTTGTAAAGGCTTTTGAAAAGTATCTTTCTACTTATCATGTTAATATTAAATATGGTGCTAAAGTAAAACGAATTTTATTAGATAATAATATAGCGATAGGTGTTGAAACGGAAGAAGGACAAACGTATTTAGCAGATCGAGTTATTGTTGCTACAGGCGGTATTTCTTATCCTTCTACAGGATCGACAGGAGAAGGATATCAATGGGCACGAGATGTAGGACATCAAGTATCAGATCTTTATCCTTCTTTAATTCCTATAGAAATCAAAGAAGATTGGGTTAAAGCGCTTCAAGGTTTGACTTTGAAAAATGTAAACCTATCTTTATATGTAGAAGATATACTAGTAGATGAAGCGTTTGGGGAAATGATTTTTACCCATTTTGGTATTTCTGGACCTGTTGTATTAACCTTAAGTCGTCAAGCTGTTTTGGCTTTTGCAGCAGGGAAACGGAACATACGTTTTGAATTAAATTTAAAACCTGCTTTGTCATTACAACAATTAGATAATAGATTACAACGGGATTTTGTAAAATTTCAACGCAAGCAACTTAAAAATGCATGTGATGAATTACTACCGAAAACGCTTATTCCTGTTTTTATTCACTTGACGGGGATTCCAGAAACGAAACCCGTGCATCAAATTACACGTGAAGAACGCCAACGAATCATTCATCTTTTAACCAAAATGACAATGACACTAAAAAAGCCTAGAACGATTCAGGAAGCCATTATCACTATGGGTGGAATTAACGTCAAAGAAATTAACCCTAAAACAATGGAATCCAAAAAAATTCATGGTTTGTTTTGGGCTGGAGAAATTATTGATGTAGATGCTTATACGGGAGGATATAATCTTCAAATCGCTTTTTCTACTGGTTTTACAGCCGGAATGTGGGCGGCTAATTAGTTCAGTTGACAGTTGATAGTGGACAGTTGACAGTTAAAAGACAAAATAGTAAAGAAAAATTGGAAAAAAACGTATACGTTTATATTATAAGAAAAATTGCAATTTTCGGCTATTAAAAGAAGAATAATATTAGTTCAAATCTTAAAGCTAAGGGCTAAAAGAAATAAAATTGGCCATTTTCACTTTCATATGGATAATGTAAGAGGGAACAACATATCATAAATATGAGTGAGGCATTTCCTTATATTTGTTCATATTGGGAGTGATGTGGTGAATGGCAAATTTTTTGGTTAAACACTTTAAACAAATATTTAATTATATGGAAAAGATGATGATGCGCTTAGTATTTATTAGTGTCATCTTAGTTGTTTTATCTCAAATTATACTCATCAATGATGAAGCGCGTCGTTACTTGAATTTTGCCAGTTATTTGGAAGGTACTGATTTTGAAATCTTGGCGTTTTCTGAATCAAAAAATCAGACTGTTTTTCAGGGTAATGATTCCTATTTAGATCCTTATATGGCTTCGAGATGTGGAGAAGGGCAGAAATTGGGAACAATAATAATCAAGTTATTGGGTTATCCTACTCTGGATTATGCCAAAATTTTAATTAACGGTGAGGTTGAATCGGTATTTGACCAAAACCCTCAAATGATTCAAGTTCATGATCAGGATTTCATTGAAATTGATATTAGCGAATATAATTTTCCCTTATCTTTTGAGATTATTGAAACTTCTCAAGGAATTATTTCGCCAAGAGCGGGAACTGTTTTAAAAGGTGAAAGTGGGAAAATTATACTGGATAAAGTGGTATATGATGTAAATACCCCAGAAAACTAAATGAATTGCAAAAAAGCAGGGTTCAGCCTGCTTTTTGTCTGAATTTTGTCAAGAATAAGAGGGAAAGTAAATTTAACGTCGAATATGATTGTCATTATACTTTAAAAGGATGGTTGAATTTTGTGAAGAGAAGACTGAAGATTGCAATTGATGGACCTGCGGGAGCAGGGAAGAGTACTGTTGCTAAAGAAGTTGCCAAGCAGTTGTCGTATGTTTATATTGATACAGGTGCCATGTATCGTGCACTGACCTTAAAGGTGATTCGTCAAGGAATTAATTTTACGGATGAATATGAGGTGGGGCAATTAGCACGGGAAACTATAATTTCTATTGGGCATATTTCTTCCCAAGATGGGCTTTACAGTGTTTTTTTGGATGGAGAAGATGTGACAGATGCTATTCGTGCGCCTAAAGTCAATCAGAATGTTTCTAAAGCGGCCAAGATCATAGAAGTAAGGAAACATATGGTATATCTGCAACGTCAAATGGGTGAGCAAGGCGGCATTGTGATGGATGGGCGAGATATTGGTACAGTCGTACTTCCTAATGCTGAATTAAAGATTTTTTTAACAGCTTCCCTAGAGATGAGAGCACGTAGAAGATATGAAGAACTAAAAGAAAAAGGATATGATGTTAATTTCGAAAATCTCATTCAAGAAATTAAACAAAGGGATGAAATGGATTCAAACCGGAAGGTATCACCTCTATCTCAAGCCGACGATGCCATATTAATTGACACAACAGATTTAT
This sequence comes from Clostridia bacterium, assembly GCA_030625885.1. Lineage (GTDB taxonomy): Bacteria > Bacillota > DAOUPZ01 > DAOUPZ01 > DAOUPZ01 > DAOUPZ01. Next base: position 20,929 of record DAOUPZ010000014.1, read on the forward strand.
CTATACAGGAAGTAGTGCAGTTAATCATTGTGCACTCTGAAGGGAGATAGAAAGGTGTTATATGCTTTTGCAAGAAAAATTATCTACCTTATTTATAAAATGTTTTACAATTTGGAAGTAGAAGGAAGAGAAAATATTTCTAATTCAGGAGCCGTTATTATAGCGTCTAATCATGTCAGCAATCTAGATCCCCCTGCTGTAGGGGCAGCCATAAAAAGAAATATCTACTTTATGGCGAAAGTTGATCTTTTTAAAAATCATATATTAGGAACGCTTCTAAGACGTTTGGGGGCTTTTCCAATAAGACGTGATATTGCTGATCGGGGAGCGATTCGTTATTCGCTTGAAATATTAAAGTCTGGAAATGCATTGGGAATTTTTCCTGAAGGACGTCGTAATCAATCTGATGAGTTGGGAACACCTCAATTGGGTACTGCGATGATTGCAGCTCGCAGCGGAGCACCTGTTGTTCCTGTAGCAGTTATGGGTACCAGAACCTACGAAAAACTAAAAGGAAAACGAAGGATTAAAGTCGTAATCGGGAAACCGATACGATTATCAGAAAAAAGGGCTAATAAAGAAGAATTAAAGCAATTTAGTGTTGAAATTATGAAGGAAATAAGCATTCTTTTAGAGAAAAACAGTAAAGGATAGATAAAGATGAAAAAGGATATATATATTGCAAAGCATGCAGGGTTTTGTGCAGGAGTGAAACGGGCATATATTTTAACACAACAGGCCTTAGAGCAAAAGAATAAAGTGGCTATGTTAGGACCTCTAGTACATAATCCACAAGTTGTTCAGTCTCTTAATAATCAAGGTGTTTGTGTTATTGATACTGTTGAAAATGCATGTAACGAAACGGTTGTTATTAGAAGCCATGGGGTTGGACCCTTGGTTTATGAGTTAGCAGCTAAAAAAAACATAAAAATTATTGATGCAACCTGTCCTTTTGTGAAAAACTTGCAGGAAAAAGCAAAACTTTTACAGAATAATGATTACCAGGTATTTATTGTTGGAGAACGAAACCATCCTGAGGTAAAAGCTGTTTCTAAGCACCTTCAGGATTGTGTTACGATTGTCGCAAATGCATCAGAAATAGAAGATTTTTCTCATCAGCTCCAGAAGGTTGGTGTTGTTGTTCAAACAACTCAATCAAGGGATAATTTAATAAATGTGTTAAATCAATTAGTGCCACAGGCTAAAGAAATACGCGTATTTAATACGATTTGCACAGCAACACAATTGCGGCAGGAATCAGCAAAGGATTTAGCGGGAAAAGTTGATATAATGCTAGTTATTGGCGGCAAAAACAGCGGAAATACGAAAAGATTATATGAGATATGCTTAAAAGAAAATATCAATACTTTTCATATCGAACATAGTGGTGAAATTGATTTTAATTGGTTTAATAAATCTAAAAAAGTTGGTATTACAGCAGGTGCTTCTACACCTGCATGGATTATAAAGGAGGTTGTTGATCAGGTGAGCGAAGAAATTAATGGACACATTCAGGAAACTGAGAAAATGGAAGACATGTTAAAAAAATACGATGAAACTATGCGTGAATTTAGTACGGGGGACATTATAAAAGGTACCATTATACAAATAAATGATGATGGTGTTCTTGTCGATGTTGGTTATAAATCCGAAGGATTTATTCCTAATAAAGAACTTTCTGTTCAACCTGTGCAGAATGTGAATGAATTATTTAATATAGGAGATGAAGTTGAAGTCCTTGTATTAAAGAAAGAAAATAAAGAAGGAGAGGTTCTTTTATCTAAAAAGCGTGTAGATGCGCAAAAGATTTGGGACGAACTTGAGCAGGCTATTGAAGATGGTAAAATCATGTCGGCTCATGTGCTAGAAGTGGTCAAGGGTGGTTTGGTTGCTGATATTGGGGTAAGAGGATTTATTCCTGCTTCTCAGATTTCTAATTATTATGTAGAGGATTTGGGAGAATATACGGATCAAAAATTACCCGTAAAGGTACTTGAAGTTAATAGAAGACGTAATAAAGTTATTCTTTCTCATCGAGTTATTCTTGAACAGGAATTAGCAGAAAAGAAAGTGAAATTGTGGGAAGAAATTGAAGTGGGTCAAAAGCGTGAAGGAATTGTACGCAATGTGACTGATTTTGGGGCATTTATAGACATTGGTGGTATCGAAGGATTGCTTCATATCTCTGAAATATCTTGGTCTCATATTAAACATCCTTCTGAGGTCATTAATAAAGGCGATAAAGTTGAGGTTGTTATCTTAGAGATTAATAAAGAAAAACAAAAAATATCTTTAGGCTTAAAGCAAGTAAAAGGTGATCCATGGGATAATATTACCGTAAAATATGCTGTGGGTGAAGTCGCTGAAGGGACGATAACCAAAATCCTTGCCTTTGGAGCATTTGTTAAATTGGAAGATGGTGTGGAAGGATTAGTTCATATTTCTCAACTATCGCCGCGGCGCGTTGCTAAAGTGGAAGATATTGTACAAATAGGCGAAAATGTTCGAGTGAAAATTATTGATATCAATCCTGAAGAACGTAAAATCGCTCTTAGTATGAAAGAAGTGATTTTGGATGAAGAACGTTCTGAATATGAAGCGTACCTCCAAAAAGAAGAAGGGTTAACAGCTCCGGCTTCTGAAACAGCTCATGATGAAACGGTAGCGGTTGATGATTCTGAAAAAGAAACAGAGGAAGAATAAATTATAAGAGTTGACGGATAATGGGGCTGTAGGTAGTCCCATTATTTTTAATAGAGGAGCATTTATTATGACACGACAGTCAAGAAAACTAGATCATATTCAATATTTCTTAGAAACAACAAATTATGAAATGAATACAGATACGACAGATATTTATTTAATGCATTGTTGTCTACCTGAAATAAATTTTGATGATATCTCAATGAAGACAGAATTAATGGGATTTTCACTTGATTATCCTATTTTTATCAATGCGATAACCGGAGGTGCATCAGATGTAACAGCCATTAATGGGGCCTTGGCCCGTGTTGCTAAAGGTTACAAAATACCGATGGCAGTGGGATCACAAATGGCTGCACTTGAAGATCCAACCCTGGCGGATAGTTATAAGATTGTTCGTAAGGAAAATCCCGAGGGGGTTGTTTTTGCTAATATAGGCGCTTATGCGACAGTAAAAATGGCGCAAAAGGCAGCTAATATGATTGATGCAAATGCGATTCAAATTCATTTGAATGTAGCTCAGGAACTTTTGATGCCTGAAGGTGACCGGGAATTTTCTCAGTGGTTATTTCATATTGAGGAAATTGTGAAAGCATTATCTATCCCAGTTATTGTTAAAGAAGTAGGATTCGGAATTAGAAAAGAAGATGCTCAGAAGCTTTTAAAAACAGGTGTTCATGCTATTGATATCGGGGGAACAGGTGGAACGAATTTTATTTCAATTGAATCATTGCGTCGTAAAGATTTTTTTGCAAAAAATTTCACGGAATGGGGTATCCCCACACCGGTTAGCCTGATAGAAGTAAGTGAGGTATTATCAGAAAGGTGTTCTTTGATTGCGTCTGGTGGTATTTCAAATGGATTAGATGTAGTTAAGATGGTGGCTTTAGGTGCTGGTGCTGTGGGAATGAGCGGTATTTTCTTAAGAGAATTGCTTACAAAAGATGAGCTTGCATTGGAAAAATGTGTTTTAAGAATCATTGATGAGATCAGAACAACAATGGCATTAGTAGGGGCTAAAGATATTGCTTCCTTAAATCAAATTCCGGTTGTAGTAATGGGTAAAATGGCAGAATGGTTAACAGGACGCGGGATAGATATAAGAAAATATGGGATGAGGGAATAATTTTATGAATAAGATTGCTATTGTAACAGATTCAACTTGTGATTTACCCGATGATGTTATTGAAAAATTTGATATTAAAATGCTTCCACTTCGCGTTATTTATTCACATGGTGAATTCAGAGATAGAATAGAAATTTCACCTCGTGAAGTTTATGAGAATCTATCAAATGAAATTCCTAAAACGTCATTGCCTGTACCTGCTGATGTAATAGCCTTATTCCAAGAATTAGAAGATCAGGGCTATACTCATATTTTGGCCATTTTAATTTCTAGTGGTTTGAGTGGTACATATAATATGGTAAAAAAAATTTCGGACGATTTTAATAAATTTAAAATTGAATTATTGGATTCAAAATCTCTAACAATGGGATTGGGATTTCCTGTAATTGAAGCAGCGAGGGAATTAATTAAATATAATGATTTTCAAAAAGTTATTGATAAAGCTTACGAAGTAATTAATAAAACACATACTTATTATGTGTTAAAGACACTAGAATACTTGCGTAAAGGTGGAAGAATTGGAGCTGTTGAAGGAACTGTAGGAGAATTTTTGGGTATAAAGCCTATAATATCCATAGATGATGAAGGCAAATATTATACTTATTGCAAGGTAAGGGGAAGAAAGAAATCAATAAATGAACTTTACAAGATTGTAAGAGAGAAAGTAGAAGGTAAAATGATTAATGTAGCAATTATGCACGGAAATGATGAGAAGGAAGCGACAAGACTTTTAGAAAGAATTAAGGAAATTGGAAATGTAAATGAAATTTTTGTTGGTCAGATTAGTCCTGTATTGGGCATTCATACTGGTCCTGGCTTGATGGGAGTAGTAACCTATGAGGTTTAAGAAAAACGATGCGTATTCCTTTAAAAAGAACGTTAATGACAATTTTGTCATTAACGTTCTTTTTTTAACTATTTTGCGAAATTTTCCACTGAATAAACTATTTTTTCCTAGGGAAAGCTAAATAGCAGACAAAACTATTTTATGGAGGCGGATGGGCATGTCCCTGGGCAGTATTTTACTGATGATAATAGCTTGCTTAATTTTTTTTGGAATGGGTCATCGTGTGTTAGATCGGATGCATTTAACGGATAAACAGGCTCTAATTTTTATAGTTTTGTTAATTATAGGAAGCTTTTTTGATATTACTTTATCAAGACCACCGCGAGAAGTACTTATTAATGTTGGTGGGGGGCTTATTCCAATAATTCTAGCTATATATGTATTAATTAAAGCGGACACAAAGCGTGAATGGATGAGGGCGATACTAGCTACAATGGTGACAACAGGGGTTATCTACGGTATTGTAAAAACGGTTAATTTTGAACCAGATTTAGAGAATATAATGATTTTAGACCCTACTTATATATTTGCAATCGTAGCAGGTATCGTTGGGTATTTATCAGGACGTTCCCGCCGTAGCGCTTTTGTTGCTGCAATATTAAGTCTCGTATTGATGCAGATTATTACGTTAATAGAGTTATATGCTCAAAATTTAAATGGGCGTATTCATATCGGTGGTGCTGGTGCCATTGATTCAATTGTTATTGCAGCTGTTCTTGCTGTGATTCTGGCTGAGTTTATCGGAGAGATCCGGGAAAGGATGCAGGGAGCAGCCAAGCAGGGAAAAGATCAACCGGATGAATTAAAAGAGGTTGAGTATGCCAATGCACTTTTAAATGACCAACAGGGTTCTAGCAATAAAGAGCAATTATTGCAAAGAAGTGTTGAAAAGGGAGCAAGGGAGGAGGTTTTTGAGAAACATGAAGAATAGAGGTACCACTATTATTTTTACCTCTTTCCTTGTTTTTATCTTTATATTAACTTTGCCTGCTTTTAGTGCAGGAGACATGGAGAGAGGAGCCGGATATTATACAGTATTAGATGAGCAAGGGCGTGAGCTTTTGGCCACTTCTCAACACTTACAACCTGGGGATCGATTTATTTCTGCGGACAATTATGAATACCGTATCATAAAAATTAAAGGTGAAGAAGTTTATACAAAAAAATTAGGCAGCGTTAAATTAATCGATAAAAAAGCAAAATCTTTTTTAGATAGAATAAGGGGATTTTTTAAAAATAAATCCAGTGAAGAACTGGCAATTCAAGGGGTTAGTAAAAGACCCATATGTATCTATCATACCCATAATGATGAATCTTATATTCCTTCAGATGGGGCGGATAGTATCCTTGATAAAGGTGGAATTGTTAAAGTAGGGGAAGTCATGGTGAATGCTTTCGAAAAAAATGGGGTAGCTGCAATTCACAGTAAGGTCAGCCATGCCCCCCATGATGGCATGGCATATGAGCGCTCACGTGCAACAGCAGCACAATTATTGAAAAAGATACCCATTGCCCTTATAGATGTACACCGTGATGCTGCGCCTGGTAGTAACTATGCAAAGGTTATTGAAGGAAAATCGTATACGCAAATGATGATGGTTATGGGTAATCAAAATCCAAATTATAAATCCAATGTTGCATTTGCGAAGAAAGTAAAAGCAAGTATTGATAAAGTGTATCCTGGTTTAACGAAAGGTATTTTGATAAAAAGTGGTAAATATAATCAAGACTTATCGACTCATGCCTTTTTATTAGAAGTTGGCAGCCAGTATAATACAAGAGAATCAGCTGAACGGACTGCAAATGCTTTTGCTGCTGCAACCAGCAGTATGATGACCGGAACAGGTGCAGAATCAGCTCAGGGGACAAATGGTGAAGAAGTAAGAGCAAATATCTCTTCAGGATTGATTTGGATTGTTATCATTGGGTTAGGGGGGAGTACGGCTTTCTTATTTTTAAATGAAGATAGAATAAGGGGCATAAAACGTAAATTACGTCAGATTAAGCGAACAGAGTTTGTTAATGCACTAAAAAATGAACCAGATATTGAAGAAGAAAGTGAAAATTTTAATCATGATGAGAAAGATATAAAATAGAAATCTATAAGGAGGGCGATGTATGGCACAGTTTTTTCAGCCTATTGTTCTAGGTATATCTTTGGGATTTGTTGCTCGGTTTTATATGCTGCGCGTTGATTATCGTATGTATCCTACTTTTCCTCATGGGTACCAAATTCATCTATCTTTAGGGTTAATAGCAGCTGCATTGGGTGCAGTTGCTATTCCCGCTTTAAAAACTAAAGATTATGCGGCTGTTACCTTTTTGGCTTTGGCAGCCCAACAATTTAGAGATATTCGTAATATGGAGCGGGATAGTTTGGTGAGTTTGGAACCACTGGAATTAGTGGGGCGTGGTGCTGCTTATATTGACGGAATTGCGAAGGTATTTGAAGCCCGGAATTATTTAGCAATGCTGACCGCGTTAATAACAAGTGGGACTGCTTTATATATCAATGGATGGATAGCACTCCTGATCGGTATTGCGGCAATTATTCTATCCAGTAAGCTCATGAAAGGGGAGGTTGTAGGGAATATTGCTAAGGTAGAATCAGGAGAATTATATTTTGAGGGTGCGGATCTATTTGTTTCAGGGGTTCAAATTATGAATGTAGGACTCAAAGCCAGTCGAGAAATGATTAGGGAAAATGGTCTGGGTGTGGTCATTGAGCCTAAAGATGATAATGCACGGGAAACATTAGGAATGATCGGACAACGTCAAGCGATTGCTCATACGGCAGCATCTGTTTTAGGTATAAGGAAAGATACGGATACCCAGGAATTTACGCCTTTGATTAGGCGAAATATTAACACAGGAAGAATTGTGATGGCAATTGTTCCCGTAGAAAAGGATACTGAAGCTTTGATTGAAGCTGTTAATAGGACACCGGTGTTGGAAAATAATAAGCGTTGTCCTTTAAAAACGCAGGCAGGACGTATTGCCGAAGATTAGGAGGGGCGATTATGGATACGCGATTGGCGGATACAATACTAGCAGTCGTTACGACAGATAGAGATAAAGTAGGGGGAGGGGCACCCATTTTTTATACGGAAAATGAATATGAATTGGAAAAGGTAGCAAATATTTTACAACGTGCAACAACCAGTATGGCTCATGACTTAGGAAATGGCGTCTATATTTTAGTAAAACATTAAATTAGGCATATCTTGACGAGCGAGTGATAATGGGGGATAATAGGAATATCATGGACAGGAGGGAAATCTTTTGCAAAAGGATCAAGGCGCATTAGTAGCAAACGTTGTAGTTGACAGCATTGCGGAAGAAGTAGAGTTGGAAAAGGGTGATAAAATAGTATCTATAAACGGATTTCCTCTCGTTGATTGGATTGATTATTGTTATTTCATTAATGAATCAGAGATTACGATGGATGTAGAAAAGCAAAATGGAGAAATGTGGGAAATAGAGATTGAAAAAGATGTTGATGAAGACCTGGGAATTGAATTTCAATTTCCTATTTTTGATGGGCTGAAAAATTGTCATAATCAATGTGTATTTTGTTTCGTTGACCAAATGCCCTCGGGCTTAAGAGAAACCCTATATATGAAAGACGATGATTACCGTTTATCATTTTTACACGGTAATTATATGACGTTAACAAACTTATCAGAAAAAGAAATTGATCGTATTATTGAGCTGAGATTGAGTCCGCTTTATATTTCTGTTCATGTGACTGATCCCCAGGTACGTTGTAAAATGATGAATAATAAACAGGCAGGTAAAATATTAAGAACATTGCAACGTTTAGCAGATGGGGGTATTTCGTTTCATACGCAGATTGTTCTTTGTCCTGATATTAATGATGGGATATTTTTAGAACAATCCATAAAAGAATTAAGTGGTTTGTGGCCTCATATTTTATCGCTTGCAATTGTACCAGTTGGGTTAACGCGTTATCGGGAAGATTTATTTCCACTTAAAACAGTGGATAAACGGAAGGCCCAAGAGATCATCAATCAGATACAGCCTTATCAGGAGAAATTTGAAAAAATGTGGGGATGCACGTGGGTTTATCTCTCTGATGAATTTTATTTAATGGCTGAAGAAACGATTCCACCCAGAGATAATTATGATGATTTTCCCCAAACGGAAAATGGGGTGGGTCTTGTTCGGCTATTTTTAGATGAATTTGCTGATTATGAACCTCTTATCCCTAAAACGTTAAAAAATCCACGAGAAGTTACGCTGGTTACGGGTGTTTCAGCGGGGAAATTTTTGAGACCTATAGTGGAAAAGCTAAAAATGATTAAAGGTTTAATGATTAATTTAGAAATTATTAAAAATAATTTTTTTGGTGATACAGTTACTGTTGCCGGTTTAATAACAGGTGGTGATATTATCAAAGCGCTCAAGGATAAAAAACTAGGGGATGCCGTTCTGATTCCTTGGGTTATGTTAAAGGATAATCAACCTGTATTTATAGATGATTTATCTGTATCTGAGGTTGAAAAAAGTTTAAACGTTAATATCCAGGTCATTGAAGAAACGGTGAATGATTTTTTGGATAAAATAATGGGTACCAAGGATTGGAGGAACGAGGATGTCAAAACCTGTTGTAACGATTGTAGGAAGACCTAATGTAGGAAAGTCAACGCTCTTGAATCGAATTGCGCAAAAGCGCATTGCAATCGTAGAAAATTTATCAGGTATTACAAGAGATCGGGTTTATGCTGATGGTGAATGGTTAGGAAGAGCGTTTCGTGTGGTTGATACAGGCGGTATAGAGTTTGAGGATGATGAGCATCCAATGATGCCACAAATTATTAGGCAGGTCAATCAGGCAATTTCTGAAGCAAATGTTTTGGTGTTTGTGGTGGATGGACGTGATGGATTAACATCTACAGATATGGAAGTCGCTGGATTATTACGGCGGTCTGGAAAACCGATTGTTCTTGCCGTTAATAAAGTTGAAAATCCGGATAAAATAGATTTATATGAATTTTATAGGTTAGGAATAGGTGAACCGATTGCTGTTTCTGCAGAACATGGGAAGAATACGGGTGATTTACTAGATGAAATTATTGCATATTTTCCCAAGCAACAGGAAAAAGTGGAAGAACCAGAGGATATCATTCGAATTGCTGTTGTTGGAAAGCCAAATGTGGGAAAATCATCTCTCGTTAATAAAATTTTGGGGGAAGAAAGGGTTATTGTAAGTAATATTCCCGGTACAACTCGAGATGCAATTGATGTCTATTTTGAGAAAGATGAGAATAATTATGTATTAATAGATACAGCCGGAATGAGAAGAAAGAAGAAAGTTGAAGATCCAGTTGAATATTACAGTGTACTCCGTTCACTAAATGCTATTGAAGGTTCAGATGTTGTTCTGATGCTAATTGATGCTGCGAGTGGTGTTACAGAGCAAGATAAAAAAATTGCTGGGTATGCACATGAAGCAGGACGCGGGATGTTGATTATTGTTAATAAATGGGATCTGATTACAAAAGATAATGATACGACCAAGGCGTTTATTAAAAGTATTCGTGAGGAGTTAAGTTTTTTATCTTATGCACCTATTTTATTTATATCTGCTAAGACAGGGCAGCGAGTGAATAAGATTTTTGAATTGGTTAATTTTGTTGCCAATCAGCATGCCCAACGGATTAGTACGGGTTTATTGAATGAAGTGATTCAAGAAGCGATTGTTATGAATCGGCCGCCAAGTCGTAAAGGCCAGTCACTAAAAATTCTGTATGCTACCCAGGTTGGTGTAAAGCCGCCTAAAATTGTTGTTTTTGTCAATGATCCTGAACGGCTGCACTTTTCTTATGAACGCTATTTAGAGAATAAGATTAGGGAAGCATTTGGGTTTGAGGGGACGCCCGTTTGGTTCAGTATTAAAAAAAGGGAGAAAGAGGAGAAGTAGGATGGTAAAATATTTACTCTTATTTCTTATGAGTTACTTATTAGGCGCCATTCCAACTGCTTTTATTGTTGGAAAGATGGCAAAGGGAATTGATATTCGGCAACATGGGAGTGGTAATATTGGTACGACCAACGCATTTCGGGTATTAGGTATCAAACCCGCATTGATGGTTTTAGTGGTTGATATTATTAAAGGTTTTCTAGGGGTAAAATTAGGATTCTTATTGATAGGAACTGAATGGGCAGCTATTTTTGGGGGGATATCTGCCGTTGCAGGGCATAATTGGCCCATTTATTTGAGATTTAAAGGCGGAAAAGGTGTTGCTACTGCTTGTGGTGTTATTATAGCACTTGCACCTAAAGTTATTTTGCTACTTATATTAATATGGGTTGTAATCATTTGGATTACAAAATATGTTTCACTTGCCTCTGTTATTGCTGCTTTTTCAGCCCCTATTGCCTTCTTGCTTTTTAAGCAACCTGTACCGTATGTCATTTTCTCATTTATTGTAGCTGCTTTTGTAATATATCGTCATCGCACGAATATTCAAAGATTGCTAAAAGGACAAGAAGCAAAGGTAACCGATAAAATTAATGGGATAAGAAGGTGACAGAAATTGATGAAGGAAAAAATTGCCGTGATCGGTGCTGGGAGTTGGGGAACTGCATTAGCTGTTTTATTAGCTGAAAAACAATTTTCAGTTAACCTATGGACCCGTTTTCCTGATGATGTTAAACAATTAGTTCATAATCGGGAGAATATGGATTTTCTTCCTGGAATTCACTTGCCTGATCATATTGTGCCTACATGTGATTTACAGGAAGCTGTTGCAGAAGCAGAAATTGTTTTCGTAGTTATTCCCTCTCATGCTGTTCGAGGCGTAGTCAAAAATATGGTTCCTCATTTAAATGAGAATCATATTATTGTGAGTGCAGCTAAAGGGATTGAAAACGGTAGTTTGCTTTGTATGACACAGGTTATAAAAAGTGAATTACCGCAAAGTTTAGAACGAAATGTAGGTGCTTTATCAGGACCTAATTTAGCAAAAGAAGTCAGCATTAAATTGCCAACAACAACTGCTATTGCTTTTGACCATCTTCCTTATGCACGGCGTGTACAAGAAATTTTAATGAGTCCTTATTTTCGAGTTTATACGAACCCTGATGTACGAGGGGTAGAATTAGGCGGTGCTTTAAAAAACATCATTGCTCTAGCAGTAGGTATTACAGATGGTCTAGGGTTTGGTGATAATACAAAAGCTGCTTTAATGACTCGGGGATTGGCAGAAATTTCTCGTTTGGGTATAGCGTTGGGGGCGCAGCCACTAACATTTGCTGGTTTAGCAGGTATTGGTGATTTAATTGCGACGTGTAGCAGTCCATTTAGTCGAAATCATCGTGCTGGAATAGGGTTGGGTCAAGGTAAAACGCTGGACCAAGTTTTGTCAGAGACTAACATGGTGGTAGAAGGTGTGAGGACTACTGCTGCTGCTAGAGAGTTAGGTAAGAAAAATTCTGTAGAAATGCCAATCACGAATCAATTATATAAAGTGCTTTATGAAGATAAGCCTGCTAAAGAGGCCGTATTGGATCTTATGTTGCGAGAGGCTAAAGAAGAGATGAAAGAAATTATTGAAATGGATGTATGGTTTAAGAATAACTGAAAAACAGCCGCAGGCTGTTTTTTTTTGTAATATTTGTCATAATGTTTCCGCTCGGACATATATATTATATTGTCATATTCTTGTTTATTGAAATTAGGAATATCTAAAATAATTTGATTTTAAAGTGATTAAAATTTAAAAAAGCTTGAAGGAGGGATGGAAAAACTTTCTTGATTTATGAATCAGATTATATTATAGGGAGGGAATATTATGGAGGAATATAATATCTTTGAGGATATTGCGAAGCGTACTGGTGGGGACATTTACATAGGGGTTGTGGGGCCTGTAAGAACTGGAAAATCAACCTTTATAAAAAGGTTTATGGATTTGACCGTATTACCACGTATTCAGGATGTTTATGATCGAGAAAGAGCTAAAGATGAATTACCCCAAAGTGGTGGTGGGCGGACAATTATGACAACCGAGCCTAAATTCATACCAAATGAAGCGGTAGCAATCGATATTGATGATAATATTAATGTAAAAGTACGTTTGGTTGATTGTGTTGGATATACGGTGGAAGGTGCTTTAGGATATGTAGAAGATGATGGGCCTAGAATGGTTGTAACACCCTGGTTTGAAGAAGAAATTCCATTTCAGGAAGCAGCTGAAATTGGTACTAGAAAAGTAATATCCGATCATTCTACCATTGGCATTGTTATTATTACAGATGGAAGCATTACTGAACTACCCCGGAGTAATTATTTAGATGCTGAAGAGAGAGTGATTCGGGAGCTTCAGGAGATTAATAAACCTTATCTAGTTCTTTTAAATTCAGTTAATCCAAATGCTAAAGATACCCAAAATTTAGCGAGTGTGCTCGCTGAAAAATATGATGTGCCAGTATTACCGGTAGATTGTGCAGAAATGTCACAAGATGATATTAACGTTATTTTAAGAGAAGTTTTATATGAATTCCCTGTTCAAGAAGTTAATATTAATTTACCAAAATGGATTGAAAAATTAGATCGTAATCATTGGTGTCGTAAACAATTTGAAGATTCTATTAAAGAAGCAATTGGTAAAGTAAAACGGATCCGTGATGTAGAAAAGGCAGTAAAAGAGTTAGGAGAAAAAGATTTTGTTTCTGATGTCGCATTGACAACATTAAATTTAGGGCAAGGGATTTCTAATATTGAAATGTTTGCGGATAAGTCATTATTCTTTACAATTTTAGAAGAAGTCAGTGGGTTTACTATTGATGGCGAGCATCGCTTATTGGAATTGATGCGAGATCTTTCTGTTGCTAAGAAAGAATATGATAAATTTGCAACTGCCTTAAAAACAGTTAATGATACTGGATATGGTATTGTTCCACCTAGTATCGATGATATGACTTTTGAAGAGCCTGAACTTTATAAACGGGGTGGGCATTTCGGTGTAAAATTGAAAGCGAATGCACCTTCAATTCACTTAATTAAAACGGATGTAAATACTGAAGTGACACCATTTATGGGTTCAGCACGACAAAGTGAAGAACTTATTCAATATCTTACTGAAAAATTCGAAGCAAATCCCGAAAAATTGTGGGGAACTGAATTCTTAGGGCGTTCACTTTATGATCTGGTACGTGATGGTTTGCAGAATAAACTATATCATATGCCTGAAAATACACAGCATAAAATTCAGAGAACGTTGCAAAAAATTGTTAATGATGGCAGCAGTAATTTAATATGCATTATATTTTAGAAATGGGCCGCCTTTTAAGGCCCATTAAAATAGATGGAGGGGAAAGCGTTTGCTTTCCCCTCCCTTTTTGTACCATTATGTTACAATTTTAGTAATTAAAGTTTGCTTTAGGCGGTATAGGGTATAAATTTTACAAATATACTCAAGTTTAATAACTTCTGTTCTATAATTTAAAATTTTATAATAAGGTATATAAAAGATTGAACGAAAAATTGCTGTGTATAAAGGATGATACGTATGGAACAAATCATTAATAGAATTTTAAAAGGGGAGCAAGACGCTAAAGATATTCTCATTCGTGCTAAGGAAGAGCAGAAAGAGATCATAAAGAAAGCTAAAGAACAACGAGAAGTTGTTCATAAACAAATGACAGATGAAGCAGAACTAAAAGCAAATGAGATTGTCAATGAAGCTAAAAAAAAATCGCAAGCCATTATGGATGAATATTCAAACTATCATCCTGAAAATTTTTCCTATAATGAACAAGCTTTTATTCAGATCGTAGACGAAATCTTTGAATTGATATGGGGGATAAACAGTGATCATTAATGCGGCACGCTATTCATTTTCAAATTCTTTAATTAGGGGAATGATTGGAGAATTATTTACTAAAAAGAATTATGATGAATTGTTATGTGCAAAATCGATTAATGAAATATACCATTATCTTTGCAATACATCTTACAAAGAATCTCTTCTGAACGGGGATAACATCACAACTGTAACCATTTCATCTATTGAAATTGCTGTTATTGATCATATGATTGAAATATTTGAAAAGCTTATCCGCTTCACACCCAATAAAGTTAAAAACGTCATTCTTATTCTCTTGCGCGAATATGAAGTTGAGAACATCAAGATTCTGATTCCTTATATTGTTCGAGGGGAAATACCCCAAAAAGAGGATTTCATGGATATTCATAGATGCAGTATTATCAAAATGAAAGATTTACTTTCTGTGGCCCAATTCAGTGAACTAAATGAAGTGTTAAAAAAAACAGATTATTACGAAGCGTTCCAACATGCGTATAAATCATATATATTAACAAAAAGCCAATTTATTTTTGATACTCAGATGGATATTTATTACTATAAAATGCTTTGTAATTCTCTTAAGGGATTAGGGGTAACGGATCGTCAAAGAGCTGAGGAACTGATCGGTTTTCGGATTGATTTACTTAATTTAGCATGGCTTTGTCGATTAAAATTAAATTTTCATATGCCTGAGGAGGAGATTCTTTCACTATTGTTACCTGGTGGGAAGTTTTTAAGGAATGAAGATGTAAAAAGATTACTAAAAGGAAATGATCTTAAAGCTATTTTAGAATTTTTACCTTCGTGTTTTCCTTGGAAATGTGCTTCAGACTTACAACCGTCAAAAAAATTTAACATTACACAGCTTGAAAATGAGTTGGATAAAAGTTTTAATGTCTATTGCTGGCAGATATTAAATGGGATGCCTTTCCATATAGGCATTGTCATGGCCTATTTGTTCCTTAAACAAAGTGAAGTTCGAAATATTAATATTATTCTTAATGCAAAACGATATCAATTATCAGCTAAGGAGATTATTCCTTATTTAACACTTTATGATGTTAAATAAATTAAAGTTAAGGCTAAAAGTAAATTCAAATATGAGGTGGGTATGATGTTTAAATTAACACCTATGCGTAAAATTGAATTAGTTTTTCCACGGGAATATCAGCATGAGGTCACGCTGGCTTTAGGACGTGATGGTTATTTTGAAATGATTAATATGCAGGAAATGAGAAAATGGAAAGATATCATTGCCTTTAATAATAATAATGAGAAAATTAATGATGTGGATTTATTTACAAATAAAGTACTCCATTTTATGAGATCATTGGAGGGTAAATTTATATCTGATGATAAAGTGATTAAAAATTTTCAGTATGAAGAAGGGATGCTAAAGCAACTCCAAAAGGAATTAGAGGATTTGGAGAAAGGTTATAGTAATTTGGAGCAAGAAATTATCTTGAAAAACCATTATTTGGATATTTTTGACAAGATGGTAGCGTTTTTAAAATTCTATAATGATGAAGATTTAATTGAAATGAAAGAGTTCTGTCTGCAAAACGAATGTTATTTTATTTCTCAGGGCATTAAAAAAGAAAAACAAAAAGCGTTTAACAGCTTGTTTTCTTCAATAGATTATATGTTACCACGTCCTACCTTATCCAATTGTGGGATTCCACTTATATTTTTTGATAAAACTGCTTTGTATAAGGTGAAAAATAATGAAGGATTTTTAAGTTATATGGCATTGGAGAATCCAGGAGGCACCTTTTATCAAAAACGTGCGCTTCTAACAGAAATTGAAAAAGTTAAAGAAAAAGTAAAGATTAGGCTACAAAAATTAACCGATCAAATTAAAACATTTTCCTTCCATGCGACTAAAAAATTAAACATCCTTTACTATAAAGGAATGATTATTAAAAAAATGTTAGAGCAAGAATGCATGTATGGTCTGACAGAAAAAACGGTTATTGTTTGTGGTTGGGTACCATTTTATCATGTGCAATCGTTGTCAAAAAATCTTTGCGAAGTAACTGAAGGTGCACTTTTTTATCAATCTTCCTTACCAAGCAATAAATTAGATCGTCATCAGTTTCCGCCTACTCAATTTAATAATCCTCTTATAGTAAAGCCGTTTGAAAGAATTATTACGACTTATGCTGTTCCTACTTATTCAGAAATTGATCCTACGTTTTTGGTGGCGTTATCTTTTGTGATTATGTTTGGCATGATGTTTGGTGACCTTGGGCAAGGATTAGTTTTTATGATAAGTGGATTAATATTGTATTTTAATAAAAAAGCGAATGAGATTGGAATAAATGATGTTGGTATCATTGTGATCAGTTTAGGACTATCAGCTTCATTTTTTGGGATATGTTATGGAAGTGTTTTTGGAGTCGAAGAATGGATCAGGCCCATATTATATTCGCCCATGCATAATATTAATCAGTTTTTGGAATTAGCCATCATATATGGTGTCATTTTTATTACAATTGGTATTGCACTCAATATGATTAATGCATTTCATGAAAAGGATTATAAAAATTTCTTTCTATCTAGTAACGGGTTAGTAGGATTGTGGTTTTATTGGGGTTCATTATTGGTTATCGTTCCCCTTATAAAATCTAAAAGTACAGATTCTCTTTTTATAAAAATGATCCTTCTTATTATTATGCCACTCATATTGATGGTTTTTATTGGGCCATTGGGGAAAGTGCTTAATAAAAACCATATTGAAGTTGAACATGAAGAAAGTTTTGTAGAATCGTTTTTTGAAATGTTTGATACGATTCTGCGTTATTTGAGTAATAGTATATCTTTTGTAAGGTTAGGCGCTTTTGCTTTAACCCATATTGCTTTAATGAGTGCAATTTTCATTTTGTCAGAAATGATTCAGACTCATGTAGGGCAACTCATTACGATTATCGGTGGAAATATATTTGTCATTCTTTTTGAAGGTTTAATTGTATCTATTCAAGTATTGCGATTAGAATATTACGAGTTCTTTACAAAGTTTTTTAGGGGCAAAGGGCATTTGTTTAAACCATTTAATCTGTATGAATTATAGGTTGCTGACAATTACACAGTATTCTTTGTATTTAAAGCATATTAAAAGAATAGCAAGTGAGTTATATATAAGCAGGCTAAATTAACTTAGGGGGGACTAATATGGGTAAAAAAGCAATATTTAGTATGATTGGGTTGATTATTTTTAATTTCTTCTTCTTTAGCTTATCATCTATCTTAATCGCTAAACCGGAAATCGATAATATGTTTTTAGCAGATCCTCAAACAGCTATTGCACTTGCGGGTTCTTCTAGTGGTCTGGGATTTATAGCAGCGGCCATTGCTGTTGGGTTGGGGGCTATTGCTGCTGGAATTGCTGTAGCAATAACAGGTTCAGCAGCGATTGGCGCCATTACTGAAAAGCCGGAACGATTAGGGCAAACACTGATTTTCGTTGGACTTGCTGAAGGGGTTGCAATTTATGGATTAATTATTGCTATTATGATATTAGGGAAGATTTAGGGTGGTGCGTTATGAAAATCCATGTTATTGGTAGTGAAACAGTTGTGGTTGGTTATTCGCTGGTTGGAATCAGAGGAACAGTATGCTTTTCTTCCCAGGAAGTTTATGCTGCTTTGGAAGCGTTAATTTCCAATAATACTATTGGGTTAATATTTATTACCAGTAAGTTAGCTCAAATGGTAGCGGATAAAGTAGAAGAAATTAAATTTTCACGAGAATTTCCTTTGTTGATTGAAATACCAGATGAAAGAAATGATTATGATACGGGTAAAAGTGTAGAACAAATTATGAAACAAGTGATGGGTTAAGGTGATTATATGGGAGAAATATTGGTTAATAATACAGAAAAAATAATTACTAATATCTTGGAGCAAGCGAGAAGGGAACGCAGCGTAATGCTTGAAATTGCTGAGCATCGGGCTGATGATATTCGCTCGGAATTTTTAAATAAGGCAAAACAAGAGGCTCAATATGTTATTCATGAAAGTGAAAATAAGGCGAAAAATATTATAAGAGTTGCTCAATCGCAAGTAGAACTGTTAATCCGCAAGCAAGATGTGCAATTTCAAGAAGCGATATTTGAAAACCTTTTAAAGGCAATTAGAGAAAAAATTGATGTATGGATGCGTTCGCCACAATATATAGATCAACTTAAAAAACTCATTGTTGATGGCGTATCCGTATTAGCAGGAGATCATTTTATTTTAAAAGTACGTCAGGAAGATTTATCATTATTTGATGTACATCATTTACAAAATGTTATACATCAAATAAAAGAAAAAACCAATCGTAATGTTACTGTTGAACTTGTAGTATGTGATCTAGAAATAATGGGTGGTGTCATTATTTATCAAGGGGATCAACATGTTTTAATAGATAATTCATTTGATAAACGTTTATTACGTTCGACGGACGAAATAAGAATGAGGATTGCGCGGAATTTGTTAAAATGACTAATATTTTTAAAATGGAAAGTTGTGGGTGGTAACCATGCTAAAACAAGTTGGCAAGATCATAATGATTAATGGATCCATTATTCATACGACAGGTGCTGATACGCTTTCTATGATGGAGATTGTTGAAGTAGGTCAATCACACCTTATAGGAGAAGTCATTAAAATTATAGATGAAAAAGTAGTGATTCAGGTATATGAAGATACAAGCGGCATAAAACCCGAAGAACCCATTTATGGGACCGGTATGCCTTTGTCGGTGGAATTAGGACCGGGTTTAATTGGTAGTATTTTTGATGGGATACAGCGCCCATTACAAAAGTTATGGGAAAAAACAGGGTCATTTATTCAAAAAGGCGTACAAGTGAATGCACTGGATCAAAAGCGCAAATGGCATTTTGTTCCCCAAAAAACGGATGGTGACTCTATAAAAAGTGGTGAAGCAATAGGGTGGGTATGGGAAACAACATCAATCAAGCACTTTATTTTGTGCCCTCCAAGTATTGAAGGCAAGCTAGAAAATGTCGTTGCTGAAGGTGATTATACAATTTCACAAACCATTGCTAAGATTCGAGTAGGTGAAAGATATCATAAACTGACGATGGTACAGAAATGGCCTGTTCGTATTGAGCGGCCGATCTACAAAAGACAACTTCCTAAAAGTCCACTGATTACGGGTCAACGGGTGATTGATTTATTATTTCCACTTGCTAAAGGCAGTACTGCGGCTTTGCCGGGTGGTTTCGGTACGGGAAAAACAATTCTACAACATCAAATTGCCAAATGGTGTGATGCTGATATTATTATTTATATTGGATGTGGGGAACGGGGCAATGAAATGACGGAAGTACTCGTAGAATTTCCCGAATTGCAGGATCCTCGCAGCGGACGCTCGCTTATGGAGCGTACGATCTTGGTTGCTAACACATCTAACATGCCAGTTACAGCCCGAGAAGCTAGTATTTATACAGGTATCACAATGGCGGAATACTATCGAGATATGGGTTATGATGTAGCTCTTTTAGCTGATTCTACTTCGCGGTGGGCTGAGGCATTACGGGAATTATCGGGTCGTATGGAGGAAATGCCTGCCGAAGAAGGATTTCCTGCATATTTAGCAACACGTTTGGCTCAATTTTATGAGCGTGCCGGGGTTGTAGAAACAGTAGAAGGAACAAAAGGTTCTATTAGTGTTATTGGTGCTGTGTCTCCCCCAAGCGGGGATTTTTCAGAACCTGTAACCATGCATACGAAACGATTTATTAGCACATTTTGGGGGCTGGATAAAGATTTGGCCAATGAAAGGCATTATCCTTCTGTCAACTGGTTAAACAGTTATAGTGATAATTTAGATGATATTCAAGAGTGGTGGCAAGAACATGTTGATCATACGTGGCGCAGTATGCGAGATCGTGTGGTTGAAATTCTCAGTCAAGAAGATGAATTACAAAAGATTGTAAAGTTAGTGGGATCAGATGCGCTCCCTGACAATCAACGACTGGTATTGTTAATTGCTCGCATTATTAGAGAATCGTTCTTACAGCAAAATGCATATCACGATATTGATAAATATGCTTCTCCACAGAAACAAATAGCAATGCTTCGGGTTATTCTCTTTTTCTACGATGAAGCTAAAAAAATTATTAAACGAAGTATTCCTATTTCTCGTATTCAGGGGTTAGCTGTTCTTGGAGATGTTTTTCGCATGAAAGAAGACATAAAAGAAAATCAATTAGATCAATTTAGAGGCTTGGAGGATAAAATTTATCAAGAAATTACCTGTCTCGTTGAAAGTTATAAGTGAAAATAATTCAAAGCAGGTGATCGTGTATGACATTAATTAATAAAGAATATACAAATCTCAAAAAAATTCTAGGCCCTCTTATTGTAGTAGAAGGCGTTGAAGGTGCTGGATATGGCGAAATGGTAGAAATTGCTCTAAAAGGACATCCTTTGCGTCATGGCCGTGTTCTTCAAGTGGATGAACAACGTGCAGTTATTGAAGTATATCAAGGAACAATTAATATTGCTAAGAAAAATTGTAAGGTTCATTTTAAAGGAAAGCCTATGGTTGTACGTGTTTCAAAAGAGATGTTAGGGCGTATGTTTAATGGTATGGGGGAGCCAACTGATGGAATGCCATCTCCTATGGATGGTGATCAACGAGATATTAATGGATTGCCTTTAAACCCAATTTGTCGTACTTATCCTAGGGATTATATTGAAACAGGCATATCTATTATAGATTTAATGACGACGTTAATTAGAGGGCAAAAACTACCTATTTTTTCTGGAAATGGGTTACCACATAATAAATTAGTAGCACAAATTATTCGTCAAGCTAATATTTCTGAACAGGGAAATGAAAATTTTGCGATTGTATTAGCAGCTATGGGATTGAAAAATAATGAAGCAGAGTTTTTTAAACAGAACTTTGAAACGATGGGTGCTGCTAAAAATGTAGCCATGTTTTTAAACCTAGCAGATGATCCCTCTATTGAACGACTTGTAACGCCTCGGGTTGCTTTGACGGCAGCAGAGTATTTAGCTTTTGATTTGGGGATGCACGTACTTGTCATTTTAACAGATATGGCTAATTATGCTGAAGCTTTACGTGAAGTATCCTCGGCGCGCGAAGAAGTTCCAAGCCGTAAAGGTTACCCAGGATATTTTTATAGTGATTTGGCTTCTTTATATGAACGAGCAGGTCGTATAAAAGGACATAAGGGATCTATTACACAATTACCTATATTATCTATGCCAAATGATGATATTACACATCCTATTCCTGATTTAACGGGTTTTATTACAGAAGGACAAATTATTTTGGAGCGGGAACTGACAGTACGTAACGTTTATCCACCCGTTAATGTTTTTCCTTCATTATCTCGTTTAATGAAAAATGGTATTGGTAAAGGAATGACTCGTGATGATCATCCTGCCTTAGCCAGTCAATTATACGCTGCATATTCTCATGTCAAGAATATCCGTTCTCTTGTACAAGTAATCGGTGAAGATGAAATATCTGAGCTCGATAAATGTTACCTCCATTTTGGAGAAATATTAGAAAAAAAACTGATTAACCAGGGATATTATGAAAAACGTACCATGGAAGAAACCTTGGATTTGGCATGGCAAGTTCTGTCCATTTTGCCTGAAGAGGTACTGAATCGCGTAAGTCGTGAGCAGTTAGAGAAGCATTATGGAAATAAAAATAGCAGGTAGGAAAAGGTTAATATACGATACCTTTATATTAGATATCGGTTTAGAGATTGAACGATTCTTGGCAAAAGGAGAAAGATGATTATGTCCAAGTTAAAAGTATCTCCAACTAAAACCAATCTCTTGAAAGTAAAAGAAAGTTTAATTATTGCAGAGCAGGGATATGGGTTGCTAAAGGAAAAGAAGGATGTATTGGTTAATGAATTAATGAAAATGCTGCAAGAATATAAAGAGATACAAGAAGAAACAGCTGGTCAATTAAAACATGCCTATCGGAACTTAGAATTTGCAATTATTTCTAATGGTATTTTAGAAGTTCATTGGATTGCAGAAGGCATAACAGATGAAGTAGAAATCAACATTCGAGATCGAAGTGTTATGGGTGTTCCTCTTCCTATTATAGATTATAAATCGATAGATATAGAACTAAATTATGGTTTCAAGCATACTGTTTCGGCATTAGATGAAGCGATTGGACAGTTAGCGGATATACTACAAACATTATGTCATTTAGCAGAAATTCAAACGGCAATTTATCAGATTGTACGGGAAATTAAAAAAACGCAGCGACGAGTCAATGCTTTGAGTAATGTATTTATCCCATCTTATGATCAAACAGTAAAATTTATTGAAGAAACATTAGAAGAAGGAGAAAGAGAAAGTTTGTTTCGTGTTAAAATGGTTAAACGTAAGTTAAGGTGATAATGGGGGGAGGACGCCATGGAAGGAAAGTTAAACATTGAAAGGATTTTGGTTTTAACAGATGGTGCTCAAATTTCCTTAAAAGCAGCTGAAATAGCCATGGATATTGCAAGGCAAAATCATGCTAAACTATATGTCCTTCATGTCGTTAATTTACGTATGATGGAATTGATGGAAAACTATTATCCTAAAACGAAAGAAGAGCTTAAAGAAGATTTAGAGGAAAATGGTTATCTTTATTTAGCAACAGTTGAAAAAGAAGCAAAAAAAGAGCATATCCCGATAGAAAAGATTTTACGCTTTGGTGTTCCACTTACAGAAATAATGCATTGTGCAAAAGAAAAAAATATTGACTTGATCGTATTAGGAAAAGAAAAGACATTAAAAGGTACACGCAGACGGCTGCATGATAGTGTTGCCCTTAAAATCGTAGAAATGCTCCCTTGTTCTGTACACGTGGTGGCGGATAAGAGAAAGATATAAAAATGAGAGTGTTGACTTTATGGTAGAAATTTGATAAGTTATAGTCAACCATTTTTAGCGTAGTGTAATTATAGGGTGTACGATTTATGGATAAGTCTCCAGCGATTGGGATAATATTATATAAGGTATATTCGAAAAAATAACAAGTCAGTATGCTAGTCTATTTTGTGTTATACTGCATCAACAGAACCCGCTGATAGAACTAACGATCAACGGAATCTTTTTCTTTGTCTGACACGAAATATCCGTCGTATCTTTGACATGTTATTTTTTTCATAAGCCTATTAGAAAGGTAGAAAGGATTTATTATGGATAATAAAGCAAAATTGTTTAGCTGTTTGCCTAAAGTTGACGATCTATTAGCGCAAGAAAATATTATTATGTTGTTAGAATCTATACCAAGGGGCATTGTAGTAGAGAGTATTCGAGAAGTAATAGACGACTTAAGAAGAAGAATTATTGCAAATCGTATGCAAGTAGATGAATTGACTTCAAAAATTGAACAAATAGATGTGCTGGTAACCCGGCGGTCTCAGGATAAGATAAGGCTGAAATTGAGGCGTGTTATCAATGCAACCGGAACGGTTCTCCATACGAACTTGGGAAGAGCTTTGATTAGTAAAAAAGTTATGGAACATGCTATCGAGGTTGGGACACACTATTCTAACTTAGAATATGATTTAGAAGCTGGAAAAAGAGGTTCAAGATATAGTCATATTGAAGAGATTGTAGCTCGAATTACTGGCGCAGAGGCTGCTCTAGTGGTTAACAATAATGCAGCTGCTGTGATGCTGGTATTGAGTACTATGGCTGAAGACAAAGAGGTTGTTGTTTCTAGAGGAGAATTAGTAGAAATCGGCGGGTCTTTCCGAGTACCGGATGTTATGGAACAGAGTGGTGCAAAATTAGTTGATGTAGGTACGACGAATAAAACCCATCCTCATGATTATATAAAAGCCATAGGGGATGATACGGCTGCACTTTTAAAGGTACATACCAGCAATTATAGAATTTTGGGATTTACTGAAGAAGTATCTTTAGAGGAACTAGTGAGAATAGGGAGAGAAAACTCAGTTCCTGTTATTGAGGATATAGGTAGTGGTGTATTGATAGATATGGAAAAATATGGTTTGGAGCATGAACCCACGGTTCAGGAATCCTTGAATGCTGGGGTAGATATTGTTACTTTTAGCGGGGACAAGCTTTTGGGTGGGCCACAGGCTGGTATTATTGTAGGTAAAAAAGAATATATTGAATCCATGAAAAAAAATCCGCTGACTCGTGCTATACGAGTAGATAAATTTATTATTTCTATTTTAGAGGGTACCTTGAACCTATATTTGGATCAAGTTAAGGCTATTCAAGAAATACCAACTTTAAGAATGTTAACGATATCATTAGAAGTATTGCAATCTAAAGCAGAGCAGCTTCAAACGATGATAAAGGCAAAGCTCGGAAATCAGTTGAGCCTGTCCATTAAAAATGAGATGTCACAGGTTGGAGGGGGATCTCTACCATTAACTGAGATACCTACGAAAGCGCTTCAGATTGAAACTGAAACACCTTCTATTTCTGCGTTGGAGCGAAGGTTAAGGTATTTAGAACGTCCGATTATTACACGAATCTATAAAGAAAAAATGGTTATGGATTTAAGAACGATTCAAGAGGATGATTACGAAGACATTGTTAACGGATTAGTAATTGCATTGAATGATTTAAAAAATAACGATAATTAATGAAACAATTATCGTTATTTTTATTATAAATATCTAATATTTTGCAACTTACTGATCATTAATAGGGGAAAAGTTAAAGGGGAAAGGCCGCTTCCTTAGGCCTTAAGCCTTCAGCCAATATAGATAATGAAAAATTTTTATCGCAAATCATATATTGATTTTATGTAAAATATTATATCCCTTATTTACTTGATTGAGTAACAAGTGTAAGATATAATCTAGATTAGAAAGTGATGAAATAATAATATTAGAAGTGGTGATATTCTTTGGAATTTAAGCAATTGGAAACGTTTATTGAGGTAGTCAATTTAAAGAGTTTTTCTAAAGCTGCGGAAAAGATGTTTTTGACGCAACCAACAATTACAAATCATATCCAATCTCTGGAAGAAGAATTGGGTACCTTGCTCATCAATAGATCAGGAAAAAGGATTTCAGTAACGGATGCTGGAAGTATATTATACCGCTATGCTTTAGAGATTGTTAATATGCGTGATTTGGCGCAATTTAACTTAAATGAATACGAAGGGAAAATAGAAGGTCATTTAGAAATAAGTACCAGTTCAATTCCAGAACAATATGTCATACCTCATATTTTAAAAGAATTTATTGAGCAATACCCTAATGTTACTTTTACGATTAATCACGAAGACTCTAAACGTGTTGTAGAAGATATTACTAATGGATATATTAATTATGGGATTGTAGGGGCAAAATATGACTCAGATGCTTTAGAATATATTGATTTTTTCGAAGATCATCTTATTGTTGTCGTACCTAATAATGAAAATTATGTTTGGAAACCCTATGAGACTTTGGATATTGGTTTTTTACTTAAGCAAAAAATTATTTTACGTGAAAAAGGGTCAGGTACGAGACTTTTAGTTGAAAAAGCATTAAAAGAAAAAAATCTAAAAATAGATAGCTTAGATATTATTTCATGTATAGAGGATAATGAAACAATAAAAAAATTAGTTGAGCTGGGGTTAGGAATTAGCTTTATTTCTGAAATAGCAGTTCAAAAAGAAATTAAATTAGGCTTAATAAAACCATACTACATCAAGGATCTTGAATTAAAAAGGAAGTTTTATTTTGTATATCATAAAAATAGATATTTATCCCCATTGGCGCAAGAATTTAAAAATTTTGTAATTGAATATACAAATAATTTCGAATTAAATTCTATTAATTGTTAAGGATGTGAGAATATGTATCAAAAAGAGAAGAAATTAACAGAAATGACTAAAAGTGCTGGTTGAGCAGCGAAAATAGGACCTGATGTCCTCGCACAAGTTTTGTGTGAATTACCTGTAGAACGTGATGAAAACTTAATAGTTGGGATAGAAACTTCTGATGATGCTGCAGTATATAAGATTAATGATACCACCGCTATTATTCAAACGGTCGATTTTTTTACTCCGGTTGTTGATGATCCTTATATTTTTGGGCAGATTGCTGCTGCAAATTCGTTAAGCGATGTTTATGCTATGGGTGCTGATCCTAAATTGGCTATGAATATTGTCTGTTTTCCTAAGAATTTATCACAGGAAAAGATTAAGGGTATTTTAAAAGGTGGTTATGATAAAGTTAAAGAAGCAGGGGCGTTAATTGTAGGTGGTCATACCATAGAAGATGATGAGCCAAAATTTGGCTTAACTGTAACTGGTTTTATGCATCCGGACGATGTTGTGACCAACTGTAATGCAAAAGTGGGCGATGTGTTAATATTAACTAAACCTTTGGGTGTGGGAATTATTAATACAGCAATTAAAGCGGATATGGTGGATGATGAAACATATAAAAAAGCAATAAAAATTATGATGACATTAAATAAATTTGCAAAAGATGCTATGATGAAGGTTGGGATTCATAGTTGCACGGATGTTACAGGGTTTGGCTTACTAGGTCATGGGCTGGAAATGGCTGAAGGTAGTGATGTAACATTAAAGTTTAATTCTCAAGATATCCCAATTATAAAAGAAGCATTATCATTAGCAGATATGGGAATTATACCAGCAGGCGCATATTCTAACAGATGTTTTATTGGTACTAAAGTATCTTTTGGTGAAAATGTGTCTCAACAATTATCAGATTGTTTATATGATCCGCAGACTTCCGGGGGGCTTTTAATTTCTGTTGCGAAAGAAAAAGAAGATGTATTGTTAAAAGCGCTTGCAGGTAGTTCAACAGAGTATGCTGTAATAGGAGAAGTCATACAAAAACAAAAGCATATGATTATTGTAGAGTAAGGGAAAAGAAAAATTTAAAGCTAAAAGCAGCCATAAGATAGGCTGCTTTTTTTATGTCAAGCGCATTGAAATGATTGCTAAACATGATCTTTGTTATAAACTGGAGCATCAGGATTAAAACGTATAATTTTAATAATTATTCCATATATGAATATTTAATAATAAATTATATTTAAAATTATTTTTTTGTAAAAAACAAAATCAATAATAATTCAAATACTTACAGAAATTGCGCTATTATTGAGACGAAAAATTACTATTATACCATATAGTAGTTTAATAGTAATTATATGTATAATAATAATAATTAATAATTTACGTATAATTATTCAAAGACATTCATTTATCTATAAAAAATATATTTTTTATAGATAAATATCTGTATTTTTCTTATTTTTATGCTATTATATAAACTATAAGTACGATGTAACGATGGTTAGTATTCAAAAAAATGAATATCCAATGAATATACTCATAAATCATTAAAAAATTTAAATTTTTATTTTTCTTGAAGGAAATTAACACTTTATATAGAATGTTACTATAGTGCTATAACATATATTTATAGACATATATTCATAATTTAATACATATGTATTAAATATATATATGGTTAGATTGTCTACTTATAATGAAAGGAGGTGGAATGAATGGGTTGCTGTCAGCCAATAGATAAAGTTACTGCAATTGTTGAACAATATAAAGGGGAAAAAGGTGCATTAATTCCTGTATTGCATGCTGTGCAAAAGGAGTTAGGCTATCTTCCTAAGGATGCATTGGAAACAATCGCTGCAGGGTTGAATATTCCTGCTAGTGAAGTTTACGGTACAACTACTTTCTATACTTTATTCTCAACTAAGGAAAAAGCTGAAAATATAATCCGTGTGTGTGAAAGTGGGCCATGCCATGTAAGTGGTTATCAAAAAGTATTAGAAGCGATTAAAGAAGAACTTAATATTGAAGTAGGGGAAGCAACAGAAGATAAGAAATTTTATTTAGAAATGACTGCATGTTTGGGCGTTTGTGCAGAAGCACCTGCTATCATGATTAATGATAAAACATATGTAAACTTAACGCCTGAAAAAGTTAAAGCATTATTAGCAAGCTTTTAAAACTCTGTGAAAAAGGAGGGTTGAAATTTATGAACTACATCGAAACTGATGGTGTTAAGATTGTCCTAAGAAACTTTGGGAAAATAGACCCCTTAAAAGTTGAAGAATATGTTGCGCGTGGTGGATATGAATCCTTAAAGAAAGCGCTTACAGCAATGACACCTGAAGCTGTTATTGAAGAAGTAAAAGCATCAGGTCTTCGTGGTAGAGGGGGAGCTGGTTTCCCTACTGGTTTGAAATGGAGTTTTACTAAAAAAGACGCTGATCAAAAGTATATTGTATGTAATGCAGACGAAGGAGAGCCTGGAACAGCGAAAGACCGATTAATCATGACAGGTGACCCACATGGCCTTATTGAAGGGATGGCAATTGCTGGTTATGCCATTGGTGCTACTAAGGGCTTTATTTACTGCCGTGGTGAATATACCACTTCAATTAATACATTGAATCATGCCATTAATCAGGCAAGAGAAAATGGGTTTTTGGGGGAAAACCTTTTTGGTACAGATTTTACGTTTAACTTAGAAGTTCGCTCCGGTGCTGGTGCTTATGTTTGTGGTGAAGAAACAGCATTGATTGAATCTATTGAAGGACATCGTGGTATGCCGCGTTTCAAACCACCATTCCCTGGTGGAGCTGGTTTATGGGGAAAACCAACTGTTGTTAATAACGTGGAAACCTTGGCTAATGTTCCAGTTATTTTAGATAAAGGAGCTGACTGGTACAAGTCTATTGGAACAGAGAAATCTGCGGGGACAAAAATCTTTATTCTGTGTGGTAACTTAAGAAATACTGGTGCTTTGGAATTGCCGTTTGGTATGACCGTAAGAGAAGTTATGGAAACTTATGGTGGGGGATTACTTACAGGTCGTGATCTTCAAATGGTTCATTTAGGCGGTGCTGCTAGTGGTATCATGCCTCCAGCATTAATTGATACACCGTTAACTTATGAGGATCTTCAGGCTGTAGGTCAAGGTTTAGGTTCCGGTGTTATCTTGGCAATTGATGACCAAAAAGACTTCATGAGCTATATTTGCTCAAATACACATTTCTTTGAACATGAATCCTGTGGAAAATGTACACCTTGTCGCGAAGGAACTGCAAGAATAAATGAAATCTTGCATCGTATCGCTGCAGGAGATGGTACTTTAGAAGATTTAGATAATTTAAAAGACTTAGGGGAAATGATGCAGATTAGTGCATTATGTGGTTTGGGGCAGGCGGCTCCCACACCAGTACTTACTTCCTTAGAACACTTCATGGATAAGTATGTAGAAGCAGTTTCTGGGAAAAAAAATGAAGTAAATGAAGAAGCGGTAGCTACTGAGGCGATTCACAAAAGCTACTATGAAGCTGCACCAATCAAATTAGATTAATAAATAACTGATATTGTCATAATAAATCTATTGATAAAACATCCGTAAAGGAGGGTAATGCTGAATGATCAATTTAACGATTGACGGTAAGCAAGTTCAAGCAGAATCTGGCATGACCATCCTTCAGGCTGCAAAAGCCAATGGCATAGAGATACCAACTTTTTGTTACGATCCAGCATTGAGTAAAGCTGGTGCATGTCGTATCTGTGTTGTTGAGGTAGAAGGCGCTCGTCTTTTAGCTGCTGCTTGTGTAGCACCTATATATGAAGGTATGGTAGTACACACTAATAGTGAAAAAGTACAAAAATCTCGCCGGATTAATCTGGAACTTCTTTGGGCGAATCATAACCAGGATTGCTTAACTTGTGAAAAAGCCGGTGAATGTAAATTACAAGAATTATGTTATAAATATGGTGTTACCGAATCCCGTTTTGAAGGCAAGAAACGCAACTTACCAATCTTTGATGATAATCCTTTCTACATTAGAGATTATAATAAATGTATCAACTGTGGAAAATGTATTCGTGCTTGTCAGGAAATTCAGATCAATGAAACCTATGATTTCGTAGATCGTGGTTTTAACACACATCCTGATACGGCTTATCGTGTTGATTTAATGGCAAAAGAGTCTCCCTGTGTATTCTGTGGGAACTGTGTTGCTGTTTGTCCGACAGGTGCTTTAACTTCCAAGATTAATAGAGGTACGTTCCGTACATGGGAAGTTGAAAAGAAAGTTAAAACAACCTGTACATACTGTGGTTGTGGCTGTGGATTGGAACTTAATGTTATAGGTAATAAGGTTGTTCGAGTGACACCTGATCTTTCAGGAACGACACCTAATGAACATGGCGCACTTTGTACGAAAGGGCGTTTTGGATTTGACTTCATCAATCGTGAAGATCGTTTAACAAATCCATTAATTAAAGAAAATGGTAAATTCCGTAAAGCATCTTGGGAAGAAGCTTTGGACTTAATTGCTTCAAAACTAAAAGGTATTGCTGATGTAAATGGCGGAAATTCGTTAATGTTCTTGAGTTCTGCAAGAACAACGAATGAAGAAAACTATTTGATGCAAAAACTATCTCGTGCAGTGTTTAAGACAAACAATGTCGATCACTGCGCCCGCTTGTGACATAGTGCTACTGTGGCTGGTCTAGCCGCTTCATTTGGTAGTGGTGCTATGACGAATTCAATTAGTGAATTCTCAAAAGCAAAGTGTATTTTTGTTATAGGTTCTAACACAACTGAAACTCATCCTATTATTAGTTTGCAAATCAAAAAAGCTGTTAAATATAACGGTGCTAAATTAATTGTTGCTGATCCAAGAAGAATTGATTTAATTGATTTTGCAGATGTTTGGATGCGTCATAAATCAGGTACTGATGTTGCATTATTTAATGGTATGATGCATGTGATTTTAAAAGAAGGATTAGCTGATGAAGAATTTATTAAAGAAAGAACGGAAAAATTTGATGAATTGAAAGCTGTTGTTGATAAATATACACCTGAATATGCATCAGAGATTACTGGTGTTCCTGCTGAGGATATCATTGAAGCAGCACGTATTTATGCTTCTGCTGAAAATTCATCTATCGCTTATGCAATGGGTATTACTCAACATACCTGTGGTGTAGATAATGTTCGTTCTTCCGCTAATTTAGCCATGGTTACAGGTAATATGGGTAAAGAAGGAACAGGGGTTAATCCATTACGTGGACAAAATAACGTTCAAGGTGCTTGCGATATGGGGGCACTAAATGCTGTATATACTGGTTATCAAAAAGTAACTTTACCAGCAGTTAAAGAGAAATTTGAAAAGGCTTGGGGCGTTGAAGGCTTAAGTGATAAACCGGGTTATACAGTAACCAGTTCATTTGCTGCTGTAGAAGAAGGTAAAGTAAAAGGGATGTTTATCATGGGTGAAAATCCAATGGTATCTGATCCCAATACAGGCCATATTGAACATTGTTTGAAAGCATTAGACTTCTTAGTTGTCCAAGATATTTTCTTGACACCAACTGCGCAATTAGCCGATGTTGTATTGCCGGCAGCTACCTTTGCGGAAAAAGAAGGTACCTTTACTAATACAGAACGTCGTGTACTAAAAGTTCGTCAGGCAATCAATCCAATAGGGAATTCTAAGCCTGATTGGAAGATATTATGTGAAATAGCTACATGTTGTGGTTATCCGATGGACTATGCAAATGCAGAGGAAATCTTTGAAGAAATTGCCTCTGTTACACCTTCATACGGTGGTATTTCTTATGATCGTATAGAAGAAACAGGTGGCTTGGCTTGGCCGTGTCCGACTAAAGATCATCCGGGTACCAAGTTTCTTCATAAAGGAAAATTTGCTCGTGGCTTAGGTGAATTCAAAGGTATTGAATGGAAAGCACCTGCTGAGAATCCTGACGATGCATATCCATTGATTCTCTCTACAGGTCGTAGTTTATTCCATTATCATACAGGTTCGATGACTCGTCGTGCTAAAGCACTTGATGAGTATTTACCTAAAAATCGAGTTGAAATTAATCCAGCTAAAGCAGCCGAATTAGGCATTGCAAACGGTGAGCAAGTAAAAATATCTACTCGGCGTGGTGAAGTGGTTACAGAAGCGTATGTTACAGAAAGAGTTCCGGAACATACCATCTTCCTGTTATTCCATTTTGAAGAAGCTGCTGCTAACCGTTTAACTAATAATGCGCTTGATCCAGTTTGTGGTATACCTGAATATAAGGCTTGTGCTGCAAAAATTGAAAAAATTTCATAGTTAGTCCCTACCTTCCATCTACAACCCCAATTCCTTTGGGGATTGGGGTTGTAGATATAATTTATATTAATAAAGGGTATTAATACTAATGATACATACCGTTAATGTAGATGTATCCTTAGATGAGGTAAGCTTAAAAAGCTATTTTCCGCATTGTAAAAAATCAAAAAATTTATTCCGAAACAAAGGGGTGTTTTTTATAATGGCGATTAAAAGTCCTAAGGAAACTGCACAAGCTTTTGTTGGTGTAGGAAAAGCAAAAGCTAATCTTTCTTCAACTAATATGATCCTTTTAGGAATCTTAGCTGGTGCGTACATCGGTTTTGGTTCTGAGTTAGCTACGATGGTAGGT
Organism: Clostridia bacterium; assembly: GCA_030625885.1. Classification (GTDB taxonomy): domain Bacteria; phylum Bacillota; class DAOUPZ01; order DAOUPZ01; family DAOUPZ01; genus DAOUPZ01. The sequence continues at coordinate 53,918 of DAOUPZ010000014.1, forward strand.
CATGATGCATCTAAGTTTGTAGGTGTTGGTTTATCTAAATTTATGTTTGGTGCTGTATTCTCTATCGGTCTCATGTTAGTTATTATTGCTGGAGCAGAATTATTTACTGGAAATAACTTAATATTCCTTGGCGTATGTGAAGGTAGTGTTCCTGCTTCTAAGATGCTTAAAAACTGGGTACTTGTTTATATTGGTAACTTCATTGGTTCTATTTTAGTGGCTTGGTTAATGTACAATACAGGCCTTTGGAAAACAGCTAATTTGGCTGTTGGTGCAAAAGCATTAAATATTGCAGTAGGAAAAGTTAATTTGGATTTCAGTACAGCATTCTTTAGAGCTATTATGTGTAACTGGTTTGTATGTTTGGCTGTCTGGATGGCAATTGCTGCTCAAGATGCAACTGGTAAAATTTTCTCTTGCTTCTTTATTATCATGGCTTTCGTTGCCAGCGGATTTGAGCACTGTGTAGCCAATATGTATTTCATTCCTGCTGGGATGTTCTTAAAAGGAAATGCTGATGTAGTTGCTACTTCTGGCGCTGCAGCAGAAAAACTAGCTAACTTAAACTTTGGTGGATTTATGGGTAACTTAATTCCTGTTACATTGGGCAATATTGTTGGGGGTGCCCTTTTAGTAGGTGGAATTTACTATTTAATATTCATTAAACCTGACAAAGCTCAAGCTGCTAGTCAATCAACAAATATAAAAGCTTAGTAAAACTTTTTTAGCGGAAAATAGCTTTTTAACCTTGCCTTCTCTAAGTGGGGGTAAGGTTTTTATTTTAATAAGATAAATTATAACATTTTATAAAATTATGCTATAATAATTGCGAATCAAAGGAGTGAGTGCCTTGCATGCTATCATACTAGCTGGTGGGAAAAGCTCTCGTATGAAACGTAATAAATCTTTTGTGAGGTTAAATAATCAACCCCTTATAGAAATCATTATTAATCGGCTTAAACCTGTATTCAATGACAACATTACTATTATTACCAATGAACCTGAACTTTATCAATATTTAAATGTTAATACACAAAGTGATCTTATTAAAAATAGAGGCCCTTTAGGGGGAATTTATACCGGACTTATTATTTCTGATTTTATGTATAATTTTTTCTTGCCCTGTGATACACCTTTCATTAATATGGAAGCGATAAATTATATGGTAAAAGAAAAGGAAGATTATGATGTTATTGTCCCAATCATTCGTGGATATATTGAGCCTTTATACGGTATTTATTCTAAAAGCTGTATTGAACCTATTCACAAATGTTTATTAGAAGATAAATTAAAGGCAAAAAGTTTTTTTGATAAAGTAAAAGTAAAAACGATCTCAGAAAGCATATTTAAAGCGATAGATCCTCAACTAAAAATGTTTACTAATATAAATACACCAGAGCACTTAGAAACGGCTCAAGAAATTCTAGGAAATGATATGATTTGAGGTTGTTTTATTAGAAGATGTTTTGTATTGAAGTTCTATATTATTTAAGTTTAAAATAAAAAATGACTTTATGGGATATTATAATTTAAGGTAAAGTATAGTTTTATGAAATATAAGTGTTAATCTCGAAAAAAATTCTTTTACTTTACTAATTGTATTAAAGTTTTACATTTAGAATTGCCCCATCTTTCCTTCGCTTTTCCTGCAAACTTGCAATGTAAGTTCTTTATTGCATTACATGTAGAAAGATATATTTTTTATGGTGTTATTAAAAAATCTTATTTAAATTAATAAGGCGTTGAAAGGAGCAAAATGATGGCAAATATGACTAAAGATGATGTTTTGAAAAAAGCAGAAGAGTTAGGTATAAAATTCATTCGGTTACAATTTACCGATATTTTTGGAACAGTAAAAAACGTAGAAATTACAGTAGAACAATTACCTAAAGCTTTAGATGGAGAACTTATGTTTGATGGTTCTTCTATAGAAGGTTTTGTGCGTATTGAAGAATCTGATATGTATTTAAAGCCTGATCCAGCTACTTTTACAATACTACCATGGACAGTACACGAAGGCACACCTATTGCTGGTCGATTGATTTGTGATGTTTATACGGCTGATAACCAGCCTTTTGAGGGTTGCCCGCGTTGTGCTCTAAAAAAAGTTATAGCAGAAGCAGAAGAAATGGGTTATTCAATGAATGCAGGACCAGAACCTGAATTTTTTCTCTTTCAGAAAGATGAAAAAGGTTTTCCCACTACAAAAACATTTGATAAGGGTGGGTATTTTGATCTTTCTCCAATCGATTTGGGAGAAGAAGCACGGAGGGATATGGTTCTTGCTTTAAAAGAAATGGGATTTGAAATTGAAGCTGCACATCATGAAGTGGCTCAAGGACAGCACGAAATAGATTTCAAATATGCAGACGCGCTTACTACGGCTGATAACATTGTAACATTCAAATTTGTTGTTCGTGCTATTGCGTTAAAATTAGGGTTGCATGCTGCCTTTATGCCTAAACCCATATTTGGAATAGCCGGTAATGGGATGCATATTCATCAATCTCTTTTTAAGGGTGAACAAAATATTTTCTTCGATGTTGATGCACCTTCCCAATTAAGCCAAACAGCTTTGTATTATATTGGTGGCATCTTAAAGCATGCTGAGGGGATAACGCCTATTACCAATCCATTAGTTAATTCTTATAAACGTTTGGTTCCTGATTTTGAAGCACCTGTATATATTGCCTGGTCAGAAAGAAATAGAAGTCCATTGATACGTATTCCAGCACGTCGAGGAGTGGGGACTCGAATTGAAATACGTAATCCTGATCCTGCTTGTAATCCATATTTAGCATTGGCTGTTACGTTAAAAGCAGGCTTAGAAGGTATTAGAAATAAAATTGAACCCCCAATACCTGTTTCTGGAAACATTTATCAGATGAGTGAAGAAGAACTGAAAAAACATTATATACGCAAACTTCCCAGTGATTTAGGACAAGCGATGGAAGCGATGCAAAAAGATGAATTGATTAGGGAAGCATTAGGAGATCATACGTATTATCGATTCCTTAATGCTAAGGAATTAGAATGGAAAGATTATCTTACTCAAGTTCATCAGTGGGAGATAAATGAATATTTAGCTAAGGTCTAAAAAGAGCACCTGCTTAAGCAGGTGCTCTTTTTACATTTTTCTTATCAAACTAACAACCTTACCAATGATATTAGCATCCTTTGTAATAATGGGTTCCATATAAGCATTCTGTGGTTGTAAGCGAATATAGTGTTTTTCTCGGTAAAATGTTTTTACAGTTGCTTCGTCGTTTATAAGAGCAACCACAATTTCACCGTTATTAGCAATATTTTGCTTACGGACGATAATATAATCACCATCTAGGATTCCGGCATCAATCATACTTTCTCCTTTAACCTTCAGCATAAATACTTCATCTTTACCTGTAAAATAAAGGGGAATTGGAAAAGTATTCTCAATATTTTCTTCTGCCAGAATAGGTTGGCCTGCAGCAACATGGCCAATAAGTTGAATATCAACGACTTCTTCCTGATTTTTTTCTTGTCTAGATAAAAAATCAAATCCAACGACCTCAATCGCTCTTGTTTTAGATGAAGACCGACGAATAAACCCTTTTTGTTCTAATTTAGCTAAATGACTATGAACGGTTGAACTAGAACTCAGTCCAACTGCTTCACCAATTTCCCGTACAGTAGGTGGATATCCTTTTTGAGAAATTTGTTTTTTAATAAATATAAGAATTTGTTCCTGTCTAGGGGTTAAGTCATTAACCATATTTTCACCTCACAAAGTTATCTAGCTGCCTTTACTTAATTATAGCATACTTGATTATGAAAGCAAACAATTGTTCGCTCTTTGTATGAAAACTTAACTTTAATATAGATAAATGATTGACACGAACATATGTTCGTGATATATTTGTAGTACAAACATATGTTCGGGGGGCGAAGAAGTGATCAAACAGAGAAGTTATAGAATTAATAACAAAAAGCGTTTGATGATTTTTATTTGTACGGTATGTATTTTAGGATTGACTTGTTTTTCTATGGTTTTTTCAAGTAGAGCATTAGGGCGGCAAGAGCTTAATTTTAAGGAAGTTGTGATTCATACTGGAGATACACTTTGGGCTATTGCCGAAGAATATGCACCACATCTTGACCCGCGAATTTTTATACATGAAGTCAAGCAAATTAATCATATCGATACAGCCTCTATTTACCCAGGACAAATTATTTTTGTTCCAATAAATCCATAATGTTTATTTCGTATCCTGAAAGGGATACGTTTTTTATTGTTTTTTGTTTGTAATTAATAGAAAAGGGTATAAAAACTATGTAGTGTTATTATTAATAGTAAATCATATAAAATTTTATTAAGTAAGGCATATTCAAAAAATGAGCCTAGTCTTTTTGCTTGATAAAACGATTTTATTCATAAATATGGGGGTGTCTTTATGACAAATGAAAACATTGTTGCTTTAACACAAGAAAATTTTGAAACAGAAGTTATTCAATCATCAAAACCAGTATTAGTTGATTTTTATGCGTCTTGGTGCAGACCGTGTCAAATGTTAAGACCGGTAATTGAAGAACTGGCAAAGGAATATCAGGGTCGCATAAAGTTTTGTAAAGTAGATATTGATAATAATAAGGATCTAGCAAGTGCACATGCTGTAATGAGTGTTCCGACTCTAATGATTTTCAAAGAAGGAAAAAAAATCGAAAAATTAATTGGATTTAATCCTCGGAGAAAAATTGCCCAACGACTCAATAGCTTGTTTGGATGGTTTGAATAATTAAACTAAAAGCCAATTAATTGGCTTTTAGTTTAATAAAAAAGATTGAAGGCCGAACATTTTCGAATGTTCGGCCTATTAGTAGTATGGTTTCATTTAAAATCTTTTCGTAAATAAATGAATACTTTAATTTTTATGTGGAATTTTAATATCATAATCATATATTGTATTCAAAAGAAAATAATATATTGTCATTAATTTATAGTGGTAATTGGTCTGGGTTGATAAGATAAGCTCGATAAACAATTTTTATATATTTTATCGTCCGTTTGATTAAGATATTAACTGGATCATTAATTTCTTTATTTATAACCTTTGAAAGCATTCCATTATAAATAATCATCGTCATTTCATTGATCTCGAGAATATCTTCTCTATGTATGAAACCCTCATCTGCACACTTGTTTAGTAATGTAGTAGCAGGGTCATAAATATTACTTTTTAGGAACATAGTAGAGATATCTTCATCTGAGTGCATTAATTCATCAGGGTAGATTTCATAATATTCCTTCACATAATCATTTATGGGTTTGTCTAATTTAGCAAAGAAAATTGCATTAGCAATATCTATATTATTAAATATATAATCACAGAAACACTCCGTTACAATGAATTTTCTTTCTAAGGCGTTTTTGGCGGTTTTAATATAAGTTGGTAAAGTTTCACCATATTTGCGAATGGATTTCATTGCTGCTAAAAATACGAGATGATCCAAATTTTCAAAATAATTATAAAGGGTCGCAGCATTGTATCCTGCAATGTCTGCAATTTTCCGCACAGTAATGGTATCAATACCTTCTTGATCAATAACTTGAGCAGTAGCATCAATAAAATAAGTTAATATTCTTTGTCTTTGAATTTCCTTTTTAGTCATAAATTATCCCACCATTTCCAGTAAAATCTATAGGCACATTATATCATAAGGGATTATGAAAATCAAAAAGAAGCAGATATCATATGATGAGTAATAACCCGCTGTCGCATAAAAAAGCAATAATATGTTAGCATTCAGCATAGTGAATATTATACCCAAATTAGTGATTATGATTCAAATATTTAACATATGTAATTTGATTTTTTATCGTTATTCTATGCAAAAAAGTAAAAGTATTTTTGAACATAATGTAAATATAAAGGCAGAACATATATATATGTTCTGCCTTTATATTTACATTATGTTTGGTCTAATATTACAAAATAGCAACAATTTATGTTGAATACTTTTGAAAATTTAGGGTAACTTAAGATCTAGATTTGCAACCCATATGTTAAGTTTTAGGGAACAAATTTACCAAGGATTGATTAGCTTTCTTATAAGGATAATGGGTTGGGATCTTTGAGATAACCCTGAAAACATATTTTTATATATTTAGTGGTTCTTTCGACTAAAATGTTAACAGGATCATCAATTTCTTTATTTATGATCTTAGAAAGCATCCCCTTAAAAACTAGCATAATCATCTCATTAAGTTCAGCGAAATATTCTGAGGCAATTAAATCTTCAGCAACACATTCCTCTAATAAAACAGCATTACGATCATAAAGATTACTCTTTAAAAGCATGGTATTAATATGTTCATCTGAATTCAATAATTCTTCTGGATAGGTTTCATAATATTCTTTGATATAGTCATGAAAAGGATTATTTAGCTTAGCAAAGAAAATAGCATAATATATCTTGGGATTATTAAATGAATGATTTAAAAAACATTCCCATATGAGTAAATTCCTTTCATATGCATTTTTAGCATCTGAAATATAACCTGGCAAATCTTCAGCATAAGATCGAATAAATTTCATGGCTGCAAGAAATTTTAAATGATCTACACTTTCAAAATAATTATAGAGGGTTGCACTATTGTACCCAGCAATATCACCAACCTTCCTTATGGTAATAGCATCAATATCTTCTTCCTGAATGATTTGTGCTGCAGCATCAATAAAATATGTTAACATTCGTTTCCTTTGTATTTCTTTTTTTGTCATGTATTATCCCACCATTTCCATTATTTTTTATAAGTACAATTTTAACATAATAAGTATTATATTAACATAATAAGTATTATTTTACCAGTATAAATCATAAAGCGTAAATCCTTCATGATTTAGCGTGAACATTATAGCTTATTAGAAATAAATTTGTCAAGTTTATGATGTATAGATAATTGTTATTAAGGATAAAATTTTAATAATAAACATTTATAATCTCTATTGCAATATAATCATGATTATGTTATACTCATGGTAGTTAATTAATCAACTGTTAAAAGTAATAATAAATTGTTTAATTTGGAAATGATTTTTTATTGCGCTTTTAACCGATCCAATTAATTCCTAATCATTTAAATCTGAAAGGAGTGTAAAGTGTGAAGTTAGAGGTTGGTAATTTTTATGTTAAAGACGTTGTCTTTGGGGATGAAACGAAGTATGAAAATGGTATTTTGACAATCAACAAACAAGAAGCTATTGATTACGTAAAAGAAGATGAACACATCACAGACATCGACATCGTCATTGCAAAACCAGGAGACAGTATCCGTATTGTGCCTGTTAAGGAAGCGATTGAGCCAAGATGTAGAGTGGCAGGTGGACCGGTATTTCCCGGTGTAACTGGGGATTTACAGCAAGCAGGAAATGGTAGAACTCACGCGTTGAAAAACACAAGTGTTTTAGCAGTAGGTAAACACTGGGGGAGTTTTGGTGATGGGCTCATTGATATGAGTGGTGAAGGGGCAAAATACACTTACTACTCTCAATTAATGAATATCTGCTTGGTAGTAGATACGGATGAAGAATTTGAAAGATATGAACAACAAAAGAAAAACCGTGCATTAAGATGGGGTGCAATGCGTTTATCTGAATATATTGGAAATTGTACTAAAGACTTACAACCTGAAGAAATTGAAACATATGAATTAGAGCCAGTAACAAAACGTTCTAAAGAAGTAAATGACTTACCTTCCGTTGTTGTCGTATTACAACCACAATCACAAATGGAAGAATTGGGATACAATGACTTAAATTATGGGTGGGATTGCAACCGTATGTTACCTACCTTCATGCATCCAAATGAAGTATTAGATGGTGCTATGATTTCCGGTAGTTTCATGCCATGTTCTTCAAAATGGTCAACTTACGATTTTCAAAACTTCCCAATTATTAAGAGATTATACAAGGAACACGGTAAAACAGTTAATTTCTTGGGTGTTATCATGTCCAACTTGAATGTTGCATTGGAGCAAAAAGAAAGAGCAGCAATCTTTGTAGCACAAATGGCAAAATCATTAGGTGCGGATAGTGCTATCCTAGCAGAAGAGGGATACGGTAATCCGGATGCGGACTTTATCGGTTGTTTCGTAGCACTAGAAGATGCAGGTGTTAAAACGATAGGATGTACCAATGAATGTACAGGTAGAGATGGTAATTCTCAACCACTTGTTACTTTAGATGAAAAAGCAAATGCTATTGTATCTTGTGGTAACGTTTCCGAACTCATCGAATTACCTCCTATGGATACGGTAGTTGGTGAATTACAAGCGTTAGCAAGAGACGGTTTATCCGGAGGATGGGCTGGCGATGAAATATTAGGACCTTCTGTTAGAGAAGATGGTTCAATTATCTTGGAAAATAACTCAATGTTTTCAGGTGATCAGGTAGTAGGATGGTCACCGAAGACAATGAAAGAATTTTAAGGGGGGTGCGATAAATGAAAAAAGCTATTCTATATATCAACCAGTTTTTCGCAGGAATCGGTGGAGAAGATAAAGCTGATTACGCGCCTGAAATAAGAGCAGAATTAGTTGGTCCGGCAATGGAACTCGATAAAAGATTACAAAATGCTGAAGTAACACATACAATTATCTGCGGGGACAACTTCATGGGTTCAAAGACAGAAGAAGCAGTTGAAGAAATCCTTGGATTCTTAGCAGATAAAGAATTTGATATCTTCTTTGCAGGTCCAGCTTTCCAGGCAGGTCGATACGGTAGTGCGTGTGGTCATATTTGTAAAGCTGTAAAAGAAAAATTTGGTGTACCTATTATTTCTTCCATGCATGAAGAAAACCCTGGAGTAGATATGTTCAAGAAAGATATGATTATCTTCCCAAGTGGTAAAAGTGCAGCAGCAATGAGAAAAGATGTAAAGAAAATTGCTGCATATGGGGACAAGGTATTGGCTGGTGAAAAACTTGGCAATGCAGAAGAAGAAGGATATTTTGTAAGAGGCATCAGACATCAGGAATGGTTAGAAGATGCTACACCGGCAGCAGATCGTGTTATCGACATGTTGCTTAAAAAAATTAAGGGTGAATCCTTTAAAACTGAATTGCCTATTCCAAAATTGGACAGAGTACCGATTGCACCTGCAATTAAGGATTTAAGTAAAGCAACTGTTGCAATTGCTACTTCAGGTGGTATTGTTCCTGTGGACAATCCGGATAGAATTCAATCTGCTTCCGCTACTAGATGGGGAAGATACAGTGTCGAAGGTATGGAACGTTTGGAAGCTGGTGTATTTAAAACGATTCATGCAGGTTATGATCCGGCAGCAGCGGACGCAGATCCTAACGTATGTGTGCCGATTGATGCAATGAGAGCTTTTGAAAAAGAAGGAAAAATCGGTAGATTACATGAGTACTTCTATACGACTGTTGGAACAGGAACGACTCAAGCAGAAGCAGCTAGAATGGGTCAGGAAATGGTGGAATACTTCAAGAATGAAGGCGTTGACGCTGTTATTCTAACCTCTACCTGAGGTACCTGTACTCGTTGTGGAACAACGATCGTAAAAGAAATTGAGAAAGCTGGCATTACAGTTGTCCAAATGGCTAACCTTATTCCGGTTGCTAAGACAGTAGGGGCGAACAGAATGGTACCAACCATTTCTATTCCATATCCATTAGGAGACCCTGGTACAAGCAAGGAAGAACAATGGAAGTTAAGATATCATAGAGTAGGCGTAGCATTGGATGCATTAGCTATTGATGTTAAAGAACAAACTGTATTTAAAGTAAAAATATAGCTTAGAACATCTGTATTGATTGATTATTATTAATGGTAAAGAGCGGCGGGTATTAATCTGCCTGCCGCCTAAAATAAATATTTTTACTTATAAAGGAGGCAGGTTAACATGTTAGCAGTAGACAAAAGCACATTTGAAGCAGAAGTATTACAAGCAGAAGGATATGTATTAGTAGACTTCTGGAGTGAAGGTTGTGAACCTTGTAAAGCATTGATGCCTGATGTTGTAGCACTTTCTGAAAAATACGAAGGCAAAATGAAATTCTGTAAATTAGATACAGGTAAAGCAAGAAGGTTGGCCATTAAACAAAAAGTTTTAGGTTTACCAACTCTTGCAATTTACAAAGATGGCGAAAAGATAGATGAAGTAACAAAAGATGATGCTAATATTGAAAACATTGATAACTTGATCAAGAAATATATTTAATATCTAAATTAAAGATTTTGTATCTTCACCTAAATGTTGTTGACTTGAAATCATATTTTAAATACGAACAAGCATATATAAAATACTTCCACAGTAATCTTTCCGCTTTTTATTATATTTGGTTATTTGTTGATTACAGGCTTAGGTGTTGAGACAAGATTAATATATATATATATCAAAAAACAAAAAGAGAGGAAGATGAACATGGGCTTTTATGATGGTAAAAAAGTGATCATCGTTGGTGACCGCGATGGTATACCAGCCCCAGCGGTAGAAGAGTGTTTAAAAGCTACCGGCGCAGAAGTGGTATTTGCATCCACAGAATGCTTCGTCTGAACGGCTGCTGGTGCAATGGATTTGGAAAATCAAAAGAGGGTAAAAGATTTCACTGAACAATACGGCGCAGAAAATATCGTTGTATTGTTAGGTGCAGCAGAAGCAGAAGCTGCAGGATTGGCTGCAGAAACTGTAACTGGTGGCGACCCTACTTTTGCAGGTCCATTAGCAGGAGTCTCGTTGGGACTCAGAGTGTATCACGTTGTAGAACCAGAATTTAAAGGTGAAGTAGACGCAGATGTATATGAAGAACAAATTGGTATGATGGAAATGGTTCTTGATGTGGATAGCATCATTGACGAAATGAAAGAAATTAGAGACGAGTTTTGTAAATTTTAGCCTTTGAGGGATAAAGTTTAAAAGGGTGATGTATTTATCACCCTTTTTTTAAAAATATATTTGTTTTTCTATAAATAATTTATTGTTTAAAGAATGAAATATAAGTAAGTTACCCGTATTTTATTAAGAAACAATGATAGTTATAATGATGGAGAAGGTATTCCCCCACCCCCGCCTTCTCCATCATCAAGACGCAGTAGCTTATATTTTTAAAAAATTACTAATAATGAATGACAAACATACTTAATAATTTAATTAAGTACTTAGGCATTATTTGATAATATTCATATGAGGAGGAAACACTTTGGAAAACGTAAAAAAGAAAGATAATAAAGTGTTTTATATTTCGCTTGTCATCTCATTTGCAATCGTAGGATGGGGTATACTGTTCCAGGAAAACTTTGCAGCATCTGCAAATTGGCTCTTGGGATTTTTATCAACAAACTTTGGCTGGGCATATTTGCTTTCTATGTTTATTTTTGTATTATTTGCTTTGTCACTGGCTTTTAGCAGGTATGGAAACATTAAATTAGGTCCGGATGATTCAGAACCGGAGTTCAGTACAACTTCATGGTTTGGTATGCTCTTTGGGGCAGGCATGGGAATTGGACTTGTATTTTGGGGTGTTGCAGAACCGGTATCCCATTATTTAAACCCATCTAGTGGAATAGAAGCTGGATCAACGGCATCAGCAAATTTCGCTATGAAAGCGTCCTTTATGCATTGGGGCTTTCATCCTTGGGCTAACTATGCTATTATTGGCCTTGCTTTGGCTTACTTCCAGTTTAGAAAAGGAAAGCCAGGATTGATTAGTAGTATCTTTATTCCATTGCTTGGTGAAGAACGGGTTCAGGGCCCTATAGGGAAAACCATCGATGTTCTAGCTGTTTTTGCAACAGTTGCCGGCGTTGCAACTTCTCTAGGTATGGGAACACTACAAATCAATAGTGGTTTGAAATATTTATTTAATATACCCGAAACACAAACAGTACAAGTAATGATTATTGCAGTAGTAACTGTCATATTTATATGGACAGCAGTAAGTGGGATTGATAAGGGGATAAAAGTACTGGGTGATATCAATTTGGTTTTGGCATCCGCTCTGTTGCTTCTTACCTTTATTATTGGTCCTACACTGACATCTGTTAATTCATTTATCAATGGCCTGGGAAGTTATATGGGCGACTTCATTCACCAAAGTTTACACATTGAACCTTTTGGAGATAACACCTGGCTAAGTGGCTGGACGATCTTCTACTGGGCTTGGTGGATTGCCTGGGCACCATTCGTTGGAACCTTCATTGCCCGTATTTCTAAAGGTAGAACCATTCGGGAATTTATTGGCGGGGTAATATTGGCGCCTGCGCTGGTTTCCTTTATATGGTTTGCCACCTTTGGTTCTTTGGGAATTAAACTTGCGGAAAAGATTGGAATAGCTGCGTTGACAGATATCGTGAGTGCACCGGAAACGGCATTATTTGCAGTATTGAAAAGCTATCCTTTGACAGGTGTTTTATCTTTTATTACAATTGTTCTGCTATGTACTTTCTTTATCACATCTGCCAATTCAGCAACCTTTGTGCTGGGGATGTTGAGTTCTAATGGTGATTTGAACCCAACTAATAAGCGGAAAATTATTTGGGGACTTGTTCAATCTCTATTGGCAACTTCCTTATTGCTTGCGGGTGGATTGAAGGCTCTGCAGACAGCATCGGTTGCAGCCGCTTTCCCATTCATTTTCATTATGATATTTGCTTGTGTATCAATAATTAAAACATTAAAGCAAGAAGAGGTTTAATGATATAGTAAAACAAAGAAGGTGTAAACTTAGTTTACACCTTCTTTGTTTTAGAGTCAGAAAGCATAAGTTTATAATGAAATTTTGTGCATGGCATGGTTATATCTTCAGCTTATATATCGACAATATAGGTTTCAAATATAGATAATCTTAAAGCTGATAAGAAAATAAAAATTAAGACAAATATGTGGAAAATCTTATTGACTTTTGAAATAAATATCGTTATTATAGTTACTGTAATTATTATAGTTAAACTTTAAGTTTACAAATATTAAATAAAATTATATTTTTTTTGCCTAAAATGTTTAGAATTTGTAAATTTATAATTAAGTATTACTATTTCCTGGAATAAAATTAAAACGCTCAAACATAATTACAAAAAGTATTAAAAAAATGCAGTTCATATAAAGAAAAGGAGGTTACAATTTATGAAAATTGAACAACTAGGCAGACATATTTTAGCTGAATTTTATAACTGTGATAAGGAAATCCTAAACAATCACGATTTGATTGAAAAATATATGAAACAGGCAGCTATTGAAGCAAAGGCAACAATCGTCCAAAGTGTTTTCCATATGTTTAACCCCTGGGGCGTAAGCGGTGCAGTTGTTATTCAAGAATCACATCTAACCATTCATACATGGCCTGAATATGGATATGCGGCTGTCGATTTGTTTACATGTGGTGAGGAAGTAAATCCCTGGCTTGCGTTTGGTCATTTAGAAAAGAAATTAAAAGCAGAAAAAACGGAAACAAATGAAGTGCCGCGTGGTCTGGTAGATAAAATTAGAGCGTTTTCGGGAGAACAATTTGGAGAAATAACATTTAAACCAGAAAAAAAAGAGAATAACTAATATAAAAATCGAGGTGCTGAAAAATGGAATTATGGTATACAGAAAATCATACAGATTATGCTCGTTTTTCTATGAAAGTAAAACAACATTTATTTACAGGTCAAAGTGATTTTCAGAGAGTAGATATTATAGAAACATATGAGTTTGGTAAAGTATTGACTATAGATGGATTGGTTATGGTAACTGAAAAAGATGAATTTATTTACCACGAAATGATTGCGCATGTTCCTTTGGCAACTAACCCCAATATTAAAAAAGTATTAGTCATTGGCGGTGGTGACGGTGGTACAGTTAGAGAATTGACACGCCATCATTCTATTGAAAAAATTGATATGGTTGAAATAGATGAAATGGTGGTAAGGTCTTGCCAGAAGCACTTGCCGATCACCTCTGCAAAATTAGAGGATGAACGGGTAACGTTATATTTTGAAGATGGCATTCAATTTGTTGAAGGAAAAGAAAACAGGTATGACTTAATCATCGTAGATTCTACAGATCCTATTGGTCCGGGGGAAGGATTATTTACAACGGAATTTTATCAGAACTGCTATAAGGCACTGACCTCAGAGGGTATCTTAGTGAATCAAAATGAAAGCCCTTATTATGATCGAGATAAAAGAGAATTTCAGCGGGCCAATAAGAAGATTAAACGTATTTTCCCAATCTGTGAAGTCTATCAATTTCATATGCCAACGTATCCATCAGGACATTGGTTGTTTGGATTTGCATCCAAGAAACTTCATCCAATCCATGATTATCAGCCAGAAAGTTGGGTGGCACTTCAATTAAAAACAAAATACTATAATCCCGATTTACACAAAGGTGCATTTGCGCTGCCCACCTATGTAAAGGAACTGATTAACAATGAAGAAGCGTAAAAATATACAGACCTTTATTGGGTTTGACAGTCTATATGAAAATGCAAAAGTCATTGCATTCGGAGCACCCTATGATGGGACAACTTCCTTTAGACCAGGCACACGCTTTGCGCCTGCTGCTATTAGGACGGATTCAGAAGGGATTGAAACATATAGTCCTTATTTAGATATGGATTTGGAGGATTATCACACTTGTGATGTAGGTGATCTGGAATATACAACAGGAAATACAGCAAGGTATTTGGGGTATATAGAAGATTTCACAAGAGAAGTTGTAAGAGATCATAAAATACCGCTAATGATCGGTGGAGAACACCTTGTAACGCTCCCTGCCGTAAAAGCAATGTATGAAAAGTATCAAAATCTATATATATTACATTTTGATGCACATACGGATCTTAGAGAGGAACTTTACGGTGAAAAGATATCCCATGCAACGGTCATTCGAAGGTGCTGGGATATATTGGGGGATCATAAAATTTTTCAGTTTGGTATTCGTTCCGGGGAAAAATCAGAGTTTGAATGGGCTCAAAACCATACCCATTTAACAAAGTTTACCACTGAGGGATTAGATGGAGCGTTGGAAATTATTAAAGATCAACCAGTTTACGTAACGATTGATTTAGATATCTTAGACCCTTCCATATTTCCAGGCACAGGTACCCCTGAAGCAGGAGGTATCACCTTTAAAGAAATGATGAAGGTAATCATGCAGCTCAAAAGTCTTAATATTGTCGGAGCAGATATGGTCGAGTTATCTCCTCATTATGATGCTAGTGGTGTATCTACTGCTGTAGCATGTAAAGTTTTAAGAGAACTGACTCTGGCTATTCATGGTTAGAAGGAAGTGATTATTGTGGAAAAATTAGATCAAAATCGAACACCATTATTTGATGCCATTAAAGATTATCATCGTCGTAATATGATTCCATTTGATGTTCCCGGGCATAAACATGGAAAAGGGTTAATTGAATTTGCGGAATATGTAGGTCGTACAATCTTGGAGATTGATGTGAACGCAATGGAATGTTTAGATAATATTTGTAACCCGATTGGTGTTATAAAAGAGGCGGAAGATTTAGCCGCAGCAGCCTATGGCGGCAAAAGTGCTTTCTTTTTGGTGAATGGCACAAGTTCCGGTGTGCAGACGATGATTATGAGTGTTTGTAACCCTGGCGATAAAATTATCTTACCTCGTAATGCCCATAAGTCCGTCATCAATGGTACAATTCTTAGCGGAGCCATTCCCATTTATATTCAACCGGAAGTTAACGAACAGCTTGGTATTGCAATGGGTGTGACAACTGAAAGTGTAAGCCAAACCATTGCGCAACATCCAGATGCCAAAGCGTTATTCTTAATTCATCCTACTTATTATGGTGCTGTATCTGATATCAAAAAGATAATAGAAATTGCACATTATAATGGAATGTTGGTTCTTACGGATGAAGCACATGGGGCTCATTTTAATTTTCACAGAGAGTGTCCCATAAGCGGTATTGAGGCCGGAGCTGATATGACAACGGTAAGTTCACATAAAACAGGTGGTTCTCTGACACAAAGTTCTATGCTAATTTTAAATAATGATAAAATAGATGCACAGAAAGTAAAATCTGTGTTAAATTTGACCCAAACTACCAGTGCCTCGTATCTTTTAATGGTTTCATTAGATATCGCCAGAAAACAACTGGCAGTCAATGGCAAAGACATACTGAGTAGAATTTTAGGTATTTCTCGATATGCACGGTCGGAAATCAATAAAATAGGCGGCTATTATACCTTTGGTAAAGAACTAGTAGGAATGCCAGGCGTACATGATGTTGATGAAAGCAAACTGGGTATTCATGTGAAAGAGCTTGGGTTTACGGGATATGAAGTTGAAAGGATTTTGCATCATAAATATAACATCCAGGTCGAGTTAGCTGATTTATATAATATATTATGTATTATTTCTGTAGGAGATCAGAAAGATTCAGTTGACGCATTGATCAGTGCGCTTAAAGAGATAAAAGCGATATATGGAAAAGAGCGAACAGCTGGAGCGGTGCCTCAAAAGCTACTGGTGAATCCGGAGGTTATTGTTTCACCACGAGATGCTTATTATAGTTTAAAACGGGTGGTTTTATTGGAAGAAGCGGCTGGTGAAGTCAGTGGGGAAGCTGTTATGGCATATCCCCCAGGTATTCCTATTGTTAACCCGGGAGAACGAATTACACAGGAGATTATAGATTTTATCAAGGTATTAAAAGAACAAAACTGTTCTCTACAAGGTACGGAAGACCCCTATATCAATCATATTAAAATTTTAGGTCAAGAATGAAATATCGCGTTACAGAATTGATTATAGAGAAAAAATTTCATAATGATATTGACTTCTATGTAATATTGTGTAATTATCATATAGATAAACAAATAGCTATAGTACCTTTAACTCAGTCCAGGGAGGCTGGCAAGGTAAGTAGGACGATGCATTTTCTATGCTTGTTACACGTACCAGGCTTCTTGTCAGTAATCTGACAAGAAGCCTTTTTATGTAGGGGCTAAAGGAGCACAAAAATTGAATGGAGGAATGTTTATGAGTACAACTTCAAAGAATTACGATCATGATTACGCATTAGGGTCAGTTCCTAAAAGTCAAAAAAAGGGTTTTTTATCCATGTTTGCTGTTATGCTGGGTTTTACCTTTTTTTCGGCCAGTATGTGGACAGGGGGTACATTAGGTACGGGTCTTGAATTTAAACAGTTTGTGATGGCAGTTTTTATGGGGAATTTAATATTGGGTGCTTATACAGGTGCCTTAGCTTATATTGCATCTAGTACGGGGTTATCAACTCATCTGCTTGCTCGTTATTCATTTGGGGAAAAGGGTTCCTATCTCGCTTCTTTTTTACTAGGGATTACACAGGTTGGGTGGTTTGGCGTTGGTGTTGCTATGTTTGCGCTTCCTGTCCAAAAAGCAACCGGAATAAACCTGTATTTTCTTATTGCCATAGCGGGAATATTAATGACTTTAACAGCGTATTTTGGAATAAAAAGTTTAACAATATTAAGCATTATTGCTGTTCCATCTATCGCATTTCTTGGTAGTCTTTCAGTATTTAAGGCGGTGAATTCTATTGGAGGAATGACACAGCTACTGAGTATTAAACCGACAGAAGCCATTGGATTGACAACAGCACTTACCCTATGCGTTGGTTCTTTTATTAGTGGAGGGACCCTAACCCCTGATTTTGTTAGGTTTGCAAAAACAAAAAAGACAGGAGTTATAACAACAGTCATTGCCTTTTTCTTAGGAAATTCATTGATGTTCATATTTGGTGCTGTTGGTGCTGCAGTGACAGGGAAAGCTGATATTTCAGAAGTTATGTTTATGCAAGGATTGATTATCCCCGCGATTATCATTTTAGGTCTAAATATATGGACAACCAATGATAATGCACTCTATGCATCAGGGCTGGGTTTCTCAAATATTACTAAAATCCCTAAAAATAAATTGGTCATCTTTAATGGACTGATTGGTACAGCGGGTGCTATGTTACTTTATAATAATTTTGTGGGCTGGCTTACGCTCTTAGGATCTATTTTGCCCCCTATTGGTGGTATAATCATTGCAGATTACTTCTTTGTCAATAGAGATAAGTATTTGAATTTTGAGTCGTTTAAATTTCAATCTGTTAATTGGTATGCAGTGACTGCGTGGGTCATTGGAATTATTGCAGCTAAGTTTATTCCTGGAATTCCACCGTTAAATGGTGTCGTTTGTGCCTCAATCGGTTACGTTATCATATCAGGTTTAAAAGAAAAATGTTTCCAAACAGAAGCAAAAGTTGATGAAGAAATTTCTTTATAAAGAGGTGTCTTAGAATGATTATTAAGAATGCTAGGTTACGAAACCAAGAAGGCTTCTGGGAAATATTAATTAATGAGGGGAAGATATTAAAAACTGAGAGAGAAATTAATGGTATTGATGATCAAATAATAGATGCTGATGGCGGGTTAGTTCTCCCCCCTTTTATTGAACCCCATATTCATTTGGATACAACATTAACAGCAGGAGAACCGAGATGGAATCAAAGCGGCACATTATTTGAAGGAATTGAATGCTGGGCGGAAAGAAAGGAATTATTATCTAAAGAGGATGTAAAAAGAAGGGCTAGAAAAGCATTAGAATGGCAGATTGCCAATGGTATCCAATATGTACGTACCCATGTTGATGTCACCGATCCTCAATTGACAGCTCTGAAAGCCATGTTAGAAGTAAAAGAAGAAATGGCAAAGTGGGTATTACTTCAAATTGTGGCCTTCCCACAGGAGGGAATTATTTCATACCCCAACGGATTAGAACTTTTAGAAGAAGCTTTGAGGATGGGAGCAGATGTTGTAGGCGCTATTCCTCATTTTGAGTTTACCCGGGAATACGGTGTAGAATCCTTACAGAAAATGTTTGAATTAGCCCTTAAATATAATCGCTTGATTGATGTTCATTGCGATGAAATAGATGATGAACAATCCCGATTTGTAGAAGTGTTAGCAGCTAAAGCGTATGAATATGGATTAGGAAGCCGTGTTACAGCCAGTCATACCACAGCCATGCATTCTTATAATAATGCTTACGCTTATAAACTATTTAGGCTATTAAAATTATCTGGTATTAATTTTGTGGCTAACCCACTTGTTAATATCCATCTTCAAGGACGTTTTGATACCTATCCAAAGAGAAGAGGCATTACAAGGGTAAAGGAATTGCTTGAATCAGACCTCAATGTGTGTTTTGGACATGATGATATTTTTGATCCCTGGTATCCCATGGGAACCGGTAATATGCTTCAGGTTCTTCATATGGGACTTCATGTATGTCAAATGATGGGTTATGAAGCGATTAAAGATTCCATTGATTTAATCACATATAACAGTGCAAAAACTTTAAATATATTAGATGAATACGGTGTCGAAGAAGGTAAACCAGCAAATCTTATCGTACTTGATGCGGAAGATGAATACGATGCGGTCCGTCGGCAGGGACCCGTTCTTTACTCAATTCGAAAGGGCCAGGTTATTTCAAGAACTAAGCCTAGCGTAACCCATATACATTTGGATCAAGAGAAAGAGATATCATTTAAGAAGTAAGATACATAAGCATTATTATAAAATTTGACAGTCGCTATTGTCACTAATGGCGGCTGTTTTTTGATTTATTGTAAAATAACAAATATATATAATGCAATAAAGAAGTTACATTGCAGGTTTGCAGGAAAAGCGAAGGCAAGATGGGGGACATTCCACGAGGTACGAGTGGTGTGTCCCCATGTTGCAAGAGCAGCTCTAAATGCAAAATCTTTATTGCAAAGGATATATCAACAAAATCCTATAATTATGTAATCTATTGCCTTTTATGTTTTCTGGTTTTTAATGTCAATAGTAAACTTTGTATTAGGTGATATAAATATGGGTATATATAGTCGTATAGTAATTTGAAACTTAATACTTTTTAACCCTGCGTTAGTAGGTATGCTTTGTTGAGGAAGAATAAATATTTCGCTTATTATTAGCATGAAAACATCATTTAAAGGAGTGTCGTCATGAGTATAATAACCTTATCCCATGGCAGT
Source organism: Clostridia bacterium (assembly GCA_030625885.1). Taxonomy (GTDB): domain Bacteria; phylum Bacillota; class DAOUPZ01; order DAOUPZ01; family DAOUPZ01; genus DAOUPZ01. The sequence goes on from DAOUPZ010000014.1 coordinate 73,950, forward strand.
GGCGGTAATGCAACCCATCAATTAATAGAAGATATTTTTTATAAATATTTTTATAATGATATTTTATTACAAAAAAATGATTCTTCTGTCATACCTCATGTAAAAGGAAAAATTGCAGTGACTACAAACTCCTTTGTTGTTGATCCCATTTTTTTTAATGGCGGAGATATTGGGAAATTATCTGTATGTAGAACCGTTAATGATTTAGCTATGAGTGGGGCTAAGCCCTTGTATATTACAGCAGGGTTTATCATTGAAGAAGGATTTAAAATTAATGATTTAGAAATAGTTGTTGAATCAATGGCAGTTACGGCTAAAATGGCGAAAGTAAAAATAGTAGCTGGGGACATAAAGGTTGTCGAAAAGGGAAGTGCTGATCAAATTTATATCAATACAACAGGAATTGGGGTCATTAAAAAAGATATATACTTAAGTGGAAAAAACGCAAAACCTGGCGATAAAGTTATTATCAGTGGAACGTTAGGTGATCATGGTGTAAGTATTCTATCGAAAAGGGAGAATATTGAATTTCATGAATCAATAAAAAGTGATTGTGCCTTATTAAATGATTTTATAGAAAGAATTTTAGATGCAAGCCGTCAAATTAGATTATTAAGATCCCCTACTAGAGGCGGTCTGGCTGCAACATTAAATCAAATTGCCAAACATTCTCAAAATAGTATAGTATTACAGCAAGAAGCGATACCTGTTAAGGATGATGTGAGAAGAATGTGTGAAGTACTAGATCTTGACTCATTATATATAAACAATGAAGGAAAGGTTGTTATTATCGTCCCAGACAAGGAAGCTCAAAAAGTATTAAAAGCTATGGAAAAACATCCCCTGGGGAAAGATGCAAAAATCATTGGCGAAATTATTAAGGACGATAAAAATGATGTTATCTTAAAGACAAAAACGGGTGAAAAGAGAATTTTAAATATGAATAAAAGTGGATTGCTCTTGCGAATCTGACGAACATTCTCTTTTTTATGAAAGACATCCTCCTGGATGTCTTTCTAATTAAACAAAAAAAATATTTTTATTGTATAAGATAAATACAACTATATTGACAAACTATCAATAAATATCATAAACTGAAAAGTATTAAATAACGTTTAAATAATGTAGTCCATGTTGGTTTAACGGAAAAAGACAAAATGATTGATTAACGAGGAGAGGGTATTGGATGAAAAAGCTTTTGACGGGAAATGAAGCCGTTGCAAGAGGTGCTTATGAAGCAGGTATCACACTTGCGGCTGCATATCCTGGGACACCAAGTACAGAGATATTAGAAAATATGGCCCAGTACAAAGAGATCTACTCCGAATGGTCTCCAAATGAAAAAGTAGCTGTCGAAGTAGCCATTGGGGGTTCAATAGCAGGGGCAAGATCTCTAGCTGCTATGAAACATGTGGGGGTCAATGTAGCTGCCGATCCTATGTTTACGTTTGCGTATACTGGCGTAAACGGTGGTTTTGTGCTGGTATCAGCCGATGATCCCGGTATGCACAGCTCACAAAATGAGCAGGATAATCGTTATTATGCGAGACATGCGAAAATGCCTTTAATAGAACCCAGTGACAGCCAGGAATGTAAAGATTTTATCAAAGAAGCCTTTGATATCAGTGAAAAATTTGATGTACCTATTTTATTTCGAATGACAACTAGAGTTTGTCATAGTAAAGGATTGGTAACATTTGACGAGCGGCAAAACGTTGAAATGAAGCCCTATCATAAAGATATTCCCAAATATGTTGCTAATCCTGCCAATGGGCGGGTGTTACATACGAAATTAGAACAAAAACTAATTGAATTGGAAAAGTACAGTAACCATTCACCTTTAAATAGATACGAATGGCATGATAAAAAAATAGGGATTATTACTTCTGGTGTGGCTTATCAATATGCCCGAGAAGTATTTGGTGAAAAGGCTTCTTATTTGAAGCTAGGATTTACTTTCCCATTGCCTAAAGAGATGATTAAAACGTTTGCTGATGAAGTAGACAAGTTGTATGTAATTGAAGAGTTGGAGCCTTATCTTGAGACACAGATTAAAGCAATGGGGATAGAAGTCATTGGCAAAGAAGTTATACCGGTATGCGGTGAATTAAATCCCGATATCATAGCAGAAGCAATATTGGGGCAAAAACGAGAAACCGTTGAAAAGATTGAAGAAAAAGTAGTCGGCCGCCCCCCTACCATGTGTGCAGGTTGTCCGCACAGAGGATTTTTTTATGAACTGAGCAAAAAGAAAAATGTAGTCGTATCCGGTGATATTGGTTGTTATACTTTAGGTGCAGCTGCACCCCTATTAACGACGGATACGGTTATTTGTATGGGGGCTAGTGTCAGTGCCGGTCATGGATTTAGTAAAGCTTTTCAAAAAAATGATATAGACACTAAAGTCGTTAGTGTCATAGGGGATTCCACTTTCTTTCATTCCGGAATTACCGGCTTATTAGATGTTGTTTATAATCAAGGGAATACAACGGTTGTGATTTTGGATAACAGAATTACGGGGATGACAGGACATCAGGAAAACCCTGGTACCGGTTATACTTTAGGCGGCGAACCAACGACACAAGTCGATTTGGTAAAACTATGTGAAGGAATTGGGGTAAAGCATATTGATGTCATCAATCCTCTTGATTTAAAGCAGACAAATGATGCAATAGAAAAGCATTTGGGTTTAAATGAACCCTCTGTTATAATTACAAAATGGCCCTGTGTCCTGAAGAAATCAAAACAGGATGAAATTGCTGAATACGACTTAGCAAACAGACAGAAATCTATTGTAATAAGTGATGCGTGTAAAAAATGTAAAATGTGCGTTAAAATTGGCTGTCCTGCCATTTCTTATGATCAGCAAAAGGGTGCAACGATTGAATCATCCATGTGTACCGGTTGCGAAGTATGCTTGCAGGTATGTCCGTTTGATGCCATTAAAAAGGCAGGTGAACAACATGTCTAAAACAACGAATATATTACTAGTAGGTGTTGGGGGACAGGGAACGATTCTGGCCAGTAAAATATTATCAACCGGGTTAATTAATGCGGGATATGATGTAAAAATGTCCGAAGTCCATGGTATGGCACAGCGTGGCGGTAGTGTAACCACGCAGGTAAGATATGGGGAGAAAGTCTATTCACCGATTATTGGCAAAGGTCAGGCAAATATTATTGTTGCTTTTGAAAAGATGGAAGCTATGCGGTGGATTGATTACTTGAATCTAAACGGGAAGCTGGTTGTCAATGATTATCAAATACCGTCTGTACCGATTTTAACGGGTGAAGCGCAATACCCTGAAGAAATTATCAATGATTTACAAGAAAAAGCAGCGACTACAGTCATTAATGCCGGACAAATAGCAGCAAAAATTGGTAATCCAAAAACACAAAATGTTGTTATGCTGGGGGCCTTAATCCAATCGCTTCAGATTGATGAAGTGGATTGGGAAGCGGTTATTAGAGATACGGTTAAACCTCGTTTTATTGACATCAATATTGAAGCTTTCAATAAGGGGAAAGAAATGGTTGAATAATAAAAATTACTGAATATTTTGAATGATAGGGTATTAAACTAAGGAACTCAATTTCTAAAATGAAATTGAGTTCCTTTTATTTTTATCAAGGGATGGTTCGTGTGATATCAATTAAGTTAATGTATTAAGAGACAGGAACCTTAAAAATTCTTAGTCATATAATTATAGTAGGGAGGGAATGCTTATGTTTGAATTTAAAGTTATTGTAAGTATCATATTAGCGATAGGGATTTTTTTCCCATATACATCTTGGCAAATTTTCGAAGGATGGAAATATAAAGATGCTGAGCCAAGTGAAGTCTATTTAACATTAGGTAGAATAATGTCAGTGATCGGATTAATAATCATATGGATTAGATTTTGAAGCAAGGGGAGGGCTCTCTTGCTTCTTTCTTTTTAAGAGTGTAATACTCAATTTCTGAAACGAAATTGAGTTCCTTTTACACTTTGTTATAATAATATGGTAAGATTTGATCAAAGGGTACATTATAATAAGATAACGTGCTTTAAAGAATGAACTATAGATTTCCAAGATGATAACTTAAATTATAGATTTTTTCATCTTTTATTTCTAACTAACCAACTGCCCTCTGAAATTAAACTCTAAGAAAAATATTTAATGCGTTCGTTATAATAATTTTATTTCTGACATTGGATATCTATAACCTTATAAAACGCATTGATGAGAATATACATCATTAATGTTTAGATCTCAAACAAATGACCTGGAGGTACTTGAATGCTAAGTTTATTAAAATACTTAAAACCTTACTGGAAACCAGCACTTCTGGCACCATTGTTGATGTTAATTGAAGTCATCACCGATTTGTTGCAGCCTACATTGATGGCTGTTATTATCGATCAAGGTATTGCTCAAGGAAACACAGCTTTGATTATTAAAACGGGTTCCGCGATGATGGCCATCGCTGTACTGGGGTTTTTAGGGGGAATGGGTTGTATCAGTACATCCAGTATTGCCAGTGTGAATTTTAGTACAGACTTAAGGTCTGCTGTCTACAAGAAAGCACAACAATTCTCTTTTGCAAATTTGGATAAATTTGAAACATCTTCACTTATTACAAGACTGACCAATGATATTTTTCAGGTTCAAACTGTTGCGCTTATGTCAATGCGGATACTGGTAAGAGCGCCCTTGCTATGTATCGGCGGATTGATTATGGCGATTCGTATCAATGCCAAATTGGCATCGATTTTCGGTGTTGCCATTCCCATGCTGGTGATTTCAATTATTCTCATTGTTAAAAAAGGGTTTCCGCTTTTTAAAATTGTTCAGCAAAAACTGGATAAGGTAAATGGGGTCATGCGAGAAAATTTGACGGGTGTACGTGTTGTCAAAGCATTTGTAAGAGCTGACTTTGAAAAAGCCAGATTCAATACGGTAAACGATGACTTAAGGGGTGCTACGATCAGGGTTTCAAGATTGATGATACGAGTTATGCCTTTGATGATGCTCATCATGAACTTGAGTATTGTAGCTGTGATCTGGTTTGGTGGTATTCAAGTGGTTCAAGGAACCATTCAGGTTGGACAAATCATGGCATTTATTAATTATATGATGTTAATTTTATTCTCTTTATTAATGGTTGCCTTTGTGTTAGTGATGTTTTCTCGTGCCAAGGCTTCTGTAGATCGGATTAATGAAGTGTTAGAAACGGAAGTGGATATTGTTGATGCAAGAGATGCTTCTGATGAACCTATAGCCACAGGCAGCATCGTATTTGACAACGTATCTTTTAAATACAAAGGAGGCTGTGGTGATCCGGTATTAAAAAACATATCCTTTACAGCAAATTTGGGAGAAACAGTTGCCATTTTGGGTGGAACGGGTTCCGGGAAATCTACGCTGGTGAATTTGATTCCTCGTCTTTATGATGTGACGGCAGGGAGGATTCTAGTAGATGGTCGAGATGTGCGCACCATGAAGCTTAAAGCTTTAAGGGAGCGTATCAGCGTGGTGTTGCAAGAATCCATCTTGTTTTCTGGTAGCATTAAAGAAAATATTTTATTGGGGAAAGAAGATGCAACAGAGCAAGAAATTGTGGAAGCTGCTAAAGCAGCTCAGGCCCATGATTTTATCAAACGTTTTAAGGAAGGATATGAAACACAACTTGGACAACGAGGTGTCAATGTATCGGGAGGTCAGAAGCAGCGGCTTGCCATCGCTAGAGCACTCATTAAAAAGCCAGCAATACTCATACTGGATGATAGTACAAGTGCTGTTGATCTGGGGACGGAATACCGCATTCAAAAAGCGTTAAAGGAAATGATGAAAAACACGACTTGCATCATGATTGCGCAGCGTATCAGCACGGTTTTGAATGCGGACAAGATCCTGGTGCTTGAAGATGGTAAAATCGTAGGCCAGGGCACGCATGAAGTACTTTTAAGCTCCAATCCCATTTATCAGGATATCTGTCGCTCACAACTGGGAGAGGAGGGATTAATCCATGTCCAATAACCATTCCGGTAAGTCTCAGGCAGGTCAGGGAGGATTTGGCGGTAGGGGTGGTCATCGCGGCAGGTTTATGCCGGGAGCCAAGGCTAAAGATTCTAAAGTAACATTGAAAAGACTTTGGAAATATTTGAGTGATAAAAAGAACACACTTGCTTTAATATTGACATTGGTGGTGTTCAGCGTTGCATTTATATTAACAGGTCCTTTGCTGATTGGAAGAGCCATTGACCAGTATATCATACCGAAAGATTTTCAAGGGTTGATGTTTATTGTGTTGATGATGGCAGGCGTATATATTTTTGGTGCTTTATTTACATGGCTGCAAAGTTATTTAACCATTGGGGTGGCACAGGAAACGGTTAAAGAAATAAGAAAAGATTTATTTGAAAAACTGCAGACGCTTCCGTTAAGTTACTTTGACAGTCACTCGCATGGGGATATGATGAGCAGGTTAACTAATGACGTTGAAAATATTAGTCAAAACTTAAATACCAGCATGACGCAGATTTTTTCCAGCGTTATTACTCTAGCAGGAACCATTGTTATGATGTTTTATCTTAGTCCGATACTAACGCTTTTAACATTGACCATCATACCGGTTATGTTTTTCTGTACCGGAAGAATTGCCAGGCGAACACGGAAGCTTTTCACAGAGCAGCAGAAGATGTTGGGACAGTTGAATGGTTTTATCGAAGAGACGATTTCCGGTCAGAAAGTGGTAAAAATATTCTGCCGGGAAGAGGAAAATGCTGCCGAATTTGAGGATAGCAATAGGGGATTAAAAGGGATTGCCATTCGTGCGCAAATTTTCTCTGGTATTATTCCCCCGTTGATGAATGCTTTGAATAATATTGGCTTTGTCATTGTTGCGAGCATCGGTGGTTATCTAGCGATCAAGCAAATTATTACGGTGGGTGTCATTGCCAGCTTTATCAATTATACACGACAGTTTGCCAGACCGCTTAATGAGCTGGCCAATCAGTTTAATATGATTCAATCTGCGCTTGCCGGGGCGGAAAGAGTTTTTGAAGTTTTGGATGAAAAATCGGAGCCGGCTGATGCACGGGATGCTCTTGTTTTGGAAAAAGTGGTGGGGTCAGTAAGATTTGATGATGTTTCCTTTAGTTATAAGAAGGATACAGTGGTATTGAAAGATATTCATTTTGATGTAAATCCGGGTCAGACTGTAGCACTGGTCGGGCCAACAGGTTCAGGTAAAACGACGATTATTAATCTCCTAACGCGTTTTTATGATATTGATCAAGGGGTTATTTATATTGATGGCCAGGATATCCGGAATGTTAAAAGAGATCGCTTGCGTTCTTTGTTGGGAATTGTTCTTCAAGATACGTATCTGTTCTCCGAATCTGTGCGAGAAAATATTCGTTATGGGCGCTTAAATGCCACCGATGAAGAAGTAGAGAGTGCGGCAAAATTGGCGTACGCGGATCAATTTATCCATCGCTTACCGCAAGGTTATGATACCGTTGTTACTGAAGAGGGGGGCAACCTCAGCCAGGGTCAAAGGCAGTTGCTTGCTATTGCCAGAGCCATTCTTGCAAACCCGGCTATTCTCATATTGGATGAAGCGACCAGCAATGTTGATACCCGTACGGAGTACCACATACAGGAAGCGATGCGGGTATTGATGAAAGATCGCACCAGTTTCGTGATTGCGCATCGTCTCAGTACGATTAAAGATGCGGATATGATTCTGGTTATCAATGGCGGGGAGATTATAGAAAGCGGTACACATGAAGCGTTGCTAAAGCAGAAGGGATTTTATGATAATCTTTATAATAACCAGTTCAGGCGGCAAGGATTATCATAATGTTTAAGGACAGACAGTTCTAAGGAACTATGAAATATAAAGGCTAATCAACAATGGGCTTTGAGTTTGCATATATGAGTTGTATTTGCTATTATATGATTTATATTAGCATAATAAAAATATATTAAGAAAGTGGAAGAAAGGTGGAAATATTAGTGAGGTTATGTAATGGATAAGCAAGAGCAAAAACACAAGCGACGTATTCGTTATAAAGGAACTCATCCTAAATCTTTTAAAGAAAAATATAAGGAACTGCAACCAGAGAAATATGCTGATACTGTGTCAAGGGTTATTCAAAAGGGCAGTACACCTGCTGGTATGCATATCTCAATTTGTGTTAAAGAAATATTAGAATTTTTACAAATTACTCCGGGACAAATTGGATTAGATGCAACATTAGGTTATGGTGGTCATACTTTAGAAATGCTTAAATGTTTAGATTCGAAGGGGCACTTGTATGCACTTGATGTAGATCCTATCGAATTACCGCGTACCAGGGAGCGTTTAGAGCGTTTGGGTTATGACTCCGAAATTTTAACGATCAAGCAATTGAACTTTTCCAATATAGATCAAATTACTGCTGAATCAGGACCACTGGATTTTGTATTAGCTGATTTGGGTGTATCTTCAATGCAAATAGACAATCCTGAAAGAGGATTTTCATATAAGAGTGAAGGACCATTAGACTTACGACTGAATCCTAAAAAAGGACTATCTGCTGCGGAGCGGTTAAAAAATATTTCACAAGATGAGTTACATGGAATGTTGATAGAAAATGCGGATGAGCCTCATGCAGAAGTAATCGCTCGTGCCATTATTTCTGAAATTAAAAAGGGTACAGACATCTCAACAACAACTCAGCTCCAACATATAATTAAAGATGCTCTGAAATTTATTCCGGAAAACAAAAGGAAGGATGAGATTAAAAAATCCTGTCAACGATCTTTCCAAGCGTTACGAATTGATGTCAATAATGAATTTGAAGTGCTATATGATTTTTTGGAAAAACTACCTGCTGTCCTTGCTGAGGGTGGACGTGTTGCGATACTTTCTTTTCATTCAGGAGAAGATCGTCTTGTCAAAAAGTCTTTTAAACGTTTATTTCGTGAAGGTGTCTACCGAGAAATTGCGCCCGAGATTATTCGACCATCAGCAGAAGAATGTAATATTAATAGTCGTGCTCGTTCTACTAAAATGCGTTGGGCTATAAAAGCATGATAGGTAAATGAGATTAAAAGATGGTACTTTTGATATCATAAAATAAGTTAATATATTGTGATACGGGATATTATTTGATATTCCGTTTTTGTTTGGAGAATTTTGGCGGAGTAACGCTTCAGCTCCTGCGGTTTTTTATATAATAAAATGTAATGGCTCTATTAGATAACTTAATGACAAAATACTAGGAATATGGAAATATAAATAGAATGTCAATATATAAATAGCTTACTATTGATGGATTGACTTTTTTATTTTTAAATAGAAAAAAAATAGTGGCGTAATATTATACTTGTGTCCAAGCATAGTAATGAACTTTCCAGTTTGTTGGTATATAGCATAATATATAAAAGCTTTTTTTGCAATTAACAACATATTGATCATTTTGGGTTTAATATTATAAAAATTTTCATCTTAAAAGGAAGTGGGCGGATATTATGTTAAAACTAAAAAAGTTTCGCAAGGCAGAAAAAGTACCTAGAAAGGTAAAACATGAAAAGGTAAAACATGAAAAGGTAAAACAAGGAGGTAAGCATCCGCTATGCATTAAATTGGTGGTGTTTTGTTTGTTGATGGCGCTGATTCCTTTGGGAATAGCCAATTTTTTGAGTTATAGTAAGGCACAAAAAGCACTTTCAGCACGACTGGATCATTTGTTATTAATGCGGGCGTATGATACGGCAAATGGTTTAGATGACTGGATAATTGCCATGCGGGATGATGTTCAGGGAATGTCTTTAACATTACCGGATGTTCAGACGGATGATGAAATAAATAATTACTTGAAACAGCGAGTAAAGCGTTGTAATAATTATGACGCTATGTTTACAGTTAATATGGAAGGGATTATTAGTCATCATAGCAATACATCAGGTATTGGTATTGATGTTAGCGGACAAGATTATTTCCGAGAAGCTTTAAAAGGTAATACCTTTATCTCAGATGTAATGGTTTCCCAATTTACAGGTGATCCTATTTTCTATATTTCTACGCTTGTTAAGGATAACGATGATAAAGGTACGGGTGTTTTAGTAACAGGTGTTTCCATGAATAAAATTTCACATAATATATTAAATATAAAACTTGGAACCTTGGGTTATGCACAACTTATCGATAAAAAGGGAATATTTTTGGTGCATCCTAATAAGGACTTTGTCATGAATGAAAAGAAGAGTGCCTTTGTAACAGATGATAAACACGCTAAACAGGTCACTGAGCATATGGTAAATGGGAAGACTGGAAATGATATTTACATTTATAATAAAATCCAAAGGCATGTGGGATATGCACCCATTGCAGCTACCGGGTGGTCTATTGGTTTTATAGTACCTGATAATGATCCCCGCTTGTTTAAGGATATTAATCAATTACGCCATTATCTTTTATCGTTGGTGCTAGCTGCTGTTATTTTAATTACTGTTATGACAACCGTAATTGCATGTCGTATTGTCCGACCAATCAAGGAATTAACGGCTGTTGCAAACGTTATCAGCAGTGGTGATTTGACTGCTGAAGTTAAAGTAGCCACAAATGACGAGGTAGGGCAATTAGCGAGTGCTTTTAAGAAAATGGTTGACAGCCTACGAGAAACACTCCATCATGTTGCATTTGCAGCAGAAAATTTAAGTGCATCTTCTGAAGAAATTGCTGCATCGTTGCAGCAAACAAGTTCTATGACGGAGCAAATGACACTAACAGTAGATGAACTTGCAAAAGGGGCAACAGAGCAGGCTTCAATGGTTGAAGAAACTTCTGATACAATTAACCAAATGGCAACGAGTATGCAGCAGATTGCTGGGAATGCTCAGATGACCAACGAAGAGGGTAAGAATGCTAAAGAAGCAGCAGATAACGGAAAGATTGCAGTGGATAAAGCAATTCAAAAGATGGTAGATGCCCAAGAAGCAGTAAAAGAATCTGCTGTGGCTACAAAAGCGCTTGGAGAAAATTCACAGGAAATCGGCAAGATCGTCGAGGTCATTACAGGTGTTGCGGATCAAACAAACCTTTTAGCGCTTAATGCCGCGATTGAAGCTGCACGAGCAGGTGAACAGGGAAGAGGTTTTGCGGTTGTAGCGGACGAAGTGCGTAAATTGGCGGAAGAATCCAGCAATGCTGCAGGACAAATTGAGCAATTAATTGCTCAAGTGCAACAGGAAACAGACAGTACGGTTGCGTTAATGAATAAAGGAGCTGAAGTGGTCGAAGAAGGTTCGAGTGCTGTTATAGAAACAGGAGATGCGTTTAAAGATATTCATACATCTATAGACCGCATTGCTACAGAAGTAGAAGAAGTCTCAGCTGCATCACAGCAAATCTCTGTCGGTTCAGGGCAAGTTGTTGGGGCTATAAACAATATAGCCAATATTACAGAAGAAAGTGCTGCTGGTACGCAGCAAGCTGCTTTAGCAACTCAGGAACAAATGGGGGCAATTGAAGAGATTGCTGCAAGTAGCGAGAATTTGGCGCGTTTGGCAGAAGAATTACAAAAACAGGTCGGAAAGTTTAATATATAACTTATTTCAGAGGGAAGGGGGCATTGGCAACATCTTTGGCACATTTTTCACTAATAAAACAAATGAGTCATTCCATAATTTGGTCGGCGAGTATTCATTGGTTCGAATTATTGGAGATATGTTTCCACATACGGTGCGTGTAGAGACAGTGTGTTGATAGAGCGCAAATAAGGCAATTGGGGCATTATGCCCCTTTTTATTTTGTTTGTCTATATATTACCATGGACAAGGAAAGGTAACAGATTTCCGACTTCTGGGGGGACATAATTGTGTGAAAACACAACAAATATGCTTAATTATAGAGGATTTTTCATAAAAACATAGAAAATTATAGCAAAATGACTCCCTTTGGGGATTAGATAGGTTGCTTTTTTTATTTTACTTATTTTGGAGAGGAGATTGTATGATGAAAAGGTTATCAGTCATTGTAAGTTTGATTGTATTATGTGTGGCAATCAGCGGCTGTAATGTTCAAGAGAACGCATGTCCTGTGGAGGAGGAGGTACTATATCAGGTGTCAACGATTAATGCTTTACTGGCAGGTGCCTATGATGGGCAGGTATCGATTGATGCGCTGAAAGATAGAGGAAATATTGGCATTGGTACATTTGCTGCGCTTGATGGCGAAATGATCGTACTAGATGGTAATGTTTATAAAGCAAAGTACGATGGTATGGTGGAAAAGGTAGATGATATGCAGACAACGCCCTTTGCATCGGTAACTGTGTTTAATGAGGATAAACGCATTGAGAATGCTGAATTTGATGATTATGATAGTCTTCAAAATATGCTTGATAATCTAATTGAAAACAAAAATCTGTTTTATGCTTTCAAAATTTCTGGAGACTTTGCCTATGTCAAGGTGAGATCGGTTCCCTCACAGGAAAAACCGTATCCTCCGCTTGCAGAGGTGACCAAAAACCAACCAACCTTTGAATATGAAAACGTTAAGGGAACGCTTGTGGGTTTTTGGTGTCCGGCGTATGTAAACGGGATCAATGTGCCGGGGTATCATCTGCACTTTATCAGTGATGATAAAACAATGGGCGGACATTTGCTGCAAGCCAAAAGCAAAAATGCAGCGATTTTAGTTGATCAGACACCGTCATTTCAAATGGCTTTGTCCGAAGATAAAGCATTTGCAAGGCTCAAGCTGGAGGAAGACAAAACCGAAGAGCTGGAAGAAGTAGAAAAATAACTTGAGTAAGGCACTTCGTGCGACTCGTATCGAGCACCAAAAGTTATTTACATTATAATCAATTTGGGGAGGACTTATAGTGAATAAAAAAGTGTTGCGTTTTTTCTTATGTAGTCTAGTTATATTACAACTGGGATTATTGGTAGATTGCAGTTATGCAATGGCGCCATTGGCTAAAACCATGCCAAACGTAAAGACTGAGATGCTTAGTTCTCAGTATTGGATAGACAAACTGGAGCATCCAGATGATAGGATCATGTCTGACGATCAAATTCAATCATTTAACCAGGAGATGTTAAACGAACTTTCTAATTATATGATTGATCTAACCCGTGTCCCGGAAGCTTATTCTCGGACAGACTTGGAGAAATTCATTGATTACCCGTTTCCTAAGTCACCATCTTTCGTTGATGGCAGACAAGTAGGGAAAAGGTACTGGGGACAGTTAAAAAAGCAGTTAAATCTTCAGAGAATTAAGGATCGTAATCCGGTGAAATACGGGTTTGTTATTCATCGGACAAATCTAAAGATATTTCCTGTTGCAGACATTGTTAGTGATGCGGCAGATGATCCGGCCTTCGATCGATTTCAGAATTCGGGATTGCTGGTTAATGAACCTGTTGTAATCCTTCACCAGAGCAGGGATAAAAAGTGGTTTTATATTCGTATGTACAATTGCTCTGGATGGGTTTTAGCAGAGGATGTAGCTATTTGTCCAGACAAGGAATTCTGGTTAGAAGAGCAAAAGTACACTGACTTTTTAGTGGTTACCGGCAACAAAATTAAACTTGATTGTAATCCCTGGTCACCGGAGCTCTCTGCACTTGAACTTTCAATGGGAACTATTTTACCTCTAGTTGGCGAAAACGAAATTCCCATTTCAATAGACGACAGAGTACCCTATGATAACTATGTGGTGAAGATGCCGGTACGTAAAAGATCAGGTGCTATCAGCTATAAGTTAGCGATGATCCCGGTTTCTAAAGACGTAAATGTTGGATTTTTACCCTATACGCGTGCTAATGTTCTTAAACAGGTTTTTAAGATGCAAGGCGACAGATATGGATGGGGAGGCATGTTAGAGGCTCGGGATTGCTCGGGTATGATATTAGACCTTTATTGCAGTTTTGGTTTTAAATTACCTAGAAATTCCTATCCTCAGGGGATGAGCCCCGGTAAAATAGCGGATCTTACAAATTTAAGCCTTAAAAGTAAAAGTAAAATGCTAGATCAAGTCCAGTCAGGTGCAATCCTGTACTTTCCGGGACATGTGATGCTTTATATAGGCAATGATCAGGGGCGTTACTACGTTATCAGTGCATTAGGTTCTTATGCAGAATTCCCTGATAATTCTAATAAGGCCGAAATCGTTCGTACCCGAACGGTGGTTATTAATGACCTAAGTGTAAAAAGAGGGAGCGGGCTGCAATGGATAGAAGCAATAACTGTTGCTAAACAATTGGAGAAAAATACTTTTGCAGATCTAGAGGGGTTTGAAGGAAGAGAAATCATTGAAAATATGGCAGATCGTTATATCATTAATGGAAAAGCGCCGGGGCGGTTTGATCCTTGTGCTCTTATCTCACGCGCCGAGTTTGCAGCAATTCTAGCTAGAGGCTTGAAACTAGAAGGTGATGAACAATATGTAACGGAGGTATTCAATGATGTATCGTCTGAATGGTATGCTGGAGCAGTGGGCGCGCTGTCCAAGGAGGGCTATATCATTTGTGATGAAGGGGGAACATTTGCTCCTGATAAGGCACTTTCCCAGGTAGTGCTGCGCTCAATCATTGAACGAATTTTGAATAAATACAGTGATGTTTCCGGGAGGGATAAGGAAGAACAGTCGTTTGACGCCATAATGAATGCAGATATTACCGATGAAACAGAAAAAACGGTTAGTCGATATGAAGCAGCTCTTGTGATAGATCGTTTACTAACCAATCTGAATAAAGCATCCGATTAAACTAGAATTAAATGTCAGAGGGGCGTCAGCTCGAAAAATGACTTTATAATAATTATGCGTTTTAGTATGGATACAATGCCGTAACATATGTGGAGTGTGTTACGGCATTGTATTGTCAAAATCTTTGATTTTAAGCTATTTTTGGATTTTGATTCTTTTAGTAAAAATAGTGAAAATTATATCGAAAAAGACTGGAAAAGGAGTATTGAAACAATAATTGGTATATGATATGGTATATGGGAATATGATATAGTTTGTATACATTTATGAGCAAACAAAAGAGAGGGAAAATAGATGAAATATGTAGTCTTATTAAAGCCAAATAGTAATATACCTTATTTTGAAGAGATGAAAAGAATGTGTATATATGAAGCAAAAATAGTATTTGAAAAATTGGGTATAAAAACTGAACGATTAGAAGTGGTACAAATGGGTAAAGCCTATTATCTTATGTTTGAAACCGATAATAAATTTGAAAAAGAATCCACGAAGCATATAGCTAACCTTTCATTTTATTACACCATGTTCGAGATTGAATCAGATACTCTTTTGAGACCGATAGAAATAGCTGCAACAAACTACCTGGGTGATGATATAAGTGTAAGACTGAAGTATACAGGCAAAACAAATGAAACATTTACTAGACTTCTTTTGAATACAGCTATATTTTCAACAGATTTTTATAACTTAGAGTGTATAAACGTATTAGACCCTGTATGTGGAAAAGGCACAACGTTGTTTGAATCTTTAGTACTAGGGTGTAATGCATATGGCGTAGAAGAAAATAAAAAGCATGTAGATGAACTGGGCAATTATCTTCTTAGATATCTTAAAGAGGGTAAGTATAAACACAACTCCCACAAGGGAAAAGCAATTGTAAATAACGAAAATATCGGCGAAATAATAGAGGTAAACATAGGAAAAACAAAAGAAGAATTAAAACTGGAAGCTGGAAAAAAATTAAAGGTTTTAAGAGGCGATACGACAGATGCACATAAGGCTTTTAAAAAGAATTCTATGCACATAATTGTTGGTGATCTTCCCTATGGTATTCAACACATGGGAAAAAATAAGGAAAAAACATTTAGAAATTTAGACGATCTTTTAGATGTTTCGTTTAAATCATGGTATATGTTGCTGAAAAAAGGTGGTGCCATAGCATTATCTTGGAATACTTATACAAATAAAAGAGAAGAAATAGCAAAGATACTTGTTGATAATGGATTTACTGTCGTTAATGATGAGCGTTATTTGAACTTTTTTCACAGGGTATCACAGGCGATTAATAGGGATATTATAGTCGCAAAAAAGATATAAACTGAAAAGCAAGAGGATGTTTCTTATGAGGGGATTATACATGAAAAAAGCAGAAAAAAACTTTAAGATACTGTCACCTAGAATACCTCGAGAATTAGCTCTAATCGAAAATTTAGAAGAACAATTTGAGGATGAAGATCAACTTTGTGGAAAGTTGATTTCTAATTGTATGATTGAGGATCAAAGATCTGAAAAAGTTAATTTCAAGCAAATTATATTTAGAAATGTTACTTTTAAAAATGTCGTATTTAGTAGAGCGGATATTGAAGATGTAAAGTTTGAAAATTGTGATTTGTCCAACATGGATTTGAGTGGATCAATAATTCATAGAGTAGAACTGGAAAACTGTAAGATAGTAGGTTCAGATTTAAGTGATGCTTCATTTCAAAATGTGGTAATGAATAAGTGTAATGGAAGGTATGCGAATTTTAGATTTTCACATTGTAAAAGAGTTAGATTTAAAGAATCGTTATTAAGTTTTGCTGATTTTCAATGTTCTGAATTTACGGATGTTAGCTTGGTGAATACAGATCTTAGGGAATGTCAGATGTCAGGAACTAAACTAAAGGGTATTGATATGAGTACTTGTGATATTGATGGTATAGGTGTCAGAATAGAGGATGTCAAGGGGGCAATCATTTCACCCCTACAAGCAGTATCTTTAGCTAGATTATTAGGGGTAGTGATAAAAGATGAGTTATAAAAAAATATAACAGAAAGATTCATGCTTTATGGCTTGAAAAAGACTAATAAACTAGACAGAAAAGATAAAGCGTATTACGGTAAAATAAGTACGATATATTGAGTACAATCAGGCTAAATATTAAGCATCTTCAGGTGAACCGTATCATAAGTAATGGCGGTTTTTAGGAAGATATTTTTTCACATACGACACAGGGTGTTCAGCGTGAGGTGGAATCTGAAGGAAGGTGAAGGCTGAGGTAAGGAAAGGGGAAAATATTTATGACAGGAACTAAACGCGAAAATATAAAACAAGGGATAAAAGTTAAGGTTGTACAAAAACAAGATCAACGTTCAGGAAAATTAACTGAAGGGGTTGTTCAAAAGATTCTTACAAATTCCCATACCCATCCTCATGGCATAAAAGTAATGCTTGAAGGTGGTATTGTAGGTCGAGTTAAAGAAATTCTGAATTAAAATGTTAGGTATTATAAAGGGCATCTGCTAAAGAGTAGGTGTTTTTTTGTGCCAAGAAAAGCAAGAAAGAAAATATATTTTTTAAGAATGATTATTGTAAGCAAGTGTAAAATTGTTAATTGTCGAAATAGTTGATATAATAGGAATTGTTGTAATATGAGAAAATTCCTAATAGATTTGATGGTATTAACAATGGAACATTTATTTGAATAAAGTGAATGTAGATAGGAAGAAACATAATAATGGCATAGAGTTGGAGGCATTTAATGTTTAAGGTTTTGATAGAAAAATTGATTGGGTCAAATAAAGTATTTTCATTTGAGCAGAAAATATATCATATAGTTCTCATTATGGGAACTATGATATCAGGATTAGCTGGTGTGGCAAATGGTGTAATGAGTTTAGATATTAGAGCAACAGTTTTATGGCTTACATCAAGTATAGTTTGGCTTTTTTTATACTATATTTCCCGATTTAAGAATTTATATGAACCATACAATTTAGTAACCTATAGCATACTTATATTTGTCTGTTATCCAGTTGGATGGTTTTTTGATCATGGAAGTTTAGGTACAATGCCGTTATATTTTACGCTGTTTATCACACTTGTTGTGCTAACACTTTCGAATAAATGGAGAAGTGTTTTTGTAACTTATATTGTATTAAGTACTATTATTTTAAATATAATTGAATACTATAGACCTAGTATATTCCCCATGTATGTAAATCCCCAAACAAGATTAATAGATTTTACCGTTCAAATAATTATTGTTGCTATATCAATGATTATGCTCTTAAAATTATATATGAATGAACTTTATAAAGAGCGAAATCGTGTAATTTTCTTGAATCAGCAGCTTATGGAAAATAATGAAGCATTGCATAAAATATCGATAATGGATGAGTTGACATCGGCTTATAATAGAAGATATATTTTCCAAGTGCTGACAGATAAAATTAACAATTATCATTTCTCAGATGACTCTTTTTACGTATTAATGTTTGATGTGGATTATTTTAAAATGATTAATGATAGTTATGGACATGCTGTAGGAGACTATGTTTTAAAAAGTATTGTAGCAGAATTGAAAACTTTACTGAGTTCTGAAGATATTATAGGAAGGTATGGAGGAGATGAATTTATTATTATTTTAGGTACGATGGAGCAAGGTATTGCAAAATATATAGATGAACTCCAGGATATAATTAATAAGATTGATTTTGATGATCAATTATCTATCAGTGGTGGATTAATAAAATATAGAGGAGAAAAAATGGAGGAATTATTAAAAGGTGTTGATGGATTACTTTATAAGGCAAAATCAAATGGAAGAGCATGTATAGTAAAGAACATATAAGTTAAAGAATAATTTTGGTATAGTGCTTTATGAAAAAGATATTGAAAAGGTATGTGAAACATACAATTTGAGCTAATCTCATCATATTGAGATAAAAACGTATCATAAAAATTACATTTGTGAAGAATATTATTAGAAGGGTGTATTGTAGAATTCTACAATACACCTTTTTTTAAGGTTTAATTAAGGTTTAGTTTATCATGATGTAAGTTTGGGATTGTATAATTAATTTGTAGCAGGGAATAAGGAGGGATCTTAAATGATTTTTTGGGAATTAAAAAAGATGCTAAAATCTAAAACAGGATTAATCGCAATAGCGTTATTTGTTTTCCTTTGCGGGGTTATCGTTTTTGTAAAACCCGTATTAGAAACAGAAAATTTTTATAGAAATGATAAGTATGAGTTAGTTGCAGATCGTAGACCAGGGGAAGAAATTGCACAGGAGAAATTCAATAATAAAATAGCCGAAATAGAAACGATGGCTAATCTCGAGGGAAATGATCCTTTTTCTCTGAAAATAAGAGAGATGTCACAGGAGAAGCTAAAATCCATTAAAAGTAAGGCATATAAGGATGTCAGTTTTTTTAAGGTTTTTAATCATCGAGCCGCTCATCCGTTAGTATCATTTATTATAGTCATTATTTCGGTGTTAATATTTTCAAATATTTATACGGATGAAATCATTTCAGGCATGGACAATATTATTCTTTCCTCAAAGAATAAGTTCAAGGTTTTATATTCAAAGTTAGGATTAGCCATCATATTACCGATTGTGCTGTATGGATCATATTTGATAATCGTATTTTTAGTAACCTTAGGCCAGCATGGAACACCTGTTAATGGAGGGTTTGAAGCCTTTAGAATCGTTGATAATGGCAGTCTACTGAATGGTACTTTTACAATCAATTCATATTTAATGCTTAAGGTTGGAGTTATGATGTTAGTATTTACTACGATCGCTGTGTTTGCCAGCTTTTTCTCATTTATAACAACGAATTCCTTAGCTTCGATCAGCGGCACGCTAATATTCATTGTGTTTGGGAAAGTATGCACTCTCATGAAGTTCTTGCCTGAATCATTATTCAGTGTATTCAGCAAGGGAAATTATGTAGACATCATGTTTTATCCTAATCAGTTTGTAGGCATGTACTTCGGTCAGGTTAATATTTTGGGGAAAAGTTTGGATCTTATCAAATTATGCAATAGCGTATTAATAGCCATATTATTTGTGGGAATAGCACTCTGTGTATTGACGTTTAAAATGATTTTAAATAAATAATTTGAGGAGGTATGATTTATGAACATATTAGAAATAAAAAATTTAACGAAGATATATGGTAAGAAAAATGCAAACGATAATATATCGGTCAGTTTGGAAAATGGCGTGTATGGATTATTAGGACCAAATGGGGCAGGGAAGACCACCCTTATGAAACAAATAACAACTTTAACAAAGCCAACAAAAGGGAAAATCATTTACAATGGTAAGAATATCAATGATCTGGGTAATAATTATCGAGATGTATTAGGATATCTTCCGCAGGAGTTTGGAGTCTATAAAAATTTTTCTGCGAAACAATTTTTACAGTACGTGGCAGCTTTAAAAGGGTTAAGCGGCCAAAAAGCTAAGGAAAAAATAGACAAGCTATTAAACCTGGTGGGATTATATGAAGTGAGAAATAAAGCAGTGGGTAAGTTTTCGGGAGGAATGAAGCGAAGAGTTGGCATCGCTCAGGCTTTATTAAATGATCCTAAGATTTTAGTGTTAGATGAACCTACAGCAGGGCTTGATCCGCAAGAGCGAACAAGATTTAGAAATCTTTTGTCACAAATATCTAAGGATAAGATTATCATACTTTCCACCCACATCATTTCCGATATCGAATCCATAGCCAAGGAAACGATGATGTTAAAAAATGGTGCGATGCTGATGAAGGGAACGCATCAAGATATACTTTCAAGTATGAAAGGTAAGGTTTATAGCATTAAAACGGATCAGGAAAATGAGGTTATGGAAATACAGAATCGTTATAAGGTTATTAATATTCAACGGGGTGTTCATGATGTCACGCTTAGAGTTGTCAGTGAGAAAATGATTCCATATCCAAATTCAGAAGCTGTAGAACCAAGTTTTGAGGATGTTTATATGTTCTACTTTGATTTAGAAAATATTCAGGAGGTGTAAATATGGGAACCTTGATAAAATTGGAACTAAGGAAAATGCTTTTTAAAAAAAGGGTATTTATTGTCTGGGCAGGCGCATTGTTTTTAAGCTTTGTTTCAATTCGTACCTTTTCTATCGAAGAAACTTATGCAGATCTATTTAGCAAGGGATATGGATTGGTACCATTGATGGGCCTTCTGATGTTTATGGTATTTTCAGGTGCTTATACCTTAGAATATCATTCAAATATGGCAGGATTAATTAACACGACTAAAAATGGTAAGAAAGAAATCGTGTCAGCTAAATCAGTGGCTGCGGGCATTGGTGCCTCTATCGTCAATCTTTCCATATTTTTAACGGTTTGTCTATCAGCCTTAACGAAATATCAATTTGAGGGATTAGGTTTACCTTTAAAAAATCTCTGGTATTTTGGAAAAAGCGGCTCGAGCATAACAGTACTTCAAATGATCTTAATGATGATCATAACCATTATCATGGGATCTTTCTTCTTTGCACAATTAGGATTATTCTTATCATCGATCAGTCAATCCGCAACAATACCCTTTATCTTTGGCGGATTTATTATGGGACTGCCTTATATAATAGAAGGATTTTTAAAACAGATTGGATTAGCAACCTATTTAACTTTTACCCCACTTTGGGGAATGATGAGCTGTCAGTTAATAAGATACCAAGCCTCCGCTATCACGATAATGATTCTGATCGGGATATTTATAGTAGGAATTGTATTTTTGCCTAAATTGACTTATAAGGCTTTTACTAAGGAAAAATAAAAAAATTGAAAATTATTGCCAAATAACCTGAGCGAAGAACATCAGGTTTTTTGGCAATATTATTTATAGATATAGAAATACTACATATGAGGAATTTTAAGAAGTAATGTATTTAAGAATTTTAGTGTTATCTAGTTTTTTAGGAGGATGAGTTATGGAAACAATCATAAAGCAAAAGAAGATATTAATCATAGATGATGAGACCGATCTATTAAACCTTTTATCAACGGTGTTAACGAAGGAAGGATTTAAAGAAATATATACAGCAGAAAATGGAGAGGATGGATTGGATTTATTTCAATCTGTAAGGCCGGATCTTATTTTATTAGATATCATGCTGCCGGATAAGGAAGGGTATGAAGTTTGTAAGAAAATTAGAGAAACGTCTATGGTGCCTATTTTATTTTTGTCTGCTAAGTCAGAGGAGTTGGATCGGATTCTGGGGTTTGCTTTAGGAGGGGACGATTATATAACAAAACCGTTTAGTCCTAAAGAAGTGGCTTATCGGGTTAAGGCTCAGCTCAGAAGAACCACGATAAATATGAAAGAGGAGAAGCATTTATCCTTTGGTCCGTTTGAAATAAATGAGGAAAAAATAGAGGTTAAAAAGAATAACATCGTTCTTGATCTTAAGCCTAAGGAGTTTAAGTTGTTTGTATACATGACCAAGCATCTCAATCAAATTATCAGCAAAGAGAGAATTTGTGATGAGGTGTGGGGCGAGGATTATATCGGTTTTGATAATACGATCATGGTTCATATTAGAAGGCTTCGAGAGAAAATAGAAGATAACCCTTCTCAGCCTAAGTATATTATCAATATTAAGGGACTCGGGTATAAGCTTGTGGTAAAGGATGAGTAGAAAATGAAAATGAGATGGAAGCTGACATCCAGATTTGTGTTGACTGTGATTGCAGTTGTTGTTATCGTGACCCTTATAAATATTTTGGCTGTTATCAGCGTATTTATGGGAAATGCTGTGGATAGGGAAAAAATAATATACAATGGAAATAATGAACTTTTGGTTGAAGCTAATCCAGAGAAGTTTGCGAGAAATTTTCATAATTATCTGTTAAGTGATAGAGATCATGTTTATGTAAGTGATGCAGGGAAGAAAATCTTAGATCGTAAAGATTCATGGATACAAGTTTTAGATGAAAATGGGAGAGAAGTCTATAATTATAAAAAACCGGAAAATGTGCCCGAAAAATATACCCCGTTTCAACTTGTTCATGGGTATAAATATTCTGGGGGAATAGGCAGTGCAGATACGATATTAATAGGAGAGAAAAAGATAGCTGATAAACAGTATAGTTATATTATGGGGTTTCCTATGAATGAGATAGGAAAGAAAGTTTTTATCTATAATAAAGATGAAATGGGATTCTTTATAAAAAACATCACTATAATTGTGCTTTTAATTGATTCTGTAATTGCTTTATTTTTTGGCTATTTATTCAGCCGGCGGCTTACAAAACCATTAGGAAATATTATTAGCGGCGTAGAAAAATTAGGAGAAGGAGACTATAATGTATATTACCCCCAAAAGGGGATATATCGTGACATTTATGATAATCTGAACAGCCTTTCCGATACGCTTAAAAGCAATGAAAGAGAACGTAAAAAGTTAGAGAAAATGAGGGAGGAGTGGATTGCCAATATATCTCATGATATCAAAACACCTTTAGCATCAATTAAAGGCTTTGCAGAGATTTTAAGTGATAACAATTATGCGTTTTCTCAAGAAGAGATTCAATCGTATGCTGATATTATCCATAAAAAATCAAATTATATTAAGGAGCTTGTGGACGATCTAAATTTAGCCACCCGTTTAAAAAATAAAACTTCTATGCTTAATAGAAGAGAAGTTAACTTAGTAAAGCTGGTTAGAGAAACTGTTATCGAGATATTGAATGATCCTCGTTATAATAATAGGGATATTAGTTTTATTTCTGAAGAAAGTGTGCTCTTAAAGGAAGTAGATGATGCTTTAATAAAAAGGGTCATCAATAACCTTTTATATAATGCGCTCATTCACAATGATCTTAATGTAAAAATTGAAGTGAAAATGATTAAAGATGAAAATGTTCACATATTTGTGAAAGACAATGGGAAAGGGATCAGTTCCGAAGCCATTAAATACATTTTTAATAGATACTACAGAGGAACGAATACAGGTGAAAGTCATAAAGGATCTGGGCTTGGGATGGCTATTGCAAAGGAAATTATAGCCGCACATGACGGAAATATAAAAATTAATAGTATGCTTGGAGATGGCACAGAAATAGAGGTTATATTATAAATCCTTGCTTCTTTTTTGATGTGTGGATAAGTTACAAGAATATGACGAAATAAGTATGATATATTTAGTATAATAGAAAAATATTTAACTGTTTTGTAACGATTTTCCTATTTGGTTAAACTACAATAATCATGTATATAAATATGCTTAGGAGGATAAGCCATGAATAAGATTGTGCATATTGTATTTGGAGATTCTGCTAAAGGAACGTTAAGATACTTTTTAAGCCATCATCAAAATGAGTGGCAGGGGGAAATTATCAATTTTGGCGGCGATTATTCCGTTGGGCCGATTAGTGAAATGGATACGAAAGCAGGGATGAGAAAAAGGATTGAATGGATTCGAGCATTATTCAAGAGCGTTGTATTTGAAGAATGTTTTGAAGATTTCGAAGGGTATTTATTGGAGCCGGTTCATGCTATAGAGTATATTGAGTCAGATACTAAAGTTGTCATATGGCATGGTGAAAATACGAATGAACAGGTCGGCTTGAGATATGTGCTGTCTTTGTTAAAAAACAAACATTTATATGAGGTTAATGTATCGGATTCATATGTCAATAATCAATACGGGGGGCAATACAAACCAAGAAATGTTGCAGAGTGCAGTCCGGAAGTAGTTGGTAGTCTGATGAATACCATCAAGAAAATAGAAACGGATAAACAGAAAAATTTACTGCACGAATGGCAAACGCTGCGGATGACAAAAGAAAATCTGCGGATATTAAAAGACGGTAAAATCATTGGAGTAGATGAAACTTTCTATGATGATGCTCTTTTAGCAAACTGTACATCTGAGTTTCAAAAAGCAGCTAAAATTGTCGGGATGACCATGGGACATTCAGAGCAATTTGTGGGAGATACGTATCTTGATGATCGCGTAAGGAAACTGATTGAAGCTGGGAAACTTGAGTATCAAGGGGAGTTTCGTGAATTAAGGCTTTTTGATATACGGTTGAAATAATTGGGGCAAGGGATAGGGTTGTTGTCCCAAAGTTAGTCGTGGATTATTAAATCTACTAACCGTACTGAATTATTAGTGCAGTTTTTGGGGGAGATATGTTCCCACATACCACACATGTGGAATGTTGTTCACGACTAATACTAAAAGATAAATCAGAGATGTAACAGTGTGCATGTAAATCCCTCTATAATTTATGATTATAGAGGGATTTTTGTTGTCTTATTTTAAAAATATCAATCTATAAAATAAAATTTATAATTTATTTTGTTAAAATTTTAATAATTTGTGTCAAATTGGATAACAAATTAATAAAATAGTAATGGGTGGGGACATAAATAGTTGACCAGAATGGGTAATGCTTAGCCGGTAGGCATGCATAGAATAGCTGATTGGTCTGAAATTAGCAGACAACAGGTGGTATTTCTTTATATTTCGAGGAGAATGGTTTTAAGGGTGATTAAATTAAAAGGAAGGGATAATAAAATGAGTAGTAAAGTTAATTTATTAAGTAATACACCTCTTAGCTTTGAAATAAATCTTGGACAAAGGGATGAAAGAGCAAAATTTTTAGCAAGAGGGAAAGGTTATACAGCTTTTTTTTCACCCGATAAAGTAATACTTGGAATAATTAAACCTACAGAAAAAAGAGATGTTAGTAAATTTGATAATATAAATCATAAAGAAGATAAAATATCTTCACCAGAAAATTATGAAGTAAATGTTTTTGGAATGAAACTAGAAGGGTGTAACCCTAATGCTGAAATTATTGGTGAAGAAGAATTATTAGGCAAGGTTAATTACTTTAAAGGTAATGATCCAAGTAAGTGGGTAACAAATATTTCTACCTACGCAAAAATAAGATATAAAGAAATATATCCAGGAATCGATTTAGTTTATTATGGGAATAAAGGACAATTAGAACATGACTTTATAATAAAACCTGGAGCTAATCCTAATGATATTACCTTATCTTTTGAAGGTATAGAAAAAATAGAGTTAGATGATAATAGTAACTTATTAATAAGTATAAAAGACGAACAATTAAGGTTACTAAAGCCAAAAGTATATCAAGATATTAGAGGAGCAAAGAAAGAGATAGATAGTAGTTATAATATAAAAGATTTAGAACATGTTAGTTTTAAACTTGGTGATTATAACAGAGAAATACCTCTCATAATTGATCCTGTACTAATTTATTCAACCTATTTAGGTGGAAGCTCTGTTGATGCTGGTTACCCAGAATGTTGTATAGCAGTAGATAATAATGGAAGTGCTTATGTAGCTGGAAGGACTAGTTCAAGTGATTTTCCACTAGAGAATCCATATCAGGATACTATAATAGGTAGTCCAGAATTTTTTGTAACTAAATTTACAGAAGATGGAACAGGGCTTGTCTATTCAACCTATTTGGGTGGAAGTGATTTTGATGATGTTTTCGATATAGCAGTAGATGATAATGGAAGCGCCTATGTAACTGGAATGACTAATTCAAGTGATTTTCCACTAGAAAACCCCTATCAGGATACTTTAAAAGGTTATATTGATGTTTTTATAACTAAGTTAACAGAAGACGGATCAGGATTAGTCTACTCAACCTATTTAGGTGGAAGTATAGGTAGTTTTTCTCCTAGTCTTAATTATGGTCGTGGGATAGCAGTAGATAATAATGGAAATGCCTCTATAACAGGAGCGACAAATACAGACGATTTTCCACTAGAAAACCCCTATCAGGATACAAAAAAAGGTCAATGGGATGTTTTTGTAACCAAACTTACAGAAGATGGAACAGGACTTGTCTATTCAACTTATTTAGGTGGAGCTGGTCATGAGTTCGGTTATGGGATAGCAGTAGATAATAATGGAAGCGCCTATGTAATTGGAGATACTTCTTCAAGTGATTTTCCATTAGAAAATCCATATCAAGATACCCCTAGAGATATATTTGTAACTAAATTTACAGAAGATGGAACAGGGTTAGTCTATTCAACCTATTTAGGTGGTGGTAGAGGTAGAAGTATAGCAGTAGATAATAATGGAAATGCCTATGTAACAGGGTATACGAGTTCAGATGATTTTCCACTAGAAGACCCAATTGAGGATACTCTAAAAGGTGAAAGGGATGTTTTTGTAACCAAACTTACAGATGATGGAACAGAATTAGTCTACTCAACCTATTTAGGTGGAAGTAATTATGATGAAGGTTATAAAATAGCAGTAGATAAAGATGGAAATGCTTATGTAATAGGATGCACGGATTCAGATGATTTTCCACTAGTAAATCCATATCAAGATACAAGAAAAGGTAGTGACGATGCTTTTGTTATAAAATTAGGCGATGTATTAACACCACAAGATAAAATTAGACTTATCATAGATAAGATTAACGATTTAGTCACAAACGGTGCATTGAAAAAATCAAAAGCAAAGGGATTAATTGCTAAACTAAATGGTGCAATCAAAAAAATTGATAAAGGCAACAACAATCCTGCAATAAATCAGCTTAATGCATTTATCAATCAAGTAAATGGATTTATTAACGCTGGAAAACTTTCATCAACAGTTGGGCAGGAACTAATTGATGATGCTAATGATGTTATTAATCAATTATAATAAGTAAACATTCATATAGAAAACAATGATCCCTGTAAAAACTTCAATTTTACAGGGATCATTTATTAACAAATATTATTTATGTAACTATAACATACCATGCATGTGGAGTGTTGTTCACTACTTGTAAGAAAAGATAAATCAAAGATGTAAGAGTGTGCAAAAAGCCTTTCCTGTTAACAGGAAAGGCTTTATTTATTTTATATGACTATAATTTTGCAATAAGGCTATTGAAATAAACTGCATTAAATATTCAAGATTTAGGATAATGAGAAGAGATTCATCATGTAAAATACATAGGTTTCTATTCCGCAAAACTAGCTATATTTAAATATATTGAGAACTGGTATAGCCGTAAACGTATTCATGGATTATTAAACGATAAAATACCTCAACAGGTGGAAGATGAAGCTCGAATTGCGTGTTAAAAGTTAAATTTATTCCAAAATATTTATTAATATCCATATATTGTAACATCGCTGTAGTTTAATACATATTATAAGACTAGGAAAGGAGGTTAAATTATGTCTAATAAATATTTGGTTTACGTTATAAACCGTGGTTCAAATAATATATCTGTGATTGATACAGAGACTAATACTGTTATCGATACTATAGCAGTAGGTAATAATCCATATGGTATAGGAATTACACCTGATGAAACCAAAATGTATGTAGCTAATCGTCTTTCAAATACTGTTTCAGTAATTGACCTAAAGACTAATGTAGTTATTAAGACTATTCCAATGATACATTGGCCTTACGGAATGAGTATATTGCCTGATGGTAGTAAGGGATATGTTCCTAATTACGCATACGGTGGACCACTCTCTGTAGTAGATATAGCTACTGATACTGTAATAAAGAATATACCAATTGGATATAATTCTTATCCACCGGTAATAACTTCGGATGGTAAGAAGGCTTATGTAGTTAATGGTGCATCTGATGATGTGACTGTAATTGATACTATTGCTGATACTGCAATAAAGACAATTCATAATGTAGGTAATTTTCCACAGGCTAGTGCTATATTACCTGATGATAGTAAAGTGTATGTTGGTACTATTCATACTCGTGATATAAGAGTAATTGATATAAATACTGATACTGTTATAAAAGTGATTCCAATGCAAGGTAGTATAGGAGATGTAGCAATCACACAAGATGGTACAAAGATTTATATCCCTAATCGTTATACGCATATAGTATCAGTCATTGATCCAAGCACTGATACTATAGTTAAAACAATTATAACTGGCCATGATCCTAATAAAGTAGATATAACCCCAGATGGAACAAAGGGTTATATACCTAATCGTGGAGATAATACTTTGTCGGTAATAGATATAGCTACTGATACAGTAATAAAAATAATTCCTATTGGGGATGACCCACTAAGGACATTAATAACCCCAGATGGAACTAAAGGATATGTTAGTAATTATGATTCTAATAATGTCACTGTAATTGACATAAGTACTGACACAGTTATTACAACAATTCCGGTTGGAACTAATCCAACTGTTTTAGCAGTAGTCAGTATTCTTTCACCCCAAGATAAAATTAGACTTATCATAGATAAAATTAACACATTAGTAACTAATGGAATATTGGATAAATCAAAAGCACACGGATTAAATGCTAAACTATATGGTGCAATTGATAAGATCGATAAAGGTAATAACAATCCTGCAAAAAATCAACTTAATGCGTTTACTAATCAAGTAAACGGATTTATTAATGCTGGAAAACTTTCAACAATAGATGGTCAGGAACTAATTGATGATGCTAATGATGTTATTAACCAATTATAAAAAGTAAACATTCATATAGAAAACAATAATCCCTGTAAAATGTTCAATTTTACAGGGATATTTATTAACAAATATTATTTATGTAACTATAACATACTATGCACGTTGAGACAGTTGTGTTGATAGAGAAGAAATAGCTTGATTTCAAGCCTTTTCAGGATTTTAGGCTGAATTTAATAGTGTTTTATATGTTCCCTCAGACTAATGTTTGAGGGATTTTTTGCGTTAGGGGGGGGCGTACTATTACGTAAAACGAAGGGGAATTTGTGTAATTGTTTATTTATGTGTGAAGTGTGAAGGTTGATTGAGTATTGTCAATTAATCCCCTAGCTGATGCGTCGATAGAGAAAATTTTTTGTTGTTTATTTTTTTACATCGCAATAAGATAATTTTTCAAATAATACTTGACAACAGAAAAGTATTAACCTAATATATAACTAAAGTTACATAACACATGTTATTTAAAAGGAGGGATAAAGATATGCCACCTAAAACTAAGTT
>DAOUPZ010000036.1 GCA_030625885.1 Clostridia bacterium
ATATCCATTTTAATGTAAGGTTAAAAATAAAAATAAAGCAATAAAAAGGACCATGACTAGGTCCTTTTTATTTTAAACCTCTACATCTTTTCTTCATTCATACTGCTCACTGCTGCTATTTCTTTTTCAGTGAGAATATAATCTAAATCAAGTAAAATAATTAAACGGCCATCTAATTTACCTACACCGGAAAGGTAGGCTGTGTTGCTTAGTGTCACTGTTTCTGGCGGCGGCTCAATATCATCCTCACTCAATCGGCTGACTTCAGAAACCATATCTACTATAATACCTACCGTTTGGTTCTGAACATCAACAACAACAATTCGCATTTCGTCACTATATTCTCCACCTTCTAGATTAAACCGTTTCATCAAATCAATAATAGGAATAATACGTCCCCGCAAATTAATAATCCCTTCAACAAAATCAGGTGCCTGGGGAATGGCTGTGATATCGGTCATGCGAATAATTTCCTGAACTTGCATAATAGGAATCGCATATTCTTCATTTCCTAGTTTGAAAATCACAACTTGTCGCTCGTCACTCATCATCTCCGCCTCCTAGAAAATAATTTTACCCTAATTATATTAAATTTTACCACAAAAGACATTAAAAGTTATTATTTATATTAAATTATTTGTCTTCTGAAGATGTTTCTTCCACTATTTCTTCAACATCTTTAATATTATATTTCCGTTTTCGCCCATCAGGTAACTTTACCACAACCATGTTCTCGCCTTCTAATACATTAGCAACTTCGCCTTTCCCATCAGGGGTATCAACCATTGCGCCCTTTTCTAGTCTATCCTCATTCATACACGCATAGCTATCACATTCATATCGCAAACAACACATGAGACGACCACAAATCCCTGATATTTTAGTAGGATTAAGAGAAAGATTCTGTTCTTTAGCCATTTTAATGGATACTGGGTCAAACTCACCTAAAAAGGTACAACAACATAATTCTCGACCACAAGTACCTACCCCGCCCCGCATTTTAGCCTCATCTCGTACACCAATCTGGCGTAGTTCAATTCGGGTTCGGAAAACACTAGCCAAATCCTTCACTAATTCACGAAAATCAATTCGGCCATCTGCAGTAAAATAAAAAATAATTTTACTATTATCAAAAGTATATTCTACATCCACTAATTTCATGGGCAATTCATGCTTTACAATCTTTTCTGCACAAATATCAAAAGCGCTTTCTTCTTTTTCCTCATTCTCCTTTAATTTGATCTGATCTTCCTCCGTAGCAACACGAATGACGTTCTTAAGTGGTGTGACCAGTTCTTCCTCTGTGACTTCCTTAGGCCCAATCACAACATCTCCAAATTCAATACCGCGGGCTGTCTCAACAATAGCACAATCATTTTTTTTAATTTCTAATTCTCCCGGGCTAAAATAATATATTTTCCCTGCTTTCTTAAAACGAATTCCAACTACCCGTATCATTTTTTATTTAACACCTGCCTTCTACCTTCTACTTATTTGATTAAGTTGTATTAACATGACTTCTAATGCCAATTGAACATTTGCATTGCGCCTCAATTTTTTTTGTGCTTCCTTTATTGTATCAATGCTCAATACACATTGTTCTACAGAAATAACTGCTGCTTTTTGTACACGCTCATACTGGTCTGAATTAAATAAACCCGTGCCATTGTGAGTGATTTTATAAATCATGATATCTCGATACCATGTGCATAACAATTCCAAAACATCAGATAACCCCTCTTTCGTCCCTTCCCACTGCGCAGCAATATTAAAAAGGGATGCTTCCTTTGAAAAAGGTATCTTTTCAAAAATGTCAAAGTATGCATTACGTTCCTGCTCTAAAGATTCATTTTGTCCAAGCTGCTGCGCCTTCCCAATACACCCATCTGCCAGTGATGCAATCAGATGAACTTTTTCTGGAGGCCAATTGGTATTTTCACGCTGTAAAAATTGTTTTAAAACTTCAAGTGAAATATCGTGAATAGAAACAATTTGACAGCGAGACAAGATCGTAGGTAGAATGCCTTCTGTTTGTACAGCCGTTAATATCAATACAACATCCTTTGGTGGTTCTTCTAATACCTTCAATAAGCTATTTGCAGCTTCTTTGGTCATTTTATCCACTTCACACACAATATATACTCGCTGTCTTGCCTCGAAAGCACTGTATCCCATTGCCTTCTGCAACTCACGAACCTGTTCAATCTTCATTGTCTTTCCTTCGGGATGAATCGTTATCACATCTGGATGACTACCCTGTAATATTTTAAGACAGGTTAAACATTGACCACATGGATTTTCTTTGCTTTCTTCACAATTCAAAGCTTGAGCAAAAACTCGTGCCAAATAACGCTTACCAACACCCTTTTGACCAATCAGTAAATAAGCGTGTGCTACATGATGACTTATAAGCGCATTTCTTAATATTTTCACGGCCTGTATTTTTCCAATAACATCTTCCCAAGGCATAACTAATACCACCTTTTATCATTGATCTTTTCCATTATAACATATACTTTAATGTCATTCTTTAAAATTCTATGAACTTCCTTTACGCCTTGTCAAAAATTTATCCAGCATATCAATCATTTCCTGTCGCACCTCTTCAATATTCCCAGCTCCAATTGTAACAATACGCTCTGGAAACTGCTGTGCTAATGCCTGGTACCCACAAGCAACACGGTGATGAAAAGCCATTTGTTCTTGTTCTAACCGATCTGCTTCTTCACGTGTTGCCCGCGTCAATCCTTCCTCTACATCTACCATCAAAAGAAAGGTTAAATCAGGTGATATCCCCTCTGTTGCCACATCGTTAACTGTTTCAATCATATGTACATCCAAACCACGCCCATACCCTTGATAGGCAAAAGTAGAATCAGCAAATCGATCGCAAATAACAACTTTCCCTTCTGCCAGCGCTGGCAAAATACGTTCCTGCAAATGCTGTGCTCGAGCTGCTGCATAAAGCAATATTTCTGTTTTCTCTACCATTTTCCCATTAGCAGGATCCAATAATAAGCTGCGAATTTTATCACTAATAGCTGTTCCTCCAGGTTCACGCGTCAGTAAAACAGAAAAACCTTTCTCCTGTAAATAATGTATCAAATGATTCGCCTGAGTGGTTTTACCAGCGCCTTCCGGCCCTTCTAATGTAATAAAAAACCCTGTCATCGTCTTTTTTCCTCCTATTTTACAGAATCAACTAAATGTTTTGCTTTTAAAATAGCTGTATTAAATATATCCTTCTGGTAAAAATCCGTTCGATTCACTTCAGGCCAAATCAGCTTTCGCGCATAAGAGCCAACCCCAACCCCATTTAATTTCACACCTGCTATATGTGCCAATGCTTTCGTTTGATCATTCGTTCCACCAGAAGCTTGTACATAAACAGGTAAGCCCTCACGCAAAATAATATCTGCTGTGGCTACGGCTTGAAGTGAAATAGGTTTACCCTCAGCACCCCCACCCATCGGCAACCCATCAGCTTGTATGATGGTACGTTTCCCTGTTATCCTAAAAATCATTTGTATCTGTTGTGCAAGTTCCCGGGGCGAAACATAGCCTGAACCAATACTACAAGAAACAAACATATCTTGGGGTACAGTTTCTGAAACAATACGCCATTTTTCCTCTATCTTGGCTGTATCAGATGTACTAGCATGCAGTTCAACCATATCAATTCCCAAAGGTAAAACACTTTCTAAGACACCTGCAATATCCGTTTCTCGATGAATATAATCTAAAACATTCTCCGGACATACCTCGGCGCACCGCCCACAACCAATACAGCGTTTCTCTTCTATATGCAGCTTTCCCCCGATTAATTTGAGGCATTGGTGCAAACAGACAGAAAGACACTGACCACACTGGCTGCATGTTTCTTTCTTTACATATACCTTGCGAGTATGAGGATCATCTTTTAATCCCACGCTGATCATTAAAGCTGGTAAATCTGGATCAACATTTGGCAGCGCCATCTGATGTGCTTTATCTCTACCCTCAATCACACCCTGAATCATGTCAGGATCTGCTGCCACATCTATCACATGGGCACCTGCCAATGTATATATCATAGCCAATCTTTTTACTAATTCCATATCTTCGTTGCCGACAGCACAAATAAATTTAAAGAATTCGCCTCTTTCCAACGCCTGTTTAATTTTTCCCTGCACTTTATTCATCATATCTACTCCTTACTTAATAGCGCTTAGAAGTTAGCAGTTAGTCTATATTAATATTTTTCTGTAACGCTTTTGATTGGATTATTTATTATCTCTTGTCTTTTAATTTTCAATTTTTTGTCTTTCCCTACCTGCTACCTGCTGTTAACTACCTGCTTTTTTATTTTTTCCCACTAGCCACAAGCAGCCTAAGGCTGCGAACCACTTACCACTTACTACTCAATTACTTTAATCCTCTGCAAACTAACATCTGCAGGTCCTTGAACATGAATACCACTCGCCCTAACCTCTAGTAAATAATCAACAATTTCTCCTGATATTTCCTCACCGGGACAAATAACGGGAATTCCCGGCGGATAGGGTGCTACCAGCTCACCACTTATTTTTCCTCTTGCTTCTTCTAACTTGCAAAATGCCGTTTCACGAAGATAAGCTTCCCGTGGCATAATCTTTAAAAGAGGCGTAGACGGTAGTTTTAAATATCCCTTATTATCATCTGCTTTTTTATAAATATTTTTATTAGCTAAGTCTCTTAATGCCTCAACCAATCTTTGTACATCCTCAATTCCATCCCCAATTGTTATCATCGCTAAAATATTCATTACATCCGCTAATTCCATTTGAATTTGATAATCTTCTCGCAAGATACGATCTGCTTGATAACCTGTAAACCCCAAATTCTTCACCGTTATTAACAACTTTGTAGGATCCAATGCTGCAACACTAGGCTTTTTAATCATTTCCTGTCCCATACAACACAAACCAGGTATTCTATTTATTTCTTCACGGGTTCTTTCTGCCAAATCAATGGTTCGTTGTAGAATCGCTTTCCCTTCCTGGACCATCTGGTGTCGTGCTGCATCCAATGAAGCCATCAAAATATAAGAAGGGCTCGTGCTTTGCACCAAGCGAAGCATGGCGCGCAACCGTTCCCGATCAATATACGCCCCTTGTACATGAAGCAATGAGGTTTGTGTCAGTGATCCTAGTAATTTGTGACTGCTTTGCGCACAGGCATCCGCTCCTGAAGCCATTGCAGAAATCGGCAATTGAGAATGAAAAGATAGATGAGGCCCATGCGCTTCATCAACCAATACCAGAACCTCTCTTTTATGCGCCAGATCCACAATATCTTTGAGTGAAGAAGCAATACCATGAAAAGTAGGGTTAATAAGCAATACGGCTTTACAATCAGGATAATCATCTAAAACCTGCTTCACCGTATCCACCGTAATACCTAGCGCAATTCCCAACGTATCATCTACTTCGGGATCTAAATAGACGGGATAAGCACCACTCAATATAATACCACCAATAATAGAACGATGCGCATTACGGGGTATAGCGATCTTATCATCCGGGGCACAACAAGCCATAATCATGGCTTGTATACCACAGGTTGTCCCATTAACCAAAAAATAAGTTTCATCTGCACCAAAAGCCTGTGCAGCTAATATTTGTGCCTCTTTGATCACATCATATGGCTCATGCAAATCATCTGTTCCTAAGACTTCCGTTATATCTATAGATAATACATTTTTACCAACGAACTCCTTCCATTGATCTGGCGCCCCTTTACCCATTTTATGCCCCGGCATATGAAAAGGGGTTACCCCACTTTGTGCATATTCCATTAAACGACTTAATAAAGGCGTTTGAGATTGTTCTAATTTATTCATACTTATTTCCTCCGTTAAATTATCATTATATACATAACAATCCATATATTAGCCATATTCTGCAAAACCTATGCTTTTCCTGCCAAAAATATAATTAGAAAGATATTCTACGGATGTACCTACCAAAAAGAAGTACACCTTCTTTACATAAAATGATAAATTATTGATACAATTTGTAGAATTATGCAGGACTTTCCTCCTAGTTAAAGAATAATTATAAAATAATCTTTCTGTTACATGTGATATATAAAAGGAGGTATTAAAATGAAAACAATACTCCAAACATTATTTGAAATAAATCAGGCCGATTTGCCAATAGTGATTCTCATAGGGTTAGGTATACTGGCTAAATTAATATCTATAATTAATGATAAAAAGCAATTAGTAGACTCTGGTATAAATAAAATGGATCAAGTAGATGGAAAAATATTTAAAAAGTATATAGAAAATCTATTTATTAAACTTGGTTTTAAAATTGAAACACCCGCTTATTTAAGTAATCTTGCAGACTTTATTGCCTATAAAGATGGTTTAAAATTTATTGTACAAGCAAAGCATCATAGAAGAAAAGTAAGTGTCAAGGCAATCAAAAAAATCATCGTTGCAAAGCGATATCATGGCTGCAATAGATCAATCGTAATAACCAATAGCTATTATACAGATAAAGCCATTAAATTTGCAAAAGAAAATGACATCAACTTATGGAATCGGAATGATCTCGCAAAAGCATTGCTCTTTATCAAAAACAGCGATGAAACAGCAAGTATAGGGAATAATGTTTGCCTACCTACTGCTTATGATGAAATAATGATGATCAGCCATGAGCGTTGTACAAAAAATTAAAATCATACGATGTAATAGTATTATTATCTTAGATATTCTAAATAAATATTACAAAAAATGATATGATTCCTTTTGAAGTTTCCCTTAATTTAATACATATTAAAGCAAGCGGGGAACCTAATAAATTAGGTTCCCCGCTTGCTTTAATGAAAAGCATATTTAACAAAATAACAGCTCAGTATGTTTGTTTATTTTGGCTCTTGCTCCTAAATTATAATCATGTTTTTTTCATCTTTTTTCCCTTCGGTATCCAAAGCTGCTTTAGCTGCTGCATATAGTATAAATATTTTTCGTCATGAATACGTAAACAAACAATATTTTCCTCACAATCATAACAAATAAAATTATCTTGAATAAAAAGTCCTGGCATATTTTCCGGGTCTAAATCAAATTCCTTTTGACAAATGATACACTTTACCTTCTCTTCTCCCATAATGACACCCACTTTTTATCTTTATTGGATATTATTTCTTATTATTTCATTTTATATTTATATTATACGCTTTAGAGAAGAAAAGGTGAAAAAACAGCATCTCTATAAAAGAGTGCTGTTTAAGTAAAAAATTAATCGATTTTTTCAAATGCTTCTTTCGGCGCCCCGCATAACGGACATACCTCCGGTGGCTGCTCACCTGTATAAACATAACCACAAACTTGACAACGCCATTTAATTTCAGGTTTTTCATCCACTGCAAGCGTATTACCTTCTAGTTCAGCCAATAGTTTTTCGTATTTTTTAGCATGATCTTTTTCTGCTGTAATGACAGTTTCAAAATATTTAGCAGCTTCTATTTCCCCTTCAGCTTTTGCTTCTTCCAAAAATTTTGGGTACATTTCTGTAAATTCGTGCGTTTCCCCCTCAATAGATGCCTTTAAGTTTTCTTTTGTTGTACCAATCCCATTTAATAGATTAAAAATCACTTTTGCGTGAACTTCCTCATTTCTAGCCCCTTCTTCAAAAATCTTTGCTGCTTTCTCTAAACCTTCTTCTCTTGCTTTTTGAGCAAAAAAAGTATATTTATTCCGCGCTTGACTTTCACCGGCAAAAGCCTCTTTTAAGTTTTCAATTGTTTTTTTAGACATCTTAATTCCCCCTTAATATTCTCTATAAAAAATAAGTTACAAAAATCATTATACCCTTGCAGCAAAATTATAAACACTTTATACCACTTTTGCAATAAATATTGAAAAATTATCATAATTTAACAATATTTATTTATCAATTTTATGTCGTTATTTACCTAACCAATCATACACCTAATCTGATATAATATAAGTGAAGTATCCCTATAAAGGTGGTCATAAAACAAAATGAAAATTCTTATATTATCCGCTGCTATTGGTGGCGGGCATATGCAAGCTGCGCATGCTATAAAGGAAAGTTTGATAAATGCGCCCTTTAATGCTGAAGCTGTCATTGTTGATGCTTTTGAGTATATTAACCCCCTTCTCAGCGAAATGATTATAAATAGTTATTTGGGAACAATCAAACACACACCAAAAATTTATGAATTACTTTATGATCTTTCATCTTCATCATCTAAAGCAAATCATCTGAAAAAAATGATCAGTACCATTTTCAGTGATAAAGTTAAAAAAATAATTCATACACATCAGCCAGATATTATTATTTGTACACATTCTTTCCCTTTAATGGTTGTTTCTATGCTAAAGGGTAAAAGCATTATTAATATCCCTGTTATGGCTGTAATAACAGACTATACCGTACATTCTTCATGGATTAACCCCCATGTTAATGCTTATATTACGGGACATGACACACTTAAATTCTATTTTAAAGAAAACCATACCATCACTGGACAAAATATCATTTACCCACTGGGCATTCCTGTGGAAAATAGATTTAGTATACCTATTAACCGAAAAGAAATTGAGAACAAACATCAATTTAGCAACCATTTTACTGTTCTTTTGATGGGAGGCAGCTTAGGTCTAGGGGAAATAGAAGATATATTCGATGATATACTTCGAAGCTCTATGAATATTCAGCTCATTGCTGTAACAGGGAAAAACGAAACTTTGAAAAACACACTAATTGAACATCATCATAAACTAAATACCAACGTTAATGCCCATATATTAGGGTTTACTAATGAAATGTCAGCGTTAATGGGTATTGCCAATGTTATTGTCTCTAAACCAGGAGGTCTCTCAGCAACAGAAGCCATCATTAAACATGTACCGATGATTATTCCTTCCTATATTCCCGGTCAAGAAGAGGAAAATACAGAGTTTCTACTTAATAACGGTTTAGCAATTAAAGCAAAAGCACCCTTTACTGTTCGAAATCTTATCGCAATGTGTTTAGAGGATGACACACGATTAAAGGAAATTCAAAATACCATGCATCGTTTTTCTAAACCCCGTGCAGCAGAAAATATTGCAATATTAGTTAAGAAGATGATAGAGGGTAAAAGTGAATAGAATTTC
The DNA here is from genome assembly GCA_030625885.1 of Clostridia bacterium. GTDB lineage: Bacteria > Bacillota > DAOUPZ01 > DAOUPZ01 > DAOUPZ01 > DAOUPZ01. The sequence continues at coordinate 9,155 of DAOUPZ010000036.1, forward strand.
GAGGAAAGAGGAACGACCGCAACCTTTGGTTGCTGAACGAGGAACGTAAAACAACTAAGGATTAAATAAACAACTCACTCATTTATACTTAGCACTAATAACAAAAAGATAAGTTATGGAAAAAACAAAAAACATCTGCTACATAGCAGATGTTGTCTTTAAATAAAAAAAATTCCGGCAATGACCTACTCTCCCACGGAAAACCGCAGTACCATCAGCGCTGGAGGACTTTACTGTTGTGTTCGAGATGGGAACTAGTGTGACCCCTCCGCCATTATCACCGGAAACTTTATATACAGTTATCAGTTATTAGCTATCAGTTATCAGCCAGTTACTTGCTTGCAACTGATAGCTGATCGCTATTTTGTACCTTCAAAACTACACAATACTTAGAAAGAAGAAGTCTTTATTAAATCTAGGTCAAGCCCTCGACCGATTAGTACCAGTCAGCTAAATGCATTGCTGCACTTACACATCTGGCCTATCTACCAGGTAGTCTTCCTGGGGTCTTACCTAGTTAACCTAGTGGGATATCTTATCTTAAGGTCAGTTTCACGCTTAGATGCTTTCAGCGTTTATCTGATCCAGACTTAGCTACCCAGC
>DAOUPZ010000034.1 GCA_030625885.1 Clostridia bacterium
AAAGCGGGTATATTCTGTTCAGACGACTTTTCTGGAAGCATCCCAGAAATTAGAATCGGAACCCCGGAAGCAACGAGAAGAGGGATGAAGGAAGCAGATATGAAAGCAGTTGCTAAGCTCTTCAAACGTGTGTTAATTGACAAAGAAGATCCTGAAGCGGTATTAAAAGATGTTGAAGCAGTTGCATTAAGCTTTCCTGATTATGAATATGCGTTCAAATAGAAAGTTCTAATATCAACAGACTCAACTCATCAATATGATTGGATCATATTCCCCCTAAAATGTACCACAAGGAGACAAAAGGCTTGTGGTACATTTTTATAAAAGATGCGTCTCTCAAAAACAGTTTACATATCGATATAATTGGAGATATAATGGGACAAAATAATTTAAACGCATAACAAGGCTGATTAAGCTTGAGAAGGGGGAAAAAACAATGAAAGTAAGATATGCAGCTCATCCGGTTGATGTAAAAACTTATGATACTGAAAGGTTGAGAAAGCACTTTCTAATTGATGATTTATTTTTGGAAGGTGAGCTCAAGTTAATTTATAGCCATATAGATCGGATGATGATTGGAAGTGCTTGTCCCAAGACACCGCTTTATTTAAAAGGAGAAAAAGACCTGGGATCAGAGTATTTTTTAGAAAGAAGAGAAATTGGAATCATCAATATTGGTGCTAAAGGGTATGTTCATGTTGATGGCGAGAAAATTGAATTAGAGGATAGGGATGGATTATATATAGGCAAAGGTGTTAGACAGGTGCTGTTTGAAAGTGAAAATCCCGAACAGCCAGCTAAGTTTTATATCAATAGTGCCCCAGCTCATCAGTGTTTTCCGATGGCAAAAATTAAAATGGAAAATTCAAAATCGGAACATCAAGGGGATATTAAACACGCTAATGTAAGAACCATTTATAAATATATTCATCCAGATGTTTGTCAGAGCTGTCAGTTAGTGATGGGCATCACCGTTTTAGAGGAAAATAATCTTTGGAATACAATGCCGGCGCACACACATGATCGAAGAATGGAAGTATACTTATACTGTGATATGCCCAAGGATGGTGTTGTTTTTCATATGATGGGTGAATCGCATGAAACAAGGCATATCGTTGCTAGAAATGAACAAGCTGTTATTTCACCAAGCTGGTCCATACATAGTGCGGTAGGAACAGCAGGTTATACCATTGTTTGGTCAATGGCCGGGGAGAATCAAACGTTTACAGATGTTGATGTTGTTAGAAATGTAGATTTAAGATAATGAGAAATATGTCCATATTATAGAAAACGCATTAGATATTTTTCATTGATTTTAATATTAGGATAAAGTTGGTTAGTTGGAAGTAAAAGATTAAGGAATTAAATATATTTATTGCGTTTCATATAAGAGGGATCATTTTTATGTAATCTATCTATTAAACGGGGAGGTTATTTAAATGAACGAAACAATGAGAATCAGAGAGAATATTTATGGGAGAAGGGCAAAGATCGGTTTGATATACATTGCGTCATCATGGGTCATGGAGCCTGAGTTTTATGAAATGTCCCCTGAAGGGGTGATTACCTGTACGACACGTGTTGCCCTTCCGGGTGATGTGAGCGTGGAAAGTGAAGCAGAAATTGGGAATAGAGCGATAGATGCAGCAAAGGTACTTGGGGAGTTACCTTTGGATGTCATTACTTTTGGTTGCACCAGTGGCAGTTTTATAAATGGTGCGGGTTATGACAAAGAGATCATAGAGCGGTTAGAGAAAGCCAGCGGAGGGATACCTTGCTCTACTACAAGTTCTGCATTTGTGAAAGCTTTAAGGGGACTGGGTGCCAAAAAGCTGGCTGTGGTTACACCTTATATTGATGAAGTTAATGATCGTGCAAAATTATTTTTAGACGAACTGAATTTTGAGGTGACAAACTTTAGCGGCATGGGGCTGATAAAGGATCATGATATCAACAGTGTTTCTTTAGATGAATTATATAAAGTGGCAAAGGCAACGGATACTAAGGATGCCGATGCACTTTTCATCGCCTGTACAGGACTCAGATCTATACCCATAATTCAAAGTCTGGAAGCAGATCTTAAAAAACCGGTTATTACAGCGATACAGGCTACCTTCTGGGATTGTCTGAGAATGGCAGGAATTAATGATAAGATAGAGGGATACGGGCAGCTTTTTCAGCTTTAAGAAATAATTAAGTTGTTGTTAAGAAGAAATAAAAACAAAAAACTTTGAATGCTCTTTTTTTTGTTTTTATTTCTTGTGTTTTGTCATTTTGAAATATTTACTTTTTTCTATTTAATGCAAAAAAGTATTATCTTATAATTTTAATTAATTTTTTGTCTTTTCAATTTTAAATTTTTAATTTTCAATTCCTCAATAAGGAAGGGACGGTGTACTTATGAAGATAACAGACTTAACTCATACCATTCATGAGGAGATGCAAGTCTACCCGGGGACGCTGCCGCCTAAATTAACGCAGGCCTGTACTTTAGAAGAAGAAGGATTTAAAGAGAAAAAATTGGAAATGTTCAGTCATACGGGAACACATGTGGATTGTACAGGGCATATATTTGAAGAAGGATTTACAACAGATACGTCTGAGGTAGATCGATTTTTTGGCAGTGCCCTTGTCATTGATTGTTCAGATTTTAATGAAGGACAAGTCATTGGCAAAGAACAGTTAGAAAACCATTCAGACCAAATTAAAAAAGTTGATTTCTTGCTGATTTATACGGGATGGGAAAAAAAGTGGGGTACAGATGATTACTTTGGTGATTTTCCCGTGCTTTCAGAAACGGCGGTAGACTATATTCTGAAGCATCATATCAAAGGGATCGGGTTGGACACGATTTCTATAGAACCGATCACCTGTGTTGACCTTGGAATGCATCATAAGGTTCTTGGGAGCGATGTGGTTATTGTAGAAAATCTTAAAAATTTGCAGGAGCTGATTGGAAAAGACTTTTATTTCAGCTGTTTGCCTCTCAATATAAAAAATGGGGATGGGTCTCCTATTAGGGCTGTTGGGATTGAGTTATAGATTTGGCTAAAGGCTGAAGGTTTAAAGCCTTCAGCTTTTTTTCAATTATCAAAAATCAACTGATATGAAAGAGGTTTTTTATATGCCAGAAAGTAGAACGGTCAAAATTGCCTGCCCTTTAGATTGTTTTGATGCTTGTTCAATGATTGCCACGGTGGAAAACGGGAAAGTGATAAAGATTGCAGGGGATAAAAACAACCCTTTAACAGCGGGCTTTATATGTGAAAAGGGAAGGCAGCACATCAAAAGGCTTTACCACAAGGACAGAATTTTAAATCCCAAGAAGAGGATTGGAAATAAGTTTGTGGATATCACCTACGAGGAAGCCATTGATGAAATAGCAGGCCGGATTTCAGATGTTACAACGCAATATGGCAGTCGCGCCATACTCCACTACTTTGATTCAGGATATAACGGGATTAATAAAAAGGTGGATGCTGTATTTTTTAACTGCCTGGGTGGGGCGACGGTGCCCCGGGGAAGTCTTTGTATGGGCGCTGGGCAGCAGGCTCAGAAATATGATTTTGGCAATAACAAAAGTCATTGTCCGTCTGATTTGTTAAACTCAAAGACGATTATTATATGGGGTAGAAATCCTGCGGATACCAATAGTCATCTGGCGCAATATCTCAGGAAGGCTCAAAAAAACGGGAGCAGTATATACCTGATTGATCCCCTTAAAACCAACTCAGCCAAGCTTTCGACAAAACATATTCCCATTAGGCCTGCTACAGATGGGGCGCTGGCTTTGGGGATGGCAAATGTTATCATCAGCGAAGACCTTATAGATCATGATTTTGTACAAAATTACGTTAAGGGGTATGAATCATTTATTGAATATGTTGGGCAATTTACACCTGAAAGGGTTGAAGGGATAACGGGTGTAAAAGCAGCGGATATCAGAGAATTGGCTATTTCATATGGTCAAGCTAAGGCGTCTAGTATTTATGTTGGCTATGGGATGCAAAGATATAAAAATGCGGGAGATGCAGTGCGGTGTATTGATGCCCTGGGAGCGATTACCGGAAACATTGGGATAAAAGGCGGGGGAGTCAATTACTCGCATACCTCAATAGGGGATTTTATGGGAACGCATTTAAAGGAAAGCCAAATATATGTAAAGGATCGCAGGACATTTGTGAAGGCAAAGTTTGGAGCGCATCTTTCATCATTTGTAGATCCGCCGCTCAAGATGGCATGGATCAATCGAGCCAATCCCCTTGTCCAACTTCCTAACCTTGAAAAAGCGATAAAATCATTTGATGCCATACCTTTCAAGGTGGTTGTGGATTTGTTTATGACTGATACCGCAAAATATGCTGATATCGTATTGCCGGCTACCAGTATATTTGAAGAGGATGATTTTATTTATTCCTCTATGTTTTCACCCTACTTAAATTATTCCCATAAGGTCATAGAACCAATAAATGGGATTATGGGGGAATATGAGATTTTTAGAGCTTTGGCTAAAAAACTTGAACTAAAAGGTTATCCGGATATTGAGAAGACTGCTTATCTTAAAAGAGAATTAGCGCCTCTCATGGAAAAGTATAATGTGGCATATGATTTCTTAAAGCAAAACCCCTTTAAAATCGAAGATATTCAAATTCCCTGGGCAGATAAAAAATTTGGTACACCTTCAGGGAAATTTGAGATGATTTCTGAAACATCATTGAAGAATGGGCAGCCAGCACGCCCACAATATATTTCATATGACAACAGGGATACAACCTATAACATGAGATTGATTACACCTCATTGTAAAAGTTCCTTAAGTTCACAAAATTTCGCATTTGAAGAAGAGAAGCCGGTAGCATATGTTCATCCTGATGATCTTGCAATGAGCGGTATTGAAGATGGACAACCGGTGTTCATTGAATCAAGATATGGAAAACTCAAAGTTACAATAAAGGCGGATGAAAAAATTCTGAGCGGTGTGATTATGATTTACCAGGGATGGTGGCATAGGAGCGGTTCTGTCAATTTTCTTACGCCTGATGAGATCTGTGATATGGGCGAGCAAGCGGCATATTATGAGTGCTTCTGTAGAATAATTAAAGATGTATAAAAAAAGTATCCTACAAGGTTTTTATGATCTTGCAGGATACTTTTTTTATAGGTTTAAATTTTTCTTTTTAGTTGTTAAGCTGATCAATTTCCCATTTATATAAAAATAACCAAAATTTACGCTTAGAATCGTTGTATCAAAGTTAATAAAAGGAATTAAACTATAAATAATGCTTATAGAGTCATATCCATCTAAATAGATAGCTGACTTCTAAATTAAATAAAGATGAGCAAAAACAAGTATTCAATTTTGAGTTATTCATCTATCGACGTGAGGGGCGTAATTTATGAAATTTCTTGACAAGACGATATCTAAAATTGAAGAAGTAATATTGGGGTATTCTGTCATCATTATGGCTTTAATACTCATTGGAAATGTAATTAGTCGATCTGTATTTAACAGAAGCTGGACATTTGCGGAAGAGATCGGGCAGGCCCTTATCATTATCATGACATTTACCGGAATTGGCTATGGTGCTAAAAAGGCGAGACATATCAGTATGTCAGCCATTTTTGATATTTTGCCAGATAAGGGGAAAAAAATATTCATGTATGTGATAACCAGTGTCACTTCTGCTACGATGTTTTATCTTGCCTATCTTGCCTTTGTGTATGTGCATAAGGTACAAATGTTGGGTAGGGTGACACCGGCACTGAGAATACCGATCTATCTGATTTATGCGATTGTGCCCATTGGGTTTGTGCTAGGGGGTATCCAATATGCTAGGAACTTTTGGATTAATATTAAGCGAAAAGAAGTCTACCTGTCAACAGAGAAGAAAGCAAGAGAGTAGGAGGTGGGATAAATGGTAGGAACGCTTATGATGATTATGATTATACTTCTTTTGTTTGGATTTCCGATGATGGTTCCTATGATTGTGGCACCCTTAATTGTTCTGATTGCATATTTTCCCAATATGGATCCTTCAATGATGACGCAGCAGCTCATCGCTGGTATTCAAACATTTGTGCTTCTGGCAGTTCCCATGTTTATATTTGCAGCAGATATCATGTGTGCGGGTCAGACCGCCAATCGGCTGTTAGATTTTGTGGAAACGTTTGTCGGTCACATTCACGGGGGACTTGCGATAACGACCGCAGCAGCTTGTACGCTATTTGGCTCGATATCCGGTTCCACACAGGCGACAGTGGTAGCGATCGGAAAGCCCATGCGTAACAAACTTCTAGAGATGGGGTATCATGATGAAGATATTATGGCTCTAATCATCAATGCCAGCGACATTGCACTTTTAATCCCACCCAGTATTGGGATGATCATGTATGCTGTTGTTTCCGGGGCATCAGTAGGTGATTTATTTATTGCGGGGATTGGTCCCGGACTTTTAATACTGGTTGTATTTGCACTTTATAATTATATATCTGCAAGAATGCAAAAACTTCCAAGGAGTTCCAAGTCAAGCTGGAAGGAAAGATTAGCGGCTACCAAAAGATCATTGTTACCATTTGGTTTTCCAGGTATTATCATTGGTGGTATTTACACTGGATTTTTCAGCCCGACAGAGGCAGCTGCAGCATCGGTTCTATATGCAGCGATACTAGAGATTTTGATTTTTAAGACGGTAAAGATCAAAGATTTGCCATCCATTGCGCTATCTACTGGATTGGTAACCGCAGCGGTATTTATCCTGGTTGCGGGGGGACAGGCATTTTCCTGGACCATATCCTATGCTAAGATACCACAACTGATAACTGCTAGCGTATTGGGGACAGCGCCCTCCGCATTGAAGGTATTGTTTACGGTTAATATATTCTATTTTATTGGTTGTATGTTTGTAGACCCGATCGTTGTCATTATCATTTTGACACCGATATTCTATCCTATTGCGCTGCAGGCCGGCATCGATCCCATCCATTTAGGCATTATTATTACGCTGCAATCCGCCATTGGTTCGGCAACGCCGCCGTTTGGCTGCGATATTTTTACAGCCTGTGCCGTGTTTGACAAGCCTTATTTAAAAGTTATCCGGAGAACCCCCCCCTATATTATTATGTTGATTGGAATATCAATCATCATGATATTCTTCCCAGGGATTGCGTTGTTCTTCAGAGATATAGCATTAGGGTAAATCTTAATCGTATATTAAATCGAGTTATAGTTATAACTATGACCATCGTGGTGGACAGCTTTCGTGATGGAACAGATTCAACTGTATGAAGTATCTTTAAAGCTAAATGCTTTTTTAGATAAATATATTGTCGATAGCAGACAAACAACAAAAAACAAGGAGGAAGAAAATGAAAAGAATATGTAATGTTTTACTCATTGCAGCCCTATTTTCAATGTTAATTGCAGGCTGTGCAGGAAAGAAAGAGACAGAGGTAAAGCCGCCTGAACAAGAAACCTATAATTGGCGATTTGTTCATGAAGAACCTGTTGGCAGTGTTCAAGACGTTTATGTTAAAAAGTTTGTAGAGGTCTTGAACGAAAAATCTGGTGGAAAAATAAATATTGAAGTATATCCTGTCGGCCAAATTGGCGATGCAACACAGCAAGCAGAGCTTTTGCAAAATGGTGGGATTGAATTTGCAATGGTATCACCGGGGAATACCGGAGGTTTAATTCCCGAAAACCAACTTTTCTCACTCCACTTCTTATTCCCTGATGACATTGAAAAAACGAAGGAAGTTTTCAAGACGAGTAAAGCTTTGAATGAAATGCTTTCCGCAGATTATCTAAAGAAAAATATTAAAGTACTTTCTTATTGGACAGAAGGATTTATGCAATGGACAAGTAGTAGACCGATTAATACACCTGATAAATTCAAAGGTTTTAAGATGAGAACGATGCCTTCTCCAATGATTGTGGCGGCTTATGAGGCATATGGTGCTAATCCAACACCTGTTCCATACATGGAAGTATACAGCGGGTTGCAATTGAACATGATCGAAGGACAAGAAAATCCACTTCAATCCATTGATGAGATGAAGTTTTGCGAAGTGCAGGATTACTTGACGCTTGCTGGTGCAAGCCTTTATGCAACGACAACTTCCTGTAACCCGCAATTCTTTGATGGGTTGCCAAAAGATATTCAAGACATGATTCTGGAAACGGCAGATGAGATGGCAGACTTTGGTATGAAAATTCAAGATGAAATGAATGCAGCAGCGTTTGAGAGAATAAAAGATACAACGGATGTTAAGATTGTTGAGCTTACCACTGAAGAAAGAGAAGCATTTAGAAAAGCGAGTATGAGTGCCAGAGATAAATATGTAGAAATGGTTGGACCAAGAGGAAAAGAAATTCTTGACGAACTTGTAAAAGAAGTAGAAGCGATTGAAGCAAAATAAGCATATTAAAAAGAATGATTATTTTGGGAAGGAGACGGAACCATGCAATTATTTCCAGATGCAAAAATACTGGATATCGACTTAAGCAGTGGTCATATTTCCAAAAGAACCATACCGGGACAAACATACCGTTTGTATCCAGGCGGCTCAGCACTGGGCTTATATCTTTTGATGCAGGAGATGGATCCGAAAATTGATCCATTATCTCCGGAGAATATGCTTGTATTTTCTGTTTCTGCCATTACAAGTTTGCCGATATCGGGTATTAGCCGGGTGGTTGTTACCACAAAAAGTCCGCTGACTGGCGCTATAGGCGACAGTCAGGCAGGGGGCTTTTTCCCGGTTCATATGAAAGGGAACGGCTATGATTCCATTGTCATCAGAGGTAAAGCGGAAAAACCAGTTTATGTATACATCAATGGTGATGATGTGCAGTTAAAAGATGGTGCAAACGTATGGGGGAAAGTGACCGGTGATGCTGAAAAGATCATTCGGCAAGAGATTAATAATGAAAAAGTAGAAATCGCCCAAATCGGGCCAGGCGGCGAAAACTTGGTCAAATATGCCGCCATTATTAACATGTGTAATCGGGCGAACGGGAGAAATGGTACGGGTGCCGTTATGGGCTCTAAAAATTTGAAAGCAGTCGTTGTTAATAAAACAAAAGCGCAACAGCCCTATGATAAAGAAGGCTTTAAAAAGCTTGCCGGGTCTGTAAAGGAACGATTGGAAAATAATCCGGGCGTTGCTGGACTTGGCAAGTATGGAACCGGCGGTGATGTGGTAGGTTTTAATGATGAGGGATTTTTAGCAACGGATAACTGGCAACGCAGCTATTTCCCCGAAGGCGCTCAAGATATCGACGGAACGACGATGTATGATACGATCCTAAAAGAAAGAGATACCTGTTATGCTTGTGCGGTAAAATGTAAACGGGTGGTTGAGATTCCCGGCGTCGTCGATCCGCTTTATGGCGGACCGGAATATGAAACATTGTGTATGCTGGGATCCTATTGCGGGATAAAGAATCTTCAAGCCGTTGTTTTGGCTAATCAGCTTTGCAACATGTACGGTCTGGATACCATGTCCTGTGGCGCTACCATTGCGTTTGCCATGGAATGTTATGAAAAAGGATTGATTACAGAGCAAGATACCGATGGGTTAAAACTCAATTTTGGCAACAGTGAGGTACTTGCACCTCTGATTGAAAAGATTGCGAAACGAGAAGGTTTTGGTGATCTTTTAGCAGAAGGCAGCAAGCGGGCTGCTGAAAGAATCGGCAATGGGGCCGAGACATTCTTTATCGGTGTTAAAGGCCAGGAACTACCAGCGCATATGCCGCAGTACAAACCGGCTGTGGGGATGATGTATGCCGTTAATCCGTTCGGTGCTGATCATCAATCCAGCGAGCATGATCCATTCCTGGTGATGCCGCCCGATAGTCAGGAACGGATGAATATTGCCAAGATTGGTATGCATGCGGATTATGACAATCCATTTGAGATAGATGATGATAAAGTGAGATTTGTATTTGACAGTCAGTGTTTCTTCTCTGTAACGGATACTCTATGTTTGTGCCAGTTTGTATGGGGGCCCTGCTGGGAGTTATATGGGCCTTCGGAACTCGTTGAATTATGCCGCACGGGAATCGGCTGGGATACATCGTTATTTGAGTTGATGCGAGTGGGTGAAAGAAGAATCAACATGATGCGGTTCTTTAACGCTCAAGCTGGGTTTACCAAAAAAGATGACAAACTGCCTAGACGGATCTTTGAGCCGATTCCAGATGGCCCTGCGAAAGGGACACAGCTGGATGAGAAGCAATTTAATGAAGCTTTGGATCTATATTATGCTTTTGCCGGCTGGGATACTGAAACCGGCAATCCGACGGACATCACCATGCGGAAATTATCACTAGGCTGGCTGGTAGATAAATATAAGGAAAGTGGTAAGTAGTAAGTAGTAAGTGGTAAGTAGAAAGTAGAAAGATCGCTCTCTACGTTCGCTGAAAGTTAAAAGACTAAAGACTAGAGATAAGGAATAGTGAAATATTTTTAATTTAATTTCTTAATCTTTTACTACCAACTTTCAGCAACCGCAGGTTGCGGACTTTCAACTACTATTTAATCTTTTATTTCCAACTAACCAACTAACCAACTAACCAACTAACCAACTTTCCTTTTTAATCTTTTCCCAATTGCCACTTACCACAAGGGATCAAAGAAGAGCGTTCTATTTGCTAGAAGAAGGCTGTGCAAGCAGATAATTAGCTTACTGCATGTCTTCCACCATAATCATGACTAGGTAAATTAAATCTTTTATCTTTTAATTGTCAATTATGAATTGTGAATTGTGAATTAAAAAACGGCAAAGCCGTTTTTCCCCAGGGGGGTGATTTTATGACAATCATCTTAGATGACCAAGAAAGAACGATAGAAGAAAAAACCACAGTGGGGCAACTACTAGAAAGTATGGATATGTCCTATCAAGTGGCTGTTTTTATTAATGATAAGATTGTGCTTCAAAGGGATTATGATGTATTAACATTTAATGAAGCAGATCGAGTCAGGGTATTTAGGCCATTAGGCGGCGGATAATACTTGATATTTTAAGAAAAGTATTGAAAGGAGTAATATGATGAAGTTTGAAGAATTAAGTGATATTGATGAGCTCCTTAAAAAACATGATGAATATAGAGCAAGGTGTCTTAACCTGATTGCATCAGAGAACTATGCGAGCGACAAGGTCAGAAATTATCTTAGTGGTGATTTTAGCAATCGCTATGGCTGCTATACCACGATGAATATGGATGATAGAGAGTATACCGGTAATAAATACATTAATGAATTTGAACAAGCAACCCACGACTTAGTGAGAGATGTATTTGGCGGCAAATATGCAGATCTGAGACCGATTGGGGGGCATATGGCTGGGATGGCAGTGGTTTTAGCACTGTTGGAACCGGGTGATCTGGTGATCGAGGTTCATCTTGCGGATTGGGGGCACGGTCTGGTCGGTCCCATGTGCGAACTAAGGCAATTTGAGGAAACGATTAATGTAGAATATATGAAGTTTGATAAAACGGGTGCAGTGGAAGTAGAAGCCTTGCAAAAAATGGCTGTTGATTTGAAGCCCAAAATGATCATCTTTGGGGGTTCTGGGACACTTTTCGCGGAACCCATTAAAGAATTAAGAGAAATTGCGGATCGGGAAAACATCATTTTAGCTTATGATGCATCACATGTTACCGGTCTGATTGCCTCGGGGGTATTTCCTAACCCACTGGATGAAGGTGCGGATGTGATGTTTGGCAGCACGCACAAATCATTTCCAGGTCCACAAGGCGGGTTTGTGGTTTCCGATAACAAGGAGATGATGACTAAAGTAGGGCATGCTCTTTCCCCCTCTCTGGTCACAAGTCATCATTTAAATCGTCTTCCTGCCTTTGCTGCATCCCTTTTGGAAATGAAAAAGTATGGCAAAGCATACGGATCGCAAATTATAAAAAACGCCAAAGCGCTGGCGGAAGCCATGGAAGCGTCAGGATTTAATGTTAAAGGGTCCTCAAGAGGCTATACCCAAACCCACTTGATTTTGGTGAATGTCGGTGAGTATGCCCCTAAGGCACCCGGAAAACTGCTGGAAAAGGCGGGTATATTATGCTCTGATGATTTTGCCGGAAGCGTACCGGAAATTAGAATCGGAACGCCGGAAGTGACCCGAAGAGGGATGAAGGAAGCAAACATGAAGGATGTTGCTAAATTCTTCAAGCGCGTCCTGATTGACAAAGAGGATCCTGAAGCGGTATTAAAAGATGTGGAAAAATATGCATTAAGCTTTTCTGATTATGAATATGCATTTAAGTAAAGAGATTTAATTTGAAAAGTGGGGGCATACTTTGTTCTGAGGAATGTCCCCTGACTTGTTTTTAAGCCATATTCTTCCCGTGTTTTTTCATAAAAAATAGGATTGAGCATGTTAAACTTTTGCTTGTATTTTGAGGTTTACGGGAGTATAATGTAATCAAATAATATTGTCGACAGTTGACAAAACAGTTATAAGATTATGAATTATTTAGAAAGTTTAAGTAGCGGGAAGTTATCTATGATAGGTAGGAACCAAATGAATGATTTAAAAGCATTTATGAAGCTGGCTATTTGGAAAGTTGTAAACGTGTATTACGAGAATTCATTTACTCATATAAAAATGGTATTTTCTAGAATGCAAATATAAAAATTAAATTAAGGGGGTAATAAAATGAGTGAAATGCTGAATTTCAGCGAAGCAGAATTTGTAGAAAGGGTCAGAAAGACAAAGGCGTCTATGAACCAAAAAGGGATTGATGTTTTAATCGTGACAGACCCCGCAAACATGAACTATTTAACTGGATTTGATGGTTGGTCATTTTATGTTCATCAAGGAGTCATTGTTATTGCTGACCAGGAACAACCAATTTGGTTTGGTAGAGGACAAGATGCTAATGCCGCAAGATTAACAACCTGGTTGGGTGATGAAAACATCAAGGGTTATACGGATGATTATGTACAGTCCCTTGTCAAACATCCCTTTGAATTTGTGGCTGACATTATCAAAGAAAGAGGCTGTGATAACAAAGTTATTGCCACTGAAATGGATGCTTACTATTTTAGTGCTAAAGCACAGGAAAGATTGGAAGCAAGTCTACCGAATGCTAAATTCAAAGATGGCAACTTGTTAGTCAGCTGGGTTAAGATTATCAAATCCGATGCAGAAGTAGAATATATCAGAAGAGCAGCAAGAATTGCAGAAAAAGCCATGAATGTAGCGCTTGAATCTGTTGCTGTAGGTGTTAGACAATGTGATGCCGCTGCCGATGTTTTTCATGCCGAAATCAGCGGGACACCAGAATTTGGTGGGGATTATACATCTATTATCCCATTGATGCCAGCTGGTATTAGAACGTCTACACCTCACTTGAGCTGGACGGATGGACCTTATGAAAATGGAGATACGGTTATTTTAGAGCTAGCCGGGAACTACAGACGTTATCACTGTCCGTTAGCAAGAACGCTTATTTTAGGTGATGCACCACAAACGGTACGGGATTTGGGTGCTGTAGTAGCAGAAGGATTGACAGCTGCGATTGATTCGATTAAACCGGGTATGACCTGTGAAGAAGTTGAAAGAGTATGGGCTAAGAGCATTGCGAAGAGTGGTTTCATTAAGGATTCCCGAATTGGTTATTCCATGGGACTTAACTATCCACCAGATTGGGGCGAGCATACAGCAAGTTTTAGACCTGGTGATAAAACTGTCTTAAAACCCAATATGACATTCCATATGATTCCAGGCATTTGGTTAGATGACTGCGGTGTAGATATCAGCGAATCGTTCCGGATAACAGAAAACGGTTGTGAGACATTTACGAATATTGAGCGAAAGTTATTTGTAAAGTAAGCAGATAACCTTTATGAAGGTTGTCAGCTAGGGATGAGCCAACGGGGACATATCGGATATTGCACTTTCCTTTAGAAGCATTGCTTTTGGCATGTAAGCAAGATAAACATTTATGTTCATAATTTAGTGATTGCATGGAGGTTAACTGCGATGGATATTAAAAAAGAAGTAGAACAGTTGTACGATGAATTAATTGAGTTAAGAAGAGATTTTCATATGCATCCAGAACTGGGTTATCAGGAATTCAGGACATCTAAAATCGTTAAGGAATACCTGGAGAATTTGGGGATAGAGACGAAAATTGTCACTAAAACGGGCGTTGTTGGTCTTTTAAAAGGTGCTAAGGAAGGGAAAACGGTACTTTTAAGGGCTGACCTAGATGCACTTCCTCAGGATGAAAAGACAGATGTTGCCTATAAGTCAGTGGAAGCGGGGAAAATGCATGCTTGTGGCCATGACGGTCATACGGCTATGTTGTTAGTTGCGGCTAAAATACTGGCTGATCATAAAGATGAACTCATAGGGAATGTCATGTTTGTTTTTCAACCCAATGAAGAACAGGCGGGGGCGCTTAACATGATTAACGAGGGGATTCTTGAAGATCCCAAAGTGGATGCCGGCTTTGCAATCCATCTTTGGACGCCGATTGAAAGCGGCAAAATTGGCATATGTGGCGGTCCGGTTATGGGAGCAGATGAAGAATTTGAGCTGACAGTGATGGGGAAAGCAGGACATACCTCTGCACCGAATGAGGGAATAGATCCCATATTAATTGCAAGCAGCATCGTACAGGGTATTCAATCCTTGGAAACAAGAGAGACAAGCCCGCTGGCACCGATTACCATCATGGTTGGTAGTATTCATGGCGGATCAGGCCGCAATATTATTCCTGATCAAGTTCAAATGTCGGGAACGATTCGATTCCTATTTGAAAACGAGGAAGAAGAAAAACAAGCGCTTCTGGCAAAGTTTGAAAGACTGGTAAAGGGGATATGTGAGGGAATGGGAACGACCTATCATCTTGAATTTATCCCAAGTAATCCGGCAGCTATAAACGATTATCAGATGGCTGAATTGGTCAAAGATGCAGCCAAAGAGACATTAGGAGAGGGCAGTATTGTTACTTACAGATGTATGGCAGGTGAGGATTTTGCGGAATTTTCCAAAAAGGTACCCAGTGTTCTTTACTTTGTTGGGACAGGAAACGAAGCAAAAGAGACACACTATGCGCATCATCATCCAAAGTTCAATATTGATGAAGAGACACTAAAGACGGGTGTGGAAATGCATGTAAGAACCGTTTTGAATTACTTGGGTAATTAATAAAAATATAAAAAAAGTGGACTTGATGATGTTACTAAAACTAAATAAATTCATGAAACTTTAGTAAAAGAAGTGGAAGCAGCAGAAGCATCCATGTAGTCGTAAGAAGAGCTGGAATGTATTATAATCAAATAAGCCAGTATTTAAAAGTGTATTTCAAGGGTAAATGTTACGCTTGTAATACACTTTTAATACGGTATTAAGATGAACTTTTGTTATGAAAGGTTGTACTTTTGTCAACTTTAAAACAACAAAGTTATTTTAAAACAACATAATTAAATTTTAGGAGGTATAATGATGTTAGAAAAATTAAGCGATATTGATGAACTACTTAAAAAACATGACGAATACAGAGCAAGCTGTTTGAACCTGGTAGCATCCGAAAACTATGCAAGTGACAAGGTTCGAAGCTATCTTGGCGGTGACTTTAGTAACCGTTATGGCTGTTATACAACCATGGATATGGATGATCGAGAATATCCCGGCAACAAATACATCAATCAATTTGAGAAAGAAACTCATGAATTGGTAAGATCCGTATTTGGTGGTAAATATGTAGACTTAAGACCGATTGGTGGTCACATGGCAGGAATGTCAGTGGTTTTAGGACTGTTAGATCCCGGTGATTTGGTTATTGAAGTACATCTTAAGGATTGGGGTCATGGATTGGTTGGTCCTATGTGCGAACTGAGACAATTTGAGGAAACCATTAATGTAGAATATATGAAATTT
>DAOUPZ010000011.1 GCA_030625885.1 Clostridia bacterium
TTTTAAGTGTGCCCAGCATGGGCGTAAACTAGTCGGTGAAAGTCCGATACGGGGGTTGATAGTGCCAACCGTTAGCTTAAGACAAGGGTGTCCATCGTGAGGTGGAATCTGAAGGAAGTCGGCGGCAAAACTCCGGTCTGAGGTACACGAACTACATTTGAGGCTTAACCTTGTGGATGAGATTGCTTAACAAATCGAAGTCCGAAACTATCCGAAACAAGGAAAGTATATGTAGCAGATATATGGAGTGAAAGTTTACGTTCTTACCTGGGGAGGTCTCTTAAATATATCTATTCTAAATAGATAACCCATATAGTGATATATGATTGAATTAAGAGAAGTCAGCTGAAGCCATATTAGTCACTATGCTAAGTGATGAAGGGCTGAACGTTAAGTCAGTAACTTAACTAATTATTTCGAGTTCTATGTGAAAATCACAGAAAAGTAAAGCTAAGGTGCGAAAGTAAAAGTTGGAAACTTGAGGATAGCATAATAGCGTGTAGTATGGAACCGGCAAAGTTAGAAGGAGGAACTAGGATGGAAACAACACAAATCATGGAAAGTATTTTGAATCGAAACAACTTGAATGCAGCATACATTCAAGTTAAAAGAAACAAGGGAAGTCATGGAGTCGATAATATGTCTATTCATGAAATGCTCCCATACTTAAAAGAAAACGGGCAAAATATTATCCAAAAGATACTGGAAGGATATTACAAACCTCAACCAGTAAGGCGAGTAGAAATACCTAAACCAAACGGAGGGAAACGACTGCTTGGAATACCAACAGTCATAGACCGTCTAGTCCAACAAGCAATAGCACAGGTAATCAGTCCATATTTTGAAGAAATATTCTCTGAAAATAGTTACGGATTTAGAAAAGGTAAAAGCTGTCATGATGCCTTGTTAAAAGCGAAATCATATATTGAAGAAGGTTATGAATGGGTAGTAGATATAGACCTAGAGAAATTCTTTGATAGAGTCAATCACGATATGCTGATGGCAAGAGTAGCACGAGTTATCAAAGATAAGAGAGTACTGAAACTAATAAGGAAATATCTAAACTCAGGTGTATTAATTAATGGAGTTATCGTAATAAATGAAGAGGGTACGCCCCAAGGAGGTCCACTGAGTCCGCTGCTTTCAAATATAATGCTAGATGATTTAGACAAAGAACTAGAGAAACGAAACTTACGATTTGTCAGATATGCAGATGACTGTCAGATATATGTTAAGTCATCAAGAGCGGCAGAAAGGGTAATGGAAAGTGTATCCAATTTCATTGAGACAAAACTAAAGCTAAAAGTCAATCGTGAAAAGAGTGAAATAGGGAAACCATTCTGAAGGAAATTTCTTGGATATAGCTTTTACAAAAGAAAAGGCATCAAATTCAGAGTTCATCCAAAATCAGTAAAGCGCCTTAAAGATAAAATTCGTAAACTAACAAATAGAAATTGGTCAGTTAGTATGGAATATCGATTACTAAAGATTAAACAACTAATCCAAGGATGGATACAATATTTCAAATTAGCTGAAATGAAGCAACTAATGACGGAAATAGATAAATGGACTAGAAGGAGATTACGTGCAGTACGTTGGAAAGAATGGAAGAAAATATCCACAAAGCACAAGAATCTAGTAAAGTTAGGTATTAACAAATATAAAGCATGGGAATACGCAAATAGTAGAAAGAAATACTGGCGTATATCTTTATCGTGGATATTAACAATAACCTTGACTAATCAATACTGGACTAATCAAGGTTATTTAGGATTTCTAAATTACTATAATGTTGTTAAATCCAGTACTTAACGAACCGCCGTATACCGAACGGTACATACGGTGGTCTGAGAGGTCGGGGAAATTTATAAATTTTCCCTCCTACTCGATACTGTACCCTAAAAAATAAACAGAACTGACACTTCACATAGCGTCAGTTTTATAATATATTTTAGTTGTGATATATCAAAAAATATATATCAAAGGGATGGGGATACCGTAAGCGGCAAAATAGCTTTTCTGTGACAATGGCTATTAATGTGATGAAGATTGGATCAGGGAGGGCGCTTTCCAGCTATACCATCTCATAAAACTGGGTAGTAAAAGAAAGGGATGATATTTTATATGGAAGTCATGTATATGGTGATACCGCTTTTGGTGTTTGCTTCTATGTTTATCACAGGCTGCGAAAAGAATCAAGAAATGGAATTAGTTGATGATCTTTCTAAATATCATTCATGGGTTGTTGATTACTTTAACTCAACTATGGACGAATGTGGAAATATTAAACTTTTAAACATATCTATCGAAAATAGTAAAAAAAATCGTTCAAAGTATGTAGGGTATTATACAGATACCAATAAATATAAGATTAGAGAAAACAAGATTTTTAGAGAAGAGAAGATTACAGTTGGAAAAGATACTTTATTATTAAGTAAAGTTTTAGAAATGCATGGTATATGTAACGATTATATGAAAAAACATTTGAATTTTAAACAATACAGCATTAAAAGTATTAGAACCAGTCCAACACATTATACGTTTTTTTCAAATGAGCGTATTTATAAAATAATGGAAGATAAAAAGATAAAGAAATATCATTCTAACGAATTTAATGGATATGTGATGGTTGCCTATGCGGAAGATGAAGTATATCATTTTTGTTTTTAAAGAGCAAGCTGAGAATCGTCTCGGCTTGCTTTATTTATAAATTAAGGAGGTTTTTATCATTATTTGTTTAAATAATTATTAATGAGTAAAGCGCAAGTCAAGAACCGTCCTGGCTTGCTTTTTAAAACGAAGGGGGAATCGTGGGATGAAAAAAGTTTTAGCTTTAGTTTTGATTTTGTTATTAATGACAGCCGCAATGGTGGGTTGTTCCCAAAAAGCAGCGACGCAAAAGTCGGAAGAAGAACTTAGGGCAGAAGTAAAAGCAGAGTTAGAAGCAGAACAGAAAAATAAAATGACAAACAATGAAATGAATCAAGATGCTTTGATTGAATCAAGTTATAACTATTATAAGTTTAAAGCCGATACAAAGGTTTATTTTGATATTGACGGGGATGGGACTAATGAAGAAATAACATAT
Organism: Clostridia bacterium; assembly: GCA_030625885.1. GTDB lineage: Bacteria > Bacillota > DAOUPZ01 > DAOUPZ01 > DAOUPZ01 > DAOUPZ01. The sequence goes on from DAOUPZ010000011.1 coordinate 3,089, forward strand.
GATACCGGTAATGGCTCGTATGATGATGGCAAGCTGATGGTTGCTGGATATCAACCCATAGATATTATGTTAGGTGGAGAAATGGCCTCTGATTCATTTAATATTATTCATTTTTCTGATAAGTATGGAACCAAAATGAATATGATTGGGATTTTTGATTCGGGACCTAGCGCAGATCCAATGACGACATTTTACAGCATTATTGAAAATGAAGGCAAAAAATCACTGGCTAATGTCGGAAAAGTGAATGCCATGATTGTCGATGTGTCAGATTATCGTGATCCGTACAATATTTCATTTGATTTTTCAGGCGATCCTTATAGGTATTTTTCCGAAGGGATGGTTGATGACTTTTATCAAAAAGCATTCTTGAAAGAAGGGGAAGGCATCGAAGCGCCCGTTTTCCTTACTACGATTCCGCAAACATGGTTTGGGAGAGGTCTCTTCACCTATGATGTAAACGCTTGTTCATTAATTGATGATAATGAAAAATATGAAGTAGACTATGTGACGTATGCGGTCTTGAAGGTTGTAAAAGATGTGAAGGTATATGGTGATAAACAAAGGAATAGTGACCATTATACCCTAAAGGCGGGTCAAAACATCTTATTATATGCTGCTGATAATCAAGAATGGATCTTCATTGAAGCAGAGGATGAGACAAGAGGCTGGGTTCATGTTGATGACGTGATACGTGATAATTTTGAAGGATTCGTCCTTTTTGGTTAAGAGATGAAAAGCAAACTGAGAACCGTCCCGGCTTGCTTAAAGGAGGTGAGAATCGATATGACTGAAAAAACTAAAGATGATGCCTCAACCAAAGCCGAAGAATTAAATGAAGAATTAAATGAAGAAGAATTAGAAAAAGTAGCAGGAGGTAATTACCAAGCTGTTCCTACTGCGCCCTGTTAGTATCGTTTGTGTTATTACTAATTTTTCTGTTAAAAAGGATCAGGTTTTGCTTTTCAAAAAGTAAAGCCTGATTCTTTTTAACAGGAAATAGGAAAAATAGGTTGAATTATAAATTAAATATTTCTTTATAGATTTCCAAGCTGATCACTTAAATTATAGATTCCTTAATCTTTTATTTCCAACTAACCAACTGCCCCCCTGATATTAAACTCTATGAAAAATATTTAATACGTTCTCAATAATAATTTTAATTTTGACATTGGATATCTATATGAATAATTTACAAAATAAGATATGGAGGGTTACTATGCAAAGAAAGCATTTCATTAAAGTATTACGAGTGCTGTCCATGGTATCGGTATTGATGTTAATCGGCTGTTTTAGTGTGGCATCAGCGGGCGATCTGCCATTGAAACAAGCACCTTTGAGTTCGACTTTTGTGGATTATATGAAAACAATAGAAGGAAAGTATCAATCATTATCCTTGATGGAAGATGATAGGTATCAGGAAGGATATATTCCGGCACCCGTTATCATTACACCACGGACTTATCTTGGGAAGGTAAGTGCGCAAGCTGCTTTGCCGGAATACTATGATTTGCGGGCAGAGAAAAGAGTATCCCCCATTAAAGATCAGCAGAGAAGGGCTTCCTGTTGGGCGTTTAGTGCTTATGCTGCTATTGAATCCGTATTATTGCCGACTGAAGCTTTGGATTTTTCCGAATTGAATATGGTTAATAATCATGGGTTTGATCGGAAAGAACGCGGTAATGAATGGATGAGTATGGCTTATCTGACCAGATGGGAAGGACCTGTTTTAGAAACGGATGATCCTTATAATAACGGTCTGAATTTCTATTCCCCTTTTAATTTAAAAACTCAGAAGCATGTGCAGGATATTTTGATTTTACCGGAAAAAAATCAGCAGGCCATAAAAGAAGCCATCATGCAGTATGGTGCTGTTGCAACAGCGATCCATGGGATTGACTATGATTATTATAATGAAGATACACATGCCTATTATTATGACGGGGAAGAAATGATTGATCATATGGTTAATATTGTGGGGTGGGATGATCATTTCCCAAAACAGTATTTTAAACAAGCGCCCGAACGAGATGGGGCTTGGATTTGCCGTAACAGCTGGGGTGATGAATGGGGAGAAGAGGGTTATTTCTATATTTCCTATGAAGATTATTATATCAGCGGCAATGGTTTTAATACGATTTATGGCAATAACGTTGTTGCTTACCCTTCTATGGAAAATACGGATAACTATGATCATATTTATCAGTATGATCCACTGGGCTGTACGAAAAGGTACGGGTTTGGGGGGGAGACAGCCTGGTTTTCCAATGTTTTTTGTGCAGAGTATGATGATGAAACCTTGGATGCTGTAAGCTTTTATACACTTGGCTACGATTCGGAATATGAAATTTATGTCAATAGCGACTTTGAAATAGAAGATGAATTTGAACAGATGAAGAAAGTGGCCAGTGGCACCATAGAGATGGCAGGGTATCATACGGTTCCATTGACCGAACCGATTTCGCTGCTCAAAGGTAATGATTTTGCTGTTACTGTTAAGATTATGACGCCGGGAACGGCATATCCGGTGGCGTTTGAAGCACCAATCGCCTCCATTGGGGATGAGAATGAAACGTTTTATTCCAGTGCTGCCCGTGCGAACAGCGGGGAAAGTTATATCAGTTCTGATGGTCGTGCGTGGCAGGATGTGGCGCAATTATTTCCCAATGAAAATGTCTGTTTGAAAGCATTTACCAGCAGTAGTGATATCGCAGCTAATGACAGCAAAGCAGATGAGTACTATCAACAGGGCAGAACGCTGTACAGTCAAGGGCATTATGATACCGCAATGGCTGCTTTTGACCAGGCGTTGAACCTGAATCCTGCGGAAGCCATGTATTATTTCTATAAAGGGGAATGTTTGTATCGATTGAGTGATACTGAGGCTGCGTTTACTTGTTATGATCAGGCGATTGTCGTTGATGAAGCGCATAGGGAAATGTTTTACCGTATTAAAGGCGATCATTTATATGAATTAAAGCGTTATGAAGAAGCTTTGGCGGATTACAATCAAGTGCTGACATTGAAAGGGGAAAGTGCAGCCGGTTGGCTGGGTAAAGCAAATTGTTGTTATATGCTGGCGCGTTACGAAGAAGCTGTTACCGCTTATCAGAAGCTGATTGCAATGCGATATATGGATTATACATGCTTTAAGAAATTAGCGAATGTTTTAAAGCAGTTGGGGCGTTATGAAGAAGCGGCTACATGCTATGATAAAGCGCTTGAAATAAATCCCTGGTATGTGAGTTGCTATTTACCTAAAAGTGATTGTCTGTTGCAGCTGGGAAGATATGAAGATGCACTGGCAGCCGTAGATGAAGGACTTGCAATATGTAAAGAATTGATTGAAGCGGGTTGGGAAGAAGAGATTAAAAAATTTGCTGCTCCTTTATATAGAAGCAAAGGATTGGTGCTTAGTGAACTGGGGCGTGAAGGCGAGGCTTTACAAGCAGTAAATGAGTCGATCGGTATTGATTCTGATGATGCGGAAACCATAGCTGTTCGTGAGATAATAAATGATACGCTGGAGACCAAATATCATTTATTATCTGATCAGGCACCCATAGTGGTTGCATCGGATAAAGAATTTATGATCTGTTTTAATCAAAGGATTGATTTCGCAAAGCTGGATCCGGAGGAAATTTTTATAGTTGATGAGAATAACCGACTAGTTGATGTGGAATGTATGTCCTGTGATACAGGGAAAGCGATTAAAGTCATACCTGTAAGCAATTATGCCAGTGGAAAAGCATATACATTATTTATTAATTGTCATATTCAATCTTTAGATGGAACGAATTTAGAACAAGCGGTGCGTCAATCATTTGTTGTAGTAGATGAGCCGCTGTCTTGAAGAAAAGCAAGCCGAGAACCGTCCCCGCTTGCTTGAGGAGGATGAAATAGAGTATGGAGCAAAAAATCATAAAGCCGTATCACCTGTTTAATCATCAAGGCAGCTGGTATGCTATCAATGTTCAAGAGATGTCTGCTGCCATCATAGATGATGCAACGGCCGGGATGCTTGAAACCATTAACACTGAACAGCCCGTTCGCATAGAGTCCCATACGGAAGAGCAGCTCAAAGAATTCATTCCTGTTGTAAATATGAGCCTTTTTTTGACCCAGTCGTGCAATCTAAGGTGTGTTTACTGCTATGGAGACGGGGGGAAATATGGCGATGGCGGTAACATGGAAGAGAAAACAGCCTTTCAAGCTGTTGATTGGTTGGTGGAGCAATCAGGGAAAATCAAAAAGCTGCACATTGGTTTTTTTGGCGGGGAACCTTTTCTGAACTTCTCCCTGATGAAAGCAGTTGTCGAATACGCCGAAAAAAGAGTTCAAGAGGTGGGGAAGCAAGTTGATTTCAATGTTACCACCAATGGTACGCTGTTGGATGACCACAAAATCGCCTTTATAAAAGAACACCAGATATCGGTGATGATCAGTTTTGACGGCCCTAAGGAGATACAGGATGCGCAGCGTCCTTATGCAAATGGTGAAGGGACATATGATGATACAGTACCTAAAATAAAAAAACTACTTGCCGTATTACCGGAAACGCCTGTTAATGCGGTTATTGTTGGCAATACGGATTGTCAGTTGGTAAAAGTGGGTTTGCAAGACATTGGTTTTACGCAAATATCCATTGTGCCGGCTTCTGAATCACTGTTTAACGGTGAAATAGATCAGGCAAAGTTATCACGAGATATCCGGGTTTTACTTCAGGCGTTGGAGCAAGAGGCGGAAGCATGGATCGACCTGATCAAAAGCAGGAATTGTGCGGCTTTAAAGTGCCTTATGGTAAAGAGTGGACTCTATGAGGGGCTGATTGCCTTACTTCATAATATCAAAAGATATTATGGTTGTGATGCGGGGCGGGGACTGGTCGGTGTGTCCTGTACGGGTGATGTCTATTTGTGTCATCGTTTCGTGGGTCAGGATGCGTATAAATTGGGAAGTGTCTTTGAAAAAGACTTGAATCGGGAAAAGTATCAAGAAAGCCCTGCAACAACCACTGGGGTGTGTGCTGCTTGTTTTGCCAGGTATTATTGTGCGGGTGGATGCAAGCACGATAATGTGTGTTCCAGCGGGTCGATAACAACGCCGGCGGAAGATATGTGCCGGTTGAGATGCCGCCAGCTTGAGCTTGCGGCAACCGTTGTTGGCAGGCTTGGTCCTGATGACCGCGCTTTTCTTGTTGAACAGCAAATCTTTCCGCCCAAGCCGTGTCCGCTTGATTTTTAGTTATCAGTTATCAGCTTAAAGGAAAAGACAAGAAGATTATATTAAAGCTAAAGAAATAAAAAACATTCATTACAAATCGTATAGACTATTAACCCAACCATTCTCAGAACGGTTGGGTTAAATTTGTACTATTTATTTATCGGGGCTGATATTGTGGATTAAGTATCCCGCCAACTGTATTGCAGGGTTTGTTAGCGCCGCCTGCAATGGCATCCAGATCCGTGTCGCTCAGTTCCTCATTTACAGTTTTGATCTCCGTGGGTGTAAAATCAAAACCTGCTGTTTTCACAAACGTCATGCGTGCTTCTGCATCCTTGCATTCTGTAACGGCTTTAGCAAAATCCTCATCCGTCTTCATTCTTTCGACAAATAACTTTGCAGATTCAATACTCATAGATAGACCGCCTCCTGCTTTGATTTTAATAAAGAATAATTAAATTATAGCATAAAAAAGCAAGCCGAGAACCGTCCCGGCTTGTTTTTTCATATCATAAGTTATATACTCTTTATTAAGTTAACCATAGTTAACTTAATAAAGAGGTGAACCATTATGAGTGAATATAAAGCGTTATTGAATCAAATTTTGTTTAGGTATGTTAACAAATTGGTTGAGGGTTTATATTTTAATACACATACTTCAATTTCAATTTCAATGTTGTACTATATGGATAAAATCTACATGGCCCAAAAAATAACACCGTCAGTATTAGCGAAAGAAATGAACGTTTCACGCCCGGCTTCAACCAAAATGATAAAAAAACTGATTCATTTAGGCTTAGTGGAAAGGCATGAATCAGAACATAAGGGCAATACGTTTACCGTTTCATTGACGGATAAAGGATTAGAAATATATAAAATCAGCAATAGAATGGATATAGAGTTGATTGATTTACTTGATAAACACATCAATTTTAAAAATATTGAGGATATTGATGAAAAACTAACGAAGCTGTTACATGAGTATGAAAGGTAATAATATACACCAGATAAAATTTAGGAATTTAAGAAAGAATGCTATACATCTATTATAAAAAAATGAGGAGGCGTTAAAATGTTGAGAAAAAGCCGTAAAGGTGTTATTTCACAGTTGATGGTGTTAGGGCTGATGTTATGTTTGTCTGCACCTCAAGCATGGGCGAGTGAGGTCATGCGTCCGGGGGCAATTTTGCCCGGTGAGATACTCAATCAAGGACCATATGAGCAGCAGGACATTGCGGGTGATGGACAGGAATCTAAGGTGCCGTTTAGGAGCGCCAGTGTGAGTAGTGGCTTTAAAACCGTGGTAAAAGCCATTGGTGTAAATGGTGAATATGGGTATGGGGTGGTATTAAAAGGAAATGGCAAGGTCGTAACCTGGGGGGACAACAGTTGTGGTCAGTGCAATGTGCCAGCCGGCTTGAGCGGGGTAAAGGAGATTATTGCTGGATATTATCATAATTTAGCCTTAAAGGAAGACGGGACGGTTGTGGCATGGGGATATAACTGTTTTGGTCAGTGCGATGTGCCGGCGGATTTAAGCGGTGTGAAAGCCATTGCTGTTGGATTCTATAGTGATTTAGCCATAAAGGAAGACGGAACAGTTGTGGTTTGGGGGAGCAACTATTATGGTGAATGCAATGTGCCAGCTGATTTAAGTGGTGTAAAAGCGGTTGCTGCAGGAAATGGTTATTATTTAGCGCTAAAGGAGGACGGAACGGTTGTGGCGTGGGGGTCTAATTTTGATGGTGTGTGCAATGTTCCGACAGGGTTAAGTGGTGTAAAAGGGATATATTCAGCCCAATCATGTTATTCAGTGGCATTAAAAGAAGATGGGACGGTTGTGGCTTGGGGTGATAATAGTTTTGGTCAGTGCAATGTGCCGACGGATTTAAGCGGTGTAAAAGAGGTTGCACCTGCGTATAGTTTTTGTGTCGCTTTGAAAGAGGATGGGACGGTTGTGGCGTGGGGAAATAATGAAGTGGGTCAGTGCGATGTGCCGTCAAATTTAAGCGGCGTAAAAGAAATTGCTTGCAAGTGGGTTCACACGCTGGCGTTAAAAGAAGATGGAATGGTGGTAGCCTGGGGGGACAACACTAATGGTCAATGTAATGTGCCAACAGGTTTAAGCGGTGTAAAAGATATTGTTACTTGGGGGGGATCGTTTGCATTGAAAGAAGATGGCACCGTGATTGTCTGGGGCAATAGCCACCAGAGCGCACTATCTGATGTACCTAAACTATTACCCTATGATTTTTTACTAGATGGACAGGAGATTGATGAGTTTAAATCGCATTATATTTTGTATACGGAAGATGATGCGGTAGATATAGAACTTTGCTCGAGTATCAACGTGGCGGTCAATGAAGAAATAAAAAACGGATATGAGACGGTAAGCGTACCCTTAAACAAGGGCCGCAATGATGTGCACCTGCGTTTTTACGATGATGCGGGAAATGAGGAGACGTACGATGTGTGTGTTATTAGAATCCCTTCTGAGTTGCCGGGCAATATCAAAACAGCATTCAGATACTTTATTGAGGACTTTAATAATGCAGTAACGGATGCGGCTTCCTACACGAGAGATACCCAGCTGGTCAGTTCCATGGTTGTAAGATATTTGTCTGAACAAGTTAGCCAGTCCTGGTAAACATAACGGTGGATGGATTGTGAGGAGGGAGACTATGAAAAGAAGGTTGAATATATGCTTTGTGCTGATGACGCTGGTAATTTTAACAATGACATTAACGGCCTATGCCATGACGGAGGAAGAGTGCTTCAATCAGGGTTATGCGCTGTATATGGAGGGTCAATACAGTGAAGCACTGGTTTTATTTGAGAGCGCTATCGAGCTGAATCCTGCAGAAGGGGCTTATGATGAATGGAAGGGTGCCTGTTTGTTTAATATGGCCAAGTTCACGGATGCCTTGGAATCCTTTGAATCGTCTATTGCTAAAGATGCACACCCCAGCCCCTATGAATATAAGGGGATCTGTCTTTATATGATGGATCAAATGGAAGAAGCGCTGGAAGCTTTTAACGTGAGCATTACCATGGCGCCTTATAGCAACAACTGTTTGTGGAAAGCGGTGACGCTGCTGCGATTGGAACGCTATGATGAAGCAGCAGAAGCGTATCAGGCGGTAACATGCATGAATGGGGTGGCTGGGGAGAAAAAAGCGGTGGCCTGCAACAATCAGGGGTATGCCTTTCTGATGGATGAACAATATGAAGCGGCTATGGAAGCGATCAACAAAGGATTGGCGATCAGCTCTAGTCAATCGGCACTTTATAAAAACAAAGGATTGATATTAGAGCACGGGGGGCAATATGAAGCGGCTTTGGCTGCATATAAGCAGGCCATTTCAATGGATTCGGACTATGAAAAGGCGCTTACCGCTTTGGATGATCTGCAGGAGAAGATGCAAGCGGAGCTTGATCCTGATCATTACCGGGTATGGGGAGAAATTGTGAAAGATGTTCGCCTTATCAAGGTGTGGACCGTCAGATGCAATCAGCCCATTGATTTTCAAAGCATTCAGGGCAATGTCATCATCGTCGATCAGGATGGCAGCAGATTGCCTGTAAATATTTTATCCGGTGATGATGATAAGTGTTTTGAGGTTCATCTGGTCAATGGGTTTTACAGGCCGGGTGTACATTACACACTGTATATAAAAAAGGGGATTGAAAGTAGTCAAGGGAAAGTGCTCAAAAAGGGAATTATGATGCCTTTTATGACTACAGAATAATAGATAATAGGCAAACCCATATGGAAAGGAGGTGGCCTTTATGAATAAGGACAAAGAGAGTATGGAACAGGAAACGGAACTTTGTGAAGCGGATTTAGAACAGGTGACAGGAGGAGGGGTGATCCGCCCACCCAAACCGGATGCGCCAGGAGGACAATAGTAAAAAAGCAAGCCGAGAACCGTCCCGGCTTGCCTTCTTTTATGTTATAATGCAATTACTAAACGATTAGGAGGCGAACATATGAAAAAACTAATTAGTGTACTACTCGTGAGTATGCTGCTTTTGACAGCATGCTCGGCAAAAACAGAAATTAACCCCGAAACGCAATCCAAAGATCAACAAAATGAGACGCCGGCTGCCGATGAACATCTTTATACAGTGGACGATTTAAAGTCGGGTGTTAAAGTATCAGAGCATTTCACACTAAAGGATTTCCAGTCAGGCAATATGGGACCGGAAAGTATCCAATTTACATTGGAAGGGAATGACTTTGTGAGGGGTACATTATCATCACAGGTTGAGGGTTATTATCATTTTAAGTTTGATGATTCAATATTTGATAAAAATGTTTTAGTAGAAGACATAAATAATCCTGATGGTTTATCAGAGGTTAATATAAATGAAGGCTGGAACTATTACGGTATCGATCCCAGCGAGTTAAGATTGGGTGAAGATATTTTAATATATCTATCCAATGGGGGTGAGTTAAAAGCGCAAGGGCTTGTCAAAGCGGTTTCTTATGAAGAAAACCCGATGGAATCAATGAGAATGTCTGTGATTACGGAGTTTAAGATTGATGAAAAAGAGCTGCAAAAAATATATGGTACAAAAAGCAGCGGCCTTGACTTTGAAAATGAGACATTATATTCTTTAGATGAAGAGGTGTACATAGATTACTCTAAATATGAATTAGTGATTGTTCCGATGCAAAATACGGTCAATGAGATGGGGACAACGCCTCAGGTGGTTACTTTTAGTGAAGAAAATGCTACCAGATCGCTTGTAACGATATTTGGTGAGCTGAACGATGTGAAAATGACCTATACACCCAATGGGCTGGATTCAAGTATTGAACCCGTTGAAAAGTATATTGGAACGCTAAAAGATACCCGGTTATTTGTTGATGCCTATATGGCTACTGATTTTGCAATTGTAGCTTTAGAAGGAACATTTTTAGATCACAATAAAAATGTGCACAACATCGTTGTGGGACTGGATGATGCAAGAGATCCTGAGAGTTATGAAATCATCATGAAGTAAAGCTAAAGCAAGTGGGGAAAAAAGCAAGCCGAGAATCGTCCCGGCTTGCTTTTTTTGATTAATACTGTGTGGCTGTTCTTGCATTCCAGTAATCCGCCCAAACAACGCTGTTATTCTCATCAACTTGTTCCATATTTACCATCTTGTTATCATGAGAATTGAGTGCTTGTGCTGATTGGTTGCTGCTAATTTTTAATTGCAGCATGCCTAATACTAAAATCAAAATCAATACGAATGAAAACTTTTTCATAATTATTCCTGGTTTCTAAAATTTATACAAACTGGTGTGTTTGCCAAAAACCAGACATTACACCTCCTTACTATGCTTTCTATATATTATTATGTAAATCATAGATATTATTCTATAATTATTTTACAAACCCTTTGTTTTTAAAAAACAAGTTGCGAACCGTCTCCGCTTTCCTTGAAATAAAAAGGCAAGCCGGGAACCGTCTCGGCTTGCCTTTTTATTTCGTATTAAAATGCTTTTTTATGTAGTACGGCGTATTTTATAAAAGAAGAATAAGCGTTTTCTTTAGGAATAGAACTTAACTGACAAGCAGGATCTATTGATTTTTTACAATTGTTGAGTTCAGAATAGAAGTTGTCATACATATACTCAAATTCTTCGTGATATCTGGCAAAAGCATCTATTTTTGAGCCGGAATGTTTTTCAGCAAATTTCATAATGCTATTTAACATAGTGCGTCACCTCTTCTTCTTCCACCGTAAGTGAACTTACCTTTTAATGCCTTTTTAGCAGGGGCAGGACTGAGTGTTTCTTCGCCTTTACAGTTGTTGATGTTGGTATTGAAATCACCATACATCGTGTTTAATTCTTCATGATGCTTTGCAAAAGCGTCAATCTTAGCGGATGTTCTTTCTTCTAATTTAGTCATTGTAATGCCTCCTTTTCGATTCCCTAAACAACTCTGCCTAAACGACTCTCCCCAAACGACTCTCTCCAAACAACGTTTACATCCCATTTATATATTTATATTTACCGCTCCATTTATGAACCGTTCATCTATCTTTCGGTTTTATTATATGTTTTTTTGATCGAAAATACAACACTATTATTGCTATTTTGGTAAAATCGTGTTATAATAGAACACATTTTTTTAATCTCTATGATTTCATGAATGAGTTATCACATTTTTCAATAATATGGAAATATCATAAGAAGAATTAACCATTTAAAGATAAGAAAAGACCGCTTGCATGGATGCAAGCGGCCTTTTCTTATATGAAGCTTAATAATTAAGTTCCTTAAAAGAAGTCCATGAGGATCCTGTATATTTTTTAATTAACTCAGCTTGATCTAAATTATATTTAGCGGCTATTTTGAAAACGGCATCCATTTTTGGTGTGCCGTTCATGATTAACTTTGATATTTCTCCGCTGATAATTAACCAGTTTCTAGTGTTTATTTTTGTAAATCGCATATTTTTTCCCTCCTATTGATTAACAACCTTATTATACTTATACCCTCATTTGGAGGTTTAAAAAATAATGTTCACTAATTTATCATCTCAAACATCTTGAGTCCAATCAGGATGATGGCACTGTCGGCCAAAATATGGACAATCCAGGAATTAATGAAGTTTTTGGATTGGGTATCCAGCCAGTTGAATACGAAACCGATACCAATTAGACCCACCAGCGCTAAACTGGTCAGCCCCATGTTAAACCAGGTTTTAAAGATGGCAATATGGTAGAAGCCAAAAAGCAGGGCGGAGTAGATATAGGCTGTTTTTTTATGATTCAATTCGTAGAGGTTTAAAAACACAAATCCCCTGAAAAAGAACTCTTCTAAAAATGAATTGCCCAAGGTGATGTATAGTCCGACAAGGATAAAGTTTGCCGGTGTGATCTTGGATTTGGTTTGCAGTTCTGAGGCAATACGATCCAGATCAATTACAGGGTGCAGGAAATAATAAACTAAAAGGATGATCGCAAAAGCAGCGATGCCGAATAAAAAGCCTAATTTTAATCTTCGATGGTTTATTTGCGGGTGATGCAAAGCTTGCTCAACCCTCTGTTTTTTAAAGCGTTTCATATAAACCGTCGGGATCAGGGTAAAGAGCAACACCTTGGTGATGGTTTTTACTAGGTAATCGGTTATAATGACCTGCTCGATAAAATATAATGCTATACAGGCAAGTAAGGCGCTGATGATAATATATTGTCTTTTCATTTTGACCTCCTTTTTCACCATTATGTCACATTTGCTGAAAAAAGCAAGCCGAGAACCGTTCCGCTTCTTTCGGAACAAGATATAAAGAATTGTTATTTGGTTGATAAAAAAACAATCTCCGATTAAAATCGGAGATTGTTTTTTGTCATATCATATTAAAATGCTTTTTTATGCAGTACAGCGTATTTTATAAAAGAAGAATAAGCGTTTTCTTTAGGTATGGCGCTTAACTGACAAGCGGGATCTATTGATTTTTTACAATTATTGAGTTGGGAATAGAAGCTGTCATACATATACTCAAATTCTTCATGGTATCTAGCAAAAGCATCTATTTTTGAACCGGAATGTTTTTTAGCAAATTTCATAATGCTGTTTAACATAGTGCATCACCTCTTCTTCCACCGTAGGTGAATTTACCTTTTAATGCCTTTTTAGCAGGGGCAGGACTGAGTGTTTCTTCCCCTTTACAATCGTTAATGTTGGTATTGAACTCATCATACATCGTGTTTAATTCTTCATGATACTTTGCAAAAGCGTCAATCTTAGCAGAGGTACTTTTCATTAATTTAGTCATTGTAACGCCTCCTTTTCGATTCCCTAAACGACGGCTGCATCCCATTTATATATTTATATTTACCGCTCCATTTATGAACCGTTCATCTATCTTTCGGTTTCATTATATGTTTTTTTGATCGAAAAAACAACACTATTATTGCTATTTTGGCAAAAACGTGTTATAATTGAACACATTTTTTAATCTCTATGATTTCATGAATGAGTTATCACATTTTTCAATAATATGGCAATATCATAAGAAGAATTAACCATTTAAGGATAAGAAAAGGCCGCTTGCATGGATGCAAGCGGCCTTTTCTTATATGAAGCTTAATAATTAAGTTCCTTAAAAGAAGTCCATGAGGATCCGGTATATTTTTTAATTAACTCAGCTTGATCTAAATTATATTTAGCGGCTATTCTGAAGATCGCATCCATTTTTGGTGTCCTGGTGGTGATTAGGTTTGATATGCGATATATTTTACGATAAACGGTTTAAGTTTTGCGAATTAGAGGTAAGAATATTAATAGATATTGTCTAAAAATGATAAATTATTAAAAAAGGATGAATATATTTTTCTATTGAGGGGATTATCATGCCATTACTTAACGGGGAGAAACCATTATGAAACAGACAAAAAGCATGAATTTTTTTGGGATAAAATGGTTTGTTGTCTATACATTATTGATCATGATTCCACTGGTTGTGGTAGGGATGGCAGCCTATCATGAATCCACTGAAACAATTGAAGACAACCTCATCTTTTCAACTCAGCAGCTGCTTGGGGTAATGAAAGATTCCATGAATTGTTATGTGGCAGGTACCGAAAATTTCTTTTTAGACATTTCAAAAGAAGTGAGTGTTTTAGGAGTTGTTTCTCAGTCGGAGACGGGTCCTGTTTTTAATGATTATGTGAACCGTATGATGAATAATTTTAGGAAAGCGCTGGAAACCAATCAGGATATTAAAAATATATATCTGGGTACCGAGGATAAAAAGATCTATATTTACCCGGAAGCGGATTTGGGTGAAAACTTTGATCCTATGGAACGGAACTGGTACAAACAGGCTGTGAAAGAAAACGGGTTGGTTTGGACACAACCCTATGTCGATCGTGCTTCCGGTGAAAAGGTTGTAACATTGGCGATACCGTTGTATGCTGAAACCGATGATAAAAGAATTGCTGGTGTGATTGGAATAGACATTACGCTTGCGCAGTTATTTGAAAAAATGGATTCAACTCGGATAGGGAAAAATGGTTATCTGGTTATTATTGATGAAAGTGATCGGGCTTTGATGCACAAACAGACCGAGCTGATCGAGCAGAAATTACCGATTGATGAAATTAGTGAGGATATTAAACAAAAAAGTGACGGTTATGTAGAATATGAAAGGATAGAAGACGGTAAAAATTATAATAAATTTGGGGTGTTTACTAAGAATGACAAATTAGGATTGATATTGTTTTCAGCCATGTATAAAGATGAAATCATGCAAGATGCCCGGGGGATTTTTAGGATTGTTTTAATAGTAGGGCTGGTATCTTTATTGATGGCGATAGGTATCTCGCTCGTTTTCTCTAATAGCTTAACGCAGATGGTTAAACGACTTCTTTATGATGTTGAGCAAAAATCATTGGAATTATCACGGAAGAATGAGGAACTGGATTTCAGTGCCAATTATGATGATTTAACCGGGGTGGCAAACAGAAAAATGCTTAATAGGTGTCTTCAATCTGCTATTGAAAAAGCTAGGGAAAATAATACAAAACTGGCCATTTTATTTATGGATTTAGACCGATTTAAGAATGTCAATGATTTTATGGGTTATCATGTTGGAGATCAGTTATTGATCTTAATTGTGCAAAGATTAAAAAAATTCTTAGGTGAACGATACGTCATTTCACGCCAGGGCGGTGATGAATTCACCATTATTTTAGATGATTTTCGAAACCAAAGAGATGTGGCAGAGCGGGCAACTGAAATTTTAAATTTGATTAAAAAACCATTTGTGATTAATAATGTTGAAGTTAATATGACATTAAGTATGGGAATTGCGCGATATCCTGATGATGGAGAGAGTGTAGATTCATTAATAAAGTATGCGAATCTGGCTATGTATCATGCTAAAGAAAAAGGGCGGAATAATTTTCAGATTTATGATTGTAGTTTAAGTGAAAAGCTCCAAGAAGAAGTTATTTTTGAGAATGAATTACATAGAGCGTTGCGCAACAATGAATTTAAGTTGTATTATCAGCCCATTGTTAATGCGGAAACGAAAGAGATTTGTGGGATGGAAGCATTGATTCGTTGGGAACATCCTAAACGGGGAATGGTTTTTCCAGATGAGTTTATTCCTGTGGCAGAAGAGACGGGATTAATTGTTTCTATTGGTCAATGGGTTTTGCAAGAAGCTTGTCAACAGGCAAAGATATTTTATGATAGGGGATGGCCTTTAAAGGTTGCGGTTAATATTTCGCCGTGGCAATTTTTACAGGAAAATTTGGTTGAGATTATTATAGAAGCTTTAAAGAAAGCAGATTTGCCGCCGAAACTGCTGGAATTAGAAATTACAGAAGGGGTTGCAATTGCTAATGAACAGTATACGGTTGCTACTTTAAAAACCTTGAAAACGTTGGGAATTCATATTTCTATCGATGATTTTGGTACAGGTTATTCTTCACTCAGTTTGTTAAGAAAGTTACCGATTCATACTTTGAAAATTGACCGGTCGTTTGTTAAAAATATTCCGGTTATAGCGGAGGATGTTTCTATTGTATCTGCTATTATTGGGATGGCCAAAAGTTTAAATCTTAATATGATTGCAGAAGGTGTTGAATACGATCGGCAATTCGAATTTTTAAAAGAAATCGGTTGTCAGATGATACAGGGATACCTGATTGGGAGACCTGTACCTGCTGATGTTTTTGTAAAAAATCATTTAGAAAATATACCAGTACGTCGATCCTCTTAATATGTTTCTATTATTTAAAATACCATAGGCGTGATTCGATTCAAACGAGCTAAGGGGGTAGCATGAGACGGAGATATCAAGTGATTAAGATTTTCGGGTTGATTTTGATGTGTCTTTATTTGAGTGGCTGCACTTTAGATGATCCTATCAATTTAGCTCATGAAGGGGCAAAAGCAGGTTATTTAGACTTGACGGATTATCAGTTTGCAGAAAATGGGATATTAAAGTTAAATGGCGAGTGGGAATTATATTGGAAGCATTTTGTGGATGCCCGTGATTTTGCAGATCGGCGGGTGGTTGAGGGGCAATATGTACAGGTACCGCAAAACTGGGAAGAATATCAGATTAATAACAAACCACTTTCTTTGTATGGGTATGCAACCTATCGTCTGAGAGTGAAGGTGCCGGATGTTGATCAAGTGTATGGATTGAGGCTTCACCGGATTTTCACATCCTATAAGCTGTGGATCGATGGTGAATTATATACCACAATAGGAGAAATCAGCACGACAGAGGAAAAGGCAAAAGCAAAAGCAAAGCTCATGCCCATGAGTGTGTTTTTTAAAGCACAGCAGCCTGAGGTGGAACTCATTTTACAGGTAAGCAACCATCACTATTATCAAGGCGGGATTGTTGATGGTATTGAAATGGGGACTCAAGATCAGATTGTTAAGTTGAGCCATAAAAGATGGGTCTTCGATTTGCTTTTAGCAGGAATTATTTTGGGTATTGGTATTTATCATATGATTTTATATTTTGTTGTGCGCAAAGAGGCATCGCCCTTCTGGTTTGGGATGATTTGTCTGACGGTGTTTATACAATTAATTTTTGAAGGACAGATGATTTTTAGTTTTACCTTTTCATCGATGAGTTTGCAGATGGAAGAAACGTTACAAACCATCGAACATTTTATAATCATTCCATCCCTTTTACGTATGATGTATTTTCTGTTCAATAAAAAAATGTCTTTAATAATTGTTAAACTGGTTGATACAATTTCAATTGTTGCTGTGATTGCTTTAGTATTGCTGCCTTTTGGTTATTTGTACCCGATATGGACAGTCTATTCGTTTGTAATACTTTTTGTGCTGGTATACATTTTCATTTTTATTATTAAAAGCATGTTACGCAAAGAAGAAAATGCTATTCTGGCTTTTGCTGGATATACCATTTTTGCCTCAACGGGGATATACGATTTATTAATCTCTTTGAAGGTTTTTTCACCCCCCTTTCTTATGCCTTTTGGGTTGCAGATCTTTATTTTCTGTCAGTGTTTAATCATTGCCAGGAAGTATTCACGTGCTTTTAAAAAGGTGCAGCTTTTATCGGAAAACCTGAATAGAAGCAATCAACATCTGAAAAAGGCTTATGCGGAAGTGGATCAGCAAGTTCAGGAAAGAACGGAAGAACTGAGAAATGCTAAAGGGAAAATTGAAAAGATGAACCAGCAATTATTACAGGACAAGATTTTATTAGAAAAACAAGTGAATATAGATGGGTTGACAGGGCTGTATAATAAAAGTTTTGCACAAAATAAATTGATGGATGAAATCAACCAGTCTGTAAAAAACAACCGGCCATTGGCTGTTTGTATGTTGGATCTTGATCTTTTTAAACAGGTTAATGATACGTTTGGACATTTGGTTGGAGATGACGTATTAAAAGGGGTCAGCCGGATCATGATGGAATGCATTAGAGAAACGGATATGGCTGCGAGATATGGGGGAGAGGAATTTGTGATTGTGATGCCCAATACAGATGTGAATGAAGGGTATCAGCTTATGGAGAAAATCAGAAAAACAGTTGAAAAGCTGGATTGGGATATAACAGGATTGAAGGTGACCATCAGCGGCGGAGTTGTTCAATATGTCATAAACCATGAACAAGATATTTTACAACAAGCAGATTGTTTGCTTTATAAAGCTAAAAATAGGGGACGAAATAGAGTTGAGAGATAGTTTAATATATCAAAGAAAGGGTCTCCTCGGTATATTTATGGAAGGAATTTCTAATATTTTATAGAATTAACCTTATTAATAGTACCTTATCAAAATTTTCTATAAAAGTTTTCTTTTTAATTTTTTAGAAGTCAGAGGCTGCTGTCTTTTTTTAATTTATTATTTATCAATTATAACGAATGAGGTATTGAAGATGATAGCTAAAGAAAAAACACGTGAACAGTTAATCAGTGAATTAGAGATCCTGGAGCAACGGTTGCAAGAATTAGAAAAGGAAAATGTTCGCCTTAAACAATTACAGATTGGTGAATTGTATTATCAGGATATTGTGGAAGGGCAAACTGAACTGATATGTCGCTTGTTACCTGATGGAACGCATACCTACGTCAACCGTGTCTGCTGCGAATACTTTGGTAAGAAATTCGAAGAGTTAATTGGACAAAATATTATGTCATTTATTCCCAAAAGCGAACATCATAAAGTAAAATCTCTTTTGGAATCATTAAATCAGGAGAATCCCGTGGGAAAAATTGAACACCAGGTTATCATGCCTAATGGAGATATTCGCTGGCAACAGTGGGTAGACCGGGCGATATTTGATCATAATGGCCAAATTATTGAGATTCAAACAGTTGGGCGTGATATTACGGATCGTAAGCGGGTAGAAGAGAGGCTGGGGAGAGTCCATCACGATTTAGAAGTACGTGTTAAGGAAAGAACAAGAGAGTTGGAGAAAGCAAATGAAGACTTGAAAATTGAAATTGCCGAGCGGGTAATGACAGAAGAAAAGTTACGTAAGCTTACCAACGAATTTCAAATGATTTTTAAAGCGCTTCCAGATCTATATTTTCGTTATGCTGAAGATGGTACTGTTTTAGATTACAAAGCAGGGCGTTTATGCGATTTGTATGCGCCGGGGGAATCAATTTTGGGAAATAAAGTACAGGAGATACTTCCGATGGATGTAGGGATGCAATACCTGCACGCCATACAACGCGTACTAAAGACAAAGGCCTTAGTAAAGATAGATTATTCCCTTGTGTTAAAGATTGGAAAATGTTTTTTTGAAGCAAGGCTTGTACCTCTATCAGAAGATCAGGTCATTGCCATTGTTTGCAATATTACCGAGCGTCAGCGAATGGAGGAAGAACTTCTTAAATCCAGACAACTGGAATCATTGGGTATTTTGGCGGGTGGTATTGCGCATGATTTTAATAATATCTTAATGGGTATTTTAGGTAATATTTTACTGGCAAAAAGATATGTTGATCCAGAAGATAGAGTTTACAAAAAACTCCTCAGAGTTGAGAGAATATCTTTGCAGGCAAAAGATTTATCGCATCAATTACTTACCTTTGCTAAGGGGGGAGATCCCGTTAAGCAAGTTCTTTTTATTGGAAAAATGATTAAGGATTCAGTTGATCTCGCACTTAGAGGAGCTAATGTACGATGTGAATTTGTCATAAAGGAAGATTTATTACCTGTTGAAATTGATGAGGGACAAATAAGCCGTGTGATAAATAACCTGATCATTAATGCTCGTCAGGCTATGCCCAATGGTGGTGTCATTAAAGTTGTTGCTGAGAACATATTTTCAGAGGTAAAGCATGATTTAGCGTTGGAAGATGGGAAATATATCAAAATAGCTATTGAAGATCAAGGGATGGGAATTGCTAAAACGGATATACAGCATATATTTGACCCTTATTTTACAACGAAACCGGATGGAACTGGTTTGGGGCTCGCTGTTTGCTATTCCATTGTTAAAAAACATAAGGGGCAGATTGCGGTAGAATCTAAATTGGGTCAGGGAACAACTTTTTTTGTTTATCTTCCCGCTTGTGAGAAAAGTATTTCTTATCAACAGGATATAGAAATGGATGCGCTGTCTATGGGCAACGGAAAGATTCTTATCATGGATGATGACGAAATGATCAGAGATATAACAGGTGAGATGCTTAGTCATATGGGTTATCAGTTTGAGGTTGCCAAAGAGGGTATTGAAGCCATAGAATTATATGTTAGAGCGAAAGAGAATGGATGTCCTTTTGATATTGTTATTATGGATTTAACGATTCCCGGTGGGATGGGAGGGGAAGAAACCATTAAGAATTTAGCTAAAATTGATCCTAATGTTAAAGCCGTTGTTGCCAGTGGTTATTATAATGACCCGGTGGTTTCTGAGTCTAAAGAATATGGTTTTAAGGGTTTTATTACGAAACCGTTTAGTATGGAAGAATTGAGTAAAACGATAAGAGAAGTCATTTTAAAATAAGGCAAGTCGGGAAGGTTCTCGACTTGCCTTTCAATCATCGGGGATAGAAAATGAAAAACCGTCGTAGTATAATAAAGAAAAATGCAGAACCATCTCTGCAATATTGAAAGGAGGAAGGACATGAAAAGAGCGAGCTTGTTGTTAATGGTTTGCTTGGTTTTGTTTCTTGTTGGTTGTGGTAATAAAGTAGAAGAGCCAGAGGAACCCGTAATAGCTCCTAAAGAAAATGTGACGCTTACAAATGAAATTTATCAAGTCAATCAAATTGATAATGAAAAATTGGTTTTTACGGTGACTAACGTATATGACAAAGATCTGATCTTGAGTTATAGAGATGCCCAAAAGTATGATTTTGTTCTTCTAAAAGGGGATGAGAGGATCTGGAAGTGGAGCGATGAACTGATGTATGCCCAGGTGATATCGCAAACCGTATTAAAGCCCGGGGAAACCTTAGACTATGAATTTCATTTTAAAGAAATACCATCAGATATTTTTGGGGAATTTGAATTTGAAGTGTATTCAGCAGCCGATGAAATGGTTGGAAATTCTCACTATCGGGGCAGGATTTACCTGGATGAAACTATTCCAAACCATAACGATGACCCGATTAACAGCAGAGAAGTAAAAGTCAGTCCCCTTACCGCTGCTGCATTTTAAAGATATCAAAAGAGCTCTCTCTGTGAGCTATTTCAAGCAGGTTGTCACCATAATGGAGACTATTTCATATATTAATATAACAGGAAATATGTGGAAAAGGTGATGGCGATGCTGGACGATATTTTTATCATTTCTATTTTAACTGAAGCGATCTGGGAAACAATTAAAACAGTTGTCAAAAAAAATGGGAGCTGGCATATCAATGTAAACCGTGTGGGGGCTATATGCGTAGGACTCATCTTAGCCGTGGGAGCGGGTGTAGATATTATGAAAGCGATTGGATTACCCATAAGGGTTCCTTATGTAGGCATGATCTTAACGGGTGTTTTAATATCACGAGGGGCTAACTTTGTGCATGATATAATAAATAACATTACTGTGAGGACCAATGGTATAGAGAAAAAAAGTATTCAACCGAAAGAACAAGAAAGTGATAGAATAAGTATTCAACCGAAAGAACAAGAAAGTGATAGAATAAGTATTCAACCGAAAGAACAAGAAAGTGATAGAATAAGTACTCAACCGAATGAACAAGAAAGTGATAGAATAAGTACTCAACCGAATGAACAAGAAGGTGAGAGAATAAGTACTCAATCGAATGAACAAGAAAGTGAGAGAAGACAAACGAAGTAGAGCACTCCGATGGTTTTAAAGAGAAGCGGAAAAATGAAAGTAAACTTACGAAATACTTTAGTGGCAATAGAATAAGATATGAAATGTCGACAAAGAATATAAAAATAGTAGATTTTGGCTAAAATATATTGTATAATTAGGCTCATATTATCTTATCTAATGAAAGAAGGAGTGTCAATATGATAAAAGGGATTAAAGTTAAGTTGGATGTTATTGAAGGTATGGATTATTATTGGAAAGCCACGAGCGAGAAAGAAAAAGTAGGCGAAAGCTTTATTAATGACATTGCTAGTATGCCAGAGATGAGCTATACGTATGATGATGAATTTACGAGTGAATCGGTAAGAAGGGCGTTGAGTGCTGTTTCAAACCGGGAACGGTTTACGAGTGAAAACAAGAAAGAAGGCCGGTTCTGGAACTATAATATGTGGGTTATGGAAGACCTGGATTATACGGATATGATGATCAAGCCTGTAAAAGTTTTAAACTTGAGTGCTTTGATTGAGAAATTAAATGGAGAAGAAAATAAAGGGGATTATGAATATCTGGAGGTTATATTTGTACCCGGTCACTTGGATGAATGCTATATAGTGGATAATAAATTAATTATCAATTTCTTTATGGTGAAACCGGATTTATATGATGATGATAAGGTGTTTTTTGGAGAAGCACCGCTTGTAGACTTTATTGAAGGAAAGTTAAAAGAATTATTAACTAAATAAGATAATATGAAACGATCTGGAGAAAATTCTTCAGATCGTTTTTTATTACGAAGTTTAATAAAAGCGATAAGTATTTCATATTATAAAATATTCAGTCATAATAGCAATGATTAAAATTATATTACCAATATTACAAAAAATTATCAATAAACAGGATTTTCTTAATAATAAAAGAATATACATATAAAGGCCTTTTGTTAGATTATGATACACTTTTTTAGATTAAAAGGAAAAGGTTGATATGTTATTATTTAATTTGCTTTCGGAGTCTTCTGTGGCATGGGGGGATGCAAAATGCTAGAGCAAGGATATAAAGTGATCGTTGAAAACGTTCCGGATACGATTGCGCGATTTGATAAAGACTTTTGCTATATTTATATTAATCCCGTTGTAAAGCGTGAACTTGGCATAGTGGCGGATGAATTTATTGGAAAAACAACTCGTGAGTTGGGCATGCCGGAGGATTTCATATTGAAGTGGGAGACGACACTCCGGGCTGTTTTTACTGTCGGACAGGAGAAGACAATCGAATTTGAGTTTTTGGCATTGGGCAAAATAAAATATTATTATACGCGTATGGTACCAGAATTTGCTTCGGATGGCGCTGTGAGTTCTGTACTCAGTATTACCCGTAATATCACGGCGTATAAGCAAACTGAACAAAAGTTGAAAGAGAGTGAAGAACGATGGAAGTTTGCTATTGAAGGAAGCGGGGACGGTGCTTGGGATTGGAATATTGAAACCAATGAGGTCTTATTCTCCCCGAGATGGAAGGAAATTATCGGCTTTAGAGCAGATGAGATGAGTGACAATTTAAAAGAGTGGCGAGCTCGTGTTCACCCTGAAGATCGTGGTTGGGTATCAGAGGAACTGAAAAAGCATTTAAGAGGAGACGTTCCTATCTATATGACTGAACATCGCATTAAGTGTAAAAATGGGCATTATAAATGGATTCTTGACAGAGGGAAAGTATTGAAATGGACGAGCGATGGAAATCCAGCCCGAGTGGTAGGGACAATAACCGATATTGATGAGCGGAAGCAAACAGAAGAAAAGATTAGATATTTAAGCGTACATGATCAGCTTACCGGTTTATACAATCGTGCTTTTTTTGAAGAAGAACTAAAACGTTTGGAAGCAGAAGGGCCATTGCCTTTGAGCCTGCTTGTGGGAGATGCTAATGGGCTTAAGTTGGTTAATGATGCGTTTGGTCATCATCAAGGTGATAAATTGTTAAAGCAAATTGCCAAAATATTTAGGGAAGTATTTAGGAAAGAGGACATTATTGCCCGTATAGGCGGTGATGAATTTGCTGTCCTTTTACCTCATGTGGGATCGAAAGAAGTTATTGAGATCATGGCCAGGATTAGAGATAAGTGTTTCAAAGAAATGGGGGATCCCATCAAGCCCAGTATTGCTTTAGGGACTGCTACTAAAGAATATGATGATCAAGATATGGAAATGATTTATCGAATTGCGGAAGATAGAATGTATAATAACAAATTGCTGGAGAGTAAAAGCATACGGAGTTCTACCATTACCTCTTTGAGGAAGACGTTGGAAGAGAGGACCCATGAAACGGAAGAACACTGCCTTCGCATAAAAACCCTTTCTATACAGTTAGCTAAAAGAATGGGGTTGTCGGATGGTCAATTGGATGAATTAGGTCTTTTGTCTTTACTACATGATATTGGGAAAATAGCGGTACCAGACGATATTTTGATGAAGCCCGATAAATTAACTCATAAAGAATGGCAAAAAATGAAACAACATAGTGAAATTGGTTATCGAATTGCAGCTGCATCTCCGGAACTGGTAACCATAGCAGATGGGATCTTAAGTCATCATGAACACTGGGATGGAAGTGGATATCCTCAGGGTTTAAAGGGAACACAAATTCCTTTAATTGCACGGATTGTTGCTATTGTCGATGCGTATGATGTTATGATCCATGGCAGGTGTTATCAGGAAGCGCTGCCTAAAGAAGAAGTCATTGAAGAACTGATAAGATTCGGTGGCATTCAATTTGATCCGGATATTGTAGAAAAATTTATCAGAATGGTTACAGAACATCTCAGGCTTATTTCAAGTTATTAAGAAAGCCGAGGATTAGAATGCAGAATAAAAAATAGCCTGGTTCCATTTGGATCCAGGCTATTTTTTATTCCATCTCTGATACAAAGATTTTGTGTAAATCCTCCGTCAGTTTAATATCATACTTTCTAAACACTTGATTCAAAGCCTTTAAGGTGATATATAATTTCTCTTCGTAACAATTTTCACCTATTAATTGGTTTGTTTATTTAATATATTTACTTTTATTGTTCCTGTTTTGCTTAAAGCGATTCCTAATATAACAGCTGTAATCGCGCCTAGACCACCCTGTACTAAGTTTCCGGGAATTTCAGATGCTGCGGGAGCCATTCCCACCATAAATATTTCCACCATGAAATATCCCATAGCCATCCATATGCCGCCGGTGATGGTGGCAAGCAATGGATATTTTTGGCCTAAACGTTTCTCTAGAATCCATCCTGCGATAAAACCTTCGAGTCCTTTAACAATCAAGGTGAAGGGAGCGAAGTATCCATAGCCTAGGATCACGTCGGCTAGAGCGGAACCTAATCCCCCTACGATGAAGCCGCCTTTTTTACCAAAAATCATAGCCGCTAAAAATACGACCATATCGCCTAAATTAAGATAACCTTTTGTTGCCGGGTTAGGAATACTGATCAGCATGGTCATAACAGTTGTAAGTGCCATCATCAAGGCGTAGCGAACCATCAATTTTATTTTTTTGCTTTCCATTTAAGTCATCTCCTTATTGGTTATAAAAAGGGTTAGAAATTTGAACAACAAGTCATACTAATGTATGTGGGTCATTGTTAAGGATTCATTTTTGCTTTCCCCCCTTTTAATATTTGATTAAATCTGATATAATTGAACCGATACAAAATATGATCGATACAATAAATTTTATTTGTTCTACTATTATAATAATATAAGACAGATTGTATTGTCAATACAAAGGAGAAAAAACTTTATGACTAAAATTGAATCCATACAATTAGACAGAGATGACTCAACGTCTCTTTATATACAATTGTATAAAATTATACATCAATACATTATTGAAGGCGTGCTGCAACATGGGGATAAATTGCCGCCCATACGTAAATTGGCTGAGCAGCTAGGGGTTAATAATGTGACGGTTGTCAATGCTTATCGTATGTTGGAAGAACATCATATTGTTCACAAAATTGTCGGCAGCGGTACGTTTGTATCGATGCCTGCTGCCGGATTTACAGAAGATCATTATGAGTATTCAGAGAATGAGACAGCATATATTGACTTTGCCAGTGCGACATTATCACCGGGATTATTTCCAGTGGATGATTATAAGAAGATCATGAATGAGGTCATCGATCATGAAAGAGGTCATGCCTTTAGTTCAAATGAGAGCCAGGGGCTTCTGAAGTTAAGGCGGGAGATTGCTGTATTGTCACAGAATTATCACTTGAATACGAAGCCGCATCAGATTCAAGTCATTTCAGGGGCGCAGCAGGGAATTGATATCTTAGCAAAATCACTACTTAACCATGGAGATTATGTTATTGTGGAAAAACCAACTTATACAGGGGCTTTTCTCGTCTTTCAGGGAAAGGGTGCCAAAATAAGTGAAGTGCCTTTGACAGCAGATGGTATGAATATGGATGTGCTTGTGGAGCAAATTGAAAAATATCATCCTAAATTGGTCTATGTTATGCCTGATTTTCAAAACCCGACCGGATATCAGTATGCTGAGGAAAAGAGAAGAAAATTACTCCAATTAGCAGAAGAAAATGATTTTTATATTATTGAAGATGATCAATTGAGTGAATTACAATTTTCGGGTGAGAAAGTACCTCTGCTCAAATCAATGGATACCGGGGAACGGGTTATTTATATTAAAAGCTTTTCTAAACTTTTAATGCCGGGGGTTCGTTTGGGATTTCTGGTCCTGCCCGAAAAAATATGTGACCGAGTGCTTAAGGCAAAACAGTTCACGGATATTGCTACTTCTGGTTTTGCACAGCGCGTTTTTGCGCAATATTTACAGCAAGGGCATTGGCAAAAGCAGATTGAGCGGGTTAGAATGCTTTGTAAAGATCGCTACAATAAGATGATTTATGCCTTAAAGACATATATGCCTGATGATGTGACTTATACAACGCCCATCGGCGGGCTTCATGTATGGGTTTGTTTGCCTGAAGGATATTCCGTTCAAGAATTATTTAATATGGCTTCTCAGCGTCAGCTTACCTTTATACCAGGACATGTTTTTTTCCCTACGGATCACATGGACCAGTTTTTTCGTTTGAGTTTTGCAGATGTATCTGAAAAAAATATTGATAAAGGTATAAAACTACTTGCAGATATGATTAAAAATGAGATGCAGCCGCGATCTGATGGTGTAGAAGCGCGTCATTCGTACATGTCTCTACTATGATTCGCTTACTAAAAAACAGCTTAAGCTGTTTTTTTATTGCAGGAAAAGTTGTTAAAGAGAAGAATAATTTTATATGTAGTTTTTAATAAAGCGGCAAAGATATCCCTAAAATATGCTAAAGGAAGTGAATTAATATGAAGTTTGGGGTTGTGGAAAGAAAAGCACCGGGTCAAAAAGTAAGCGGGGATAGTTATTTGATAGAAGAATTTGATGATCAGGTTTTTATTGGTGTGTTGGATGGACAGGGATTAGGGGAAGAAGCAAGAGCATCTGTGGAAAAAGCGAAAAAATATATTAAAGATAATGTGAGAAATTATGGGGTTGGTTTTGCAGACCTAGTACAAGGATGCCACCAATTACTTCGTCATGCTCGCGGCATCGATTTAGGTATGATATGGATCGATACGAAACAAAAGAGACTTTTTTATACAGGGATTGGCGGGACGGAAATAAGGATATTTGGGCCTCGTCGTGTCGATTTTCCCTCTCAATCAGGTGTTGTAGGACTTCAAATCAATGGGATTCAAATTCATGACTATAATTATTTTGCGGAAGATATTTTTGTATTATTTACTGATGGGATTTCATCTAAGTTTTCTTTCGTCGATTCACGTATTAATGTTTCGCTGCCGCCTCAGGCATTAGCTGAACAGATTGCTGAATTATTTGGTAAAGAAGATGATGATTATGTGATCGTAGTGGGGGTTTAAAAATAACCCCCACCCCCTATTCTTTTCTTTGATAAAAAAAGTGTCGTATGGAAGAAAAACCGATTTCGTGAGCTCGGAAAATTTGTTCTGTACTTCCGGTAAATAGAACCCCATCAGGTTTTAAAGATTGGTAAAAACGCTTGTAAAGTTCAAATTTAGTTTCTTCAGTAAAATAAATGACGACATTACGGCAAAGAATAAGATCAAAGCCTGTTTCAAAACGGTCTAAAAGTAAATTGTGATGCTTAAAGGTGATATGCTTTTTAAGATGGGGATCAATTTGACAGGTATCTGCATTGTTTTTGGTAAAGTGTTTTTGGAATATAGGCCGAGGTACATTTACAGTATTTTTTATAGGATAGATCCTTTTTTGAGATTTAGAAAGTACATTTTTGTCGATATCCGTTGCTAAAATGGTGTAATGGCACCTTGGAAAATATTCTTCCATGATCATGGCTATTGTGTAGGGTTCTTCTCCCGTAGAAGATCCAGCACACCAAAATTTCAACGTATTATTTTTCGTGTTTTCTAGAAGTAGAGGAATAATTTCCTTTTGTAAAACATTGAATTGTTCGGGGTTACGAAAAAATTCAGAAACATTAATGGTAATATGGTTAATGAGTTTTTCATAAAGTATTGCATCCTTATCAACAATATTAAAGTATTCGCAAAAGGTATGTGCGCCTGCGCCTTGTACAAGCATGTTAATACGACGCATCATTTGTTTGCTTTTGTAGTTTGATAGATTAATACCCGATTTTTTATAGAGTTTTTCTTTGAATTTCTCATAATCTGGGTCAATCACATTATTTTCTCCTATAGGCATGCTAAACACCGTCCTTATACGTAATCATTACTTAATTCTCTGTTTTAGGTTATTTACCTTTAACTTTTAATCTTTAATATATCGTTTTTTATATAGTATCAGAATTTATAAATCTTAGTATGAAATTTTGTAATTTTTAGTTGGAAAGTTGGAAGTAAAAGATTAATGAATTTAATTACAGAATGTTTCACTATTCCTTATCTCTAGTCTTTAGTTTTTTAACTTTCAGCGAACGCAGTGAGCGATCTTTCCACTTTCTACTTTCCGCTGAAAAACGGCGCAGCCGTTTTTCTAATATATACACTTCTAAAGGAGTTATAAGACATGGCACAATCATTTTCTATACAAGGAAATATAATAAAATATATGCCTAACGTAGAAGAGATTATACATCTTTTTTTCCCTCAAGCAAACATTGTGGCAGATGGCTGCGCGGATTACCATCTGGAATTTAATTTGTTATTAGAGGATCCGGGGAATGTACGGGTAAAGCTTCACGAGCAAAGGTTTGGTAAGGCGTGGCACCATCTTGAACAGCGACAGTTTCAAATAGATTTAGGAATGAAGGATGAAACGATGAGAATGTTAAAAGTTGCTGTTTTTCGGTTGTTACAAAACGTATTTCCTCATTTGGCCAGTCCATGGGGGATTCTAAGAGGTATCAGGCCGACAAAGTTAGTACATCAATTTTTAGATCGCGGGCTTAATGAACGCGAAATAATTGAGATGTTTCAAGTGGGTTATGGATTGCAAGAGGAGAAGGTACGGTTATTATTACAGATTGCGATACAACAGCGGCCGTTTTTGCTTTCGAGGGAGGAAATGTTACGTAAGATAAGCATTTATATTGGGATTCCTTTTTGCCCGACACGATGTGTGTATTGTTCTTTTATTTCCTGTACTTTAAAGCAAGGGGAAAAATGGTTGGAAGATTATATGAAGGCATTGCATCACGAAATTAATGAAATTGGCCAATGGATGCATAAGGAAGGCTTGATCGCTGATAATATATATATTGGCGGGGGAACACCCACCGTTTTATCTTTAGAGAAATTGGATTTGTTGCTAGATACGATTAAACGGGATATTCCTAAAGCCAGTCAGATAGAATATACCATGGAGGCGGGGCGTCCTGATAGTATCACGCTGGAAAATCTGCGTATGATCAAGGCGGCAGGGATTAATCGCCTTTGTATTAATCCCCAGACTTTAAATGATAAAACGCTAGATATTATTGGACGCAAGCATTCTGTGGCAGAGTTTATGCAAGCATTTAATTGGGCGCGGCAAGTCGGTTTTAGTAATATTAATTCGGATTTAATTATTGGGCTGCCGGGAGAAAAAGCAGCAGATGTACAAAGAAGTCTGGAATATTTATTGCCTTTAGGACCGGAAAATGTGACGGTGCATACGATGGCGATAAAACGGGGGTCGCGTCTGATGGAAGAATTAGAAGAGACCGTACTCCCTCAAGCAAAAGAAGTAGAAAAAATGCTTCGCATATCTCAAGAAATGCTTCTTAAAGCAGGTTATAAGCCTTATTATTTATACAGGCAGCAAAAGATACTAGCGCATTTGGAAAATACCGGGTATACGCTTTCGGGACATGTTTGTTCCTATAATATTCAGATGATAGAGGAAAGACAAAATATTCTTGGGTTGGGGGCGGGTGCTTCTTCGAAGTTTGTAAGCCCGGATTTGAAGATCATTAAGGCCGTACATCATCCCAAAGATCCTAAAACATATATAGACAAAGTTGAGGGCCTCATTCAGGAAAAAATAGTGAAGATGAGGACTATATTGACAAGGGTGTAAGGATGCTATAACATAGAAAAGAAATTGAAAATTTAAAATGTAAAATTAAAATTATAGCAGGTAGCGAACAGCAGGTAGCAGGTAGGGAAAGATAAAATACGAGGAATGAGGAAAGATCGCAGCCTATGGCTGCTGAACGAGCAACGAAAAAGATAAGGAAACGAGCTACCTGCCTAGTTTACTTTTAATCTTAAAGTTTACATGATTAAATAGAATTATGATAATGAAGGAAAATAAATTGTCAATTGTAAAAATATTACTGGAGGTGGAGCTGCCATGTTAACCAATGGGCCTCGGGGGACAAATGATATTTTACCTCAAGAAGTGGGAAAGTGGCATATATTAGAAGGGAAAATTCGCGCCTGGTGTGAGCGATATCGTTTTGGTGAAATTCGCACGCCCATCTTTGAGCATACGGAATTGTTTTTAAGAGGGGTTGGCGAAACAACGGATATTGTTGAAAAAGAAATGTATACATTTACAGATAGAGGTGACCGTAGTATTACGCTGCGGCCGGAGGGGACAGCCTCGACGGTTCGTGCTTTTTTGCAGCATAAATTAGCAGGACAGGCGCCGCTGCAAAAAATGTATTATATGGGTCCCATGTTCCGATATGATCGGCCTCAAGCAGGACGGTACCGCCAGTTTCATCAATTTGGTGTTGAAATGCTCGGGAGTAGTGAAGCGATAGCGGATGCGGAGACGATTGTGATCGCGCTTGATATATTGAAAGAATTGGGTCTTAATGATCTTGAGGTTCATATCAATAGTATCGGTTGCCCTCAGTGTCGTCAGGTTCACAAGGAAAAATTGATGGAATTTTTAGGGGATCGGTTATCAGAATTATGTCCTGATTGCGTATCCCGGTTTGAACGTAATCCGCTGCGTATTTTAGATTGTAAAAACAAAAAATGCCAGGCGATTGTGTCAGATGCACCTGCAGTCATGACATGTTTGTGTGATGAATGTCGCACGCATTTTGAAAAGTTGCAATCTTACTTACAAAAGCTCAATGTTAAATATGAAGTGGATACCAATCTGGTTCGTGGATTGGACTATTATACTAAAACGGTATTTGAAATTATGTATAGCGGTCTGGGTGCCCAAAGTACGGTTTGCGGCGGGGGGCGATATGATGGTTTAGTAGAGGAATGTGGCGGTCCGTCCACCCCGGCAGTAGGATTTGCTATGGGTTTGGAACGGGTATTATTGACTTTGGAAAAAATGGATATTCAATTAGCCGTTCCTCAGGGGATTGATCTCTTTATTGCTTCTATGGGTGAAGAAGCCCAGGTAGAAGCGTTTTCACTGCTGCACCAGTGTCGTGCGCATGGCTTGAAGGCAGAGATGGACTATCGAAAACGCAGTTTAAAGGCACAAATGAAGCAAGCGAATAAACTGGGTGCCGAAAAAGTCGTGATTTTAGGAGAAGAAGAATTAAATAAGGGACAGGCTATTATTCGTTTAATGGAAACCGGTGAGCAGTTAGAAGTCGAATTGAGCCAATTAACTGAGAAATTAAAAGGATAGCCAGCTAAAAGCAACTGCGAATATATATGTTTTTATTCTTTTGTCTTTTAATTATGAATTATAAATTATGAATTATTAATTGCCGCAGGCAACAAGGGGGAGCAAAAATGGATCTAATGCAAGAATTGGAGCGTACGCATCATTGTGCGCAGTTAACTAAAGAAGATGTTGGCAAAGAAGTCATACTCACGGGTTGGGTACAAAAAAGAAGAGATCATGGGGGACTTATTTTTGCTGATTTGCGAGATCGTTCGGGATTAGTTCAGGTTGTTTTTAGTCCGGAAGTGGATCAAGCTGCTTTTGAAAAAGCAGAAAGTGTACGCAGTGAGTTCGTTTTAGGAATTGTTGGAAAAGTTGACTTAAGGCCCGAAGGTACGGTTAATCCTAATTTAGCGAGTGGAGAGATTGAAGTTTATGCTCATGAACTACGGATATTGAATAAATCTAAGACACCGCCTTTCTATATTACGGACGATGTTGATGTGGATGAGATGCTGCGTTTGAAATATCGGTATTTAGATTTACGCCGTCCTGTTATGCAGCAAAATATGATTTTGCGTCATCGCGTTACCAAGATTGTACGTGACTTTTTAGATGGAAGAGACTTTTTGGAAATCGAAACACCGATGCTTACAAAGAGTACACCGGAAGGCGCAAGAGATTATTTGGTACCGAGCCGAGTTAATGCCGGAAAGTTTTTTGCCTTGCCACAGTCACCACAGATTTTTAAACAGTTGCTGATGGTTGCAGGTATGGAACGGTACTTCCAAATTGTTCGTTGTTTCCGTGATGAGGATTTACGTGCTGATCGTCAGCCTGAATTTACGCAAATTGACTTGGAAATGTCTTTTGTCAATCAAGATCAAATTCTTTCCATGATGGAAGAAATGATGGCTAAGATATTTAAAGAAACCATTGGGGTGGAGGTTCCATTGCCACTGCCACGTTTGACTTATAAAGAAGCGATGGATCGCTTTGGTTCTGATCGGCCAGATTTGCGTTTTGGATTGGAACTTATTGATGTAGCTGATGTCATAGAAAATGTTGAATTTAAGGTCTTTAGTTCTGTTTTAAAATCAGGGGGTCAAGTCAAAGGGATTAATGCCAAAGGCTGTGGTGAAAAATTCAGTCGGCGTGAAATTGATGCCCTAACCAAATATGTGAATACGTATAGAGCAAAAGGGTTGGCCTGGATTGTGGTGGCGGAAGATGAAGTGAAATCACCTATTGCTAAATTCTTCAAACCTGAAGAAATGGAAGCCCTTAAAGAACGGATGGGTGCAGAGCCGGGCGATTTATTGTTATTTGTAGCGGATAAGCCTGCCGTTGTAGCAGATGCTTTAGGCCATCTGCGGTGCCATATTGCAGAAAAACTCGAATTAATTGATGATCAAGTATTTAATTTTCTTTGGGTTATCGATTTCCCGATGTTTGAATATGATGAGGAAGCACAGCGTTATAACGCGATACATCATCCTTTTACAATGCCCAAGGAAGAAGATATTCATATGCTGGATTCAGAGCCGGGTCAGGTTCGCGCCAATGCGTATGATATGGTGTTAAATGGGGTAGAATTGGGTGGCGGTAGTCTTCGTATTTATCGTCGTGATATTCAGCAAAAAGTTTTTGAGACGTTAGGTTTATCACCGGAGGAAACAGAAGAGAAGTTTGGATTTATGTTAGAAGCATTTGAATATGGGGCGCCGCCGCATGGTGGATTAGCTTTTGGCTTAGATCGTGTGATTATGCTTTTGGCGGGCAAGGATTCTATTCGTGACGTCATTGCTTTTCCGAAAACCCAGAGTGCTTCTTGCATGATGACAGAAGCACCATCAGAAGTAGCCCCCGTGCAATTGAAAGATCTGCATATTAAATTAGACATTACAGAAGATAAGTAAAGAAATACAGAGAATCCTCGTACAGGGGATTCTTTTTCTCTTTTCTCTGTTTTCTATAATGATCTCTTATTATTCTGTCTCTTTATGTGTTTGGTAATATTGGCCTGCTCAATTAAATCATGAAGGAAATTTGAACCGCGCGATATGATGACACCTGTTGCTATAAAATCAATAAGGGGATAAGTAATATTAAAGCCTAAAGTAGAAAGTAATCCTGCTTTGGTAGAAATGGCAAGCAGTATTCCAACTAGAATGGCGACCAGGCTTTTTCTGGAACGGGTAACGATTTTGGGGAAAGAACTTTTGAAAATATTGGTGATTTCTTCCGTCAGTAAAGTCAAGATTGCCAGCGATGAAAAACTAATCATGCTATCACCTTCCTTTTAGTTATAGAAGTATAGGCCTAACTAGGATATAGATATGCTTTCAGTAAATTTCCTTTTTCAACATAATGATACCCAAGTGGTTTTAATCTTTTTCTACCTGCTACCTGCTGATTGCTACCTGACGAAAGACAGCATCGCTGGCTTTCTTATTATCTTATTTCATAAATCCAAAAAAGGTGACAGCACGGTGTGAGAGTAAATTTTCCCACTTGAAAACCATTACGGAATATGCTATGATTTTTACAGAAAGAGGAATAAATCCCTACTTTGTTCGTGCAAAGTCGATATCGTTTTGAGCTAACACTTTTACATGGGAGCCTGGACTCTGTTTGTGTCGTATAAGCCCTTTATGAGGGGACATACATAGCTGGCAGGAGGGCGCCAATCTGCTCGTTGAGCAGTTCAAAACGCTCGACCTACGGCAATAGTGGGGCTTTTTTTAATTCATAATTCACAATTATTAATTCATAATTAAAAGGGCTCAACACCAAACTCTGTTGTTGACAAGTCAGTTTTAATATAATCGAGCCTCATAGGGTTTTATTACGGCTATTTTATTGTCTATATGTACGATTTTAGATTCTGAATTCATGTCAACAACATGTTTTGCTGAAGAGCCATTAAAAGATTGAAGAAACTTTATATATGTAACGCAATAAAGAACTTACATTGCAATTTTGCACGAAAAGCGAAGGAAAGATGGGGACATTCCACGAGGCACGAGTGGTGTGTCCCCATGTTGCCAGAGCCATTGTAAATGTAAAAACTTTAATGTGATTTATAGGAGGATGCATTAAATATTTTTCATTGATTTTATTATCAGGGGAAAGTTGGAAGTAAAAGATTAAGGAATTATATTATAGAATGTCTTACTATTCCTTTCATATATTTAATGCGCTTCATATAGGTTAATTGACAAGTATAAATAGGTATGATATCATCAATCTGTAATAATTTCCGATAATATTGGTTGGGATTTACTGTTATTGCAGAATATAAAACCAGTATATTTTTTTAATTTGCTTTACGCAGTAAAGCTACAATAATTAATAATTGTGAATTATGAATTGTGAATTGAAAAAGGGGGGGAAGTATATGGAGCAATACGGAAAAGTCATTGAAGTAAAGGATCACTCAGCGCGGGTTGAATTTATTCGCCATTCTGCTTGAGCGCATTGCGGCGCTTGTGGTATGGGACATACCCACGAAGATCAGATGATAGAAGTAGATGCGCGAAATTTAGTTAATGCAGAATCAGGAGACAGGGTGAAACTGGAAATATCTGCAAGAAGTGTGCTTATGGCTTCATTTATTGTATACGTTGTGCCCTTGATTGGTTTGTTTTTAGGTTATTATGTATTTAGCGGGATGGCCAAAATAATAGGCTACGCGGCGCGGGCTGATGCCATAGGGGGCGTTGCAGGGGTAACTATATTGGTACTTTCCTTTTTAATTGCGCGGTGGTATGATCGTAAATTAACTAATGAGCAACGATTTCATTTAGAAATAACGAGAATAGTCGATCCAGCTGATATTTATTAAGACGAGGCCTGCCTCGTCTTTTGTATATAACAAGTAAAAATACATAATGGAGGCTGTTTTATGAAACCTTTAGCAGAGCGAATTAGACCGAAACAATTAGAAGATGTCGTGGGTCAAACACACCTATTGGGTGAGAATAAAATTTTAAATCGAATGATTACATCCGGAAGGATTTCTAATATGATTTTTTATGGTCCGCCGGGAACCGGAAAGACCACAGCGGCTAACATTATAGCACAAAAGACAGATAAGAAATTTTATAAACTGAATGCAACAAATGCTTCGGTGCACGACATTCAATCCATTATAAAAGATTTGGATAGTTTGCTTGCAGTCAATGGGGTATTGTTATATTTAGATGAGATGCAAAACTTTAATAAAAAGCAGCAGCAATCGTTGTTGGAGTTTACGGAAAACGGAAAAATCACTTTGATTGCCAGCACCACTGAGAATCCTTATCATTATATTTACAAGGCGATATTAAGCCGCTCCACGATATTTGAATTTAAGCTGCTCCAAAAGAGTGAGATCAGAGTTGGATTAGAACGAGCCATTCAGATGGCGCAGGAAGACTTTCCGGATTCGAAGATAAGATATGATGGTCAGGTGCTTGACTATATTGCTGAGGTGAGCAATGGGGATTTGCGAAAAGCCATTAATGCGCTTGAACTTGCAATCTATTCAACGAATCTGGATATAAATGGCGATTTATTGATCACACTGGAGACGGCGCAGGAATGTACCCAGAA
The DNA here is from genome assembly GCA_030625885.1 of Clostridia bacterium. GTDB lineage: Bacteria > Bacillota > DAOUPZ01 > DAOUPZ01 > DAOUPZ01 > DAOUPZ01. The sequence goes on from DAOUPZ010000011.1 coordinate 39,238, forward strand.
GAAAGTATTAAATTATGATCAATCAGGGGACAGCCATTACGATATTTTAAGTGCATTTCAAAAATCCATCAGAGGCAGTGATCCCGATGCAGCGCTGCATTATTTGGCGCGCCTTATTAAGGCCGATGATTTAATTTCCATTTGCCGGCGCTTATTGGTCATGGCTTCAGAAGATATCGGAATGGCCTATCCGAATGCCATATCTATTGTAAAAAGCTGCGTGGATGCGGCGATGCAGCTGGGGTTTCCGGAAGCCCGAATACCGCTGGCACAAGCGGTTATTACACTGGCTACCGCACCAAAATCCAATTCGGCGATGACGGCCATTGATGCGGCTTTGAGAGATATAGAGACAAAAAACATCGGCGATATTCCGGTGCATCTGAAGGATGCGCATTATGCGGGTGCTAAAAAGATGGGACGGGGTGTGACCTATAAATACCCGCACGCTTATCAAAATAATTATGTTAAGCAGCAATATTTGCCGGATACGATCAAAGATGCAACTTATTATGTAGCAGGGAAAAATACGATGGAAGATAAGATAGAGAAGTTTATGGATATACTGAAAAATGAGAGAAGTTGATCATTTTAAAATCCCTACCTCCTAATGGAGGTAGGGATTTTATTATTTTGTAACAATAACTTTTGCTGCGTGACTGATGGGTGGAATACTCATTGTAACTGCCGGTCCATAATAACCTTTAACTTTTGTGCTTTCTTTTATATCTTCAATGGATAATTCTGAACCATCTGCTTCGTTTATTATTTGAGTTTTATCATTAATCGTAAGTTTTATCTTATCATAGACCGTATTATTTGATTCTTGTCCTTCGATAAGAATCATAACACCATCTTTAATATCTGTAATATTTGTAACTGTTCCTTCAATAACACTTAAATCTATTTTCCCTTCTGCGTCATTTTTTTCTAAAACAACGGTCTGGTTATTTTTGTCCCAATCAACATAATACCCTAAAGCTTCTGTTATAAATCTTATAGGAACATAAGCTCTATTATTTATCAATTTTGCAGATGAATCAAATGTTATTTTTTCTCCATTAACAGTAGCATAGTTATGGTTTATAACAAATTTTATTTCTTTATCATTCAAATTAATAGTTACCATTTGGTTCTCTTGATCCCAATCAACAGCAGCTCCTAATTGTTCAACAATAAATCTCACAGGTGTTATGGTTCTGCTTTCAGATGTAATTAAGAGAGGCTTTGCGTCAGGGAACGCAACATCTTTTCCATTAATTTTTACCTTGACAACGATATTATGATCATCTAAGTCGTTAGTTTCATCCATTACAATAATTTTTTTTGCATTTGTTATAGGGGGGATGCTTGCTGTCATGATTGGACCATAATATACTTTTACTTTTGAATCATCTTTTATATCATCAATAGATAGTTTTGCTCCGGTTTCATTTACGATTTGTGTTTTTTCACTAACAACAAATTTAATTCTATCATACATATCTTTGCCAATAAAAATCATCTTACCTTCTTTGATCTCTTGTATATTTGCAATTTTTCCTTCCATGCAATAAGCATCTTTTACTATTATTTTTTCAGCGGTTCCTATCGGTGGTATGCTTTTAGTAACGGCTGGTCCATAATAAGCGATCACTTTTGAATCTTGTTTAATATCATCAATAGACAGTTTTATGCCATATTCATCTTCTATTTGTGTTTTATCACTTACATTAAGTTTTATTTGACCATATAATCCATCTCCTTCGACAAGGAGCATTTTACCATTCTTTATATCTTGAATATCTTTAACGACACCATCATTTTTGTATAACCCTGTAACCTCATCAAAATATTTACTTCCTCCTGTATAAACTTCTTCTTTAGAAGTAGGTTTTTTAGTGTCATATAAAACCGGTTCAGCATCATATAAAGTTGGAATTGCTCGGGTTTGACCGATTACTTCGCCCTCATCATTTTTCACTTCCTGCATGACATGTTGTACGTAATATTCAGTACGATTGATGTTTTCATTTGCCATCGCGACGCCGGAAAGTGTTGGCGCAATTAATGCAGCGCTTAATAAAGGGATAATAATCGTTTTCTTTGGTTTTAACATGGTTGTATCCATCCTTTCATTTTTCACCAATTTTTAATATTGTTTAATTGATTTCATACATAAAAACGAAAGTATGCCAAAAATGTTTCTATAATTTAAAAAATGGTTAATGTTATATGTAAACATTAAATATAAATGAGAAATAGTGTTTGTTATGTAACACGCTTTACTGAATTGGGTATATTATTAAAAGGTTTTTGACATCATTATGATACGTGCTAACAATGAAAAATATTTGGTAATTGACAGCATCCTTATTAAATGATATATTATTCTCAATAATTCCTATGGGAATAGTATGTATTAAAGTGGTTTAATATATGTTTTTAAAAATATAAAAATTAGGGATAGGAGGAATTAAAATGAAGCGGATTTATTTAGACCATAATGCCACAACACCATTAGATCCAGAAGCATTAAAAGTGATGATGCCGTATCTGACAGAAGAATTTGGCAATGCTTCTTCGATTTACGAAAAAGGACGGGTGACCAAAAAGGCAATTGCTGAAGCCCGTGAAAAAGTGGCGCGGTTGATTGGCGCGCAAAGTGATGAAGTGTTTTTTACCGGCGGGGGAACGGAAGCGGATAACTGGGCGATTAAAGGCGCAGCAGAATCCTTGCGTGATAAAGGGAACCATATTATTACGACCGTTATTGAGCATCATGCTGTTTTGCATACCTGTGAATATCTGAAGGAGCATGGATTTGAAGTGACCTATCTGCCGGTTGATGAATATGGGTTGGTAGATCCCGAAGCAGTCAAACAAGCGATAACCGATCAGACCATTCTCGTTTCGGTGATGTATGCCAATAATGAGATTGGCACGATTGAGCCGGTGGCGGAAATCGGCAAAATTGTGAAAGAAAAAAACATTCTTTATCATATTGATGCGGTACAAGCTGTTGGTAAAATTCCGGTCGATGTGAATGCGATTGGTGTTGATTTATTATCCATGTCAGCCCATAAATTATACGGACCCAAAGGAGTCGGCGCGCTATACATCCGCAAGGGAACCCAGATTAAGAATCTGATACATGGTGGGGCACAGGAGAGAATGCGCCGTGCTGGGACAGAAAATGTGGCGGGTATTGTAGGATTTGGAAAAGCCGCAGAATTAGCATTTGATCATTTATCAGAAACGGAAGAGCGGTTAACCCAATTGCGGGATAAGCTCCTTAACGGGATGATGGAAAAAATGGATCATGTGCGTCTTAATGGTCATCCGATTCATCGTTTACCGGGAAATGTGAATGTCAGTATTGAATTCATTGAAGGTGAATCACTTTTGATTAGTTTGGATATGAAGGGGATTTCCGCTTCCAGTGGTTCTGCTTGTACATCGGGTTCATTAGATCCTTCTCACGTCCTTCTGGCAATCGGCTTGCCGCATGAAATTGCGCATGGCTCTTTAAGAGTCACACTGGGAAAAGAAAATACAGAAGCAGATGTGGATTATTTATTGGACATATTGCCGGAGATTGTACAGAAATTACGTGCCATGTCACCGCTTTATGAAGCCTATTTAAAAGGAGAGGGTAATCGTGTATAGTGAGAAAGTAATGGATCATTTCAGTCATCCGCGTAATGTCGGGCAAATTGAAAACGCTGACGGGACAGGCCAGGTAGGGAATGCCAAATGCGGGGATATTATGAAAATTGATTTAAAAATAGAGGATGATCATATTGTCGATGTTAAATTTAAAACATTTGGTTGTGGCGCAGCGGTAGCGACAAGCAGCATGGTTACGGAAATGGTAAAAGGAAAAACGATCGAAGCAGCATTAGCAATTTCCAATAAAGCGGTCGCTGAAGCATTGGGTGGATTGCCGCCGCAAAAAATGCATTGTTCAAATTTAGCCGCTGATGCATTACATGAAGCGATTAAGGATTATCAGAAAAAGCAGGCGCAATAAGAAGATGAAATAAAGAAAACTTTAGATTGTACAATCTAAGGTTTTCTTTATTTATTGATTGACATTTAGCGTAATTAATAGTATGTTAAGCCTATAAAAACACTCGGAAATGAAATTATTTACATATATCAATAGGGAGGAATCAATATGAAACGGATTTATTTAGATCATAATGCGACGACGTCATTAGATCCAGAGGTTTTAAAAGCGATGATGCCGTATCTGACAGGGGAATTTGGTAATGCTTCTTCAATTTATGAATGTGGGCGTATGGCCCAAAAGGCGGTTGTCGAAGCCCGTGAAAAAGTGGCGCGGTTGATTGGCGCGCAAAGTGATGAGCTGTTTTTTACCAGCGGGGGAACGGAAGCGGATAACTGGGCGCTTAAAGGCGCTGCAGAGGCTCTACGCGATAAGGGAAATCATATCATTACAACCGTTATTGAGCATCATGCTGTTTTGCATACCTGTGAATATTTGGAGGAACAGGGGTTTGAAGTAACCTACTTGCCGGTTGATGAATATGGCCTGGTAGATCCCGCAGCAGTAGAGCAAGCGATAACGGATCAGACCATTATTGTTTCCGTGATGTATGCTAATAATGAGATTGGCACGATTGAGCCTGTAGAGGAAATCGGCAAGATTGTCAAGGAGAAAGGTATCCTTTATCACATTGATGCGGTACAGGCTGTCGGGAAAATACCAGTCGATGTGAATGCGATCGGGGTTGATTTATTATCCATGTCAGCCCATAAATTATACGGACCCAAAGGGGTCGGGGCTTTATACATTCGTAAGGGAGTGAAAATTAATAACCTACTGCATGGTGGGGCCCAAGAGAGAAATCAGCGCGCCGGGACAGAAAACGTGGCCGGTATTGTGGGTTTTGGTAAAGCAGCGGAATTATCATGTGATAATTTGATAGAAACGGCGGAAAGATTAACCCGGTTGGGGGACAGGCTTGCTAAAGGGATTACGGAAAAAATGGATCATGTACGATTTAATGGCTATCCGCTTCATCGGCTGCCAGGTCATGTGAATGTCAGTATTGAATTTGTGGAAGGGGAAGCGCTTGTAATGAGCCTGGATATGCAAGGAATTTCTGTTTCCAGTGGTTCAGCTTGTGCCGCCGGTTCAGCGGATCCTTCTCATGTACTGCTGGCGATCGGTTTACCGCATGAGATTGCGCATGGTTCTCTGAGGATGACTTTGGGAAAAGATAGTACAGAAGCAGATGTGGATGAGGTACTGACTATCTTACCCCGTATTGTGGAGAAATTACGGGCTATGTCACCACTTTATCAATAAAATCAAGAAGGAGTTGTATAACTATGTATGAAGATAAAGTAATGGATTATTTTAACAATCCACGCAATGTGGGTGATATTGAAAATGCGGATGGAACAGGGAGAATAGGCGATGCGGGTTGTGGAGATATTATAAAGATTGATATAAAAGTTGCGGATCGTCATATCGTTGATGTTAAATTTAAGGCATTTGGTTGTTGTGCGGCCATCGCTACAAGCAGTATGGCTACAGAAATGGCAAAAGGGAAAACCATTAAAGAAGGGTTGGCAATTTCCAATGAAGCGGTAGCGAAAGCACTGGGGGGATTGCCGCCGCAAAAAATGCATTGTTCTAATTTAGCGGCTGATGCATTACATGAAGCGATTAAGGATTATCAGAAAAAGCAGGCGCAATAAGGAGATGAGATTGGTGGATGTCACCCGTACCATTAATATTGAAAAAATAGCAGGAAAGATGAGAGGCGTTGAGGCGGATGTTGTCATTGCCGAATATCCGTTTACGATTCATATCAATGACAAAGAATTGGTTACGTTATTATGTTCACCCACTCATTTAGAGTATCTTGCTTTAGGATTTTTGCAATCCGAAGGTTTTATTCAGGATGATTCATCGATTAAAAATATTGAATTTGATGAGGAAAAAGGGTATATCAATGTCCATATTTATAATGGAGAACGTATTCTTAACGAAAAAGCATTTGGGAAGCGAACGCTGACCACGGGATGTGGCAAAGGGACTACGTTCCATGATGTGGCGCAAAGTTTGGCATCTGATCCCATTCATTCTAAAATGATGATCTCTACTGAGAAAGTATTCGAGTTTGTGAATCAATTGCATGAAAGCGCACAAATTTTTCGGAAAACAGGAGGGGCTCATATCTCGACACTTGCTTCTGAACAAGAGATGATGTTTGTTCATGAAGATATCGGACGGCATAACGCACTGGATAAACTGTTTGGGGAATGTATTATGAAAGATGTTGGTTTTGAAGATAAAATCATTATTACCAGTGGACGCATATCCTCAGAGATGCTCATTAAGAGTGCAAAAAGGAAAATACCCATTCTGATTTCGCGCAGTGCGGCTACCCAATTATCTGTAGAATTAGCGGAAAAAGCAGGGATTACCTTAATTGGATTTGTCAGAAATGACAAAATGAATATCTATACTAATGGGTGGAGAATTGTATAAAAGGCAGCAGGTAGCGAACAGCAGGTAGGAGGTAGGGAAAGATAAAAGATTTTTTCTTCTTTGTTTTTATCTTTAGCTTTCAGCCTTAAGCCTATTTTTAAGTACGAGTGGTGTGTCCTCATTCTTGCATGAAGCAAAAAGCAGGAAATATCAAAATAAGACCTACCTGCTACCTGCTACAAGCGACCTTCGGGAGCGTCCTACCTGCTTAAACGTTTATTGACATTAAAAAAACGGTATGATAGCATAAAATACACCATTCCGATGAAAATACTGTTATATATTGAGAGGGATTAATTATGATGAAAGTTTCAACAAAAGGTAGATATGGGGTACGGGCGATGTTTTATTTGGCGACACAATATGATAAAGGTCCCATAGCGCTTAGAACCATTGCCGAGCATCAAGAAATTTCCGAACATTATCTAGAACAACTCATTGCAATTTTACGTAAAAATGGTCTGGTAAAAAGTATTCGTGGGGCGCAGGGCGGATATTTACTTGCCAGAGCGCCTGAAGCGATTACAGCAGGTGATATCATCAGAACATTGGAAGGACCGATCGCGCCTGTTGATTGTGTTGTGGAAGATGACAGTCAGGACTGTAATCGTGTTGATATTTGTATGAGTCGTATGATATGGCAACGGGTAAGGAATAGTATGATTGAAGTGCTTGATGGGATTACTTTAGCCGATATGTGTCAGCAGTCTGAAGCGTTAGGTAAAGAAGGCTTTGTGATTGGAAAACAGGGAGAATAAGGGGTGAAAGATTTGCAACAGAAAGGGAAAGTAGCGGTTGCTATGAGTGGTGGTGTGGACAGTTCAGTGGCAGCTGCTTTGCTTATGAAGTTAGGTTTTGAAGTTTTTGGTATTACATTTGATTTATCAGTTCTCTCCGCAGGGGCGATTGAAGATGCTAAAGCCGTGGCGGAGAAATTAAATATAGCACATTACGTTGTTAATGTGCGGGATACTTTTGAAAAGAATGTAATCGATCATTTTTGCCATGAATATGGTTGTGGCAGAACGCCGAATCCTTGTGTACAGTGTAATCGCAAGATTAAATTTGGTGTTTTGCTGCATGAAGCTTTAGCTTTAGGCGCAGATTTTCTGGCAACCGGTCACTATGTACGTAAAGTGTTTAATGAAGAAAAGCAGAGATATTTGCTTACAAGAGCAGCAGACTTGCATAAAGATCAAACCTATATGCTTTATGGGCTTAGTCAGCGGCAATTAAAGCATGCTTTGTTTCCGTTGGGGGATTTTGAAAAACGAGATATTCGCAAATTAGCCACAGAACTGGATTTGATTGTTGCGGATAAACCGGAGAGTCAGGAAATTTGTTTTATTGAAGATGATGATTATGGCCGGTTTTTAAAAGAGCGAATGCCCAAGTTAGTACAGCCGGGATATTTTAAGGATACCCAAGGAAATATTGTTGGAAAGCATGAAGGGGTTGCGTTTTATACCATCGGGCAGCGTAAAGGGTTAGGTTTAGCGTTAGGCAGTCCCGTATATGTTGTCGATATTTTACCTCGGGAAAAGGTTGTTGTGGTGGGTAAAAACGAAGAAACGTTTTCTTCTGGATTGATAGCGGAAGACTTGAATTTCCTTCCGTTTGACTGGCCTCAGGAGTCACTTGAAGTGGGCGCAAAAATTCGCTATTCTGCTTCGCCTACCAAGGCCATCATTATGCCTCTTGACGGGAATCGGGTAAAATGTACTTTTGCCGAGCCGCAGCGTGCCATTACCCCTGGACAGGCGGTTGTATTTTATGAAGGTGATGTGCTGATTGGCGGGGGGACGATTGTAAAGGCTGAAGGATAGAGAAGCAAGTAGCACGCTCGCACTGCTCGCTGTAGCAGGTAGGAGGTAGGGGAAAGATAAAAGATTAATTGACAATGGACAATTGTGCATTGTGAATTGTCAATTATATTGAAAGTAATAGGTACTATCGGTGTGTCTCTCTTCGGGCATGAAAGGGAAAAGTAGGAAATATCAAAATAAGACCTACCTGCTACCTGCTGTTTGCTACCTGCTTTAAAAAACGGTTATGCCGTTTTTTTTTGTTTTTTTTTCCTTTATACGAATCAACTGCCTAAATGATTTTTCAAACTTTTGGTCATAATAAAATAAGTAAAAAATTAAATATCATAATGGGAGGAAAATGTATGCGTAAAGCGAATGCGCTGCATGGGATGGACATTATGGATCGTTATACAGGAGAAAAAATAGGTGAAGTTGTGGATGTCGTTTTTTCTTCTGTAGAAGGCAGATTAGTCGGATTTGTTATTCATAACGGCAAATGGATTAATGGGAAAAAATTTCTCCCTTTTTCTGATGCTACGCGAATTGGTCAGGATGCCATCATGATTTCCGATCAATCTCTCATTCTTAAAAAAGAAGAAATGAAAAAATGGTCAGATGAATACAGTTTCTTGGAAGCAAAAGTCATGACTGAAAGCGGCAAAGAATTAGGCATGATTGAAGATTATATGTTTGATGAAGAAATCGGCATGATAGAAGGATATGAGATTTCAGGCGGTTTAATTCAGGATATTATGGAAGGTCGTAACATGATCAACAAAAATGATCTATTAGTAACAGGAAAAGATACAATACTTGTTCCCGATTATATGGAAGAAAAATTACAGCAATCTATTACACAAGAGGAAACAGTCAAACGTACTAAAGGAGGTGAATCTGATGATGCGCAACAATAAAATAATGGGCGGCTTGCTCATGGGGAGTATGGCGGCATGGGGGATCAGTAGAATGGTAAAGTCCCGCCGCCCCTGGTATCGCACAATAGGAAAAAGTTTTTCCAATGCGGGAAAAATGGTGGAGAAGATGGCGAAGAGATAAAGGAAGTTGGTTAGTTGGAAAGTTGGAAGATTAAAGATAAAAAATTAATTATTATCTCGGTTCTCAACTCTAAGATAGAAATGTAATGGAGTCTGGGAATCGAGATTTTATCTTTCAGCGACCAAAGGGAGCGGTCGTTCCTCTTTCAGCGAACGCAGAGAGCGATCTTCCTTCTAAAAACATATAAAATGATCATTTTGGGAAACCTATATAGAACTTGATAGACAGGAATGAGGCATGTACGGATGGACGGATTAGCGAAAAAGAGAATGAAAATCATCATTTTAATAGCATTCACTATCATTGTCTTACTGTTTTTTTACAAAGTGCGTACCCTTTTAATTCCATTCTTATTAGCGTTTATCATTACCTATCTTTTTGATCCAGCGGTTAATTATTTTGAAAAGAAAGAAGTTCCCCGTTGGCTATCAATATTAGGTATTTATGTGGTTATTGGAGGGGTTATTTTTATTTTTTGTTATTATTTGTTTCCTGTTATGTATCAAGAAATGCAAAATCTTGCAGATGATTTGCCACACTATTTTAAAGTGGTACAAAACTATTCTGATTACTTTGCTGAAAAATACAATGATACACCTATCCCTGCTGAAGTGAAGGACTCATTGGAAGCATCTTTTGTGGAAATTCAAAATAAATTTTTAAATATAATCAGAGGAATAGGAAACCGTATTTTTTCCTTATTTGGTTACATGGTTCATCTCGTTTTGGCGCCTATCCTCGCTTTTTACTTCCTCAAGGATAGTGATAGAATTAAAAAAAACATGCGCAAAGTGATACCGGTTGATTACCGAGCAGAGATCATAGGTGTTATTGAAGAAATCAATAAAGGGGTACATGGTTTCATCAGAGGGCAAGTGCTGGATAATGTCATTGATGGTGCCCTTGTAGCGGGTGGTTTATATTTTTTAGGAATGGATTATGCTTTATTGATTGGTATTATGGTGGCGATTATTAATATGATCCCTTTTTTGGGGCCTATTGTTGGGGGTATTATAGCGAGTTTACTTTCGCTTCTTGAATCACCGGTGCTAACGTTAAAAGTGATCATCTTATTTCTGATTGTTGAGCAATTAGATAATTCGATTATTAATCCTAAGCTGGTAGGTGATCAGACGGACTTACATCCCGTATTCATTATCTTTGCGCTCTTGGTGGGTGCGGATATAGCAGGTATTTTGGGAATGCTTTTGGCCGTTCCGGTTGTGATTGTGGTTAAAGTGTTATTGAAGTATGGTTTTCAAAAATTAACATCTTAATGCGTTCGTTGACAAGGTAATTAAATTTAATATATAATGAAATAATAAGGCAAGCAGCGGAGAACTTCTCGTCCCTGACCGGGGGTTTAGGCAGGGTGTGGGAAGTTTTTTATAACCTGTTTTAAGGAGGCGCTTTAGCGATGAAAGGAACGGATATTCGTCAAAAATATGTAGAGTTTTTTGAAGGGAAAAATCATAAAGTTTTGCCCAGTGCTTCTCTTATTCCTGATGATCCCACGATTTTGATTACCATAGCAGGTATGGTACCCTTTAAACCGATATTTATGGGGAAAGAAAAACCGACCTATCCACGGGTCACTTCGTGTCAAAAATGTGTTCGTACGAATGACATTGATAATGTAGGAAGAACGGCTCGGCACCATACTTTCTTTGAAATGTTAGGGAATTTTTCCTTTGGTGATTATTTTAAAGAAGATGCTATAAAATGGGCTTGGGAGTTTGTAACAAAAGAATTAAAGCTGGATAAAGATCGACTATGGATTTCTGTCTATAAAGAGGATGAGGAATCCCTTCGTATTTGGCATGAAAAAGCAGGTGTGCCTAAGGAACGCATTGTAAAAATGGGGGAAGAAGATAACTTCTGGTCCGCAGGACCAACCGGTTCTTGTGGTCCATGTTCCGAAATTTACTATGATCTAGGTGAAGAAATAGGATGCGGGTCCCCTGATTGTGCGGTTGGTTGTGAGTGTGACCGTTATCTTGAAATCTGGAACCTGGTATTTACCGAATATGATCGAGATGAAAATGGCAAACTTCATCCTTTGCCTCAAAAGAATATTGATACCGGGATGGGTTTGGAACGAATTGCATCTGTTATGCAAGGGATGACGTCTAATTTTGATGCCGATCTCATACGTCCTTTAATAGATAAAATGGCAGCGATAGCCGGTGTATCCTATAAAGAGAATGAGAAAACGGATTTGTCTTTGAAGGTCATAGCGGATCATATACGTGCCATTAATCATTTGATTTCTGATGGTGTATTACCTTCTAATGAAGGGCGTGGATATATACTGCGCCGTATTTTACGCCGTGCCGTACGGCATGGTAAACTGCTGGGTGTGAAAGAATCATTTTTAGATAAAATGGCTGCGTTAGCTATTGAAATGGGTCAGGATGTTTATCCGGCGCTTCGTGAGAAACAGGCATACATTATACGGATTATTCGAACGGAAGAAGCGCGTTTTCAAGAAACATTGGATCAAGGCTTAGAAATATTAAAAGAAATGGTGGAAAAGATAAAAGAAGCAGGGACAAATCAGCTTACTGGTGAAGATGCTTTCAAGCTGTATGATACCTATGGTTTCCCATATGAATTAACCGAAGAAATTTTGGAGGAAAATGAGCTTTGTATTGACCGTCAAGGGTTTGAACAAGCTTTGGAAGCCCAAAGAGAAAGGGCGCGTTCTGCACGTACCGATGAACAAGGCGGATTATCCGCGCAGGCGTATGATGAACTGAAGAAGATATCGCCAACACAATTTGTTGGGTATGATACTTTAAAGGATGAGGTTCGTGTAGAAGCAATTATTGCTAACGACCAATTGATCAACGAAGCGTCTGCAGGAGAAAAAGTGGGTATTATTTTAAATAAGACACCTTTTTATGCAGAAAGCGGGGGTCAGGTTGGTGATAGGGGTGTTATAGAAAGTAATTCAACACAGGTTGTTGTGGAGGATACGAAAAAGTTTGCCGGGGATAAATTCATTCATCATAGTGAAATCAAGAGTGGCAAATTATCCGTAGGTGATGTACTTTGTGGTGCAGTTGATGAAGAACGACGCTTAAATACCAGTCGGAATCATACCGTAACACATCTTCTGCAGCAAGCATTGCGTGATGTGGTAGGAGATCATGTCAACCAGGCGGGTTCTATGGTAGGCCCGGAACGATTACGATTTGATTTTACCCACTTTGAAGCCTTAACACCTCAGGAAATTGAAAAGGTAGAGAACCGTGTAAATGAGAAAATTTTTGCCAACCTTGCCATTGATATTTCTGAAGGAAGTATCGAGGAAGCTAAAGCTAAAGGGGCAACGGCTCTGTTTGGTGAGAAGTATGGCGAAATCGTGCGAATGGTTAATATTGATGGGTATAGTCTGGAGCTATGTGGTGGGTGTCATCTGCAAGTTTCCAGCGAGGGCGGATTATTCAAGATTATTGCGGAAGAAGGTATTGGTTCCGGGTTAAGGCGTATTGAAGGGGTAACGGGACCTAAAGCGCTGGCATTCTATCATCATGAGGAAAAGTTGCTTCAAGAAGCAGCTGCTCTTCTGAAAACGCGTACGGAGGAATTGCCTGCTCGTATTGAGCAGATGATGCAAGGCGTAAAAGAAAAAGAACGGGAAATTGAGCAATTAAAAGCGAAGTTGATTCAAGGCGAAACCAGTGGCGTAATGAGTGATGCAGTAGATGTAGAAGGTATTCAAGTGGTTGCTCATTTGGCAGAAGGTTTAGATATGGAAGGGTTACGGCAGATGGGAGATAATCTCCGTGACCAAATTGGCTCTGGTGTGATCGTGCTGGGTGCAGTACAAAAAGGGAAAGTTAATCTTATGGTTGTTGTTACCAAAGATATGATTCCCAAAGGCATCCATGCCGGTAAACTCATTAAAGAATTGGCTGCCGTTGTTGGCGGCGGGGGTGGCGGCCGCCCCGATATGGCTCAAGCCGGCGGTAAATTACCCGAAAAATTACCGGAAGCCTTGCAAAAAGTACCCGAGCTTGTTAAAAAACAATTGCTTTAATAGCAGGAAAAATTTATATATCATAGAATATACTGGTAATATATTTTAATTTATATGAAGGTCAGAGGTGTTATAAATGACAAATCGATTAGATGATACAGTATATTTCAGCAAGGAAGAAAAAGAAGAAGAGAATCAAGCCCGACGTATCTTAGAAAACGTTTATCAAGCGTTAACCGAGAAGGGATATGATCCCATTAATCAAATGGTTGGATACTTATTGTCAGGAGAACCTGCTTATATTACAGGTCATAATAATGCGCGTTCTATTATCAGAAGATTAGAACGAGATGAATTGTTGGAAGAGTTGGTGCGTTATTATGTGCAGAATGCAGGTAGCAAATAGAGGAGCTGAAGATCATGGAATATCGCCGATTGGGGGATACCGATCTGATGGTATCGCGCTTGTGTTTTGGTGCATTAACCATAGGGCCGCTTCAAGCTCATCTATCTATACGCGATGGGGCACGTGTTATTCGTGAAGCTTTGGAAAGTGGGGTAAACTTTATTGATACGGCAGATCTGTATGAGACGTATCCCTACATTCGAGAAGCGTTAAAAGGCTATTCTAATGAAGTCATTATTGCTTCTAAATCCTATGATTATACCCGTGAAGGAATGGAAAATTCTCTTGATAAAGCATTGAAGCAATTAAATCGAGATGTGATCGATCTGTTTTTGTTGCATGAACAAGAATCACGTTTGACTTTAAAAGGGCATTGGCCTGCATATGAATATCTAATGGAAATGAAGGAAAAAGGATATGTTCGTGCCGTTGGTATTTCGTCTCATACCGTAGAAGCAGTGGATGCGGCTGGGGATATGAAGGAAATAGATGTGATTCATCCGCTCTATAATATGACGGGTATTGGCATTCAAAACGGAACGCGGGAGACAATGGAAAAAGCTATTATTAAGGCGCATGATCAGGGTAAAGGCATTTATGGCATGAAGCCTCTTGGGGGCGGAAACTTGTTAAAACATTATAGTGATTGTCTTTCTTTTGTGCTGGAAAAACCTTTTTTGGATGCGGTGGCTGTGGGTATGAAAACCCCCGAGGAAGTTGAAATGAATATTCAATTTTTTAATGGGGAACCTATATCAAAGGAATTGAAGGAGAAGGTCGCACGTCAACCCAAACATTTGCATATTGATGAGTGGTGTGAGGGCTGTGGGGAATGTATTAAACATTGTCAAAGCCAAGCGCTGTTTATCCAAGCGGGTAAGGCGTGTGTGGATGAAGATAAATGTTTGTTGTGTGGATATTGTGGTGCCTATTGTCCCCAGTTTTACATTAAGATTGTATGAGGAGTGAAATGATGCGCATAATAGGACTGGATGTCGGTGATCGTCGCATCGGTGTTGCTTTGAGCGATGCTTTTGGTTGGACGGCTCAAGGATTAGAAGTGATTCATCGAAAAGATATTGATAAAGATATTGAGAGAATAAAGTATCTTTGCAAGGAAAATGATGTGCAAAAATTGGTTGTAGGTTTACCCAAAAATATGAATGCTTCAATCGGGCCTCAAGGGGAAAAGGTACTTGAATTTGTTGAAATTCTGAAGGAAAATGTTCTAGAGGATATCGTTATGTGGGATGAACGTCTTACGACGGTGGCAGCGGAAAAAACGCTTTTAGAGGCTGATACCAGTCGGAAGAAACGCAAGAAAGTCATTGATAAGGTAGCAGCTGTTTTTATCTTGCAAGGTTATCTTGATCATTGCAGCAGGCAACAACTAAAATAACTGCTATAAGCAGGAAGGAGATAATATAATATGAATGATGAAGAATTACAAACGATTACTTTAACAGATGAAGAAGGGAAAGAACACGAATTTGTAGTAGTTGATATTCTTAATGTAGAAGATAAGGACTATGTCATTCTTCAACCTAATACAGACGAACCGGAGGAAGGCATTATTTTACGGATAGACCAGGATGATGATGGAAATGATGTGTTAGTAGAAATCGAATCAGATGACGAATTCCAAAAAGTCGTTGATGTGTGGGAAGACTTAACTTATCAAGCAGAAGAGGAAGACGAATAAAAACAGCCATTGGCTGTTTTTTTTATGCGATTTTTTGAGAAACTGCGATAAAAATGTGCTTGAATTATTGTATATACTGTATATACAGTACCCATAATAAAAAGTATCTATTGTAAATCATAGAGTAATATAGTTGAGGATAAAAAAGGAAGAAATTTGAAGTTCACATTCTAATATGCTATAATGAAAAAATAGAGGAGCGTGAAATAATATGGAAGACACGTTAAAGCAAATTTTAGAAGGTCAAAAACGAATGGAACAACGTCTGGATGGAATGGATAAGCGTTTAGATGGAATGGATCAACGGATGACTTCGTTGGAAGCGGGTCAGGCAGACTTAAAGTCTGAGGTTTCAGATATTAAGGTTACCGTAGATCGAATTGAGACCAGACAAAACGGGATCTTGGAGCAGACTGCGGGTCTCATTGAATTTAAAGGGGAAGTCAGCGAAAAGCTGGATGAAATCATTCAAACACAGAAATCGACAGCCGGGATGTTAGGGGAACATGAAATACAGATTAGAAACTTACAGAGACGACCAGTTTAATAATGAATCAATTTTAAGGGGTTGAGTTTTATGGCCGATAAGATATTAGAATTAGTAGAGAAAATGTATATTGAATTTAGCCAAAAATTTGAAGCAATAGACGATAGATTTGATGAAATGGGAAAAGAGATTAAGCGTAACCGTGACGAGATTAAGAAAGTTGGGGCGACGATTGATGACGAGGTTACGCCTAAAATAGATGCGTTATTTGATGGGTATAAACAGAATCATGATCAGATCACAGAAATTAAGCATGATGTTAAAGAATTGAGCTGTAAGGTTGATAAGCAAGAAGTTGAGATAAAAGTGATTAAAAATGTTCAATAATGAAAATGCAATTGATAGTTGAGATTAGAGGCTTCATTCTAAAAAGGATGAAGCCTTTCCTATATAGTGACATCCGAAAGGATGTCTTTCTTTTGTATACCCTCTTGTGTTCATGTCAATACTGAAAATATGAGGACATGTTTTTGACACAGGGAGGGAGCTTGATGAAGATTACAGATAAAGTGGTAAAAAATAGATTTCATGATTAGGGTGTGCTTTGCATAAAATTGATTTTAGAGAAAAGAAAATTGTGAAAGGGGGTACAAAGTATGCAGAAAATTGTTGTTGTCGGCCGGAATGATGCTGGAAAATCAACCCTCCTTGGCGAGATTTATCGTGGCTTGACAGCCAAAGGATATCAACCTATGGTCATTGGTTCTGGTATTCAAGATGAAAAGCCTTTTTTGGAAAAGGGAATCCCTTCAGCGTATATTACCATTGAAACGCCGGAAACTAGGCGAGATTTAGCAGATAATATGGAACGGGTGATGCGGAATTCTCTCAATAAAATTGAAGAAAACAATAAGCTCATTCAACATGCAAAGCATGCTTTAAGTGAATTAAATAAAGTGCGGTCTGTCTTGGAGCTAGGGCAAATTTTTCAAAATGATTTACCTTATCCATCAAAATTGCCCGATACCTTTTTGTTAGAAGCGGTGGGGATTGGCGATGGATACAAATCTTTGGATGGGAAGCAGGTTGCGGACATACTGGTAACGGTCGTTCCTGCAGGGATTAAATCAGAATTATTAATGGAAAACGATAATATTCTTTTAGATAAAGCCGATGTGATTGCGGTCACTAAAATTGATGTCACGTCAAAAACGGTTGCCAATTCGAATGTCAAGCTGCTCCAAAGGATTTATCGTAACAAGCCCATTATTCCTATTGTGGCTTCAGAAGGGATCCATACGGATTTAGTGGTGAAAGAAATTATTAATAAGATGGGTGACCCGGTAGAATTATTGAATAAAGCAACGTATAATCGTAAGGCAAAACCAATTCCAGCGCATTAAAAGCAGCTTTGCTGCTTTTGGCAGGTAGGAGGTAGCAGGTAGCAGGTAGGAAAAGACAGGGAAAAGCAGCCTTCGGCTGTTTTTCTTGTCTATACATACAAAACAAGTTATAATATGAATATAAAATAAGTAGAGGATGGTTCAATTATGGGCGTTATTGTACAGCAAAAACAAAAGCGCAAGATCATTGGGCGTTTTACAGGAATCCTGCTGCTGGTTATTATAATAGGTGGATTTTTTTTAATGAACCGGTTTTCCGCTATGACTTCTTCTAAAGGAGAGTATGAGGAAAATACCATATGTATCGTCGATCGCGGGGCTACAACTGAGGAGATTGCTAATCAATTAAAGCAAGCCAATGTAATTAAATATCCCCTGGTATTTCGTCTCCTTACAAAAATGGACGGGAAAGAAGGCCAGCTAAAGGCAGGAACTTATCAATTTCCGGCGGGTTTAACGTTAGAACAAATTTTGCAAAAGGTATACGAAGGGAATACAGCTTACGTTTGGATCACGATTCCGGAAGGGTTTAAAACGAAGCAAATTGTTGAACTGCTTGACACGAAGGGATTGATCGATAAAGAACAGTTTATGCAGGAAGTGCAAGAAGGGCAGTTTAAATATTCATTTTTAAACGAACGGGTCCCTTCAGAAAAACGGTTAGAAGGATTTTTGTTTCCGGATACCTATCAAGTTGCAGATGGCATGACGGAACATGCTCTTATTAAGATGATGTTGCAGCGGTTTGAAGACGTTTTTGTAAAAGAATGGGACAAGCGGTCCGATGAAATAGAACTATCTTTTAATGAGGCGGTTATACTGGCATCCATTATTGAACGAGAAGCAGCAGTCGATCAAGAACGTCCAATCATTGCTTCTGTTTTTTATAATCGGCTTCAAAAAAACTGGAGATTGCAATCTTGTGCAACGGTGCAATATCTTTTTGATAAGCCTAAACCACGGTTGCTTACAAAAGATACGAAAATTGAATCGCCATATAACACTTATCTTCATCAGGGATTACCGCCAGGTCCCATTTCTAATCCTGGGGAAGCTTCTTTGAAAGCGGTATTGAGTCCTGCTGATACGGATTATATGTTTTTTGTTGCGCAAGCGGATGGAACGCATCATTTTAGTAAAAAATATAGTGAGCATTTAGATAATAAACAATAGAGGGAAGAAAGGAACTTTTACCATGCCCTTAGATATTACGAACTTGGAAGTGGAAAAATATATTAGAGGTTTTGTGCCGCCTCGGGATGCTTTGATGACGGAACTGGAGCAACAGGCGGAAAAGGAAACCATCCCGATTATCCGGCCGGAGGTTGGAGAACTGCTTTATCTGCTGACCTGTCTGAAAAAGCCGCAGCGTGTATTGGAAATTGTGACAGCTATTGGTTATTCAACGTTATGGCTGGTAAAAGGAATGGCATCCACTGGCGAAATTGTCACCATTGAGATTGATGAAACAAGAGCAGCGCAGGCCCGGGAAAATTTTGTGCGTGCCGGGGTTTCAGAGAAAGTTAAACTTAAAGTAGGGGATGCCCGCGATATTTTGCCTGCTTTAACGGGGGCGTTCGATCTCGTATTTATGGATGCGGCTAAAGGTCAGTATCCTTTTTTTCTGGAGAATGTGTTGCCCCTTCTTAAGGAAGGGAGCGTGTTGATTACAGATAACATTTTAATATATGGGATGGTGGTCGAAGAACGTCCACCCAGGCGTCATCGTACCATGGTCAAACGAATGCATGATTATTTAAACCAGGTGTCTGATCCGGAGCAATGGGAAACAGTGATGCTTCCTGTTGGGGATGGATTGGCGATTAGTATGAAGAAAGGAAGTCAACCGCATGAATCATAAACCGGAACTTTTAGCACCCGCAGGCGATTTAGAGAAACTAAAATTTGCAGTGATATTTGGTGCAGACGCAGTATATATTGGCGGCAATGAATTTGGACTGAGAGCGACTGCGCGAAACTTTACAATAGAACACATGCAGGAAGGTATTCAATTTGCACATCAACACGGCGCCAAAGTCTATTTAACCGTTAATATTTATGCGCATAATGAGGACATTGCAAAATTACCGGACTATCTATCAAGTTTAAGCGGATTGGATTTGGACGGACTGATTGTTTCCGATCTCGGTATATTATCATTGATTAAGGCGGAATTACCTCATATGCCGCTTCATCTGAGTACACAGGCCAATACAACCAATTGGTGCAGTGCCCAATTCTGGCAGCAGCAAGGTTTAGAGCGGATTATAGGTGCGCGTGAGCTTAGCTTAAAGGAAATTAAGGAGATTACCCAAAAAGTTGATATTGAAATGGAAGGGTTTGTGCACGGTGCCATGTGTATTTCTTATTCCGGCCGTTGTTTGCTGAGTAATTTTATGGCTGGAAGGGATGCGAATCGGGGTTTATGTACACATCCTTGCCGTTGGGAGTATGCTGTAGTAGAACCCAAAAGGCCCGGTCAGTATTTTCCTGTCATTGAAGACGAAAGGGGAACTTATATTTTCAATTCTAAAGATATGTGTATGATTGAAAACATTCCCGAACTAATTGAGAGCGGCCTTGGCAGCTTGAAGATTGAGGGAAGGATGAAAAGTGTTTATTATGTTGCGACGGTGACGCATGTTTACCGTCAGGCGCTAGATGCATATTTTAATGATCCGGATGGATATCAATTTGATCCGCAGTGGTTAGAAGAACTCCAAAAGGTCAGCCATCGTCCATTTACAACAGGATTTTATTTTAACAATCCAGGCAAAGAGGGGCAGAATTATGAAGATTCGGGATATATTAGAGATTATTCTTTTGTTGGGGTTGTTTTGGATTATGATCAGCAAAAAAAGGAAGCCGTGATTCAGCAGCGTAATCATTTTGCTGTTGGGCAGGAAGTTGAGCTATTTGGTCCCCACACGCCTTTATTTACTCAAACAATAACCTCGCTTATAGATGAGGAAGGCCAGTCTGTAGAGGTGGCGCCGCATCCCCAGCAAACCTTGCGCATGCCGGTTGATTATCCTGTTGAACCCTATACAATTCTTAGGCGAAAGGATAACTAAACCTGCTTATATTAGAGTGTTTTTTCATGTATAAATAAGTGCTAACTCGAAAAAAATAATCCTAGGTTCGTCCAATAAATGAGAGAAAGGATGAAGCCCATGGATGATATGAAACAATCGAATGGGTTAATTAAGCGAACCATCATTTTAGGGTTCGTTTTTTTAATGATATTCAGTTTTTTAGGGCTGCAATTATATCGAATACAAATGATTCATGGTAAACGTTTGGCGGAAGTGGCTTTTTCCCAACGCGCGCAAAAATTACCTTTAAAGGTGCCCCGTGGGGATATTTTAGATCGACACCTTGAACCGTTTACCAATCAAATGAAAGCATTAAGTTGTTGCGCTTTCCCTGTGATTATTCCACCACAGCAACGTAGAGATATAGCGGTCAAACTTGCCCGGATTCTGCCGCTTGAGCAGGAAACGATTTTAAAAAAGTTAGAAGCACCTGTTTCTCCGCATGCTATATACGAACCATTGACGCTTGAAATGCAAGAAGAAATTTCATCTTTAGATATGCCTGGGATTATCGTTATTGATAAAAGAATGCGGTATGGAATTCCAGGTATCGCCCATCATGTTTTAGGTTACCTGAAGGAATGGAATAGTCAAGGGGATGCAGGTGTGGAGAAAAGTGCAAACTCGATATTACAACATCAGGAAAGAGAAAATGTTGTTGCTATGGTCGATGCGAGACGGGGAATGATTAGCGGTTTAGGTGTACGGCGGCAGCCTCCTAATAAAAAGAAAGAGCGGCATGTGGTATTAACATTAGATAAAAAGGTCCAGCAGTGTGTGGAAGATACCATGAATCGTTATATATCCAGCGGTGCGGTCATTGTTTTAAAGCCGCAAACAGGAGAAATTCTGGCTATGGCCAGTCGCCCGGACTTCCAACCTGAGGCACCAAACTTTCAAGAGGAAGATACGGAAGAGAACGGGAAGCTATTAAATCGGGGTATACGATCTTTTCCACCGGGTTCTGTATTTAAGGTGGTTGTAGCGGCAGCTGCATTAGAAGAGAAGTTGGTAGATCAGCAAGAAAAATTTTTGTGCCCGGGATATATTGAAGTGGGTCAACGTATGATTAAATGTCACCAATATAAGTCAGGGGGTCACGGAGAGATTACGTTTTCTGAGGGTATGGTGCATTCTTGTAATGTTGTTTTCATAGAGCTTGCAAACCGTTTGGGAAAAGAAATACTTATCAAGTATGCACAAAAATTTGGGTTTGGTGAAAAAACAGGAATCGGTTTACCGGGAGAGAAGGACGGACCGCTTCCCAATCTTTCTCAAATGTATTGTGGTGATCTGGCAAATGCAGCAATTGGGCAAGGGGAAATTAAAGTGACACCGTTGCAGGTGGCTCAGATGATGGCGGTCGTTGCTAATAATGGGGTTAGCGTACCGTTAATGCTCTTGAAAGAGGTGCGAGATGGAGAAGGTACATTGATTGAACGGTTTTCTAAGCGTCAGTCAACACGAGTTATTTCGCCTGATACGGCGTATGCACTGCAAAGGATGCTGGTAGATGTGACCCTGAAAGGAACAGGATACCGTGCGCAAGTCAAGGGAACCGTAGTGGCCGGAAAGACGGGAACGGCTCAAACCGGGCAATACAATGAGGATGGCGATGAAATGACGCATGCCTGGTTTGCAGGTTATGCGCCGTCGGTTCAACCCCAATATGTTGTGGTGGTATTTGCAGAGAATGGTGGTTCCGGCGGCAGTGAAGCAGCCCCTGTGTTTAGAGAAATAGTGGAAAGTCTGCTAAAAGTTAATTAAGTAAAAAAGGGCTTTGACAGGCACTAATATCATTAAACCTCCATATGATAGTTTTAAAACCTAATGGGTGGAGGTGAAAGTACGTGCTGTCAGCCATCGTTGGCTTAGCTCTTTCATTATTAAAAGGCACATTATTGCTTGTATCTTTTGTTGCGAATAATACATTTCCTCAGCCTTTAACAAAAGAAGAAGAGGAAGAACAGTTAAAACGTTGGAAAGAAGGGTGCGATGAAGCAAGAGATATTTTGGTGGAAAGAAATTTGCGTTTAGTAGCCCATATTGTAAAAAAGTTTCCTTGTGTGGAAGTTGAGCAAGAAGATCTTATATCAATTGGAACCATCGGATTGATTAAGGGTATTAATACATTTGATATGGATAAAGGCGTTCGCTTAGCAACTTATGCTGCTCGATGTATTGAAAATGAAATTTTAATGCATCTGCGCGCCACCAAAAAGAATCGGCTGGAAGTTTCTTTACAGGATTCCATTGGTACGGATAAAGAGGGGAATGAAATTTCTCTTATCGATATTCTTGGGACAGATCCGGATGTTGTATTGGATATCGTGGAAACCAAGCTTGAATACCGGCATTTGTATAAAATCATTAAAGAATTAGATGAACGGGAAATGCAGGTACTTCATATGCGTTTTGGGTTAATGGATGGGATACGGAAAACACAAAAAGAGATTGCCAAACAATTAGGGATTTCTCGCTCTTATGTCTCGCGGATCGAGAAGAAGGCGATTTCTAAAATATTAAAAGAGTTAAAAGTAGAAAACTGCCAGTAGCTGGCAGTTTTTTCTGTGTAGTCGGGCAGTGTGGCTAAGATAGCGGCTAACGAAGATCGTTAGGGATCGTTACTAAGTAAAGATATGAATAAAAAGTGGTTAGTGCTAAAGGGCTGTTAAATATTCTATTAATCAAAAGTACCATAATGAAACAAAAAAATATAAAAAAGATACAAATAATGCAGGATTTTGTAAAAAAAAGTATAATATAACTTTAATACTAAAGTTATGAGGAGGGAAACAAATGGTTAACAACTTAAGTTCTAAACATAGTAAGCTGGTTGTTGACTTTTTATTGGAGACGATCGGCATAGAAACAGATGATTTTTATTGGTTATCAAAGGAAGTATCCGATTTTTATTCGGATAGCATTAAAGAGTTAGGGATTATAGAACAGATAACAGAATTATTTCCATTAGCAATTATACTTATTGATTGTAATTACAATATTATTTTTGCTAATTCAGCCTATAAAAAGCATTTTTGTTCTGATAAATCAGAATTGAAAAATAAAAACTACTTGCAAACCATTTTTGACAATAAGAAGTATGATCATCAGGGACGTTACTGCAGCCCAGTACTTTATAGTCTGGACACAGAACGGGAATTAAGACGTCAATACGCACGTATTAAACTGAGCTTAAGGCAGGAGCCTTATCGTTATGAGATTTCAACTAAATTAATCCGTGATGACAATCTAGAAGTAAAAGGTGTTTGTGGCGTTTTCTTTGGCTTAGACGTTCATAATGATATCAATAAAACCATTGTCGATTTTAACTCGAGTCTTTTTTCGCATAACCCTAACCTCTTTTTTCTTATAAATGAGAAGATCGATACATTAATTCCTCAATATGGCCAACATTTTAGTCATGTTGTTGAAAATTCAGAACTTTTGGGAAAAGCTTACGGTTTAAATGAACAGGACTTAGATTTATTGAAGAAAGCGGCAACCTTGCATGAGTTTGGCAAGATTGCGATTCCGTCTGAAGTTTTACAGAAGGAGAAAGATTTTACAAAAGAGGAATTGGATATGCTTATGAAGCATTCTGAAACGGCCTATCACCTATTTAAGAATGTAACAGGTTATGAAAAAGTGGCTTTGATTATTCGGCATCAATATGAACGATATGATGGGAAGGGCGAACCTTTTGGTTTAAAAGGGGAACAGATTCCGTTAGAATCTAGAATGATTGGTTTGGTTGATCACTTTGAACATATGCTAAGTGAGAATTTATATCTCAAAAACCTATCCATTAAAGAGGTATTGCACAAAATCAAAAATCAAAGCGGCAAGAACTTTGATCCTAAGTTGGTCAGTTTATGGGAAAGTATTATCAGTGATAAGCGCTTAAAAATAGAAAAACACCAAGAACTGAAGAAAACGCAAAACAGGTCGTTGCTCTACGAGAGTTATTCAATATGCAGAATTTTAGAAAAAGTAATTGCTGAAGAGATTGGAAATCATGCTAAAATTTCAGGGATTACTTTTCCTCAATATCATGTTCTGACAATCCTTCGTTTGCAAAATGATTTAATGATTTCCGAAATAGCGCGTTTAGGCTATTGGAGTATTGCTGGTGTTATGAGTTTGGTTGATGGTTTGAAGAAAAAAGGGCTGGTAAAAACCGAACCGGTTGAAAAGGGGAGAGGTTCTAAAGTTTTAATAACGGCCAGGGGTGAAGGTATTGTTGTAAATCAAATGGAGAATATGATGTCAAACCTCGATGAGGTTTTTGAAGATACTGAACTTGAAAATATACAAAATATAGTTTCATTTATTCAGCATAACGTGTTGAATAAATTTTTAGATCAGGAGGTGATTGAAGATATCGAAGAGCATTTCTTTTTAGCAAAGCGCAAATTTGAGTTAGACAATAGGAATATTCATTAAGTTTTGATTAAAAGTAATAACTTAAGGTTGATATGAACAAGCAACCAAACAAATACGACTATTATTGTTCAGGAGGAATGATTATGGGGGATGGTATAGAACCATATAAGCTGTTTTTTAATCATGTGCGGGATATATTCTTGTTTGTCAGTTTAGACGGGCAAATATTAGAAGCCAATCAGGCGGCTGTTGACGCGTATGGATATAATTATAATGAGTTATTGTCCATGGCAATTAACGATTTGAGGGCAAAAGATGCCTCTCATTTGGTTAGCCAACAAATCAAGGATACTCAGGAAGGGTTGTTGTTTGAAACCGTTCATCAGCGGAAAGACGGTTGTGTTTTTCCCGTAGAAGTGCATTCTAATGGTGTTCGGTTAGGTAGTGAAATAGTCTTGATGAGCGTTATTCGTGATATAACGCTGCGTAAGAAGCTTCAAGAAAAAATAGTGGCCAGTGAATTAAGGTATAGAGAATTATTCAAAAATATGAGCAGCGGGGTAGCGATATATGAAGCCCAGGATAATGGAAATGACTTTGTATTCAAGGATATTAACCTGGCTGCAGAGCAGATCGATCGGATCACTAAAGAAGAGGTGATCGGCAGGAGCATCATCGAGATATTTCCCGGTGTTAAAGCATTTGGCTTTTTTGAGGTCCTAAAAAATGTTTGGCAAACCGGTGTTTCGGAGTATTTTCCCATCTCAGAGTATAATGATGAAAGAATTGTGGGTTGGCGGGAAAATTTCGTATATAAGTTGTCTTCAGGGGAAATCGTTGCCATTTATGATGATGTTACAGATGTTATGAAGATGCATGAACAGTTACGGGTTTCCGATCAATTATTAATGCAGATGGATGATGCGATTTTGTTTACCGATCTAAAGGGTAAAATTTTGCGATGGGAAGGGAAAGCTGAGGAAATAATGGGTTATAAAGCAGAAGAAGTGTTGGGTAAGACTGTCGATTGTTTTCATCAGCCTGAAGTAAGGGAGACGATGACTGCAGACATTATTAGAGAGGTTAATGAAAAAGGCATGTTTGTGGGTCACATTCCCTGTTTGAGAAAAGACGGTACCAAAATAGATATTGAGACAATTGTCAAATTGGTTCTTGATATAGTAGGCAATCCTATAGGTTTAATTGGTATCAATAAGCCGATGATGCAGAGTAAACAATCTGCTGAGGTAAAATCAACCTAAAGAATGGTTAAAACATATTATTGAAAAGTACCATTGACGAATGATTTTAACAGATGTATAAGAAAAAATAATGCTTTACAAAGGGGGCAATAAGATGTCAGAAAAATCAAAAAACCTAAAAACAGATAGTATCAAATCCAGCATCGCAAGTAAATTTTCAGTGATCATGTGCATTTCAATCATTCTAGTGTTTGCCATGATTGGCACCTTTTTCTATAACTATTCCAAGAACCTTATAACAAATGATGTGACCAATGAATTGCAATTAAAGTCTGACTCTATATCCAAAGAAATAAATGACTACTTTGAAAATGCGATGATTGTCACCAAACAAATGGCTACGAATCAGGAGATAAAACATTATTTGCGCAACGTCAATATTAGGGCGGATATTACGTCTAATTCTTATTATGCATCTGTATTGAAAACGCTGAAAGAAATCGAACAAGAAAATGAACAAATTTACTTGTCGTGGATTGCTAATGAGAATGCTAACTTTTATATTGACCACCTAGGGAATATTTCGGGGGAAGATTATGATGTTCGGGTTCGTCCCTGGTATCAATTAGCAACGGGTGCTCAAGGGGTGGTTTTTACATCACCGTATGTTGATGTGGGGACTCAAAGTACAATTATGTCTGCGATAATGGCGATCAGGGAAAATAATGAGGTCATAGGATTTGCATCATGTGATATAAGATTAGACGCTATTCCTGGGATCATGGATCAATACCGGATTGGCGAAAATGGGAGAAATGTTTTGATCGCCAATGACGGAACCTATATTTATAATGAAGATGCAGAGAAAATCATGAACGCCAATATTCTGGATGAAAAGCAGGAGATTCGACAAATTGGAAACGAAATGCTGAGCGGGAAAACAGGGATAGAAGAAATTGAATATAAAGATCGTGACTATTATTTATCTTATTATCCCATACCGAGTAACCATTGGTCTGTAGGGCTTTTGACAGATAAAGAAGAGGCGTTACAAAGATTATCAAAACTGACCATCAGAATATTGTTATATTTTATTCTCGCTACAATTGGTTTGATCTTAATGGCTTATATAACCGTCAAAAAAACAATTAGTCCTTTGACCCTTGCCAGCGCCTTTGGGGAAAAGATAGCAAGTGGCGACTTTACCCAAAAAGCAGACGAAACATTCTTGCATAAAGAGGATGAGATTGGGCAGCTCGCAAGAGCGTTTAATAATATTCAAACGAATCTATCAGAGACGATCAGGAATATCTTGCAATCTTCACAGGAATTAGCGGCATCATCAGAAGAAATGGCAGCCATAACGGAACAAACGGCAACGGCTTCTGAGGAAGTGGCCAAAACCATAGAAGAAATTTCCAAAGGCGCTACACAACAGGCAGCAGATACCGAGAATGGGTCTGAAAAAGCCACAGAATTGGGAGAAATTATTGAAAAAGATTATCATAACATTGAAGCACTAAATCAATCATCATTGGAAATCGGTAGATTAATCAATGATGGGCTAGAGATCATCAAAGTTTTAATTGAAAAAACAAAAGAAAACAATCAGGCGACTCAAGATGTATATGAAGGCATCTTAAAAACAAATGAAAGTTCGGAGCAAATTGGGCAAGCGAGTAAGGTGATTGCTTCGATTGCGGATCAAACCAATTTATTAGCGCTCAATGCTGCGATTGAAGCGGCCAGAGCCGGCGAAGCCGGGAAAGGCTTTGCGGTTGTAGCGGAGGAGATACGTAAACTGGCGGAACAATCCACATCGTCTACCAAACAAATTGATGAAGTGGTTAAGAAATTACAGGAAAATGCACAGGATTCTGTGGAAACAATGGAAAGTGTAGCAACTACTGCGAAAAAGCAAGAAGAAAGCGTCAAAGCGACGGAAGAAAAATATCAAGAGATTGCCGGTGCCATTAAGGCAGCTGAAGCGGCAACGGAAGCATTAAACATTTCGGGTAAAGAAATGGAGAAGAAGAAAGGAGAAATTATCGGCGTTTTACAAAATTTATCCGCTATCGCGCAGCAGAATGCTGCTGGCACACAAGAAGCGTCTGCAGCTACGGAAGAACAGACGGCGTCAATTGAAGAAATTGCGAATACTTCTGATAACTTATCGCAATTGGCACAAGCACTGCAGCAGGCGGTTGCACAATTCAAGATTTAAAT
Organism: Clostridia bacterium; assembly: GCA_030625885.1. Classification (GTDB taxonomy): domain Bacteria; phylum Bacillota; class DAOUPZ01; order DAOUPZ01; family DAOUPZ01; genus DAOUPZ01. The sequence goes on from DAOUPZ010000011.1 coordinate 67,502, forward strand.
AATAAAAGTTAGTATATAGAACGCATTAAATATTTTTCAAAGGTTATAAGAATAATTTTTTTGTTTCCATATTAGGATAAAGGGGAAAGTTGGAAGTAAGGGAGCGATCTTTCTACTTTCCCATTTAACCTAAAATCCAAAATAGGCAGAAAGTTTATCCATCTCATTTTTTACAATAAATATTATGTCATATATCTATTGTAAGCTATATATGAAATAAAGGGTGTGGAACGTTATGGAAAGGGACCTAAAGGTGTGTAAGGCGTTTGAGGAGAAACTGGCGGAGAGTGAAGTCCTGTTTCGGGGGCTTTTCGATACCATGCCCAGTGGGGCGGCGGTTTATGAAGTGGTTAATGAGGGCATTTGCGGAAAAGACTACATCATCAAAGATTTTAACCGAACCAGTTTGCAAATGGAAGGCAAGAAAAAAGAAGATGTTGTGGGTAAAAGTTTATATGATTTGCGTCCTAATATCGATCAATTTGGTTTGATTGATACGTTTCGCCAAGTATGGCAGACCGGTCAACCTGCCTTTTTGCCCGGAAAGGTTTACAGAGATGATCACTTTTGTAATTGGTATGAAAACTGGGTTTTTAAACTGCCTTCTGGGGAAATTGTTGCAATTTATAATGATGTAACGGAACGGAAACGGGCGGAAGAGAATTTAAAGAAACGATTAAAGTATGAACAATTGCTATATAAGATTTCCTCCCTTGCGGTTAATTACAAAAAGATTGATGCGTTTTTAAATGAATGCCTTGCATTAATGGGTGAAACGTTAGAAGTGAGCCGAATTTATATTTTTGAATATCGCCAAAATACGGACATTATGGATAATACTTACGAATGGGTTGCGCCGGGTATTAGGCCGGAAAAGGAGAATCTGCAAGGGATTGATAGTGCAACTATTTTTTGGTGGACACAAATACTGAAAGGTAACAGAATCATTAATTTTAGCGATATTGAGGAAATCACTGACAAAGGGACAAAAGAAGTATTGCGGGCACAAAATATAAAATCCATTTTGGCGGTTCCTCTTTTTATTGATAATATTTTTTGGGGTTTTTGGGGTTTTGATGACTGTCTGGAATATCATGAATGGCCGAAAGAAGATATTGATCTGTTGCTTTCTATTGCCAGTATTATGACTCAGGCATTTTTGCGCAAACGCGCGGAGCAATCTTTGTTTTCCGAAAAGGAACGATTAAGGGTGACGTTACATTCAATTGGCGATGGTGTGATCACCACTGATAAAAAAGGCTGCGTCACCATGCTCAATGACGTAGCCGAACAACTCACCGGATGGACTCAAAGAGAAGCTGCAGGAAAACCCTTAATTGAAGTTTTTAATATCATTAATGAAAAGACACGTCTTCAATGTGAAAATCCGGTTGACAAGGTGCTTCAAACGGGTATGATTGTAGGGCTTGCCAATCATACTGCGCTAATTTCAAAGGATGGAACAGAACGGGCGATCGCGGATAGTGCGGCACCGATCAGAGATCAAAAAGGAAATGTGCTGGGTGTTATTTTGGTTTTTCGTGATGTTACCCAAGAAAAGCAGAAAGAAGAGGAAATTATCTATTTAAGTTACCATGATTTGTTAACGGGTCTTTATAATCGTGCATTTTTTGAGAAGGAATTAGAACGATTAGATATGGAAGCGTATCTTCCCTTATCATTAATCATGGGGGATGTCAACGGATTAAAGATAACCAATGATGTGTTTGGTCATCAAGAAGGAGACCGTCTCCTGAAGACAATAGCACGTTTGATGAAGGAATCCTGTCGGCAGGGAGACATCATTGCCAGATGGGCCGGGGATGAATTTGTTATCCTTTTACCCAATACTTCTAATAAGGCAGCAAACGAAATATGTGAACAGATCAATCAATCATGTGTTAATAAAGAGCAGGATGGACTGCATGTCAGCATTTCTCTAGGATGTGCGACAAAAGAACAATCATCTGAAAGCATATTGAGGGTACTTAAAAATGCTGAAGATTTCATGTATAAGCGTAAATTGTTAGAAAGCAAAAGCTTACGTAGTGCCATTGTTTCTTCTATGAGGAATACGCTGTTTGAGAAAAGCCATGAAACGGAAGAGCATGCAGAACGGTTAAGTCATTATTGTAAACAAATAGGTATGGTGATGGGCTTATCAGAGAATGAACTCAATGAACTTGAATTATTAGGTATGCTTCATGATATCGGCAAAATAGGAATAATGGATAGTATTTTAACTAAGCCGGGTCCATTAAACGATGAAGAGTGGGTGGAAATGAAAAAGCATCCTGAAATTGGTTATCGCATCGCTCAATCCGTACCACATCTATTACAAATTGCGGAATATATTTTATCTCATCATGAACGGTGGGATGGTAAAGGATATCCACAAGGGTTGGAAGCAGCAAACATACCGTTTTTGGCACGGATTTTGGCAGTTGTAGATGCTTATGATGCCATGAGATCGGATCGAGTTTATCGAAAAGCTTTACCAGAAAGCAAGGCGAGAGAAGAACTGAAGAAGCATGCTGGTACACAATTTGACCCTAGCATCGTACATGTTTTTCTTAATCAAGTACTCAAGGATAAAGAATCATAAAATTTAATTTTGTCACATAACAAAAAACTGCCCATAACGGGCAGTTTTTTTGTTATGAAAAACATCATATTGGCTAATAATACAAGAAACAGAAAGATAGTAGTAAGTGAAATAAGCGAATAGAGGGTACCGATATGTTTAAGAACATTAAAGATAGGATTATGAATAAAAAGAGAAATGAAAATATAAATGAAAATATAACTGAAAATATAACTGAGCATGAAGCATGGGAATTGAATCAATCTCTTGATAAGAATAAGGCATTGCTTCAAACCATTTTGGATAATGATGATATGGTTACATTTAGAGATTTTGAAACAAAGGGTAAAGCATCCCTAAAATGTTTTATTGTTTGTGTCAATGGGATGGTAAACAATGAAATGATCAATGAAAATATTATTCAACCTGTTACAAATGCCTCATTAGATGAAATTAGCAAGCAGACCAAGATAACAGATGCCTTTATTAACAAGATCATTGTATCCAACAGTATTACCAAAACTTCTGATGTGAATCAATTGGTGTGCTCCGTGTTATATGGGGATACGATTTTATTGATTGAAAACGAAACAGAAGCTTTGATAATCGATACGAAGGGTTGGGGAATGAGGGGCATTTCTGAGCCTTTAGCTGAAAGAGTGGTTCGGGGGCCAAGAGAAGGTTTTACAGAATCTGTTATGCCTAACTTAGCCTTAATAAGGAAGAGAATATCTAATCCGGATCTGAAATTTCAATTCAAAGAAATCGGTGTTCGTACAAAGACAAAAACTTGTCTCTGCTATATCAACGGATTGGTCAATCCAAAAATACTTCAAGAATTAATGGAAAGATTGGATGATATTAACATCGATGGTATCACGGATTCAGGTATGATAGAAGAATTAATAAAGGATGCACCCCTTTCTCCATTTGCGACAATAGGCAATACGGAAAGACCGGATGTGGTTGTCAGCAAGTTGCTAGAAGGTCGGATTGCATTGGTGTGTGACGGGACACCATTTGTTTTAACGCTGCCTTATTTATTTATTGAATACTTTCAAGCCAATGAAGATTATTATAATAATTATATATATGGGTCTATTAACCGACTCCTTAAAGGATTTGGATTTTTCCTATCTACCAGTGTTCCTGCTGTTTATGTGGCGCTGATCACATTTCATCAAGAAATGATTCCCACCCCTCTGATTTTGAGTGTTTTTGCAGCAAGGCAAGGTATTCCTTTTCCTACTGTGGTTGAAGCGGTTATTATGCTCATTGCGTTTGAAATACTAAGAGAAGGCGGCATTAGATTGCCAGGGCCGATTGGATCAGCTATTGGTTTTGTAGGGGCGCTTATTATCGGGCAGGCAGCAGTAGAGGCCAAGTTTGTTAGTGCACCTATGATCATTATCGTTGCATTAACCGGCATATCTAATTTTCTGGTTCCTAAAATGTTTGGTCCGCTTCTTGTTATGCGATTGCTTTTCTTAATTTCGGCTTCGTTTTTAGGGCTATTTGGTTATTTGTTTGGGGTGATTGGATTATTTATTCATTTGATGTCAATACGATCGTTTGGTCTTCCTTATATGTTGCATACAGGGGATCTGAAAATGCAGGATATTAAAGATACAACGATTAGGGCACCCTGGTGGACGATGAAAAATCGCCCTAAATTGCTTGCGAATGAAGATTCAAATCGTCAATTCACAGGTAACTTGGGAAAGAAGGAAAGATGATGAAAAAGTTGTTCTTAAAGATGATAGTACTCATTCTTATAGCAGCCAATGTGTTCATGGTTTCGGGATGTTGGAATTATCGAGAAATTGATGAAATGGAGATTATTTTAGGTGCAGCCATCGATTATGATGAGAAAAGCAATAAAGTGATTTTAACCGCAGAATATGTTAAACGATCAGGTGGCGGAGAGGGTGAAGTTGGGCCTGAAGTTGTCAAAACAGAAGGTGAAAATGTATTTGACGCCGTCAGAAATCTCGTTATAAAAACAGGGCGAAAAGCACTTTGGAGTCATACCAAGGTGCTCATCATAAGCGAGGACGTGGCAAGAAGGAAAGAACAGCTGATATCGATCATGGATTGGGTGCAGCGGCTTACTGAAACCCGAGATGATATCTGGATACTCCTTTCCAAGGAAAAGACGGCTGGTGAAATATTGGAGATGGGTATTGAAGCGCAAAAAATGGTTTCTATGGACCTAACGGATTTATTAAAAAATGAGGGCAGTATATCTAAATTTCATGCCGTTCCAATATGGCAATTTATCGATCGGATTGCTGCAGATGGCATTTCGCCTACGATTCCTACGGTACACAAAACATTAACTGAGTACAAAACAATGAGTGAAATATTTGGGACAGGTGTGTTTAATAAAACAAAATTAGTGGGTTGGCTGAATGGCGCTGAAACGATGAGTTATTTATGGGTGATTGGGAAATTGAAAGGCGGTATTCTCGTTCTTCAGGGAAATGATTCTAATGAGACTGGGAAAATGTCATTGGAAATACAGAAAAATAGAACAAAAAGGAAAGTTAACTATTCCGAAGGGGAAATAACGATGCAGTTGGACATTAAAACAACTGTGAGAATTGCTGAAATTGGCGGTGAAGTCAATTATATGGATGAATCTGCGACGGAGAAGCTGGAAAATGATGCGGCAGAATTAATCCAAAAGCGTGTAGACGATGTGATCACAAAAGTACAACAAGCATATCATAGCGATATTTTTGGGTTTGCGGGTGTGGTTGAAAGAGAATTGCCCGATGAATGGGAAAAAATTAAGCGGGATTGGGATCAAGTTTTTACGGATTTAAAAACAGACATTAACGTAGAAGTAGAGATTAGGGAAAGTGCTTTAAAATCAAAGCCAATCAAAGTAGGTGAGTAGATGATGAATACGGTCGCGGTCATATTTTTATACGCCATTATTGGGAGTATTGAAACGGTATCTCTGTATAAAAATAACCCCAAAAAAGAATGTGTACTATATGAAATTGCATTATTGACGGCATTCATCATTAGTTTGCTGCTCAGTGCAGGGGTTGAATTGCCAAATCCTGCTGATTATATACGACATATGGTTGAAAGATTAGTAGGATGAATAAGATGTTTGGGGGAACAAATCATGAATAAGGAAGTTATTTCTGATAAACAAGGCATATCCATCATCATTCTATATATGGTTGGTACGTCTTCAATATTTATGACAGCACTTGAGGCTGAAAAAGATTCATGGCTGGCAATTATAATGGCGCTATTTATGGCATTGATTGTAGCGTTTATCCTGGCTCGCATTAAAACGTTATTTCCAGAGGATGATTTGTTTCAAATTATAGAAAAATGCTTTGGTAAATTCTTGGGTAAGGGGATCATCCTATTATATACCGGGTATCTATTTTATACAGGGGTATTGGTTTTAATGAATATTACGCAATTTATTAATATTTCTTCTCTTGATGAAACACCCGAAATTATTATTAGAGTCGCACTCATGCTGTTATGTGTCTGGATCGTAAAAGAAGGAATGGAAGTATTGGGGAGATGGTCAGAATTTTTTGTGATTCCCATCATTGGTTTTATTCTCATATTTATTTGTTTGTCCATTCCCAAAATGAATATCCATCATCTTTTCCCTATTTTATCGGTGGGGATTACGCCAATGATTCATGCGACGCACTTTGTGTTTGCATTTCCGCTGGGAGAGACGGTGATCTTTACGATCGCGATATCTCAATTAAGCGTTAAGAAATCTTATTATAAAGTATACATGACAGGGGTACTCATTGGCGGTATCATTTTATTAGTTATTTGTTTAACGAATTTATTAGTATTAGGAATAAACATTACTTCAGGCGTATACTTTCAGACGCATTTAACGGCTTCATTAATCGATATCGGCGGTTTTTTACAGAGAATAGAAGCAGTTATGACCGTTGTATTAATATTAGCGGGATTTATTAAATTGAGTATTTATTTATTGGCTACAAGTATGGGTGTTGCAAAGATATTTGGAAGACCCGATTATCGGTTTGTTGTAACACCGGTTGCTTTACTGATGATCAATTTATCCGTTATTCTATTCGATAGTATCATGGAATTTATGAAATGGGATGTAGAAATATGGCCTTATTTTTCTTTACCCTTTCAAGTCATTTTCCCTATCATTATTCTTATTATCGCAGAAGCTAAGAAGAAAAGAACAAAAAATAGTATCAGAGAACAAACCTGCCCATAGTGGGCAGGTTTTATATTATGGCAGGATTATGATGGCAATAAATAGAATAAATGAGATTAATATGAATAATGATTTAATACAATCATTTCTTGAAAGGAAGAAAATAAATGAATGATATCAATTTGTGTGAAATCGAAAACCATTTAGATTATTTACAATTATTATCTAATCAATTTCCGGCTATCCCTGCTGTATGCACGGAAATTATTAATTTGCAAGCCATTTTGAATCTGCCTAAAGAAACCGAACATTTCTTGACAGATATTCATGGAGAGTATGAATCCTTTATACATGTATTAAGAAATGCATCGGGTGTATTGAAGATTAAAATCAATGAGATTTTTGGTGATGAATTAACGGATGATGATAAAAAGGGTTTAGCGACTTTATTATACTATCCCGAACAAAAATTAGAAATCGTAAAAAAACAGGAAACGAATATGAGGGATTGGTATAAAGCAACTCTTTCGAGACTCATTCGACTTTGCAGGGTGGTGGCTTCAAAATATACCCGGTCAAAGGTTAGAAAAGCACTGCCGCAAGAGTTTGCTTACGTCATCGAGGAATTGCTGCATGAGAATGAAAACCGGCTAAACAAACAGGAATACTATAATCAGCTGATCAATACGATGATCGATATTGATAGAGCAGAGCAATTTATTGCGGCGATTGCTAAATTAATTCAGAGGTTGGCTGTGGATCGACTGCATATTGTTGGAGATATCTATGATCGAGGACCCGGTGCGCATATTGTTTTAGACCGGTTAATGGCCTATCATTCTGTTGATATTCAATGGGGGAACCATGATATTTTATGGATGGGTGCAGCGGGCGGTTCCAATGCCTGTATTGCTAATGTAATTCGGATATGCACTCGATATGCGAACATGGAAACCATTGAAGAAGGCTATGGGATTAATATGTTGCCGTTGGCGCGATTTGCTGTTGAATATTACGGAGATGATCCTTGTGTTCAATTTCAACCTAAAGTATCTGTGAATACCCATCATAGTGAGAAAGATTTAAGATTGATTGCAAAAATGCATAAGGCGATTGCAATCATCCAATTTAAGTTGGAAGGACAGCTTATTCAGGAAAATCCCCAATACCAAATGGAGAAGCGGTTGCTGTTAGATAAGATGGATTACCAAAATGGTACCATTAAGATCAATTCTAAGTCCTATCCATTGAATGATACCTATTTTCCAACCATTGATCGTGACAATCCCTATCAATTAACAGATGAGGAAGAAGAGGTGGTTGCGAAGCTGCATGCCTCGTTTATCAATAGTGAAAAATTACAAAAGCATGTTCGCTTTTTATATTCCAAAGGGAGTATGTATTTGAAATATAATTCTAACTTGTTGTATCATGCTTGTATTCCAATGAATGCGGATGGTACATTTAAAGATGTTTTTTTCGGGAACAATAGCTATCAGGGTAAAGAACTATTGGATCTATTAGATCGCTCAGCCAGAGATTTTTACTTTTATCAAGATAACTTCAATAAAGCATTATTGGGCACAGATATTATGTGGTATTTATGGTGTGGCGAATATTCTCCTTTATTTGGCAAAGATCAGATGACGACTTTGGAACGGTATTTTATTGATGAAAAAGAAACGCATACAGAAAATAAAAATCCTTATTTTAGATTAAGAGATGATGAAACATGTTGCAACTACATATTGAATAATTTTGGATTAGATTCCCGTGTTGCCCATATTATTAATGGACACGTCCCTGTAAAAGCTAAAAAAGGAGAAAGCCCTATCAAAGCGAATGGGAAACTACTGGTCATTGATGGGGGATTTGCGAGAGCGTACCAACCGACAACGGGTATTGCTGGCTATACTTTAATATATAATTCATATGGGCTGCTTTTGGTTTCGCATGGTCCTTTTGAATCCACGGGAAAAGCGATTACAGAAGGACAAGATATTCTATCAACTATGATTGTGTTGGAGAAAGTGAATCGAAAATATATTTCCGATACGGATTTAGGGCTGAAATTGAAAGAGAAAATAAAATATTTAAAAATGTTATTGATGGCTTATCGAAAGGGCATGATAAAAGAGCAGCAATAATGTTTGTAGTACGAAACAAAACCTATTTTTCCCTTTTCATTATGACTTCATTAGTGTACGATACAATAAAAATAATAATGAGAGGGACAGAAAAAAATGAATATCAATAAGGGTATTATTTATATAATGGTGTTTTTTATGGTGGTTGGGGCTGTTGATAAAATATTAGGGAATAAATGGGGTTATGGCAAGCAATTTGATGAAGGTTTTATGGTTATGGGGCCGTTGGCACTGGCCATGTTGGGTATCGTATCGTTATCACCGGTGCTGGCAACCCTTTTAAGTCCTGTTTTACTTCCTGTATATGATTTACTAGGGGCTGATCCGGCGGTGTTTGCCGGAACCATTTTAGCGATTGATATGGGGGGATATTCATTAGCCATGGATCTTGCCGGGACTTTGGAGGCGGGGATGTTTTCTGGTCTTATTCTATCAACGATGTTGGGGACGACAATCGTTTTTACAATACCTGTATCACTTGGCATCATCCCCAAAGAAGATCAGCTGTTTTTAGCTAAAGGGTTATTGGCAGGCATGGTAACCATTCCGATTGGTTGTTGGGTAGGCGGGTGGCTTGCAGGATTTGAACCTGTCATGATGATGCATAATCTTATGCCAGTCGTTATTGCAGCAGGGGTTATTGCGTTTGGACTGTGGAAAAAACCAGCGAAAATCATCAAGGGTTTTAGTGTCTTTGGACGAGCCATGGTGATCGTGAGTACGATTGGTTTAGCCGCGATTATCATTGAAACGCTGACCGGTGTTGGTGTTATACCGGGTATGGCGCCTATTTCAGAAGGGGTACAGATTGTGGGGTCAATCGTTATTATTTTGGCGGGTGCTTTTCCCATGCTTTACTTTATTAAAACAGTATTTAGGAGACCTTTGATGAAGTTGGGAAATTTACTGGGGATGAGTGATGTCGCTGCAGTAGGAATACTTTCATCTCTTGCGAATAATATTGCTATGTTTGGTATGATGAAGAATATGGATGATAAAGGAAAAGTTTTTAATGCTGCTTTTGCCGTAAGCGGCTCCTTTGTATTTGGGGGTCAGCTGGGGTTTATTGCAAGCGTGAACGAAGAAATGATCGTTCCTGTCATTGTTGGGAAGTTAGCAGGGGGAATCACAGCGATAATCGTTGCCCGCAGATTGATGGATTAAAATTAAATGTGTAAAAAATGAGATGGAGGTATTTAGAATGTTTTATAATAGCGAAACATTGGAAGGTCGGGCTGTCTTAAATACGGCGCAAAGGATGTGCGCGGCTGCACGAACAGCCCCTAAGGCGAAAGGGGTTGACCACATTGTAACAGCAACCATAACGGGAGATGAAAAAGAAAAATTGGCCATAGAGATGGAACGGGTTGCGGAAACAGAAGGGATTGGGTTTTTTGTCCGTGATGCGGGATGTGTCAGGGAAGCAGCGGCTGTTGTTTTGATTGGCACAACGATGGGTGTCAGAAACGTACCCTGTTGTGGGCTTTGCGGATTTAAAAATTGTGAGGAAAATATTAAAAATGACGGCGTCTGTTCCTTTGACCCCGGCGATTTGGGAATCGCAATGGGTTCTGCTGTGAGTATTGCTGCTGATGATCGGGTGGATAATAGAATTATGTTTAGTGCCGGAAAAGCTATTGTGAACTTAAACCTTTTGGGAGATGAGGTAGGCATAGCCTATGGTATTCCGTTAATGGCAAAAGGAAAAAATATATTCTTTGACAGAAAAAGATAAGACTGTCAATTGTCCACTGTCAACTTAGAAAAACGGCGTCAGCCGTTTTTCTAAAAAAGTCCTTCGATCAATTGATCAAGTGTCAGATGAGAAAAATACTTGCCTATTTCAAATTTTGACAGGGTCTTTCGTATAGATGCTTCAGAATGTGGTACACCGGTTAGGGCATTTTCGATGGTACTGATATCAAGTTGACTGAAGAAATCACCAAATATTTTAACATTTTTTATAATACCATTTTCAACATTTAAATAAAACTCAAGGGTACCCGCCGGGTATCTTTTTTCATTTTTAAATGTATAGTTTGGGGAACTACCGAAATTCCATTCCCAGGTGTCGTATTTTTCTTTAACCAATTGATTGATCTTTTCAATATCCTCACTTTTAAATTCGAAAAGATGGTCTGCCATATTCGTTGTCATAACATGGTTCATAATTAATTCTTTAAATTCAATAATAGATAATGGCGATTTAAGATGCTTACTAATATTTGTGACCCGTTTTGATATGGATTTAACGCCTTTGCCTTCAAACTTGGCAGGTTTAGCCTTAAGAGCAGCAGATAGATCTGTTATGTCTGATGTAAAAAGGAGCGTTCCATGATGCAAAATCCGATTCTTATGTTTATATTGCGCATTGCCTGAAAATTTTTTGCCATCAATCGTTAAATCATTTCTACCGGTAAATTGAGCATTAATAGCAAGTTTTTGTAATACATCTAATATGGGCTGGGTAAATTTCTCAAAATTATTAAAGCTATTGCCATCTTCATTCATGATAAACGTAAAGTTTAAATTTCCTAGATCATGAAATACGGCACCACCGCCTGAAAGTCTTCTAACAACAGGAATATGATGTTCTTTTACATAGTGAACATTGATTTCGGATAAGGTATTTTGATTTTTACCCACAACGATGCAGGGTTCATCTCGCCAGAGCATAAAACAGTCTTCTTGGAAATTTCTCAGAATATATTCTTCCGCTGCAAGATTAAAATACGGGTTAGTATGATTATTCATAATATTAAGCATGATTAACACTCCTTTGATTTTTATATTTGCTCTGAAATACAATAAAGCTCTTTATTATCGCATAACAAGTATAGTTCCTATGATATTTTATACTTAGGAATGGTTATGCTTCCAGTCATCTTCTAAGCTAAAGAAATTTGTATCATATAGAAAGATATTGCTCATGAAGTAAGGTGGTTATTATTGTGATATATTTGAGACCACCGACGCGATGACAGTGAAACTTTTCAGTGAAAGTTTTTTTCTTCCACTGAATTTAGTTGAACAAATCTGAATGCGTAGCCTCCGTTAACTTTCACATATTAATGTGAGAGTTTTACGGAGGGTAGTCATCAGATAAGCTGCCTTGCAGCATAACCATTCCTAATGTTAGTTTTTCTACTTTAAAATTTACATATTTATAATGCAATAAAGAATTTACATTGTGGGTTTGCAGGAAAAGCGAAGGCAAGATGGGGACATTCCACGAGGTACGAGTGGTGTGTCCCCATGTTGACAGAGTAATTCTAAATACAAAACCTTTATTGCAAATCATATATTAACTTATTGTAATATTATTTAGTATTTCGTCTTTTAATTATGAATTATGAATTATGAATTATCAATTGTCAACCTTTGTATAATTTGAAACATTAAAAAAAATTATGCTGAATAAGCATTTTTTATTAATAAAAGCGAAAAAATGCATTGACAAGACAAAAAAATACAGATACAATAAATAAAACAAAGTATTAAAACACATTTAAATTTTAAACACGTTTATTTTTATCATGTAAACAAAATTAAATATCAGTGAATGATAATTATTGAAGACATCCTTACAGGGTGACCGAAGAAGCAAGGAATAAGCTGAGCTAAAAGCTTGTTCTGAAACTTTCAGGTTTGGAACAATAATTGGACACACCTCTGGAGAGACTCCTTAAGTGGGGCATCGAAGAAGTAACTTACTTTTGTAAGGTAACTTTCAGATAAAAGGACAGGGGATAAAATAGCATCAAATGGTGTTGTGCTATTTTATCCCCTGTCCTTTTTATTATGAATATTTACAATATCCTTAAAAAGAAGGTGATATGAAGTAAATTTAAACCTATTTTGTTTTATGAAAAAATTTAGCGGAAAGGTGTGTTGTAATGACAGCGAAGATCATAGATGGAAAAGCAGTAGCACAAGATATTCGGGGCAAATTAAAACAGGAAATTGATCATATGATAAATGAACAGGGAATGACCCCGGGATTGGCAGTTGTTTTGGTTGGAAATAATCCGGCTTCGGAAGCTTATGTCAATATGAAAGCAAAAGCATGTCAAGAACTGGGGATGTATTCGGAAAAACATCACCTTGAAGCAGATACGACGGAGCAAGCATTATTGGATTTAATTGAAAAGTTGAACGGCAAAGCAGATATTCATGGGATTTTGGTACAATTGCCTTTGCCAGAGCATATTGATACGACCAAGGTGATATTAACCATTGATCCAAAGAAAGATGTGGATGGTTTTCATCCGATCAATACGGGTAATTTTCATATCGGGATCGAATCTTTTATTCCCTGTACACCTTATGGGGTATTGAAATTGATTGAAACGACAGGCCTGGACATTGCCGGTAAAGATGTAACCGTTGTAGGGGCTAGTAACTTAGTAGGAAAACCAGCGGCAATGCTGATGCTTCAGGAAGGTGCAACTGTGACGCTTTGCCATAAAATGACGCATGATTTAGCGTTGCATACCCAAAAAGCAGATATTTTAATTTTAGCCGCAGGCTGCCCGGGCCTTATAACAGCGGGCATGGTAAAAGAAGGTGCTTGTGTTATCGATGTCGGAACAACCAAAGTGGCAGGAAAGTTAAAAGGTGATGTTGATTTTGAAACGGTAAAGGAAAAGGCAGGATGGATTACGCCTGTTCCAGGCGGGGTAGGCCCCATGACCATTACTATGTTGCTTTACAATACCGTACAGGCAGTGAAACAAGCTACTTAACCGTTTCATTTTTTGCTAAAAATTTTATGTATGTATGGGTTGCAAAGTATATAGGAAAAATTAGAAACCAAAGAAATGATTTAACGATGTTTTACATATTTTTAATGATAGAATGCTTTAATGGATTTGATTAAAAAACCAATCATATTTTATAAATTATTTGGGAACGATAGGTGATGAGGTTTTTTTATAAATTTTTTTAAATTATAAAAAATGAAAGGAGGAATTATTTTATGGCAGAGCTTAAGAAAACATCTCTTTATGAGGCACATGAGAGATATGGCGGTAACATAGTTGATTTTGCCGGTTGGGCCCTTTCTGTAGAATTTGAAGGATTAACAGAAGAACATGAAGCTGTAAGAAAAGCAGCAGGATTATTTGATGTTTCACATATGGGAGAAGTGGAGGTAAAAGGCAGCCAGGCATTTGACTTTGTGCAAAATTTGATAACCAATGATGCGTCTGTTCTTGAAGACAATCAGGTTCTTTATACGCTGATGTGCTATCCTCATGGTGGTGTAGTTGATGATTTATTGGTCTATAAGTTTGCAAAAGATGATATATTATTAGTCATTAATGCGAGTAATATTGAAAAAGATTACGAATGGATGAAAAAAAATATTGGGGACTATGATGTTAAGCTGACTAATGTTTCCGATAACGTTTCTCAAATTGCATTACAAGGTCCAGCAGCTCAAAAAATATTACAAAAGCTGGCGGATACGGATCTTTCTGATATAGGGTTTTTCCGTTGTAAGAGAGATGTTAATGTAGGCGGTGCAAAATGTTTGGTTTCCAGAACAGGCTATACCGGGGAAGATGGGTTTGAAATCTATTTAGAGAATGGAGATGCGACAGCGGTATGGGATAAGGTGATGGAGGCAGGAAAGGAACACGGGATTAAACCGGTTGGCCTTGGTGCTAGAGATACATTGCGATTTGAAGCGGCATTGCCCCTTTATGGCAATGAATTATCGGAAGATATCACACCTTTGGAAGCAGGACTCGGTTTCTTTGTAAAACTTGACAAACCTAATTTTATTGGGAAAGAAGTGCTGGTTAAACAGAAGCAAGAGGGATTAAAAAGAAAGATTGTTGGTTTTGAAATGGAAGGTAAAGGGATACCTCGACATGGATATGATGTTTTTGCAGATGGAAAGCAAATTGGTTTTGTTACGACGGGATATTATTCACCTTCATTAAAGAAGAATATCGGCTTGGCCATGGTGGATATTGAATATTCTACTCTTGAAACGCCTATTGAGATTAAGGTGCGGAAAAGAAATGTCAAAGCCAGGGTGATTAGTAAAAAATTCTATACGAAGAACTATAATAAAAATACAAAAACAAAAAAATAGCTTAGGAGGAATGAAAATGAATATCATACAAGGGCTTTATTACACGAAGGATCATGACTGGGTTAAAGTAGAAGGAGAAAAGGCATACATTGGTATTACACAATATGCAGAAAACAAATTGGGCAAAATTGTTTATGTTGAATTGCCGGAAATCGATGATGAGTTTGCAGCAAGTGAAGACTATGCTGTTATTGAATCTGTTAAGGCAGCAACTGATTGTCATATGCCTATTACCGGAAAAGTAGTAGAAGTCAATGAAGAGGTTGTTGACGAGCCCGAACTGCTTAATGCAGATCCGTTTAAGAACTGGATGATTGCGATAGAAATTTCTGATCAATCTGATCTTGAAAGCTTAATGGATTCAAAACAATACGAAGATTTATGCAATGAATTATGTTCAAAATGTAAAGGTTAAGGAGGCATAATAATATGCACAGGTATATACCGACTACCAAGGCCGATGAAGCGCAAATGCTGGGAAGCATGGGCGTAAAATCGATTGATGACCTATTTAAAGATATACCACAGGGACTTCGTATGAAAAAAGATCTTAATCTGGGTGAACCGTTATCAGAGACAGAACTTTCTAAGCATATGAAGACGCTATGTGATAAAAATAAGAGTACCGAGGATTTAGTTTGTTTTCTAGGTGCGGGTGCATATGATCACTATATCCCCTCTGTACTCAAGCATATCACAGGAAGATCAGAATTTTATACCGCCTATACGCCTTATCAACCGGAAATTAGTCAAGGAACGCTTCAAGTTATTTTCGAGTATCAAACCATGCTGAGTGATTTAACGGGCATGGACGTATCGAATGCGTCTATGTATGATGGTGCCACAGCTTGTGTGGAAGCGGCGATCATGGCCACTGAGAGTACAAGAAAAAAATCAATCGTTGTTTCTAAAGCCGTTCATCCGGAAACAAGAAAGGTTCTGCAAACTTACTTGAAATTTAGAGATATTGAACTGGTTGAAATTGATATAGAAGACGGCGTTACGGATCTTGAAAAGTTAAAAGCTGCGGTGGGTAAAGATACGGGTGGTGTCATTATCCAAAACCCGAACTTCTTTGGAAACCTTGAAGATTTAGAAGAAGTAGAGAAGATGACACACGAAACTAAAGCAAAATTTATCACAATTGCGGATCCAATTTCTTTGGGAATATTAAAAAGTCCGGGAGAATTAGGGGCAGATATCGTGGTAGGAGAAGGTCAATCCCTTGGAAATCATTTGAACTTCGGCGGACCCTATCTGGGGTTTATGGCTACCACTTCAAAACTCGTACGAAAAATGCCGGGAAGAATTGTCGGTCAATCAGTAGATGATGATGGCAAACGTGCATTTGTACTGACACTGCAGGCAAGAGAACAGCATATTCGAAGGTATAAAGCGACGTCTAATATTTGTTCTAATCAGGGATTAATTGCCTTAAACGCAGCTGCTTATCTTATAACCATGGGAAAACAAGGGTTAAAAGAAGTGGCAACACAAAGCTTACAGAAAGCGCATTATGCTTTTAATAAAATTACGGAAAGTGGTAAATATAAACCGCTGTTTAATCAGCCATTCTTTAAAGAATTTGCCGTACAGAGTGATGTTGAAACTAAAACAGTCAATGCGGAACTCATGAAACACCATATTCTTGGCGGCTATGAACTGGGTAAAGACTATGAAGCATATAAGAACGGTTTATTGCTTTGTGTCACAGAAAAAAGAACAAAAGAAGAAATCGACCAGTTAGCCAGTGCGATGGAGGTGGTCAAGTGAAGACATACGATCAATTAATATTTGAGATTTCTAAAGAAGGACGAAAAGCATACGACCTTCCTAAACTTGATGTAGAAGAAGCTAAAATAGATGATATGCTGCCGGGCAAATTTCTAAAAGAAAATGATCTTGAATTGCCGGAAGTGAGTGAATTGGATGTTATGAGACACTTCACGCTTTTATCCAATAAGAATTTCGGTGTGGATACGGGTTTTTACCCGCTGGGCTCTTGTACCATGAAATACAATCCTAAGATCAATGAAGATATGGCATCACTTAGCGGTCTTGCGGCACTTCATCCTTATCAGCCGGAAGAGACGGCACAAGGCTCGCTGCAAATGATGTATGAATTGGATCATATGTTAGCGGAAATAGCAGGTATGGAAAGGGCGACCCTTCAACCCGCTGCCGGTGCACATGGGGAATTGACGGGACTATTTATTATCAAGGCGTATCATGAAAGCAGGAACGATACGAAGCGGAAAAAGATCATTGTGCCTGATTCCGCTCACGGGACGAATCCCTCTAGTGCAGCGGTTGCCGGATTTGATATTGTGGAAGTTCAATCAGATGAAAATGGTGCAGTTGATATTGAAAGCCTTAAATCTGTTCTGAATGATGAAATTGCTGGTTTAATGCTGACCAATCCGAGTACGCTGGGTCTTTTTGAGGAAAATATAAAAATGATTGCTGATTTGGTTCATGAAGCAGGCGGACTTTTATATTATGACGGCGCGAATATGAATGCCATTATGGGCATTGCCAGACCGGGAGATATGGGATTTGACGTGATGCATTATAATTTGCACAAGACGTTTGCATCGCCTCACGGCGGCGGCGGACCAGGCAGCGGTCCGGTTGGCGTAAGAAAAGACCTGGTTCAGTTTCTTCCCGTACCCGTTATTGAGAAAAAAGGCGATCAATATATTTTGGATTATGATCGACCCTCCTCTATTGGTAAAATTAAAAGCTTTTATGGTAACTATGGCGTGATGATTCGATCTTATGCGTATATCCTGACGATGGGTGCCGCAGGACTGAAGAAAGCCAGTGAAATGGCAGTGCTTAATGCCAATTATATGATGAATCGACTTAAGAAATATTATTATCTTCCGATTGATCAAGTTTGTAAGCATGAATTTGTTTTAGGCGGGCTTGGAAAAGGTCATTCAGAAGTAAGTACGCTTGATGTAGCTAAAAGATTACTGGACTATGGTTATCATCCCCCAACAATTTATTTCCCATTGATCATTGATGAAGCGATGATGGTGGAGCCGACAGAAACTGAGAGTATAGAAGCAATGGATGCTTTTATAGACACCATGATAAAAATATCAGAAGAAGCTGCTAAAGAGCCGGAAACTTTAAAACATGCACCTTATAATACACCCGTTAGAAGAATTGATGAAGTCAAGGCAGCTAAAGATTTGATTTTAAAATGGACGAAGTAATCATGAAATGGGCTGACTAAATAAATTTAAAGGAGAATGATCTATGAAAACAGATGTGCAGATAGCGCAAGAAGCTAAAATGATTCCCATTGTAGATGTAGCTAAGAAACTTGGTATTAAAGAAGATGATTTAGAGCTCTATGGAAAATATAAAGCGAAAATATCATTAGATGTCTATAAAGAACTAGAAGGTAAAGAAGATGGGAAGCTCATATTAGTAACGGCGATCAACCCAACGCCAGCAGGAGAAGGAAAGACCACAACCAATGTTGGGCTAAGTATGGGCTTAAACGAGATCGGTAAAAAGGCCATTACAACATTAAGAGAACCCTCATTAGGACCTTGTTTTGGGGTAAAAGGTGGCGCTGCAGGCGGTGGGTATGCACAGGTTGTCCCTATGGACGATATCAACCTCCACTTTACAGGCGATATTCATGCAATTACAACAGCCAATAATCTCCTGGCAGCATTACTTGACAATCATTTGCATCAAGGAAATGCTCTAAATATTGATCCCAAAAGAATTACTTGGCGAAGAGCCCTTGACATGAACGATCGAGTCTTAAGAGATATTGCGATTGGCTTGGGAGCCAAAGGGAATGGTGTTTCTAGACCCGATGGTTTTGACATATCCGTGGCATCTGAAATTATGGCTATTATGTGTTTGGCAACCAGCATGACCGATTTGAAAGAAAGACTTTCAAGAATGATTATCGGTTATACCTACCAGAACACACCCGTAACAGCAGGGGAACTGGATGCAACCGGTGCTTTAGCATTGTTGCTTAAAGATGCCATCAAACCAAATTTGGTTCAGACATTGGAAAACACGCCAGCCATTATCCACGGCGGTCCATTTGCAAATATTGCTCATGGTTGTAACTCTGTTATGGCGACTAAAACAGCACTAAAGATAGCAGACTATGTCGTAACGGAAGCCGGTTTCGGTGCCGATCTGGGTGCAGAAAAGTTCTTCAATATCAAGTGTCGGTATGCCGGATTGAAACCAAGTGCCGTGGTTATTGTTGCAACGGTAAGAGCGCTTAAGAACCATGGTGGTGTTCCAAAGGCGGATTTATCTCAAGAAAATATGCAAGCACTATCTGATGGATTTGAAAACTTGGAAAAGCAAATTGAAAACGTACAAAAATTTGGTGTACCGGCCGTGGTGGCAATTAATGCCTTCCCAACCGATACCAAAAAAGAACTTCAATTCTTAGAAGATAAATGTAATGAGCTTGGCGTGAACGTGGTACTATCTGAAGTTTGGGCTAAAGGCGGCAAAGGCGGCAGTAAACTGGCTAAAAAAGTCGTAGAGATTGTAGAAAAGGGCCAAGCTGACTTTAAGCCCCTTTATGATCTGGATATGTCAATCAAAGACAAAATACAAACCATAGCCAAAGAAATCTACGGTGCAGATGGTGTGGAATTCAGCGGTAAAGCTCTAAAAGAAATTACTAAATATGAGGAAATTGGGCTAGGCAACCTTCCGGTATGTATGGCTAAAACACAATATTCCCTATCTGATAATCCGAAACTTTTGGGTAGACCAAAAGGATTTAAAGTTACTGTGAGTGCGGTACGAGCATCAGCAGGTGCTGGATTCTTGGTTGCATTGACTGGAGATGTCATGACCATGCCCGGGCTGCCAAAAGTTCCAGCGGCCAATAAGATGGATATTTTGGACAATGGCGAGATTATCGGTTTATTCTAACAAACGGGCCGAGATACGATTGTATATCTAATAGAATATGACAAAGAGAAAGGGGATGTAAAAATGTTTGCTGCGGAAGGAAATGTAGAACAGGCACTCAAAAATTGTATTCAGGATTCTCTTAAAGAACGGGAAGCCAGCGCGTGTGAAACTTGAGACCTTGCCAAAGTATTGGCAGTGGCGTGGGGCGTCAAAGAAGAGTTAGATCCTAAGAATGCAGCTACAGTAAAGCAATATATAGAAGGCTTAGTGGGTTCAAATATTACCCTGGAAACCGGTCAAGAAGTTGCGATTCTCAAAGGGGACGTAAAGGAAAGAAAAGATAAAGCCATGCTGATTTTCAGATATCAACTGGTATAGTAGCACGATGTAACGCAATAAAAAACTTACATGACAGGTTTGCAGGAAAGGCGAAGGAAAGATGGGGACATTCCGCGAGGTACGAGTGGTGTGTCCCCATGTTGCCAGAGCCATTCTAAATGTAAAACTTTAATGCGATTTATTAAAATTAAAGAATAGAGTAACTTTTTTATAAAAGACACATCCAATATTGGATGTGTCTTTTAATGTTTTAAATTCCTTATCTCTAGTCTTTTATCTTTCAGCGAACGCAGTGAGCGATCTTTCCACTATCTTTTAATCCTTAATCTTTTCCTACCTGCTAACTCCTACCTGCTATCTTTTAACTGTCAACTGAAAAAACGGCGTTAGCCGTTTTTCCCATAATGTGTTACAATCAATATGGATTCAGCGACGTGATTGATACTAAAAGGATGGTGCAAAGGATGAAAAAGAGAGAAAAAGTAATTGCTTTAGTCATACTTATTTTATTATTGACAAATATGATGGTATACAGTCAGGTTAAACATCTAAAGCAAGACCTTAATCAAGTCCATCAGTTAATCAGTAATGTGGAAAATAGATTTAACAGTATTGATAATCATATTAATCGTACACTGAATAATATTGAAAGAGAGCATCAATGGATTATCGATAAAGACTATAAGATTATCAATCAAAATGATGCCTATAAGCATGCCAAAGTTTCAATGACATGGATGCTGAGGGAATTAGAAAAAGGTTCACAAGTTTCTGTTTTATATGGTGTGGAGGATCAAGAAACTCGTGAAGTTGAAACGTGGGATAAAGTTGAAGCGATTGAGAAAGACGGCTTGAATTATGGGGTCAACCTTGATTTATCTTATACTAACAATTATGTTTTGCAGGTTGTTGCAGAAAATAACCATGGGGTAAAAAGTGAAAAATTACAAGAAATAGACTTATATGACCGATTAATCGAGCGGATAGAGATTGATGCTGATTTTAGAAGCATGAGCTCCGATAAGGCTGAATATAGAGTGGACATTAGTAACTTTTATCGTGGAGAAGAGCAATTGAAAATAAACTCAGCAAAGGCGAATATTTATTTAGGCAATCAATTACTGGAAGCCGTTAATTTAAATGATGAAGCGGAAAAAGATCAAATGGCGGCGGGCGATGTTGAATTTTGGACATACAGCGGTACCGTTGCTTTAAAGGATGTTTTGCAAGATAAAGAGGTCTATGATCTCGAAGAGATTCACAGACAGTTAAAGATAAAAGTAACGCTAAAGGATCATTTGGGGATGGAATATAAGGGTGAGTCGAGAGAGTGGTAATATTTTAATATGAAAGTTTGTGTTCGGGCATGGTTATGCCTCCAGCCACCTTCTAAGCTAAAGAAACTTGTGCAATATAGAAATGTAATATTCGTGAAGTAGGGTAATTGATATTTAATAATGATGAGGCCATCGACGCGATAAGCTGTCTTCCGGCATAACCATGCCCTGCACGAATATATTTTCAATGCAGGCACAAATAGTCATTTCTTGTATTACTACTCTTGTAAAGATATTTGTTAAATAAAGTAAAACCATAGAGTAAAGGAAGGAACGCAAATGAATTTATTATCCATTGAAAATATGAGTAAAAGTTATGGCGATAAAACGTTATTTGAGGATATATCGTTTGGTATCGATGAAGGTGAAAAAATAGGGTTAATTGGTGTCAATGGCACCGGTAAATCCACTTTTTTGAAGATACTGGTGGGGAGTGAAATTTCAGATCAGGGAGAAGTGATTACGAAAAACGATCTGAGGATTGAATATTTACCGCAAAATCCATCCTTTGATGATGAAGCAACGGTATTGGAACAGGTTTTCAGAGGTAGTTCTCCTGTGATGAAAGTCGTACGGGAATATGAGTATACATTAGAAAAATTAACTGCGCAATCCGGTGACCCTGTTTTGCAAAAGAAGTTAATCGAATTAAATCAAAGAATGGATGACCATGAGGCTTGGCAATTGGAAAGCGAAGCGAAAATGATTTTGACAACATTAGGCATTCATCATTTCGATGCCAGGGTAGGAACGCTTTCAGGGGGGCAGAGAAAGCGGGTGGCTTTAGCCAGTGCCTTGATTCAACCTGCCGATTTATTGGTTTTAGACGAGCCGACCAACCATATTGATAACGAAACGATCGTTTGGCTGGAAGGTTATTTAAATAAGCGTAAGGGCGCTTTGCTGATGATTACGCATGATCGATATTTCCTGGATCGAATTGTGAATCGGATCATCGAATTAGATCAGGGACAGCTTTATCGGTATATTGGGAATTACAGTGCTTTTTTGGAAAAGAAGGCGGAGCGAGAGGAACAACAGCGATCATCGGAACAAAAACGAGTGAATATTTTACGGCGGGAATTGGCCTGGATTAGAAGAGGGGCTAAAGCTCGATCGACCAAGCAAAAAGCAAGAATTGAACGCTTTGAACAATTGAAGGAAGAAAAGAAATTTGTTCCGGAGGAGCACCTGGCCATATCTGTGGGGACGAGACGTTTAGGGAAAAAAGTCATTGAACTCGAGCACATTTCAAAACGTTTTGGTGAAAAGCAGTGTCTTGATGATTTTAGCTATATTGTTTTAAAAGACGATCGTATTGGCATTGTCGGTCCTAATGGCATGGGGAAAACAACCCTCCTGAATATCATTGCGGATAAGCTATCAGCGGATCAGGGCACGATTGAAAAGGGACAAACCGTAAAAATCGGGTACTTTTCTCAAGAAAATCAAGCAATGGATGAAAACATGCGGGTGATTAATTATATTAAAGAAGAGGCGGAATATATTTCGACAGCAGACGGCAGCCTGATTAGTGCCTCACAAATGTTGGAGCGATTTTTGTTTTCTGCTGATTTGCAATGGACATTTATTGGGAAACTTTCGGGAGGAGAAAAAAGAAGGTTGTATTTGTTACGGGTGTTAATGAGTACCCCCAATGTCTTGCTCTTAGATGAGCCGACCAATGATTTGGATATTCAAACATTAACGATTTTGGAAGAATATTTAGAGGAATTTTTGGGAGCAGTGATGGTTGTTTCTCATGACCGTTATTTTCTTGATAAAGTAACTGAAAAAATATTTGCTTTCGAAGAAAATGGTAAGATTGCTGAGTATACGGGAAATTATGCCGATTATCAAGAGATGATTAAAAGACAAATTGACACTACTAAAAATAGCAAAGTCAAAGAGAATGAAAGCTCCAAAAAACAAGGGGAGAACAGGAAAGATCGTCCGCTAAAATTTACTTTTAAGGAGCAAAGAGAATATGAGCAGATTGATGATCAGATTGCCGGTGTTGAGGCCAAATTAGAGGTGGTCAATGAGAAAATCAATCAATCGGGCAGTGATTTTGAACGGCTGCAGGAATTAATGGATCAACAGCAAGGACTTGAGGTGGAATTAGAAGGATTATTAGAACGCTGGACGTATTTAAATGAGCTGGCGGAAAAAATTGCTGAGAATCATAAAAAATAGGAGATGGTAGGTGTTATAGCCTGAATGGTTGTGGGATTAGGGTGTGCGCAGTTCATCTTAAAAATGATGCCTCGCATGATCGATAAAAAGCTTGAAAATTAAAAATAAGACATGGAACGTCCTTGCTTTGAGGCGTGTTCTCATGTCTTATTTTTGTAGTTTTTCCCCTATCGTATTACAAGAATAATTATCATTTACAACACGTCAAAATTGTGCTTTAATGGAACAGTAAATGAATATATAAAAAAGGGGATAGAGGAATGAAGAATGGGAAGCTTCTAGCTGTCATAGGACTCATTACAGCAATTACTTTTTGGGGGTTATCTTTTCTAAGTATAAAAGTTACGGTCGTTGTACTGCCTCCGATGACACTTGGGTTATTAAGGTTTATTGTTGCCTCAATTTTTTTGAGTGTGGCTGTAAAAATTAAAGAACCTCAAACCAAATTAAATAAAAAAGATATTCCTTTGGTTTTTTCAGCTGGTTTTTGGGGGGTAACCATCTATTTCTATTTTCAAAATAACGGTATTAAATTAATGCCGGCATCTACTGCGTCCTTAGTGATTGCGACCATTCCGATTTTCGCATTAATCGGTGAATCTATTTTCTTTAAAACGAAATTGACTCGAACCAAAATGATCAGTGTTTTGGTATCATTTACAGGGGTTTTCTTTATTGTAGGTAGTGATTTTCATACTTTGACATCATCTCAAATGGGTAAAGGATATCTTTTGATGTTTGGTTCAGTATTTTGCTGGGTCATTTATTTACTTGTAACGAAACCTTTATTCGGTAAATATTCTCATTTGGGGATCGTGTATTATCAGACGTTGTTTGGTACCCTCTGTTTTATTCCTTTTGTATGGTTTGAGAAGACGCAATGGGCTGCGGTTAATGGGATGGTCATACTGAATGTGATTTATTTAGGGTTGTTCTGCTCTGCAGTTGCGTATTATATATATGCTTATGGGATGGAACGACTAGGCGTTTCCGCTTCAGCCTTATATTTAAATTTAATGCCGATGATTACGGTTATAGCGAGTGTCATTATCTTACATGAGCAGGTTTTTGCGAATCAAATCTGGGGAGGGTTGCTGGTTATTCTCTCGGTATGTCTTGCTAATTTAGAGGGATATAAGAGTAAAATCAATAAAGAGACTGAGGCAGTGGAAGGGTATTTGCCTTGTTATGATAAAGCACATTCTAATCAATGAATGTGCTTTTTGCAATAGCACTAAATTAACTTTTTATTAATTAAAGGATTTTGTTTATAAGATAAGGTATTTATTATATAATATATATTTGTTGAAAGATTTCGATGGAAATACAATTTTCGCTATAAATTCATGTAATATATTTATTGCATGGTATATATATTTTGTATTTTTAATTTGAGATCGTATTCAACAACGTATATATCATTAAAATTTTAGGGGGTAGAGAAATGAAGAAATCTTTAATGTCAGTTTTAGTTTTAATGTTGGTATTGAGTATGGTTTTAGCAGGATGTGGAGGCAGCAGTGATACAGCGCCTGCTGGTGAGAAAACGTTTGTTACGGTCGTAACGGGTGGTACGTCAGGGCCTTACTTTGCACTGGGTGGTACGATTTCTAATTTATTAAATGAGCATGTCGAGGGTATCAATTCTTCCGTTGAATCAACAGGAGCTTCAAAGGTAAACTGTACGAAATTAGGTTCAAAGGATGCGGAAATTGCTTTTGCGATGAATAATGTGGTTAGTTTTGCGTATACCGGAACAGAAAGCTTTAAAGACTCCGGTAAGATTGAAAATTTACGGGGAATTGCTTCCATGTATCCGAACTTCTGTCAGGTTATCACTTTGGAAGGAACAGGCATTAAAGAAATCAGTGATTTAAAAGGCAAGCGGGTTGGCGTAGGTGCACCCGGTAGTGGTGTGGAAGTGGATGCACGTAACATCTTAAAAATTCACGGCATAACATATGATGATATTAATGAGGATTTCCTTTCCTATGCTGAATCGGTAGAGCAGTTAAAAAATGGTACCGTTGATGCCGCATTCTTAACTTCCGGGCTTCCCAATGCGGCCATCATGGATTTGGCAACAACCCATGATGTGAAAATTGTTCCTATTAGAAAAGAAATGGCTGATAAATTACATGAAGAGATTCCACATTACGGTTCTGAAATGATTCCGGCTGGAACATATGATAATGAAGAAGATGTGGAAACGGTTGCTGTTAAATCCATCCTGATTACCCGGGATGATTTAAGTGAGGAACTGGTATATAATATTACGAAAACAATCTTTGAAAATTTGGATGCGCTGGTGGGTACACATAATGCTGCCAAAAAAATCAGTCTTGATACAGTAAGAGATGGTATGCCGGTACCGCTTCATCCTGGTGCAGAAAAATATTTTAATGAGTTAGGCAAATAAAAACAAACGCTTTTTGCTATAGTTGGGTATTCTAATTCAGTGGGAGCATTGACTCCCACTGAATTATTTCATGATTCTTTCTATAGGATAGTAATAGAAGATTAAATAAAATATTAGATAAGGGTGGAGCACATGACAGATATGAAGAATAATGATGTTATGTCTTCTGTAAATCAAGAAGAACTTTTAGAAAAATACGATACAGAATCAAGATTTAGAAAATTTAATAGAAACAGTGTACCGGGAATGATTACTTTTATCATGTGCATCGGCTTGTCATTGTTTCATCTGTATACAGCCTGGCAAGGTTCTTTAGTGACATTAATGCATCGGGCGGTACATACGTGCATCATATTATCTTTGGTTTTTATATTATATCCTGCGCATAAAAAGGCATCTAAGGACAAACCATCTATTATAGACTGGATATTGGCAGGTGTAGCTTTATGTTTGGGTGGATATATTATATTTAATTATAATGAGATTGTTATAAGGGCAGGACTACCCAATAATGTCGATGTTACGCTAGGAATTATTGCAATACTCATTATGTTAGAAGGTTCGAGAAGAATTATTGGAAAAGAAATTACGATCCTTGCCATATTATTTTTGTTTTATGCGTATTTTGGGCGGAATTTGCCTGACTTAATCGCTCATCGTGGTTATGGGATTAGAAATATTGCCGAGTATATGTATCTTACCACTGAAGGTATATTTGGAATTGCGATTGGGGTTTCCTCCACATATATTTTCCTTTTTATCCTTTTTGGTGCTTTTTTACAAAAATCGGGATTGGGACAATTTTTTAATGATTTGTCGATGGCAATTGCCGGAAGAAGTAAAGGCGGGCCGGCGAAGATTGCAGTCATTTCCAGTGGATTTTTAGGCTCGATCAACGGGAGTGCGGTAGCGAATGTGGTTACAACAGGTGCGTTTACGATACCGTTAATGAAAAAGATCGGTTATGATCGTGAGTTTGCTGGTGCCGTTGAAGCGGCAGCATCATGCGGGGGACAAATTTTACCGCCTGTTATGGGCGCAGCAGCGTTCATCATGGCGGAGTATTTAGGAATACCCTATGTTAAAATTGCTGTTTGTGCGATTATACCTGCATTACTGTATTATCTTGGTGTCATTACGATTATTCATTTGCGCGCAGAAAAATTAGGTTTACAGGGTATGTCTAAGGAAGAATTACCTCGAGCTTCTCAGGTATTAAAAGAAAAAGGATATCTGGTATTGCCTTTAATTATTTTAGTGTACTTATTGATAAAAGGCAGAACGCCTATTTATGCGGCCTTTTTCTCTATTATTGTTAATGTCGTACTAACCATTGTGGTTAGAGTCATCAGAAAAGATACAAAGACTTTATTTAAAGATTTAATAGATGCCTTGGAAGGCGGTGCGCGTACAGCGTTAGGCGTGGCAATGGCTTGTGCGGTTGTCGGAATTATCATTGGTGTATCGACGATGACTGGTTTGGGACTTAAGTTGGCGGGTGCAATCCTTTTCTTGGGTAAAGGCAATTTGCTATTAACTTTGTTTTTTACGATGCTGGCTTGTATTATTCTTGGAATGGGCTTACCTTCTATACCGGCATATATCATTACAGCAACGATGGCAGCTCCCGCTTTAGCAGAAATGGGGGTACCGCCCTTAGTATCTCATATGTTTGTATTTTATTTCGGGATGCTTGCTAATTTAACGCCGCCTGTTGCTTTAGCTGCTTTCGCTGGAGCCGGTATTGCTGGTGGGAAACCGTCTAAAACGGGATTTCAGGCGGTGAAATTGGCTTTAGCAGGGTTTGTTGTGCCGTATATTTTTGCGTTTTCCCCCGAGCTATTGCTCATTGATACCACTTTTATGAATACAATCATCGTTGCGGCAACGGCCATCGTAGGGGTTATTGCTCTAGGCGCAGCTGTAGAAGGCTATTTTATGCACCCATTAAATAGTGTATTCCGGTTATTGATGTTGTCTACCGCGTTGTTATTAATTACGCCCGGGGTACATACGGACATTATCGGAATCATCTTATTTGCAGCTATGATGTTTTTTATGAAGGCGAAACAAAGAAACAGGTTAAAAGAGGCATAGTATAAAGGCGCAAAAACGGGGACACACCGCTCGTACCTCACGGAATATCCCCGTTTTTGCATTTAGCTTTCAGCTTTTATCTATTAACCTTCAGCTTTCTACCTTCAACCTTCTACCAATCTTTTTATATAATTTCTTTTTTAACGATAGTTTAACCATCGCTCAACTATCGTTTAACAATGGTTAAACAACCACTTAACCACTTACCTCTTTTTGCATCCTTCAGCTGTTCCTTAATCTTTTTCGTTCCTCGTTCAGCAGCCAAAGGCTGCGTTCTTCCCTCTACAATTTTGCAACAACATACTGAAACAGATTATAATTTGCAGTATAAATATTGATTCGATACCCGTCTTTAACCTGTTTGTATAAAGGAATTTCCTGATCCTCAAAATAAAATGTGTGCTCAGCAAAGGCTGATATGCCGTAAGGGATGATGTCCATTTTCTGATGAATGCCGCTGAAAATGATATAATCATCAACGACTTCTGTTTTATTGCCCGCATAGTCGGGAACACCTGCGCCGAATTGCTTGAAGCGGGTACGGTCTAAATAAATATCATAATTTTCATCAATTTTAAATATTTCCTCCCAGGGTTTCAGTTCTACAGAATGAATCCACCGCATTGTAAATTCATCATCAGGTCTAATGGTATGGAGCCATACCACTTCGCCTGTCTGGTAACACTCTAATACTAAAGCTTTGAAGTGAATAGAAAATCCTGACGCAATGAATAGAATAATACAGATTACTATGATGGTTTTAATTTTTGTTCTCATTATGATGGTCACCTCATTAAAAATAGTTTATTTCTATTTTAAAGTGATTTGCGGGGATTTTCAATGAATATGAGTAATAAGTTGTAAGTCAAAGGAGCTGGTTATTCTGACGCATGTTTTGAATTCCACGAAGGGTACGAAGAGAGTTGGGATAATTATGAGAAATATAAAAAGGAATTTTAAAGAGTTGCATGGAATTTACAGAAATGGACATTAGAACCGTATGTGGATTTTATCACCCAGCAGAAGATTATAACCATTGCCTTACCTGTAATACGTGATGGAGAAATGATGGGTGCTGTTGGTATGGATGTTTATATGGACGGCATTGATAAATAACTTAAAATGGAATACTATTAAATAAGGCTATAATTTTTGAATCTATATAGATATCCAGTGTCAAAAATAAAATTATTATTGTAAACGCATTAAATATTTTTCTTAGAGTTTAATTTCACAGGGTAGTTGGAAAGTTGGTTAGTTGGAAATAAAAGATAAGAAAATCTATATTTTAAGTTATAAGCTTGGAAATCTATAACAAATTGTTAAAATAAACTATATCATTGGAGGTGTAAACCGTTTGCTTCTTTAGGCAATGGGTAAATATTGAATATTGACGAAAAGATTGTAAAGCAAATAGTATCATTTTTAAAGAAAAAATTAGATCCCGTTTTTATTTATTTGTTTGGCTCTGCGGTAGAAGGATATTTTTTACCGGATAGTGATATTGATATGGGTGTTTTTTTGCAAAATGAGATGGGTGATTATGACCTTTTTATGATTAGAGAAGAGCTGGCCGACTTATTAAAAAGAGAGATAGATCTTATTAATCTGGAAAAAACATCATCTGTATTTAAGGCACAGATCATAGGAAATGGGGTAGTAATATACGCCAGGGATGATTACATTCTCAGTGAATTTCAGATAAGAACATTGAAGGAATATACATTATTAAATGAGGAAAGAGCTATTATCCTAGATAGGATTAAAGAGGAAGGAACGATATATGAATAGAGATGTAATATTTAATAAAGCACAGATTATTGAAAGGTGTCTCAAGAGAATTCATGAAGAATATGCAGGAGAAAGCAAAAATCTAGCAAACTTTACTAGACAGGATTCCGTTATTCTCAATATTCAAAGAGCGTGTGAAGCATGTATTGATTTAGCGATGCATATCGTATCTAGCTATAAACTGGGTATTCCGCAAAATAGCAGAGAGGCTTTTGAAATATTGGAGGAAAATAATATTATTGATGAAGCGTTAACCCCAAAATTAAAGGCTATGGTTGGTTTTAGAAATATAGCTGTCCATAATTATCAAGCTGTAAATATTGATATTATTGAGAAAATCATTAATGAACATTTACAGGATATGACTGTGTTCAAGAATATTATGATTGATAAATATTGTTAAGCGAGGTTACACAAAGGATTATAGTATGCGTTCCTAGGTGTTTGGCAGGAACGCGTTTTTTATAAAAAAGAGAGGGAGATGTTGAGTGGATACAGGTATATTCTGGTTGGGTGGGATGTGGTTATTCCCCATTATCATCGGCGGAGGGCTCTTGCTTTTTTTGCGGCGGGGACAAATTAAGTTTCCGTGGGAGACTTATAAGCAGTATTATAAGACGGATGAGGAAAAGGAAATGGCTTTTAAAAATTTGCAGGAAAGGTATTCAAAAGGGGAGATTAGAAAAGATGAATTTGAAGAAATAAAACGGCGATTTTTTGATTGATAGTTTTGTTTAAATTATTTAAGAAAACTAAAGTAAATTAAAGAAAAATAGAGCAATTAATTAATAAATTCATTTAAATGTCATATAAGTGTTAATAATGACATTGATTTTAAATTAACGCAGTCGTATAATTCATATATCGACAGAGCGTTGTCGACAATAAACAAAATATAAGATGTGGATGAAAATTATTGGAGATATCCTTACAGGATAACCGTAGAAGCAAAAAACAAACTGAGCTAAAGGTTTGTTTCGAAACTTTCAGGTTAGATACAATAATTGGACACGACCCTGGAGAGATCCCTTTAGTGGGACATCGACGAAGCAACTTACTTTGGGTGAGGAAACTTTCAGATAAAAGGACAGGGAATAAAGTAGCATGTGAATTAATATGTGCTGTTTTATTCCCTGTCCTTTTTATATATATTATATCCCCTTTTATAGTTTATTAAAGTTTGTGGTAATGACCCCCTAAAAATTACCACATGATTCATGTTCAAAGAAAATTGGTTTTAGTGCAATTACCAATGTAAACAAGCCAGAAACAAAAAGTCTTCCCTTTAGCTAAGGGGAGGCTTTTTGTAGTTATAATATTAAGTAAATCAAAGAAAACATAAGATGATTTCCAATAATAAGCGATTAATCGGCTATTGGGAGGAAAATGATTTTGATTTTTTTGGGGGTGAACCGTATAATATAAATATGGTTAATGGTCGACAGTAGACAGTCAACTGTTAAAAGATAATTTAACTAAAAAATATATTTTTTTACATATGTGTGTCGACAGTAGACTATTAAATGCGTTTATTGTTTAGCTTTGGAGGTGAAATATGTTTGGCAGGAGTTCGAAAAATAGTTTCAAAAGAGAAAATATTTCCGCGATTGTGATTGAATATATAAAGGAAAAGATTATTAATGGCAAATATGCCGAAGGAGATCATATCCCCGAAACTGAGATTGCAAAAGAGCTGGGAATAAGCAGGGCACCTGTCAGGGAAGGAATCAAGGAACTTCAAAATCAAGGCGTCATCGAGTTTATAGTCAGAAAAGGTAATTTTGTAGCCAGTTTTACAGTTGAAGATAAAAAGGAAATTTTTGATATCAGGCTTTTGTTGGAGAGTGAAATACTTGAGTTATTGATAAAAGAGAACAAGCTTCAAGAAAAGGATTTTGCTTATCTTACAAAAATTGTGGATGAAATGCTCGTCATAAGCGAGAGCGAAGGGGATAAAGCAAAAAAGACATCCCTGATGAGCGAAAAAGATATCGAATTTCATAAATATATTTGGTCAAAATCAGGCAGTAAAAGAAGGACTGAAATGCTTAAAAATCTCCATTTTCAGGTTCAAATAGCCATGCTATACGATACAAAGCTTAGTGGCGACCTTCAGATGACAGCCACACAGCATTACGACATCATCAAGTATCTGAAGTTGGGCGATTTGGAAAGTTGCAAACGTGTATTACGAGAATCCATCTATTCATATAAAAATGGTATTCTCTAAAAATACAGATAATCACAAATTTCAAATTAAGGGGGTAGTAAAGTGAGTAAAGTGTTGAATTTTAGTGAAGTAGAGTTTCGTGAAAGAGTCAGAAAGACGAAAGAGTCTATGTGTCAAAAAGGAATTGACGTTTTAATCGTTACAGACCCAGCAAATATGAATTACCTGACTGGATTTGACGGTTGGTCATTTTATGTTCATCAAGGGGTCATTGTTATTGCTGACAAGGAACAACCGATTTGGTTTGGTAGAGGACAAGATGCTAATGCCGCAAGATTAACAACCTGGTTGAATGATGAAAACATCAAGGGTTATACAGATGATTATGTACAGTCTCTTGTCAAACATCCTTTTGAATTTGTGGCTGACATTATCAAAGAAAAAGGCTGTGACAACAAAGTTATTGCTACGGAAATGGATGCCTACTATTTCAGTGCTAAAGCACAAGAAAGACTGGTAGCCTGCTTACCAAACGCAAAATTCAAAGATGGTACCCTGATTGTAAACTGGGTCAAGATCATTAAGTCTGATGCAGAAGTCGAGTTTATCAGAAGAGCAGGAAAAATTGCGGAAAAAGCGATGCAAGCAGCGGTTGATTCTGTTGCCGTAGGTGTCAGACAATGTGATGCGGCTGCCAACGTTTATCATGCGGAAATCAGCGGCACACCAGAGTTTGGTGGCGAATATACATCCCTTATTCCATTGATGCCGGCTGGTATTAGAACGTCCACACCCCATTTGAGCTGGACAGACGGACCTTACTTAGATGGTGACACCGTTATTTTAGAACTGTGTGGAAACTACAGAAGATATCACTGCCCACTGGCCAGAACCATGATTCTTGGAAATGCACCACAAAAAGTACAAGACTTGGCATCTGTTGTAATAGAAGGAATGAATACTGCTCTAGATGCAATCAAGCCAGGTATGACTTGTGAAGAAGTTGAAAGAGTATGGGCTAAGAGCATTGCGAAGAGTGGTTTCATTAAGGATTCACGAATCGGATACTCCATGGGTCTGAATTACCCACCGGATTGGGGCGAGCATACGGCAAGTATGAGACCTGGTGATAAAACCATCTTAAAACCCAATATGACATTCCATATGATTCCAGGCATCTGGTTGGATGACTGCGGTGTGGATATGAGTGAGTCCTTCCGGATTACAGAAAACGGAATTGAAAACTTTACAACGACGGAAAGAAAGCTATTTGTAAAGTAACAAATTAAGGGTTTGAAAGCATTGAATAACTTGCTTTGTTCTAAACGTTATGACTAAATAACGAGACAATTACATCTCAATAGTGCTTGTTTTATAATCACTATTGAGATGTAAAACTTCAATCGAAATTATACTATAATCATGATTATAAAACAAGCTTTAATTTAGTTATTTTTATAAAAACTTCAATATCGTGCAAAATTTTAAAAAATCGAAAAATATATCAATGTTGTAAATTACTTTAATAGCGAAAATTATGATTCTTTAAGAGAAAATTACATTTCCTGGTTATATTGATTAGGTAGTGACCAGGAGAGTAAAGAAAGAGAGGCTCTTATATGAAATTTATGAAAACTTTTGATAAGGTTTTATCTAAAGTTGAAGAGGCCATACTGGGCTATTCCGTCATCATCATGGCTTTAGTACTAATCGGAAATGTAGTCAGTCGATCTGTATTTAATAGAAGCTGGACATTTGCCGAAGAGGTCGGACAGGCCCTCATTATTATCATGACATTTACCGGAATCGGTTACGGCGCCAAAAAGGCGAGACACATTTGTATGTCAGCTATATTTGATATGGTGCCTGATAAAGTGAAAAAAATATTTATGTATGTGATAACCAGTGTCACTTCTGCTTCCATGTTTTATCTTGCCTATATTGCCTTGGAATATGTGCAAAGAGTACACATGTTAGGGAGATTGACACCGGCGTTGCAAATACCCATCTATCTGATTTATGCAATTGTACCGATTGGGTTTGCGCTTGGTGGTATCCAATACGCCAGAAATTTTTGGATCAATGTGAAAGAAAAAGAGGTCTATCTGTCAACAGAAAAGGCCGCAAGAGAGTAGGAGGTGGGATAAATGGTAACAACACTTATGATTATAATGGTAACACTTCTTTTATTTGGATTTCCGATGATGGTTCCCATGATTGTGGCGCCTCTGATCGTTTTAATTGCGTATTTTCCCAACGTGGATCCTTCAATGATGACGCAGCAGCTTATTGCCGGAATTCAGACGTTTGTGCTTCTGGCAGTTCCGATGTTTATATTTGCAGCAGATATCATGTGTGCCGGTCAGACCGCCAATCGACTTTTAGATTTCGTTGAAACGTTTGTTGGTCACATTCACGGGGGGCTTGCGATAACGACTGCAGCAGCCTGTACGCTATTTGGTTCCATATCCGGTTCCACACAGGCGACAGTAGTAGCTATTGGAAAGCCCATGCGTAAAAAACTTCTAGAGATGGGGTATCATGATGAGGATATTATGGCCCTAATCATTAATGCCAGCGATATTGCGCTTTTAATTCCGCCTAGTATTGGAATGATCATGTATGCCGTTGTTTCCGGCGCATCCGTAGGGGAATTATTTATTGCAGGTATTGGTCCCGGACTTTTAATACTGGTTGTATTTGCACTTTATAATTATATATCCGCTAGAAGACAAAACCTTCCAAAAAGTCCTAAGGCTAGTTGGGAGCAAAGATTAACGGCTACCAAGAGGGCACTATTACCGTTTGGCTTTCCAGCCATTATTATTGGCGGTATTTACACTGGATTTTTCAGCCCGACAGAAGCAGCTGCGGCATCTGTATTATATGCAGCAATTCTCGAGATAGTGGTTTACAAGAATGTAAAGGTTAAAGATTTACCATCCATTGCGTTATCAACAGGATTGGTTACTGCCGCTGTGTTTATTCTTATTTCCGGTGGTCAGGCATTTTCATGGATGATATCCTATGCTAAAATACCACAACTGATAACCGCTAGCGTATTGGGCGCAGCGCCTTCGGCATTGAGGGTATTGTTTACAGTTACATTGTTCTACTTTGTGGGTTGTATGTTTGTAGATCCGATTGTTGTCATTATCATTTTGACACCGATATTCTATCCTATTGCTCTGCAGGCCGGTATTGATCCGATTCATTTAGGGGTTATCATTACGCTGCAATCCGCCATTGGTTCGGCAACGCCGCCGTTTGGCTGCGACATCTTTACAGCCTGTGCGGTGTTTGACAAGCCGTATTTAAAGGTTATCAGGAGAACACCCCCTTATATTATTATGCTGATTGCGATATCAATCATCATGATATTCTTCCCGGGAATTGCGTTGTTCTTAAGAGATATAGCATTAGGGTAAATCTTAGTCGTATATTAAATCGAGTTAGAGTCGCAACTTCATCATAAAGGTTAGAACAACTCAAAGGTCAATATCAAATGACATTTGAGCGTAAAAAAGACAGTTCTTTTCGAATATACATGAGAGGTCTTGATAGGATGAATACAAAAATAGACATCAAGAAAGAAATCAGTGACTTGAATGAGGAACTGATATCGTTAAGAAGAGATTTTCACATGCATCCTGAGCTTGGTTATCAGGAATTCAGAACATCTAAAATTGTCAAAGCATACCTTGAAAACTTGGGGATAGAGACGAAAATTGTCACCGAAACTGGTGTTGTGGGTCTTTTAAAAGGCGCTAAAGAAGGAAAAACAGTGCTTTTAAGAGCAGATATGGATGCGCTTCCTGTAGAGGAAAAAACAGATGTTGCCTATAAGTCAGTGGAAGCGGGGAAAATGCATGCTTGTGGTCATGATGGCCATACGGCCATGTTGCTTGTAGCAGCTAAAACACTGGCGAATCATAAAGAACAACTCGCTGGCAACGTGATGTTTGTTTTTCAACCTAATGAGGAACAAGCAGGCGCCCTGAATATGATCAATGAAGGCATTCTAGAAAATCCCAAAGTGGATGCAGCCTTTGCAATTCATCTATGGACCCCCATTGAAAGTGGGAAAATAGGGATATCAAGTGGTCCTGTAGTTGCTGCAGATGAGGAATTTGAGTTGACCGTTATGGGGAAAGCCGGTCACACATCGGCGCCGCATGCGGCAATCGATCCGATATTAATTGGCAGCACCATCGTGCAGGCAATTCAATCCTTGGAGACAAGGGAGACAAGCCCGCTTAAACCATTAACCATTATGGTGGGCAGCTTCCATGCTGGAACAGGTCCCAACATTATTCCGGAACAGGTTCAAATGTCGGGAACGATCCGCTTTATGTTTGAAAATGAGGAAGAGGAAAAGAAAGCACTTCTGGAAAAGTTTGAAAGACTTGTAAAAGGTATTTGTGATGCCATGGGGACAACTTATAAACTGAAATTTATACCAAGCAACCCTTCAGCTATGAATGATTCCCAAATGGCAGAACTTATAAAAGAAACAGCCAAAGATACACTTGGCGAAGGATGCACCATATCTTACAAGTGTATGGTTGGAGAGGATTTTGCAGATTTTACACACCGGGTTCCAAGCGCACTTTACTTTGTTGGAACGGGAGATGCTGCTAAGGAAACACACTATCCGCATCATCATCCCAAATTTAATATTGATGAAGATACGCTGAAAATCGGTGTGGAAATGCATGTAAGATCTGTATTCAATTATCTTGAAAGTTAAATGCCTTTTAAGATGCCTGAAATGTCGACAGCAGGCAAAAAACAGTCGACAAAAAAACAAAATAGGGGGAAAAAAAATGAAGAAAAGAGTATTAGGTCTTTTACTTGTTGTAGCATTATTTTCAATGTTGTTTGCAGGTTGTGGCGGAGATTCTGGGCAACAAGCAAGTGGTGATGGTGAAGAAACCTATAATTGGCGATTTGTTCATGAAGAACCTGTTGGCAGTGTTCAAGATGTATATGTTAACAAGTTTGTAGAGGTCTTGAACGAAAAATCTGATGGAAGAATCAACGTTGAAGTATACCCTGTAGGGCAAATTGGTGATGCAACACAACAAGCAGAGCTTTTGCAAAATGGTGGGATTGAATTTGCAATGGTATCACCTGGAAATACGGGAGGTCTAATTCCCGAAAACCAACTTTTCTCACTCCACTTTTTATTCCCTGATGACATTGAGAAAACCAAGGAAGTTTTCAAGACGAGTAAAGCTTTAAATGAAATGCTTTCCGCAGATTATCTAAAGAAAAACATTAAAGTACTTTCTTACTGGACTGAAGGATTTATGCACTGGACGAGCAGTAAACCTGTAAACACACCTGAGCAATTCAAAGGCTTTAAAATGAGAACCATGCCTTCTCCAATGATTGTTGCAGCTTATGAGGCATATGGTGCCAATCCAACGCCAGTTCCATATATGGAAGTATACAGCGGTTTGCAATTGAACATGATTGAAGGACAAGAAAATCCACTTCAATCCATTGATGAGATGAAGTTTTGTGAAGTGCAAGACTACTTGACACTTGCTGGTGCAAGCCTTTATGCAACAACGACTTCATGTAACCCACAATTCTTTGATGGTTTGCCAAAAGATATTCAAGACATCATTTTGGAAACTGCAGATGAGATGGCAGACTATGGTATGAAAATCCAAGATGAAATGAATTCAGCAGCATTTGAGAGAATCAAAGACACAACTGACGTTACGGTTGCTGAGCTTACCACTGAAGAAAGAGAAGCATTTAGAAAAGCGAGTATGAGTGCTAGAGATAAATATGTAGAAATGGTTGGACCAAGAGGAAAAGAAATTCTTGACAAACTTGTAAAAGAAGTAGAAGCGATTGAAGCAAAATAATCTTTAAGTAAAGGTATTGAAATGGATTGCTTGGTAGAATTAGGCTGGGGTCATCATTGGCGCCAGCCTCTTCAAAATAATTCAAAAAATTGGTAAGGAGGTACATTGATGCAATTATTTCCAGATGCAAAAGTATTGGATATTGATTTAAGCAGTGGTCAGATATCCAAAAGAACCATACCGGGTCAAACGTACCGTTTGTATCCAGGCGGCTCAGCACTGGGCTTATATCTTTTGATGCAGGAGATGGATCCGAAAATTGATCCATTATCTCCGGAGAATATGTTGATCTTTTCCGTTTCAGCGCTGACAGGATTGCCCATGGCAGGCCTGAGCCGGGTGGTCGTTACCACGAAAAGTCCGCTTACAGGAACGATAGCCGACAGCCAGGCAGGTGGCTTCTTCCCGGTTCATATGAAAGGGAATGGTTATGATTCCATTGTTATTAGAGGAAAAGCAGAAAAACCAGTCTATTTATATATCAATGGTGACGATGTGCAAATTAAAGATGCAGGTAACGTATGGGGTAAGGTAACCGGTGATGCAGAAAAGGTTATTCGGGAAGAGATTAATAATGAAAAAGTAGAAATCGCCCAAATCGGGCCAGGTGGTGAAAACCTGGTCAAATATGCCGCTATTATCAATATGTGCAACCGCGCGAATGGTAGAAACGGTACGGGTGCCGTTATGGGTTCTAAAAACTTGAAAGCAGTGGTTGTTAATAAATCAAAAGCACAGCAACCTTATGATAAAGAAGGTTTTAAAAAGCTTGCTAAATCTGTAACCACGCAGCTCGAAAACAATCCAGGTGTTGCCGGACTTGGCAAGTATGGAACAGGCGGCGATGTGGTAGGCTTCAATGATGAAGGATTTTTAGCAACCGATAACTGGCAGCGCAGCTATTTCCCGGAAGGCGCGCAAGACATTGACGGTGAAACTCTATACAATACCATTTTAAAAGAAAGGGATACTTGCTATGCCTGTCCGGTAAAATGTAAACGGGTGGTAGAAATCCCTGGTGTTGTCGATCCGCTCTATGGCGGACCGGAATATGAAACGCTGTGTATGCTGGGATCTTATTGTGGGATAAAAGATATGCAAACGGTTGTTTTAGGCAATCAGCTTTGCAACATGTACGGTCTGGATACCATGTCCTGTGGTGCTACCATTGCGTTTGCAATGGAATGCTATGAAAAAGGGTTAATTACGGATCAAGATACCGATGGGCTTAAATTGAACTTTGGTAACAGTGAAGTGTTGGTACCTCTGATTGAAAAGATCGCGAAACGAGAAGGTTTTGGTGATCTTTTAGCAGAAGGCAGCAAGCGGGCCGCTGATCAAATCGGCAACGGTGCAGAGGAATTCTTCATCGG
Organism: Clostridia bacterium; assembly: GCA_030625885.1. Taxonomy (GTDB): domain Bacteria; phylum Bacillota; class DAOUPZ01; order DAOUPZ01; family DAOUPZ01; genus DAOUPZ01. Next base: position 107,049 of record DAOUPZ010000011.1, read on the forward strand.
TGTTAAAGGCCAGGAACTACCAGCGCATATGCCTCAGTACAAACCGGCTGTAGGGATGATGTATGCCGTCAATCCGTTCGGTGCTGACCATCAATCCAGCGAGCACGATCCATTTTTGGTGATGCCGCCGGATAGTCAGGAGCGGATGAATATTGCCAAGATTGGTATGCATGCAGATTATGACAATACATTCGTGATGGATGATGATAAAGTAAGATTTGTATTTGACAGCCAGTGTTTCTTTTCCATAACGGATACGATGTGTCTTTGCCAATTCTTATGGGGTCCCTGCTGGGAACTTTTTGGTCCAACAGAGCTCATTGAACTGTGCCGAACCGGGATTGGATGGGATACATCGTTGTTTGAACTGATGCGAGTCGGTGAAAGAAGAATCAACATGATGCGGTTCTTTAACGCTCAAGCTGGGTTTACCAAAAAAGATGACAAATTGCCCAAGCGGATCTTCGAGCCGATTCCAGACGGGCCAGCTAAAGGCACACAGCTGGATGAAAAGAAATTCTATGAATCCATTGACCTTTACTATGCTTTTGCCGGTTGGGATGCAGAAACCGGCAATCCAACGGACATTACCATGCGGAAGTTATCACTGGGTTGGTTGGTAGAGAAATATAAAGAAGTGGAATAAGAGATTGATCGTTAAAGATTAAAGAACGATTACTATGAAAGGTTGTACTTTGGACATGGTTATACTTTCAGCCAATTTCTGAAGCTAAAGAAGGCTGTGCAAGGAGAGAATTAGTTTACTGCAGATCATTAGCGGAAAGTAGTGATTTTTTAGCCCACCGACGCCAGTAATTGTCTTCCAGCATAATCATGTCCAAGTAGATTTAATCTTTTCCCACTTGCCACTTACCGAAAAACGGCTTTGTCGTTTTTCAATAGGAGGTTTTAGTTTATGACAATCATCTTAAACGGTACGGAAAAAAAGATAGATGAAAAAACCACAGTAGGAGAACTGCTGAAAAGTATTAATATGTCCTATCAAGTTGCCGTTTTTATAAATGATAAAATCGTGCTGCGCAGAGATTATGATGTATTAACATTTAATGAGGCAGACCGAGTAAGGGTATTTAAGCCTATGGGTGGCGGATAAACAATAACAAGACAAATTTGGCTTACAAATTGAACTTAAGGAGGCAATAACAATGTTAGAAAAGTTAAGCGATATTGATGAATTATTGAAAAAGCATGACGCGTACAGAGCAAGTTGTTTGAACCTGGTAGCATCCGAAAACTATGCAAGTGACAAGGTTCGAAGCTATCTTGGCGGTGACTTTAGTAACCGTTATGGCTGCTATACCACGATGGATATGGACGATCGAGAATATCCCGGTAACAAATACATCAATCAATTTGAGAAAGAAACCCATGAATTGGTAAGAGCTGTATTTGGTGGTAAATATGTAGACTTAAGACCGATTGGTGGTCACATGGCAGGGATGTCAGTGGTTTTAGGACTGTTAGATCCCGGTGATTTGGTTATTGAAGTACATCTTAAGGATTGGGGTCATGGATTGGTTGGTCCTATGTGCGAACTGAGACAATTTGAGGAAACCATTAATGTAGAATATATGAAATTT
>DAOUPZ010000012.1 GCA_030625885.1 Clostridia bacterium
TTACTGACTCAATTCTACTAAGTTCATTAATAAAATATCTAGTTAACTCTTTTTCATGGTTTCTAATGCTTTCTGTACCTCTGTCAAGTATATATTGTACTCCTGCACCCAGTCCTACAATGCCAGGTGTATTGGGTGTACCACTTTCAAATTTATCCGGCATCATTTCTGGTTGCGTCGTCAATTCGGATTTACTTCCGGTGCCGCCTTCCATCATTTGTCGAACATCCAAACCTTTTTTGATATATAATAATCCTGTTCCCTGAGGCCCCATCAGTCCTTTATGTCCAGGAACCGCCAGCATATCAATATGCATGGCTTTAACATCAATCTCATAGATCCCTGCCGACTGGGCGGCGTCCAGTAAATAGGTAATCTGATGTTTCTGCGCAATCTTGCCAATCTCTTTAACTGGCATAATGGTCCCTGTGACATTAGAAGCATGGGTGGTCACAATTAACTTCGTATTATCTTTTATGGCTGCTTCTAAATCGTTTGTGTCCAACATCCCTTCCTGGTTACATTTTACAATCGTATGTTCAATACCTATTTTTTCTATTTCTTTAATAGGTCTGACTACCGAGTTATGTTCCATACTTGTTAATATGACATGATCCCCTTTTTTCAAAAATCCCTTAATCCCTAAATTAAGAGCTGAAGTCGCATTATTAGTAAACACAATTTGCATAGGATCATCAATATTAAATAATTGAGCCGCCAATTCTCTGGTTTCAAATATTGTTCTACTAGCCTGCAAAGCCAATTTATGCCCTGAACGTCCAGGATTAGCGCCATATTCTCTTAAACATTTATCTATTTCTTCATATACAATTTCCGGTTTCGGATAAGTCGTTGCTGCGTTATCCAAATATATCATTTTAACACTTCCTTTATTGATAAGTTTTATTTATCAAACTGATAAAAGCAGAGCGGTTTGCTCTGCGTACAATCCCCTTAGTAATTTATGCCAAACCATTTCTTTACATTCATTATTATACATTAAAGATATTAACAGCGTACAATAAAATTATCTTATATCTTGTAAGTATGTTATAGAAAAAAATTATGAATAATTTCGCTGAGTACTTTTATAACATCTCAATAAATGCACTTATTCTTGTAGTCAGCTGTCCAATATCATTCTGAGAATAATCGGTTTCCACACTCATATAAGAAATCCCTTTATTATCCTTTACGAGTTCCTTAATTCTCATTGTTTCTACATTATAAGTATGACAGGCTTGTAAAATAACATCGATCACCCCATCTACTTGATACTCATCAATTAATCGGTCTAATAATTCAATCCTATTATCATTCGGACTGGTACAGGAACAAGGTACTTGTAAGTATTTTTCTGCAATAGCATCTATCGGTTTTTTGGTTTCATCTACTAAAAATTCCTTTTCTTTAATGCCGCTACAGTTTTCATAGCATACCACTACGCCACCATTTTCTTCAATAATTTTTATGATTTTTTCTACTGCACCTCCCATTGGACAACCGGTAATCAAAATCCTTGCTCTGCTTTTTTCGACTCTTCGTTCACCGTTGTCATAAGCATCTTTTATCTCATTAGTAATATTTTCAATGTCTTTTACGACTTCTTCTTTGTCAAAACCAAACTTGGCACTATTCATTACAAGCTGAACCTCTTCACCGGAAATGGGTGGTGGTACTAATTTAGAAAGACTACAGAAATCTTTAAGTACTTTTCTTTCTTTATTACGCAGCTTTATTTGTTCCTTAAGCTTTTCCTCTGTTATTTCAACCATGCATTCTTTTTCCAATCTTTCTTTTAAATAGATGATCTCTTTTTTCCACAAATCAATTGATTCTTCGCGGTTAAGTGTTTGCGGCAACTGCATGACATGCATTGGTTTTATTCTTTCTAAATATTCATACATCTTTTTCTTACCATCGCAGGTGGTCTCACCAACAATCATATCAGAAAAAGAAAAATAAGGACATTTATCGGTAATCCCATATCCGTAACTTGATTTAATCAAAGGACATAAATTCCTGGGCAAATGTTTTTCCGCAGCGGGAATTGTAACATCACTGGTGCTGCAAAGAGATGCTGGAATAGCATCAGCCGCTGCAATGACTTCCCAGGGGGTAAATACACAGTATGTGCCTACCACCTTTTTCCCCTTTTCCTTTGCTTCTTTAATCTCTATAACACCTTTTTTACTATTTTCTCTTAAGTTCTCAAAAATATAATCTAAACGACTCACTTCTAATCTCCTCCACTTATCTAAATAACCTTTCTTATTAGTATACAATACTCTCCATAATCATTCACTTTAAATTTTTTCTTTGTAATATTCTGTAAAATCATCAGAATGCCATAGATTTTTCAATATCCCCACTGTTCATCAGAGTCATTAACTCTTTAAAATACGTTCCAAATTCTTCATTCCATCGATCTCTGGGATATGGAAGGTCAATCTTATAATCTCCAATAATACGTCCAGGCCTGCTACTCATTGCAATGACTCGAGTACCTAAAAATACAGCCTCTTCTACACTATGTGTAACAAATACAATCGTCCTTTTTTCTTCCAGCCAAAAAGATATTAATCCTTTTTGCATCTTAAATCGAGTAAAAGCATCTAAAGCACCGAACGGTTCATCCATATATAATATTTGGGGAGATATTGCAATGGCTCTTGCAATAGCCGCTCTTTGCTTCATACCACCTGATAACTCATGGGGAAAACTACTATAAAAATCTTCAATTCCAAACCGTTCTAATATCTTACCAGCTATTTCATATCTTTTATTTTTAGGAACCTTTCGCAGCTCTAATCCCAAAGCAACATTATCAATAATATTTCTCCACGGAAACAAAGAATACTCTTGGAAAACCATGGCTGCTTCCGGTATTGGTCCCTTTAAAGGCTTATTCATGACTTTAATCGTTCCTGTTGTAGGTGTAATCAATCCTTCCATCAAACGGAGTAAAGTGGATTTACCGGAACCTGAAGGCCCAATTAAACAGACAAACTCTTGATCTTTTATATCTAAATTAACATCCCTTAAAGCTTGAACTGCCTGCTTTTTTTCTGAAACAAATATCTTACTCAACCCATTAATTTCAACAATATTATCCATTGTTTCCTCCTATTTAGACATACTCTGCCATTTAAAAAACTTAGCTTCGATTTTTTGGAATATCCAATCCAATAACCCACCTACAAAACTAATAGCAATCATTCCTGCAATAACAATATCGGTTCGTGCAACCGTATAAGCATGCGTAATCAAGTATCCAACACCCGCTAAACTCCCTGGTAACATTTCCGCTGATACCAGACACATCCATGCTACCCCCAAGCCAATTCGAAGCCCTGTTACAACAGAAGGCAAAGCAGCAGGCAATAATACTTTTAACAATACATCTTTTTCATTAGCACCTAATGTTAAAATAGAATCTATTAGTGTTTTACGAACACTTTTCACACCATAAATACTATTAGTAAGAATAGGAAAAAACGCTCCAATAAATATAATAAAGATCATGGATACTTTAATATTATTAAATAATACATATAAACTTCCTCTTTCTATCTGAAATATCGTCGCTATACTGGTTACCCCAAACCAGGCTAAAACAAGCGGAACCCACGCAAGCGGTGCAATGGGCCTAAATAAATTGACAAATGGCATAATAAATTCAGCTACTTTTTTGGAATAACCAATAAATAACCCGAGGGGTATAGCTATCAGTACTGCTGCAAAATAACCAAGCCCAACCCTTAAAATACTGACCAGAACATTTCTAATCAATGAGCCAATACTTAATAAATTAGCAGTCGGCTTAACTAATATATCCAAAACTTCATGAACTGTGGGAAGAACGATTGAATTATCTATTCTTACAGCAAATACCTGCCAAAAAACGATGAAAAAAACAGGTAAAATAATAGGAGATAAAAAACTGCCAATTCGATCTAATCTAAATACTTCTACCGTCAAAAAATTTTTTATAGATAAGAAGCTCAGAGATACTGAACGAGTTGTTTTGTCCACACAAACCCCTCCAATTTGATATATTTGTAAATGGATAAAAGCAGGGCAAAAGCCCTGCTAAATATTCCAATTTGAGCATTAATAATTATTTCCCTAATACTTTATTGATGAAGTTAAATTCAAATAAGTCTTTTTGAACATCACTGTATTCTTTATCCATAAAACTTCCACTAAATTTATTGGCTTTTTCTAATGTATCAAATATAAGACCTAAATTAGATATCCATGCTTCACTCGGATCTGTGGTGTATTTGATTGATGCCATTTTAGCTGCTTCTTCAGAAACACCCGTAAAATCTGCTGTAATTTTTGCTGCTTCACCTTTGTGTTCATTAGAATAATCTGCTGCAGTTGTTATCAACTTCATAAAGTCTTCTAAGACATCAGCATGTTCCGTAATGGTTTTTTCCGTAGCTGATACTACACAGCAGGGGAAGTCATACCATTGACCTTCTGGAGGCATATGTTTCATATCCAACGCAATTTTCCCTACATTTTCTGTTACCGCTAATTCTGGATAAGGTGAAGGGCCAACCCATGCTGTCACCTGATTAGATGTCAGCGTAGGAATCAAATTAGAAGTTCCTTTTAAGTCTACTAACAAAATATCAGCATCTAAGTCTTCCGGGTTGCGAGTGTAACTAATGCCAGCCTGCTTAATAGCCGCTTCAAATAAAATAACCGGCGCACTGGTTGGTGAATGATAACCAACTTTAACAGGTTCAGCTGTTTCTCCTACAAATTTAACAAAATCTTCCCAATTATTGATTGAAGCATCTTTTCCAACTACCAAACCAATACCTTCGGTATGTATAGGACATAACATTTTTACTTTTGTCCCTTTATCTATTGCGGAAATATTAGCCGCACTTGATGCCAAACCAATGTCGATATGACCTTGTGCCATCATGGTCATGGTTTCAGAACCACTTTTGGTTACTACCAATTGTAAATTAGCGACTGGATCTTCGCCGTTCATTAAAGTATATTTTTCCCTTTTGACAACTTCTTTTAGATAAACACCCGAACCTTTAAAAGCATCTTCTTTCTCAGCAGCTACCATAATAGGTGTTTGATGATTGGTAAATATGTAGGACACTTTTAAATCAGGAACATCTTTTCTTTCACTACTTGCCTGCTCTCCTTGTGTTCCGCAACCTACAAGCACTACAATTGAAAAAACCATCAAGAATAAAACCCACAATCCCTTCTTTTTCAACATTCTACCTCACTCCTCAATAATATTTTAATCCAATTATTAACAACACATATTATATATTAGGTTCATTAACAATGTACAATTAATTATTTCGATGATCTATAAGGCCATTATAAAAAAATATTATGTATAAAAAGATAGGGCAGGAAACCAATCCTTCCCTATCTTAAAACCTTCATAAAAAACATATATATCATGAACCCACAAATTAAATATTCGCCTATACTACCTGTACGAATTGAAAGTATATTGCATTTTTTCTTATATGGGTAAAATACAGGACATCCGGAAGGCGTTAGCATATCAAGTATGATATGACTTAAATAACCAATCCCAAAATATAACCCAACTTCAATAGGCCAATTAACAAGATGTGCAATAAAATAAGCAAATGCTGTCATGATCATAAAACCCAATAAGGAATGTGTTATTTTTCTATGTCCTTTAAATGCCCAGTATAAAGGGAATAACAGAAATTTATTAATTATGGCTTTGGAGTGATCGATATCAGGTAAAATCGAACCAAATGCAACAGGTAAATATGCCCAATATGGCGCTTCCATTATAAAAGCAAAGTTAAGCACAAAAAATATATGAGTAATATAAATGAAAACACTCGCCTCCTTTCTGATACAGTATATCGGAGGCATACCGAAAAAAGCAAAGGAATTTTTATACATATATATTGTTTCTTTCTTAACTATTGTATAGATCATCGTTGATAGGAAAACAATATACTTTATACTATCCTAAGGAGCAATCAATATGAAGATAAACGAAAATGATAAAATATCTCCTCTTCAATATACGCTTTTAATTGCAGTGACCCTCATAGGTGCGGGTATTCTATCCATGCCAAGAAGTGTAATTGAAATTGCAGGCCCTGACGGCTGGTTGGCAACCCTAGGCGGAGGATTACTGGTTCTTTTGCTAACCTACCTGCTTCACAAACTTGCATTAATGTTTCCACAGGATACTTTTGTATCATTTTCACAGAAAATCGTAGGAAAATGGTTAGGACTTACATTAAGCGTTATTTTTTTTGTATATTTCCTATTGTTTTCTGCTTATGAAGCACGAGTTATAGGTGAAATAAGCAATGTTTTCCTAGTCGATCGAACCCCTATAGGATTTGTAATGTTTATTTATCTTTGGGTTACTATTATGGGAGCACGAGGGGGAATTGAAGGCATTGCCCGTATTTGTCAATTATTATTCCCAATCATTTTTCTTTTTGGCGTTCCTCTTGGTTTTTTATTAATTCCTAAACTCCATATCAGTCATTTATTACCCATATTACATACACCCTGGCAAGACTTATCAAAAGCAGTTTTTACCACTTCTTTATCCTTTTTGGGGTTTGAAATCATTTTATTTTTAGTACCCTCTTTAGCCAAACCCCAAAAAGCAATAAAAAATGCCATAATAGCTGTTGTTATGATTATTGGAATATACATTTATATTGTAATGATAGATACTGCACTCTTTGGCGTTACTGAAATTAAGAGGATTACCTGGCCCTTAATAACGGGCATTAAGATGGTCGATTTTCCTGGAGGTATTTTGGAACGTTTTGAATCTCTTCTTTTATCATTATGGGCTTTTTCTACCTTTACGTCATCTATAGTATTTACTTATTTTGCAGTTTATATCATGGCACTTGTAAGTGGTTTTCGTGAGTTTAAACCAATCTTGTATTTTGTGATGCCAGTTATATACGGCATATCTTTTATACCAGAACATAGTGAACATGTTTTCACACTGGGAGATTTTATTGGAAAATATGGATTTATATTCATAACGGTGGTGACTCTTATTTTATTTCTAATTGTCAAAATACAAAAAATATATAAAAGTTCCCATAAATCAAAGTCCACTTAGGTTATAAAAATCTTTTTTTGGCAGAATATAATAGTGTTTATTACAATGAAAAGGATGTGATATATCATGAATTATCAGAGAGCACACGAAATTGTGTCATCAAAAGGCATTATTGATGTAGAATTTCAAGGAAAACCTGTTTGGATTAAAAATATCAATAAACAAGATGGCCAAGCAGAAGTAGAGTTCCTTAATGCATCTGTGGATTCTAGATTCGTAGATATTAATGAATTGTCAGAAGTTAATATGTAGTAAAAAGATAAGCAAAGAATCTTATCTTTGCTTATCTTTTTTTAACCAAAAGTTGTCTTTTATAAAAAAATATGATTTATGGATTAATTTATATAAATTACTAATTATTGTCGATAAAATTATCTATAAAAAAAATGAAATTATCAAATACTATATTTAAAGTCTTAAAATAATATATTAATCCTAGGAGGAAATCATATGAAGAAAAAATCTTTTATTCTGTTAATCATTTTGACATTGCTCTATTCTTTAATTTTTACTACTTCATGTACACAATCTTCACAGAAAAAACAAACATCATCTCAGGGTAAAGAATCTTCTATTTTTGATACAGGTGAAATTGAAAAAATAAAAATAACATCGCCAAATACAAATGTTAGATCCGGTTGCTCTAACGAATTTCCTACTACAGGAACTTTAGATAAAAATGATAAAGTGGATGTAGTAGGTAAAGTTAAGGATTGGTACGTTGTACAACTCCCCAATAATAAGGTTGGTGCTGTTTCGGAAAATGATTGCAAACCTGTAGTTGTTGAAGAAAAAGGAGAAATGAACACAAGAGAACAGCAATATATGGAAGAACAACCCAATCTAAACAATGATTTAACTGCTCAAGAGCAGCAAATGTTAAGATTAGTCAATGATGCTCGTGCAAAAAACAATCTATCCCCTTTAGAGGTGGATTTTGAGATCACTAAACTTGCTAGACTTAAATCTCAGGATATGATTGATAATGATTATTTTAGTCACTATTCCCCTACTTACGGAAGCCCATTTGATATGATGAAAAAATATGGTGTGGAATATGTCTATGCAGGCGAAAATCTTGCAGCAAATTCAACGGTACAAAGAGCTCATGATGCATTAATGAAATCTCCAGGTCATAGGGAAAACATCTTAAAGCGTGAATTCACCCATATCGGAATCGGAATAAAAGAAGGGGGCCCATCCGGCTTAATGTTTACACAAATGTTTATCAGCAAACCTGAATAAGAAAAACAGTCTGCGACTGTTTTTAATTAAAATTTAAAATTTAAAACTATCAAACAACACGATTTGAGAAACAGGGTTGTGTTGGTAAGTTTATTGTTATTTACTAAAAAAAGTAGTGCTATTTATATAAGCACTACTTTTTATATTCTAATAAGACAACGGAGACATTCCTCTTCTAATCATTACTTAACATTAATTGATTTTATTATATTTCCCTCCAGATCTTTAATTTCAAATAAGTGATTTTGCAGAATAGCATAAGAATTAGGGTTGTTTTCCTTTGGTAAAGTAATAGATCCTGGATTAAGTAAATATATTTTATCTAGTTTTTCCGCTACTGGAATATGGGTATGGCCATGAATTAATACATCATTTTCATTTAAATTAGGTAGTTTATCCTTATTATAGAGATGGCCATGAGTTAAAAATAATTTTCTATTATTAAAGAGGATGATCGCATATTCACTCATCATAGGATAATCAAGCATCATTTGATCGACTTCACTATCACAATTTCCTCTTACTGCAATAATTTTTTCTTTATAGTCATTTAATAATGATGCCACTTCCTTTGGATTATATTCCCTTGGTAATGGGTTTCTCGGCCCATGATATAAAGCATCTCCTAGAATAACGATATAATCCGCTTCTTCTTTTTCATAATTTTCTAGCGCTTTTTTTAAATAATACAAAGAGCCATGAACGTCGGATATAATAAATAACTTCATATTTCCCCCTTCTTTCATATATAACCTATCAAATATCAACCTTTAATCCTAAAGCAGTAATCATCTTAATATCATCTTCAATTCCGTTTCCTATAGTTGTTAAATAATTTCCTACTAAAGCTGCATTGACTCCCCCTTGAAAACCTTTCTCTTGATATTGTTTGAGCACCTGCCTTCCCCCCGCATAGCGAATATAAGACATCGGTAGAATAAAACGATAGATTGCCATGGTCTGCAAAATTTCCTGTGGCTTTAGAATCACGTTATTTTCTAATGGCGTTCCAGGAATGGGGTTAAGTACGTTAAGCGGCACAGATTTTATCCCCAGATTTCTTAATTCCAAAGCCATGTCTATACGGTCTTCAATCGTTTCCCCCATGCCAATAATTCCACCGGAACAAACCTGTAACCCTGCCTCCTGGACTTTATGGATCGTTTTCACTCGTTCCTTATAAGTATGCGTGGTACATATATTATGGAAAAAATTTTTCCCTGTTTCTAAATTATGATGATACGTTTTTATGCCTGCCATTTTGAGTTGTTGTGCCTGTTTTAGAGAAATCATCCCCAATGATGCACATATTTTCAATTGTGGAAGTTCTTTATGAAGATAAGCAAAAATCCCTAATATCGTATTGAAATCATCTCCTTTAAGTGTGCTTCCGCTTGTAACCAGGGAAAAATGATGCACCCCCAAACTCATGTTCTCTCGCGCACGGTTTAATGCAGCTTCTTTAGTAACCAAAGGATATTCTTCTATACCCGTATGATAATGACTAGATTGCGCACAGTATTTACAATCTTCAGAACATCTGCCCGACTTAGCATTCATAATCGTACATAGATCCACTTTATTTCCCATAAAATGCTCACGAATTTCATTAGCCGCTTTCAATAATCCTTCTATATCTTTTATTTCATATAATTGAACCGCTTCTTCTTTAGTAATTCGTTCCCCTTTTATGATCTTCTCCTTAAATGATAACAGATTATCTCTCCATGACACTTATTATTCCACCTCTTAGCTTGATATCATTTTTATAAGTATTAAAACAAAAACAGTACAACCTATTTATACCAAAAGTTTAAGCTTAGTATACAAAAATTGTATTGTATTGTCAACCTTATATTTATAGCCCGTTAACAATAGGCACAAAAAAAACAGAGAAATGATCAACGCCTTCTTTTTTTCACCTTTAATATTTATATACTTTGTAATAAAGATTTTGCACTTAGAATTGTTCTTGCAAACCCACAATGTAAACGCTTTATTACATTATATATAGAAACAAATTATTATAGCATATACTTTATATTTATCATGATAGCTATCGCAGATAATGGATATACTGTTACGATGATACTAGATGAAGTCCCTAATGGGGATCGGGCAGATACTAGAAAAGTACCTGGTGCTTCATAAGCATGGGTCACAATGGAACCAATCATTAGCGTCCCATCTCCAAAGTTCCATTTATATTGTATTGATAAATCACGCGGATAAAAAGTAATCGTCTCTCCTGTTTTAGGTCTAAGCGGTGAATAGTAAAAATCAGCCACTATGCTCCCTCCATTAAGGATTATTTTTTTGAATATTCCTAATATCATTTTTAAATTATATTAACATGCCTCACCAAATAGAATAACCCAGGGCTGATTCCTGGGTTATTCGTAACGTTGATATATTTTTTTATAAGGCAAACTACATTTTATCAAGAGCAATATTGATTTCAATCGGAATATTATCAACAAGAATACTAATACATAGAACTTTATCCACATTCGTTTTTACTTCAAAATCCTCACCATACATTAATGTCGGGGGTGAGATATTCATATCTATTCCAATATTAGAGAAATTCATACTAGCATTTGCCGTCACCATATTTGTAAGTTCTGATAATGCACTTTGTGCCATATCATCCAACTCATTAACAGGTGCACCCATCATCATTTTAGAAGCAATTTTTTTTCCACTTTCAGTATCCATGCCATATATAACGTTACCTTTCATGGTTCCTACAATACCTAATATAATCATAACCCCATCACTTTTAAGATTCCGTTCTTTAACAGTAACTGATTGTTTTTTGATATCACTAAACCCAATTTGAGGCATAATCGTCAAAAATGAATTTATGAAAGGGTTTATGTATTTTACATCCATTCCACTTCACCCCTTTTAAATTTGACATTTAAATTTATTTCTCTAAAAATAGTTTTATTCATTTCTTAACCCCCTTGCTTTTTTGAACATCCCTTATATTGATAACCCACTGCATTTTTCAATCAGATCCTTTATATCTTCACTTAACGCCGCAGTAAAAACGATCTTTTCTGTTTTCCCAGGCAGAACAAATTCAATTTCCTTAGCGTGCAAGGCTTGTCTTTCAATATACTCACATTTTTTATCATTATATAAATCATCACCTAATATTGGATGCCCTAAATACTGCATATGAACCCTAAGTTGATGCGTTCTTCCTGTCTTGGGAACCAATTCAACAAGAGATGCATTTGAAAATTCCTCCAAAACTTTATAAGTGGTCACAGACTTTTTACCACTGTCCATAATACTTCTTGTAATTGATTGCTGACATTCTCGACCTATAGGCGCATCGATTACCCCCTCTTTTTCACCAAGCCTTCCGGCAACTACAGCCCAATAAACTTTTTTTACATTGCGTTCCTTAATTTGCTTCTGCACATAATGATGCGCATACCTATTTTTGGATATAATGATAATCCCTGATGTGTTTTTATCCAGCCGGTTTACAAACCTTATTTTAGCTTCAATTCCTTTTTGACAATAATAGTGTGCAACTGCATTTGCTAAAGTGCCATTAAGATACCGCCTCAAAGGATGTGTTACTATAAACGGTTCCTTATTAACCACAAGTAAATCATGATCTTCATAAATTATCTTCATTGAAATATCTTGGGGCTCGATATCAAGGCTTTCTTTCCCAATATCAATCATTAAAATGTCTCCTGAACACACTTTCTGATACAACATACTCTCCGTATGATTAAGATAAACTTTCCCTTCAGATTTTATCTTTATTAATAGTGAAGCAGAAAAATCATGCGACCTTAAATATTGCTTTATGGTTTGCCCAGTATATTTTTCTTCAACTCTAAACACAAGCGTATGGATATTTTCTTTAATTGTTAGCATAACTTTTCATCCTTATTTCTCATTTATATTGATTGTCCGCGCTTACAGTAATTTCATAAGTCTAATCCTATTGTTTTATACTTTATTCCCTTTAACAAATAAAATACCTCTTTTTTGTATAGAATAAACTATTTTTCCCTAAAGTAAAGCATCTACTATTTCTGTAGATGCTAATTGTATCGAGCATGATACTGATTCATATGAACTTTATCAAATTTCAATTCTTCTTCACAATGCGTGTGCTTCTCTTCTGCAGGATAACCTATAGCAATAATAGATTCTACTTTATAATGTTCAGGAATCGTTAATAGATTTTTGATATTGTTTTCTGCTGCCTGTGTTGAATGCTGCATTCTATTTCGTATTTGAATCCAGCAAGAACCCAATCCCACTGATTCAGCCACCAATTGAATGATGATTGAGGCAATGGAAGTATCTTCAACCCATACATCGCTTTTAGTTTCATCAGCTAAAACAACAATCCCTAATGGTGCATCTTTTAAGAATAATGAACCATGTTCTTTAGCATGGGAAAGTTTCTCCAAAAGACTTTTATCATTAATAATCACAAATTCCCATGGGCAAATACCGCGAGATGAAGGAGATAAAAGAGCGGCTTTTACCAACTGATCAATTTTTTCCTTTTCTATTTCTTTCTCCATAAATTTTCGAATACTTCTCCTTTTCTTTAAAAGATCTAACATTCTATTCCCTCCAAAGTCTTTTGAAATATACTCTATTTTAACACAAAAAATGAGACAATGTGACCTGTTCTCCCTATTGTCTCGATATCATGATTTAATTTCTTCAAATAATTGAAACCCACATTTACCGCTTTTCTTAACACAATACATAGCTATATCGGCTTTTTTAATCAATACATCAACATCTTTTCCGTCTTTTGGATAGAAAGATACACCGATACTAGCTGAAATGTCAATAGCATTTCCCTCGATAATGCATCTTTCCCTTAAACTATTTAGTATCCTTTTAACAGTCTTTATTGCTGCCTCCGCTGAATCAATATCTGACAACAATAACGTGAATTCGTCCCCGCCCATTCGTGCTACCGTATCATTCTTACGAACATGTTTCTTTAACCTTTTGGCCGTTTCGATTAATAACTTATCTCCAACTTCATGTCCTAAATGATCATTAATTTGTTTAAATTTATTTAAATCGATAAATATGACTGCTAATTTGTTATTATTTTTATCAGAAATCCGTATTTCTTCTTCCAATTTTTTTATAAATACTCTCCTGGTAGATAATCCGGTCAAACTATCGTTAAAAGCAAGTTTCTTTAGCTTTTCTTCTCTGCGTTTCTTTTCTGATATATCGGAATAAATAACATAAGTTCCAACTTTTTTACCTTCATTGATAATTGGATAGGCCAAGATTTTAACATCAAGCATTTCCCCATCTTTACGTTTTCTTACTGTTTCTAATTTAACAAAATTCCCGGATAATATGTTATCTTTAACCCAAAATAGCTCTTCTATTTTATCATCCAAAACTAATATTTCAATATTTTTCCCCTGAATCTCTTCGAAAGAATATTGAAATAATTCTATAAACCCATTATTAATATTTGAAATTTTTCCATCATTATCTAAGATGATTATTGATTCTGGAGAATTCTTAAACAATTGTTGAAAATATGATTTTTGTAATTTTAGGTTTTGCTGTGTTAATATAAGTTCATGATATTTTCGAGCATTAAAAATAGCTAAACCACATATACTGCTCATGTTCAAAAATGTATTAAGAAAATATTTTTTGCGTTCATCATATAAAATATCATCAATGCAAATAATACCTTGCTCTTCATTATTATATTGGATCCGCATGATAAATCCCTTATTTGATTTTGTCCACATATATCTTCCATTAAAACCAGTTTTTTGTGCTTCAATCAACTCATTATAGTCGACTTGTACGGGATATGAGAAAATCTTATCAATTTCTCCATCAACTAATGAAAGATAGACAATTTTATCAGGTGTAATAATCATTTTAATTAGATCAAAAATACTGTCTATTACTTTTTCTTCTTGACCAATGTTAGTAATTCTGCTAAACAAATCAAAAACCATTGAATATTCTGCCAGTTGCCTGTTTCTAACAGCTAAACCTTTTGATTTTTCTTCTTGACAAACCTTAAGCCTGAAGTTTAAAATTATTTTTTCAATCATATGCTTCATATAATCAAGACTTACATTTACAACATCAAAGGGTCTACCTACAAATTCAGAAAGTGATTCCATTCTGTTAATACAGTCATCATAAACACCCGTATCTAATAAAAGAAGCTTAGAGGTAAATTCACCGAAAAATTCCTGAGCCATTCTTTTATCAAACTTCCATGTATCAATGAAATAAACCATCCATCTCATTAACCAGCCTGGTGTTATGAGGTAATATCCATCATCTAAATATCGATTGATAACACTTTCATTAAGCAGTAAGTTAAAACATAACTTCGTTTTGGTAATACTACAATTTGGTATTTCTTCAAATGTATCATCTATAGCCGCACAACCTTCAGTACAAATCAGCTCCGTATGAGAACATTGTTCCTTATTTTTCTCAATAAACATTTTAATATCATCACTATGAATTCTTTTGCATTCACCACAATTGGCAGGAAAGCTTTTCAATATTACATTTTCATACCCCTCTGATTCAATTATCGTTTTTAATTCGTGATAAAAATTACTACATATCATTAAGCATAAACTATGATCCATTTTAATCAATCCAATCCAAAGGATATTTCCCCCATTTTCGGACTACTTCCGAAATGTGCGACAGTATTTCTTCTGAAACTTGCCAGGGAATTTCAGCTTGACTATTTGTAATGATTAATCCACCCCCATGACCTGCTTTGGCAATAATCTCTTTTAAATTCTTTTCGGCAGCCGCCTTATCCCAGCGGCACATTTCAATTTCGTTTAAATTTCCTGTTATACAAATCTTCCCTTTACATTTCCTCTTTATACTACCAATATCTTCAAGTTCAGTCGTACCTATACCCACCGTTTTAGTTTTCATAACATCCTCTACAATGGACATACAACCGCTGGAACCAAAATGTGTAATAACAGGACCATTAATCTTAGCAATCGTCCTTTGGGCAATTTCAAATCCAGTTTCTTTATATAGTTGTTTTGGTATGATCATTGGTGAAGAAACGGGATCAATATAAATAATTGCAGTTGCCCCGGCCTCAATCTGTGCATTAGCCCATTTGATACAATGCGCTTCATTTTTTTTCATTAATATTTTAAATAAGTTGTCCTCTTCATACAGTAATTGTATATATTTATCAAATCCCATTTGCATGATAGGAAGAGAAAAGGGGGATATAACCACCCCAATAACTGGGACTTCATGTCCAACTTTCTCTTTTAATATTTCTGTGGTTTTTAAAACCTTAACAAGACATGGCGTGTCCTTTATTTCAGGAACCGTTAGAGTCTCAATTTGTTGACAACGTTTAATAATAGGTTCTCCTGCGTTTGGCGCTTCTTTATCCCTAAATACGACTTTACCACCCCATGCTTCAAATTCAATTGCAATATAATACAAAGTATAGACACAATCATTATGATATTTTTCTCTAATGTTTAATTGACCTTTGGCGACATACTCGGGTTTAGAATAGTATTCTTTAATAGACATCCCCAATTCCTTCGCACCATACATAGAAAGAAATAAAAATAATGGGATTTTATCTGGTTCTTTATGCTGCAATGTTGTTAATACACGCGTCAAAGAGGTCATCATTTTAGTCATGCTAGCTCTCCCATCCACTTCAAAATAATATCCGCCGCTTCTTTGGCACTTGTCGCCATCGCATCTGCACCAACATTTTTCCATAAATTATCATCAAAACGAAATGGTGCGCCCCCAACTAATAATTTTACATCTAACCCTTTCATTTTTAGCCTTTCTCTTACATTTTTAACCTTTAAAGCTGATGGTAACATCAATACTGAAATCAGAATAATCCTTATTTTATCTTTTTCAGCCTTGTTAACCAAAGTATCTTCATCAATTCCACTTCCGTAATCTAATAAATCAAATCCATAAGTTCTTAAAGCAGAATAAATAATTGTTTTCCCTAACGTGTGAAAATCATTTAAAGTTACTATCGCAATAGGTATCGTATCTTTAGTATGACTTGTTGATAATTTTTTTAGGATATGCTCTATTAATTCTTCACAGATTCGCCCACTCATATAAACTTGTGATAAAGCGACATCTCCCTTTTCCCAATCTTGCCCTATTTTTTCTAATACAGGAACGATTACATCATTAACAAAATTAATTTCTTCTTTGCTTTCTTGTACTTGCTCAAATATTCTCATCACATTCAAGCGATTTAATTCTAATATTGACGTTTCAAATTCGTCTCTTAAACTTCCCAAACGCTTCATATAAACCTCCATGAATGGTATATTCAATTCATTAACGCGTTCATTTATTATCTATTTTACCAAAGTATATGGATATGAAACATAGAATGACAGTAATTTGCAAATATTCGATAATAAGAACATAAATTTACAATTACTCTTATTAATTATTTTCTTATCAATCTCACTATATTTTTCTTTACTGTTGATAACCCTATTTAATATGGTTAGGAATTGATTTGTCAGTACTCATTACTAAATATAAATTATGAATTATTAATTTAATAATAAATCAATTCATGATAAAATATATGCACCAACATAAAATACTTAAGGAGGTATCATCATGAAAAAATTATTAACCATTTTATTGATTGTGACCCTTGCTTTATGTGGATGCTCATCTGCTGCAAATTCCGAAGCACAAATACAAACCCCAAAACCTGATATCACCGTGTCAGAAATGCCCAACGAATCAGAAATCCCCAAAGAACCAGAAATTCACGAAGGATTTGTTTATGTAGAAGGCATCATTCCTAATGCAGCTTTAGATATTCGATATTTCAGTAATTATAATTTTGTCGGCTGCCCGATTGATGGGTACAATGCGCCTAAACCCATTCTCACAAATGAGGCTGCACTAGCCTTAAAAGAAGTTCAGAATAAACTCAATAAGTTTTCTCTAGGCATTAAAATCTATGATGCTTATCGTCCTCAAACTGCTGTAACCCACTTTATACGCTGGGCAAAAGATTTAGGCGATACAAAAATGAAAAAAGAATTTTACCCCAATGTTAATAAAAAAGATCTGTTTGCAAAAGGCTATATAGCCAAAAAATCGGGTCATAGCCGAGGAAGTACTGTAGATTTAACACTCATTGACTTAAATACGGGCAAAGATCTAGACATGGGAAGCCCTTTTGACTTCTTCGGTAAAATATCTGCCTCTGAATATCCAAACATAACTTATCAACAAAAGGCCAATCGCTTACTCTTAAGAACCCTTATGGAGAAACACGGATTTGTCCATTATTCTGAGGAGTGGTGGCACTTTACCCTTAATAATGAACCCTATCCTGATACTTACTTTGATTTTCCGGTAGAATAAATTCTTTCTATTCATCAAAACCAAGAGGGCGGTTTCATGTCGTGTTTTGGAAATATGACATGAAACCGCCCTCTTCTGTTTATCATTAATTACTTGTCTGCAATACAACTAATATTTTTGATTAAAATAGATAACGTACCGTCTTGATTACTAATAAACTCAACTTTTTCTCTGCTTTTCATATATTCCAGTGGCAACTTTATTTCGATACCATTATCCGTTATTAATCTCTGTTTCCTATTGACCCTCTTTTCTAAATTTTCATTTATATTTATGGTTTCCTCGTTCAAACCACCTCTTTTTACTTCTTCTATATAAATGTCTTTCATCTCTTGATCTTCTTTAAATACCCTGTCAGCTATTTCATTTAAATCTATTTCACTTTTTTCTTCGACACTTTTTGCAAATACATTCTTAATATCAGCCATTTTTAAAACATCTTCATTATAATACTTCTTAACAAAATTCTTTGTAGATTTATTTAATAGGTCTACTTTTTCTCTTTCAGAAATATCGCTGGTACATTCTAAAATTTTAGTCGAGAGATAAAACTGCTTTTCACCATCGATTTCAAATTTCTTCTCTTTTATGCTGATTGAATAATCCAATAAGTTAATAAGCATACACTCTTCTAGTTTCTGATTCTCGTTTGGCAACGCCGTCTTTTGCTTAATAATTGAATTTACTCTTCCCTCACTATTTTCTTCAACGTGGTGTATGTATGATGGTTTATAATTAAATTTTAATATGCCAAGATATTTATTATTTTTAAAATCAAATAGACAACATACTAAATCAGCCGAGGGAATACTGGAATGATTATTAAAAAATTGGTATATATATTTGGCAATATCTCTAGTCATTTCGGAAAATTGCTGTATTTGATTGACTAACTTTTCGCAGGATTTTTTCACAACATTCTCATGATTAATAAAGTAAGCATCTTTTAAGTCATAATCATTAAAAAGTTTAGCAATATGCTTGCTCATAAAATCCTTAATATCATCATTAAGTTGATGTTCCGTATCAGATAAAACCGCCATCCCTAAATTTTGATCCAGAATATGTACAATCATTTCTTTAATAAAAATATCGTTTGCTTCAACCATTATAATCTCCTTTTCCAATGAAAATAGAGACGATTCTCTAAAAAACCGTCCCCATAACAAATTTTACAACAACTCAATCCCTTTTTCAGTCAGTTTAATCTTCCCTTCTTTTAATAATCTCCCCACTGCTCTTTTGAAGGCACTCTTACTCATATTTAATTCATCTTTTATTTTATTTGGTGAACTATGATCATCTAGCGATAGTATACCCTCTTTTAGATTTAATTTTTCTAAAATCACTTTTACATCTTCATCTGTTTGCTTATGCGCTTTCTCTCTCAAGCTTAAATCTAATTTTCCATCTTCTCTTACATTAGTCACTCTAACCTCTACTTCATCACCACATCTATAATTTCCATATAATTCATTCAAGGGTATTAAACCATGATACTTATTATCGACTGCTACAAGTGCTCCCATATCCTTCTTGATACTATAAATTATTCCCCTCACTCTATCATTTTCCCTATAGGGTGACTCACTACTAAGATACCTATAAACATCCATTGTTGCACACAATCTATCGCTTTTATCTACATATAAATTCACTAAATATTCTCTGCCTTTTTGAATTTCAGTTGTTTGCTCTTCAAAAGGCAAAAATAGATCTTTTTCCAAACCCCAATCTAAAAAGGCACCAATGCGTGTAATGTCTACTACTTTTAGAGGCGATAACGCCCCAAGTGTTAGTTTAGGTTTTCTTGTCGTAGCGATCAACCGATCCTCAGAATCTCTATAAACAAATACTTCTATTTCGTCCCCTACTTCAATCCCTGGTGGCACTTGTTTCTTTGGTAATAAAATACTATCAATCGTTTCCTCATCTTTTGAATTCACATATACCCCTACTGAAGTATTTCTAATAATTTCTAAATTTTGTATTTTCCCTAATTCTATCATTTTTTCTCCCCTTTATCTTTTAATATTTATGTGCTTCGTGATAACGTAATATGTTTTTTGTGTAAAGCGAATGAATAAACACCAATAACCAACTGCCCTCTGAAATTAAACTCTAAAAAAAATATTTAATGCGTTCACTATAATAATTTTATTTTTGACATTGAATATCTATAGTTGAAGACTTAATATTTGAAATATCTAAGAATCTATTAATAATAATAATTAATATGCCTATAAATAAAAATAAAATACTAAGGCTGTATTGATCTGCTATGAACCCAAACAGCGGCGCAAAAACAACAGTAAACAATGATCTAAGTTGGCTATCCACGGACAATACAGTCGCTCTTTCGTCTTTTTTCATATAGTCCCCATATACATCAACAACCAAAGGTCTTCTAGCAGCTTTTAAAACATATAAAATCAGGAAAGTAACTATAATTATTAATGTATAGCTATTTTTTATAGCAACAAACAAAATGACTGATAAAACACCCATCACATCAAATAACACAACCATTAGCTTGCTAGAATCAGCAACTTTATTCAGCTTATAGACATTTCTTGATACAAATGAGCTAAGTATATTAAAAACACCATATACAATCCCCAGATATATGATTATCTTTTTATCAGGCGCAAAACTTTGCAATTCTACGACAGACACAGCTAAAATCGTCATTTCCAATATCGGCTGAATATAATCCTTTATACTCTTAAAAATACTTTCATAAAGCGAGGAGCTTAATAATATCTTAGTTAATTTCCTACTAGCAAAGATACGCTTTAGCTGATAACAACATGTCTTAAAAAATTCCTTCAGATTTAAACTTCCCTTCCTCCGTTCATCTAAACGATCAGGATATGATAATATTAATAAGAAGTCTAATATATAAGGGATAATACATAATAGAAAAACCCACTTTACTTCCGGAAGGTTCAAAATAAATATAATAGATATAAATGCAGATATAGAAGAACCTATCAGTGAAAAAGAACGTGTCCTGCCATACACAAAGGCTTTATATTGAAACCAATCTTTCTGCTCTAAATATGAATAAATCATAGACTTATGAGTCCCCGAGCGAAAAGCTTCCCCAAGGCCATAGAATACCATAGCGATAATTAAAACATAAAAATTGATACCTAAAAAGAAAAATACAAAAGATATCATATAAAAAGTAAAGCATATCATCAATTCTTTCTTCTTACCATAATGATCTGCAAAAATTCCGGATGGGACTTCAAATACATAAATAAAAATTTCTCTTACTGAAAATAATATTCCGATTTTAAACAAATTAAGTCCGAGATTCATTAAATAGATCAGTAGATAAGGTTCAAAAAATCTAAGGTTTTTTAATAATCCATAAAAACAAAATTTCCAAATCTGTTTATCCTTTTTTATGGTTTTATAGATATGATCCATGCTAACCTCCAAGCCGCTTAATATACTCTAATATATTACATTAGCTTATAATGAATTCAACCCTATTTCTCTCATTATCTTTCGCTTTATACAATCCTTTATCCGCTCTATTAATTATGGTATCAATTGTATCCCCTTCTCGATATGTTGATACACCAAAACTACTCGTTGTATGATTGATTACCGAGAAACGATGGTTTTCAATTGTTTTTCTCAATTGCTCGGCTAACTCTAATGCCAGATTCAAGTTGCTTTCAGGACAGATAATCAAAAATTCTTCTCCACCCCATCTGCCAACCGTATCACACTTTCTAATATTAATTTTTAAAATATGAGCGATCTCTATGAGAACTTGATCACCGGCATTATGTCCAAATGTATCATTAATACATTTAAAATTATCTAAATCCAGCAGAATAACAGAAAAATCTATATTTTGCTTTTTGGCGATACTATATTCATACCTCAAAACCTCATCCAGTTTACGTCTATTGCAAATATTCGTTAAACTATCTTTTATTGAAAGCTCTACTAATTTCTCATTCATTTTTTGAATCTTTACGTTCTTTTCTTTAAGTTCTTCATTATTTCTTTGGATAATTTTTTTATTAGTGAACTCTTTTACATATTTACGATAATTAATTAATGAAGCAATCCAAGCAATTATAGTATTAGATATAATATCTTCTATATAACTACTTGATGCAATATGAGGTTGAAATATCGGTAAAAAGAAAATTAATAAACCACTCATTATGAAGTAAACACTTAAGCTTTGAATCGGACTTAAATAATAAATTACAGCTAACCCATAAAGTACAGCAATAAATATAGTCGGCAAATAAAAGCCATCCGTCTGAATCAATATAGCTCTCAAAACCGCAATAAAGAGTCCCCAGAAACCAAAACTCACTTCATAAATTTGATGCATACGGGAAATTCTAAAAGGCTTTTTAATTTGAAGATAAGTACTTAAAACAACATAAATGAACATGATCAGTACAGTAAGTAAGTGTATTTTTTGAACCAGACTTCCTGATACACGTACAAAAAAACCATAATACAGTTGCTCAACTGTTAGAAAAACAGCAAGAATCAAAATACGCATATTATTGTCCATGAATTTCTGTCGAGAGAATTCTTGATTATGTCGTGTAGAAACTGGTAAAACAAAGAATTTATAAAACGAAACCATTATAACACCTCAATATCCAACAGAATAATAAATATATATAATATGATAAAGAATTTACATTCATGCAGCAATTTCATATCACAATACTAATATTTAAAAACGCTCCTTTTATCTAATATTTACTATTATATATATGTATTAATTTTCTTGCAAATAATTATGACAAAAAATCTACATGAAAAATTTATCCAGTTCGCTTCAGTCCCTAATTAAAGTTTTTCAACATACTTTACATCAACAATGTATTTAGGACGGACTGTCAAAAATAAATAATCAGTAAAATAGAAATTAAGATGAGGAGTGAGCGAATGTTCTTCAAATTTGGTATTAAAAATAAAACGGTAAAAGAATTACGCAAGAATCAATGTCTAACGGCTAAAGAACTAGCCCTGCGTTTAAAATTAGATACCATACAAATATTAAAAATTGATACTATGAAACTCAAAGATGTACCAGAACCTCTAAAAACTAAAATTACATCTTACTTTAGGGATAGATAAAGTCTTACTTAACTTCTGTATAGATTACCTTTATTATGAAAACAATAAAACATCATGATTTTTGAGGTGTAATCTATATGAACGTAAATGAGAATGACAAGATATCTCCCCGCCAGTATATTTACTTATTTCCAAGCATAACTATTGCAGCAGGTATTTTACACGCTCCTAGAGTAGCAGCAGAAGCAGCGGGAACTGATAGCTGGCTGGTAATGCTAGCTGGTGGGTTATTATTTCTTTTTTTAACGTACTTACTTAACAAGCTAGCGCTTCTGTTTCCAGAAGAAACATTTGTGACATTTTCACAAAAAATTGTGGGAAAGTGGCTAGGAATTATATTAAGTATTCTATTTGTATTTGATTTTT
This sequence comes from Clostridia bacterium, assembly GCA_030625885.1. Classification (GTDB taxonomy): domain Bacteria; phylum Bacillota; class DAOUPZ01; order DAOUPZ01; family DAOUPZ01; genus DAOUPZ01. Next base: position 23,315 of record DAOUPZ010000012.1, read on the forward strand.
TTCTTGTTTCACTATATGAAGTTCGAATTGTTGGTTTAGTCAGCAACGTTTATCTATTAGATCGTACCCCTTTGGATGCCGTGATACTAGTTTATCTTTGTATTACTATTATTGGGTCACGGGGAGGCATTGAAGTTATTGCCCGTACTTGTCAATTGCTATTTCCCCTTTTGATTCTAATTACAGTATTAATGAGTGCTTTGATTTTTCCAAAACTTGATTTTAGAAACTTGTTGCCAATATTACATACACCATGGCAAACTTTGTCCAAGGCAACTTTTACGACTTCATTTTTCTATATCGGCTCAGAAATGGTGTTGTTTTTAATGCCTTATTTAGCGAAACGCAAGAATACTATAAAAAAATCTGCTATCGGTTTTAGTATAATTATAGCACTTTACATCTGGATTACGATATCAAGCATATCATTCTTAGGAATTTCTAATATTAAAAATACCTTGTGGCCTGGTATAGAAGTGATTAAAACACTTGATATCCCAGGCACCATTATTGAGCGGCCTGAATCTCTTTTTATATCAATATGGATTAGCACTGTTTTTGCAACATCTATCCTATGTAATTACTTTGCAGCTCAAATAACATCAAGTATAACTGGTTTCCGTGAACTAAAACCGATTTTAATCTTTTTTATACCATTTATTTTCTTTTTTGCTTTATTGCCGAATAATACAGAGGATGTTTTTAAGTTAGCTAATTTAGCAGGAACATTCGCATTTATTCTTATAATAATTGCTGCTATCGTCTTGTTAGGTATTGCTAAAATACGAAAAATTTAATAATAAAAAATGAAACAATAAAAACATAGCAAGAAAAGATGACAAAGCTTTTAATTGACAAAAAAGCATCCAACGTATAGAATTATAGAAGCTTTTTAGGGACAAATATATTAATATAAAAGAGGCGATCAATATGGTGACTTCATTTGAAGATTTAGAATTGAATTCAAATTTAATAAGCGGTTTAAAAAAGGAAGCTATAAATGAACCCACAGATATTCAAGTAAAAGCAATACCTTTGGCATTAGAAAACAAAGATATCATCGCTCAATCAGAAACAGGAAGTGGAAAAACGTTAGCCTACTTACTGCCTCTATTCCAAAAAATAAACAGTACTAAGAAAGAAATGCAAGCTATAATATTAGCCCCAACTCATGAACTTGTCATGCAAATAAATACACAAATAAAACGTTTATCTGAAAACGCCGGCGTACCTGTTACCTCAACGGCTATAATAGGAGAAGTTAATATAAAAAGACAAATTGAGAAACTAAGAGAAAAACCTCATATCATTGTAGGCTCAACCGGAAGAATATTGGAACTTATTAAAAAGAAAAAAATACATGCCCATACCATTAAAACTATTGTTATCGATGAGGGAGATCGACTGCTTGATCAAAACAATATAGTGGGCGTAAAAGATGTTATTAAAACAACAATGAAAGACAGACAATTAATGGTGTTTTCAGCTACTATAACCGCAAAAGCAGAGAATATAGCGAGGGATTTAATGAAAGAAGCAGAAGTTGTAAGAATTGAAGAAAAGAAACTGGTTAATCCAAATATTTCTCATATGTATGTGGTTACAGAGCAAAGGAATAAAATTGAAACTTTAAGAAAATTGATCGTTGCACTAAAACCAGAAAAAGCGATTGTATTTATAAATAAGAGTGACAACATCCAAATAACAACAGCAAAGCTTCAATATCACCACATTAAAGCATATGGCATATATGGTAACGCTTCTAAAGAAGAACGCAAAAAAGCTTTAGAAGAATTTAGACGCGGAAAAATCCAACTATTAATCGCTTCAGATATAGCTGCTAGAGGACTAGATATCAAAGGCGTATCTCATATATTCAATTTAGATTTAACTGAGGAATCAAAGGGTTATCTACATCGAGTAGGGAGAACTGGAAGGGCTGGAAAATCAGGGACCGCAATCTCTATTATTACTCAAAAAGAACTCGGATTAATTAAAAAGTATGAAAAGGATTTTAATCTAAAAATTCAACCCAAACAAGTCTATAAAGGAGCTATCTTAGACCCCGACATGGCTAAAAGATAAATAATTAAACAAAAAAGCTATGGAAGATTACTTTAAACTAAAGTGTAACTTTCCATAGCTTTTTTTATTATCTTAAGTAAGACACTTTATTGCCCACTTGCTTTATCGTCTTCTCTAATTTCAACGCGGCGAATTTTGCCGCTGATGGTCTTGGGTAACTCTTGCACAAAATCAATCAATCGCGGATATTTATAAGGCGCGGTTACCCGCTTCACATGGTCCTGAAGCTCAACTTTAAGAACATCGCTCGGTTGATAGTTCTTTGCCAAAATCACCGATGCTTTTACAATCTGCCCCCGATCAGGATGCGGAACCGCGGTAACTGCACACTCAAGTACTGCCGGATGTTCCATCAATGCACTTTCTACTTCAAATGGACCAATCCGATAACCTGAACTTTTGATAACATCATCTGCTCTTCCCACAAACCAATAATATCCATCTTCGTCCCGCCATGCCATATCACCGGTATAATAGATCCCTTTATCCCAAGCTTTCTTTGTCTTTAATTCATCCCGATAATAACCACCGAACATCCCGATGGGGGTATTTCTGTCAGTACGGACGATAATTTGACCTTTCTCTCCTACTTCGCAGGGGTTTCCTTCTTCGTCAATCAAATCAATATCATATCCTGGTGCTGGCTTACCCATCGAACCCGGTTTGGGCTCCATCCATGGGAAAGTCCCAATTGTGACAGTAAGCTCTGTTTGGCCATATATTTCCATCAACTTAATTCCCGTCATCTCTAAGAATCGGTTATAAACCTCAGGATTTAAAGGTTCTCCAGCAATTGTACAATACTTTAATTGACTTAAATTATATTGAGTTAAATCTTCCTTAATAAAAAATCTATATATTGTCGGAGGTGCACAGAATGTTGTAACGCCATATTTTACAATGACATTCAATAGTTCACTCGGATTGAATTTATCATAATCATACACAAAAACAGCGCTTCCAGCAATCCACTGTCCATATATTTTACCCCAAACAGCTTTCGCCCATCCCGTATCGGCAACCGTAAAATGCAGGCCGTCTTTTTGTACATTATGCCAATATTTCGCGGTAACAATATGCCCTAATGGGTATTTGAAATCGTGTCTTACCATTTTAGGCATTCCTGTAGTTCCCGAGGTAAAGTATAAAAGTGAAATATCATCATTTTCGGTAGCCTCTTCACCCATTAATCGCTCAAAGTTTTCACTGTTTTTTTCTAATTCCTCGTTAAAATTATACCAGCCTTCACGATCACCATTAAGCATGGCCTTAAGTTTTAAAGTAGGCGATTTTTCCGCAGCTTCTTCAACATGTTGAATGACATCGGGTTCATCCACGCATACGACCATTTTTATATCCGCAGCATTGTTCCTATAAACAAGATCTTTTGTTTTCATCATATGGGTTGATGGAATACAAATGGCACCCAGCTTGTGTAATGCAAGAAGGCAAAACCAAAACTCGTAACGTCTTTTTAAAATCAACGTCACTGGATCGCCTTTTTTAATACCAAGCGATTTGAAAAAATTGGCCGCTTTGTTGCTTTGACGTTTTAACTCCCCAAATGTAAAAGTTGCTTCTTCCCCCTGATCATTACACCATACAATGGCTACTTTATCCGGGGTTTGTGATGCAATTTCATCTACTACATCGTAGGCGAAATTAAAATTTTCAGGTACTTTGATCTTAAAATTGTTGTAAAAATCTTCATAAGATTCAAAATTTTCACGCGATACAAATTTTTCTAACATTATTTTTTCCTCCTTTTTAGTCACGAACTTAGATTAATAATATAAGGGCTATTCCTAACAATCCAATTGATTAATCTGCACAAAAAAACCTCTCAATCCCTAACTACAAGTAGTTAGGGATGAGAGGAATATTCCTTCATGATACCACCCTATTTTGTTCCTTCCTCACGGAAGAAACCTCATCAAGTACGGGACTTTCATCCGATACCCTGCACACTAACGGGTGCTACCGGCTCAGCTTACTCGTTTTTGACTTTCAGCCTGCTGCTCCAGGTGATTTTCAACAGTCTGTTCTGTACCGGCTTCCATCAACCCGGCTTGCTGTAACAGAAATTGAATGTTTACTCGTCCGTTCATCGCATTTCAAAAATAGCGTTTATGTAGTTAAAAAGAATTATACTACATATATATGTATATGTCAATATCTTTTGTAATTTTTTTAAACTTTTAAAGCTAATGTTTTATATTCGCCTTCATTCACAAGTTCAAGTACACATTACCACTTATTTGATAACGTTATACAATAACTGCTAATAATTTAGCCGTTTTATTTTCCAGGGCCTTTAGACTATGATTAAGACTGGAATTGAAAAATAGCGAATCACCTTCATTAAGAATAACTTCATGATTGTCTATACTAACTTTTACAACACCTTCCAGTACATAATTAAATTCTTGTCCAGGATGTGAATTATTGACAATTTCATCATCTTTCAATCCAGGTTCAACCGTAACCAAAAATGGCTCCGCTTTCTTATGAATGAAATCATATGCCAGGTTCTTGTATTTATATTGCTTAATTCTCTCTACATCTACGCCTTTACCCTTACGCACAACACAATAAGTATGTAATTTAGGCTCTTCACCCGTAATAATCGCCGCCAATTCAATATTAAATTTGTGGGCTATTTTGTAAAGAAAACTTACCGGAATATCTGCATCCCCATTTTCATATTCGTCATATATTTCTATTGGAATATTAAATTCTCTTGCTAGATCTTCTTTAGAAATTCCCGCAATTTCCCTTAATTCCTTAACTCTCTCTGCAACCATTTTGATCTGCTCTTTCATTTAATCTTCCTCTCCTTTCAGACAGATTATAGTGTAATTAATTTATTATACCAAAAAATTGTCTTCCTTGATAGATAATATTATACCCTTACTTTTTTAATCAAAACATTTAATAAATTTATTGGTTTTGGGTAAAAATACGCTACATAAAACATTTTAAATTAAAAATAAATTCGATCATATTAGATTATAAAGGAGGGTTTAAGATGTCTTATCATAAAGATGAGAAATTAAAAGAACTTTTACAAAATGCGCTTCAAAAAGATATTAATCTAAAAGGTTATGCTCTAAAAGGAGATGTCGTAGAAGGTGAAGCACAGTTACAAGGCATTGTAGATACTCTAGCGGAAAAAGAGCATGCAGGAAACTTAACGAAAAACATTTCAGGTATAAAAAAAGTTGATAACAGTATATCCATCAGTACTGATGGAGACATTACTGACAGCGATGTGGCATTCGAGGTATCAGAAGAGCTAAGTGCTAATCCAAACATCAACTTAAAACACATCAGTGCCAAAATTTCAGGTGGTGTCGTTACTTTGGTAGGAAATGTTACAGATCCTGCCGAAATAGAAGAAGCACGCCATACCGCGAGCAAAGCGCGTGGTGTAACTAAGGTTGTAAGCCAAGTAAAAGTACAAAAATCAGAAATGAATTTAGAGCAAATATTCCATAGTCAGGTTAATAATGACGAGGACTAATAGCTGAGCAATATTAAGGGGACGGGGTTATTCATAATAACCCCGTCCCCTTAACATTGTATTAATCATCATAAAAGAATGAATGTAATTTCTGAGGACCTTCTATTATTTCTCTTTCTACATACAATGTTCCATCATTTTTGGTATTGACACTCCATTTTATCATCATGATTTCACCATTTTGAATTTCAACTCCGGTTATACAACGTGGATGAATGCAACTCCCATCGTTAAAATATAAAGGATCTCCGACATTAGGAAACGCCGGGCGGTGACTATGACCTGCAATAACCATTTGCTTATGATCTTTTACCCACTTTATAATATTTTCTTCATTTGTACTTTTCTTCTCATAATTCTTTGCCGGCCCTGTTGGATCATTAAATCCGAGTAATTCCAAAGGCCGCCATATATATCTAACGATAAACCGGTTGAACCACCAAAGACGATCATTAAATAAATCCCCTTGATGCCCATGAAAAATAAAAATTTTGTGATCTGTACCTGCATATTTTAGGATTAGTCCCTCATAAACTTCGATTTTATCAAATAATGGCTTATACTTTTCTTTACGCTCATCGTAATAGCGATATAAGTTTTTTTCAACAAAACGCTTGTGTTTTTTTACCATGTCATGATTTCCCCAAATCATATAAAGTCTTTTTTTCATATAAAACTTACGCATCATCCAAAAAATATGACTATGTGATTGTCTAATCTCTGAAAAATTTCTATTCTCCCACAGTTCTTCCCCATCTCCAATTTCAATATAAGTAAAGCCTTCGTTGAAGTAGTGATTCAATGCCGTAAACAAAAGATTTTGATTATGCGCAAAGTCATCTGCCCAACTATTATCCCCGCGGTGACAATCACTAAAAAAGATGAATTTAGATGAGTCATCAAAAGGAATTTCCTTTGATGATTTAAATACTTGCGATAAACGCCTTGAAGTAGACATCTCCCATCCCCCCATAGGATTACCTAGTCTCCTACACTTATATAAAGCAACCCTTGTGGCAATATATGAAATGGTGGTGGATTTTGTGATAGGGGATAATGAAAAATGACGGTCATCTAAGTTATATTTCTCAGACAACCGTCATCTTCACTCATAATTTTAATTGTAAGCTGATTATATATCACATGTTTTTGTTTAATGCTATCTTACATTAGCTACTATTGTATACTTAACACGATTCCCATACTTATGACTCACTAAAATTCCCATCTTCTCAAACTTCAATACGAAACTTCGAATTGTTGCATAAGCAGCATTTTTAAAATCTTTTTCAAGCTGTTTGGTTGAAAATTCTTTATTTCCATAGGCGGAAAGGACAAAGTTAAATAAATCTTTCTCTTTCTCAGTAATTTTACCTTCTGACAGTGCAACTCGATAAACTTCAATCATATCAATATTATAATCACTGGCACTAATATGGTTATATACATTTTCAATAAAGTAGATGAAAAAAGGTGTAATGTCAATTAGTTCACTAATTTTAAAGTTGTCCTCCACTTGGGTATACGCTTTATAATATGCGCTAAGGCTCTTATTGATGTAGCTGGAAAAAGGAATAAACAATGCGGATGGATAACCATTTTGTACAAGAAACCACAGATGAATAAATCGAGCCATTCTTCCATTTCCATCGAAATAGGGATGCAAATATGCAATATAGAAATGAATTGCCGCAGCCTTTAGTATATCGTCCATCGCGCTGTCTGCCTGAATAAATTTTACAAGTTTTTTCATATAAACCGACAGCTTCTTATGATCTAATCCTTGGTGTTCGACTTTGCCCCCCACAATAAATACACTATCATGTCGATACATTTGATTAGAGAGTAAGCGGTCATTCTCAGACAAATAATTACCAACAGTTAGTTGATACAACTTGTGAATATTTTCTTCGTTAATCCTATTTGTTGTATCACTGATAAAATCCAGTCCCTGCTTCATTCCAAATATACGGTTTTCCATTTCATCCTTAGGCGCGTAACCGCTCAAGATTCTGCGTATGCTGTCTCTTGACGAATCAATATTTTCAATAGTCAAAGATGCGTAGATTTCTTCCTCCATCGCTTTCAGTCCATAGGAACCAGAAGAACTTCCAAAAGAAAGCAACGATTTATATATGGACATGTGTACTCGTGCTATACTTTCCAAGTATACAATACCCTGACCAAAAAAATCTTTTAATGGTAATGTTTTATAGGCTGTCTCTTTTAACAGTGAAATCATTTCTGACACAGATTCATTAGAATACTTATATTGCATTTTTCTAAGCTCACGGAAGTTGTCATCATAAAGCATCTTAGCATATAGTGCAGCATCCATAGACTTCACCTCGGTTGATTTTTATTGGTATCAATTAGTATCATTTTATCATCTTTGTTTTATTTTGCAAGAGGTTTTTATGCCAAACATGTTTATATATCACTTTTACCGGATATTGCAACCGCACGAACCGCACCCTTGGTTTTAAAGTTAAAATCCTAAAAAGAACATATAAAATGCTATAAGTAAAATTACTCCGCCCATTGCATATTTTAGAACTTTACTAAATACGCCATATTTATTACTTGATGTAAGTTTTTTTACAAAACCAATTGATGTTCCTGCGATAAGTACCAAAACACTGTGACCGATTGAATAAAGTAACAGTAGTAATATACCCCAAGCTACGTTACCACTTTTTGCAACAATTCCAAGTAAGACAACAAGTACCGGTGTTGCACATGGAGAAGAAAATACGCCACCTAAAATTCCAGCAATTAATGCGCCTATATACCCCTTTTTGGTGTTTTTGCTCGTCAGATGGGTGGATGGGATAAAGTTATACACCTCCCATGTTTGCAGGGCCATCAAGATCATTAAAATGCCTAATGCAATATACCACCAACTGCTTGATGTTCCCATCAACTTACCAAGCATTGAAGCAATTGTCCCAAGTGCAGTAAATGTAACTGCCATTCCGATAGCAAATGTTAAAGACAGACGAAATACCCTTTTAGGATCATTATTTCCAGTGCTTCCTACATAACCTATAACAAGCGGTATACTAGATAAGGCGCAGGGTGTTACAGAGGTTAGAACACCTGCCAGCAACGCAATAAGTGGTGCAAGCCAAATGCTTTGAGAAATAAGCTGTGATAGCGTTTCAAGCCACTCATTTATCATTCTTCCATCCCCATTTCTTTCAAGGCGGTAAGTATCATTTCTTCTGTCATGCCACCCTCATGAGTTGTAAATACATGCTCATTGGTATCCTTTAAGGCGTACGTATTCATTTGCATACCTTGGAGGTCAGAGGGATTAAAAGGATTTCCGTCTTTATCAAAAAATACCTGTGTAGGAATTACTTTTATAGGATAATCCTGCGCCAGTTCTTGATACTTCCATACATCTACGAACTTAATTATTGCCTTTCCTCGCAATTCCTTATTAAGCTTAGCAAGTACAGGCGCCATTTCCTTACATGGTATACATGAATCTGCGCCAAAATCTATCATTATCGGCAGACTATAAGATTTAAGTTGTTCGAGGTCAAGTGCTTCTGTAACATGTAAATCAAAGTCTGGATTAGCCGCCTCGTCTGTTTCACTCATTGAAATATCTGGCGATTCTTGCTTCTTTTCATTTTTCAAAAACCATATGCCGCCAATGACAGCAATGATGAAAATAGGTATGATAATTTTAACAGCAAGTCCCTTTGAAACTGCTTCTTGTTTTTTCTCTTCCATGAACAGTTACCTCCATTTTTTATGGTATATATAATATGCCCCTCACCATCCTCAAATATTGTTTAATGGTTAATTCTCTTATTCTTTCTTCGTGTTTTCATTGGAATATTATACCACATTATATATATTGGGTCATGTTGTTAATTACTTGACAAGTCCCGCCGTTTTGTTATGTTTATATATCACTTTTACTGGCTATTGCAACCGCACGAACCGTACCCTTGGTTTTAGAAGGCATTACTCTATCACGATTCATCAGCTTAACTTTAAGGTTCATTCCTTTTATATAAGATTCGAACTCTTTCTAATAATTCTTCTAAACTTATTGACCGTATCCCAATATTTTTAAGATCAATCTTTTCATCTGAAATTTTCTCTATAAATAATTCAACATCTGTAATTATTTCTTTATTAACGTCAATCCTTTTTTCGGGAGATATGAACATTAGCAACCTAAATATATCGTTTTTATGTTTTTTTACATCTCTAGAATCAATATAATCCCCCTGTTCCTTCCGTTCTGATAAATCTAACCATGCCCTAATCTTAAAAAGCAAAACATATTCTATGGCTAAAACTGAATAACCATTAATTACACTCTTTCCATCTAATAAAAGCTGGTAATAGTCATCATTAAGCAGAATGGCTGATAAACTGGCTATACTTTCTCCTAAGGGTATAGGCGTAAGTGCAGATGCAAGATTAAGTATCATCCCATCAGGCTTTCGACTAAAAAGTTCTATCATTTTTGGGAAACCATGTTTTTGAGGATTTGAAAAACGATAGAATTGCTCATAACCAGTACTTTTTTGTCTGTGTATATATCCACCATCCTCAATAAATGACCAAAACGTTTCACCAAAAGATTCATCAAGTTCTTCTATAAGCAGAACCATATCTAAGTCTTTTGTTGCTCTAAAATCCATACCCAGTTCATCTAGTAATATGGAACACGCTGTACCTCCAATAAAAACATATTGCCCTGTATAATCATTAAAGTATTCTTTGAATTTTTCTATCCCATATACCATGACTCACCCTCTAACCTTTCATCCATCGCCTGATCTACACGCTCATCATTTAAGTCACTAAGTGATAATGATAATGATAGAACATCTATTTGACCATTTTTAGTTAAAAATTCTGGATCATAATCCCATATTTGAATTTCTACTAGATTTCCATCTGCGATTCTATCAATACTCTTAATAAAATTATTTTTTATTTTTTTAGCCTTGGCTTTTGAAATTGCTCGAATTGATTGCTTCGGTGGATTTAACATTGACATTTTTGATAATGCATCAAGCCCAGCAACGAGGTAATCTTCATTTACTTCTTCAACGTAAACGACTTGACCTACTGGATTTCTCAAGTAGTCTTTTCCTATACGATAATAATCTGGATCTTGAATGCGCCTATAGTATTTACTTCTTCCTGTTTTACCACCGATTTCATAGGTGAGTAATCCAAGATTATAAAGATTTTTTAGAGCTCTGACCACGTGCATTTGCGAAAAATTCATTCGATTAGCTAACTCAGTAGCATTTATGACCAGATCTTGATGATATAGAAAATATAGGAATACAAACTGTGATGTAGGTGTAAACTGATCTATTGAAATCATTTGCTCTTTGGTTTCCTGATTTAAATCCAGCCCTAAAAAAGGCAAGTACATTTGTCCATTTTCCACGATAAACGGAAGTCTATGTTCAATCATATTCTTTCTTTTATAATGAGAGATACTTTTAAACAAAAACGCTAAATGGCTTTTTGTATGTTTTCCTATCAGGTTCATATGTTTTTGCATTTCAATTATTCCTGGAGTATCTATTAGAATTTTAATAAATACACATGATACTCCAAGAAGCTCAACTTGATAGAAATTATATTTTTCAGTCAAAATAAACGGTAATTTCTTTTGATCAGCCCATGGTGCAATTGATACATTCTCACTAATATTCTCTTTTAAATAATTCAAGAGTACATTTTCCATTTTTATCACCTCTTAATTTAACATTTATATTTTAAATATAACATTGATTATGTTAGATTTCAATTATTTATGCTTAATTAAGAACATTATAATATAAAAATGACCATAGGGACACCCGCGATGGATGCCCCCACTCATAACCTTTTTTATTCCATATTCTCTTCTATTAGTCTATTTATCTCATCATCGAAAATTTGGTATCTTTCTCTAACCATGATATGATAAATTCCTGTACAAATCTTTTTTATAGCTTGCCTTGGAATATTCTACCGTATCATACATGTTCCCTGTCCCCTTGTATGATATGACATTTTATTTCATATCATCAAAATACGATACATACTTAATTTTATACTTGTCTTCAGGAAATAGATAACTATATAAATCAATAAAGTAATCGTCAGTCATACTTGCAATATAGTCCACAACTATTTGATTAGGTTCCTCATCAGTATAAGAAGATTCCTCCACATAATGTTTTCTAATATTATTTACAAATTTTATATGATGTTTATAAATGACTGAATTTTTTTTCTTGTCCTTAACGTCTTTTAATAATTTGTAATATATTTTATAAAACATTGGTTTAATATTTTCGTTATATGATTTATTGATGCTTTCATCGTTATAAATAAGAGCATAGTTTTCATCTTTAGCAGTCTTTAATCCATGAAAATGATCTTTGTCTAACATAATATAATCTTTTCCATAACTATTTTCAATAATATTAACTGTTAGGTTATTAATGATTTGAGCATTCTCAGTGCCAATAACACCTTCTGTAAAAACTTGTTTATTATTAATTAATTGTGCTTTTTTTGCATCTTGCCGATCTTTCCCTAAATATGATATCATATCACAAACTCTTACTACACATGCCTCGAGTGTAGAAGGAATTAACGTATTTACATTATTTTTATCAACATAGCAATTTTCAACTTTTTGATCAAATACCCTAAAATCAGTTAAACTACAAGGTCTATATTCTTGTTGTTCAAATTCTCCATTATGGCACAATATACCATCCAGTGTCTGTAAACTTATGTTACGTGCGGAAAGATTATCAAGAACTCGAACACTATGTACATTATGATTAAAATGCCGCCCTGTCTCTGATTGCAACAATTCACTTAAAAATTTTTCGCCAGCATGACCAAAAGGGGTATGTCCTATATCATGTCCTAAAGAAATAGCTTCAATTAAATCTAATTCTAAGCCTAATATACTACCGATATTTCGAGCAATACGGGATACTAATTGTACATGAAGCGCTCTTCTAGTAATATCGTCATTACGATAAAATGAAAACACCTGCGTTTTATCGGCATATCGATTATAATAAGGAGAGTGCATAATTTTTTCAGTATCTCTTACAAAAGAAGTTCTCCATAAGTTTTGTTTATCCCGTTCATTATTTCTGCGTAAAACTTGTTTATCACTACAGCGATAAGGATTTGTTTTCCCTAAAACTCTATCAGCTTTTATTTTTTCTTGCAATTCAGAAGATAAAGTACTATATGTGAGCATTAATACACCTTCCTTTTCTTTATATTATTAATATTGAATTATTGACGATACAGATTCATCATAATTTCATTATCATCTCTTTTCCAAAATTAAACATATTATTTAACTCCAGCTATTATAGCTTTTCCAACTGGTCGTTTCTTTTTCGCTTTTTTAGTCGTTAGTTTTAATGCCATTTTCATTATATTTATCAATACTTCTACCAATATTAATAATTGTATTATATTGTAATGTATTGAACGTTAATAATAGAAATCCTTGTAACTTTTTGTTAATTTTTAACTAAATTCATCCCACTAACGTCTTACTCACTATGTAAAAAGGGACACACCACTCGTACCTCGCGGAATGTCCCCATCTTTCCTTCGCTTTTCCTGCAAACCTGTAATGTAAGTTATTTATTGCATTACATCTACTTCATTTTCTAATACAACTTAATCGCTGGTCAATACGCAGGAATAAAAAATGACCTCTATCAACTATAGAGATCACCTTATTTGTATTTTCCCTTAAACCTCTTTTCAAACATTTCACGCCATTGCTTTTCCTCTTTCCGATCCACCATATAATCAGGAATATCAGCCGATATCTCTTTCTGTATACTCGACCTCTTGGTTATTCCACCCGTATTATAAGTTAGCAGTGAATAATCGGTACACCCGAATTCTCTCATGAAATCCGCAACAGCCAAAAGATTTTCCGCTACTGTTGTTATACCTGGTACCAAAGGCAGCCGCGGTATAACCTGAATACTTTTTTCTTTTACCAGATATAGAAAATTATTCAAAATGATGCGATTATCCCTGCCTGTGTATTTTTTATGTAAAAGTGGATCTATAAACTTTATATCATAAAACACCCTATCTACATAAGGCAGCACTTTTTGCTCAAAAAGAGCAAGGTCAAAGCATCCGCATGTTTCAACCGCTATATGTATCCCTTCCCTTTTCAATTGACGCATGACCTGACCCAGATAATCCATATACAGCAATGGCTCTCCCCCACTAAAAGTGACACCGCCGCCTGAAACTTGATAAAATATTTTATCAAGTTTTAATGTTTCAATCAGTTCATTGACGGTATACAGCCGCCCAATTTTTTTAATGGCAAGCGTTGGACAAGCGTTAGCACATTGACCGCAGCTTATACACAATTCTCGTTCAATTCTACCCGGCAGTTCAAAGTTAATTGCTTCGTTCGGGCAAGCCGCCCTACACGCTCCGCATCCAATACATTGCTCAGGGTAAAATGCCATTTCAGCATGGCAATCTATAGATTCCGGGTTATGGCACCATAAACAATTTAGCGGACAACCTTTGAAAAAAATGACAGTTCTTATTCCGGGACCATCATCAATAGATCCACGGCCTATATCAAATATCAACGGTCCCTCTTGGTTATTTCTCATGAGCCTGTAAACATCAAACGCAAATGATTGGCCATGTATACAAATTTACTGATGTAATTCAGGTTACCTTCGTAAGTAACATCCTGGTTAAGTATGGTACTCAAAATATCTAATTTGGGCGAAAGTAAAAAATTCATCAACGCTTTTTGATTTTTAAATATAATGGTGACATGGGTGTGATCCATTTCACCCTCCAGCACTTTCATCTTTGAATCCTTAAATACAACACCCACACTGATATCCTCACTTTTATCCTTAAATAAATATTTGGCATTGAAATTATCAATATTACGTCTGAAATCTTTATCTATGCAAAACATCAGCCCCATTAGTTTCAAAAGTAATTCTAAAAACTCTTCTGCAAATTCTGACTCCAATGTTTCTACAAATTTCTTTCCGACTCGTTTGGTTCTAAACTTTCTTAACAATAATTGGTTTATAATCGAATCAAACATTGTTAGAATGTTCCCTCCCTTGCTCCAAAGCCAGGAAACGGTACCGCTATTCCAGTCCTCAAATTATATTCTGTTCTAGTAATCAACTCATCTTGCATGGTTTCATTTAAGTCTTTGAAGTAAGCCGAATATCCCGAAACCCGTACCAGCAATTCTGGATATTTTTCAGGATGCTTCTTGGCATCCATCAACATCTCATAAGACATAATGTTAAATTGTACTTGCAGACCGCCGATACGAAAATAGGTTTCAACAAAATCGGCAAATTTCTCAATATCTGTTTCATTCTCAATAGACGTATACTTAAGGTTTAACGCCTCACCTCCAGGTATACACAAACTGTCTAAACCACCCACCGTTCTCAGACATGAAGTTAACGCCCTTGCTGCTCCCGATGTTGGCGTAATACCGCTCGCAAAAGGTTCTCCCGCCTTTCTTCCGTTAGGCAGGGCCCCTGCCAGTTTTCCTTGACCCGCATGATTAGTCATTGTCCAATAAGCAGGACGGTATTTACCCCCTCTGTAATTGGTTTTATAATGATATAAATTATACAAAAATTTTATGAGATTTTGGGAGTTCCTCACCGCAATGGGATCTTCCGTTCCATACTTGGGTGTCTTGTTAACCAAATATTGTTGCATCGCCTCATATCCTACAAAATTATTTTTCAGACCTATAAGTATTTCATTAAAGGAATATTTTTTATCAATAAAAACTGCCTTCTCAATGGCGTTAAGGGAATCAACCATATCTGCAAACCCAATATGAGTTACCCCGGAAGAGTTGTAAAGTGCACCCCCAAATATAAGGTCTTTACCTTTTTCCAACGGCCCCTCAAAATAAGCAGATAATAACGGTGTCTGCAACATCTCCTGGTGAATTTTTCCGAAACATTCATTCAGTTCTATGGCGCCTTCGATCAACCATTTGGATTGGGACTTGAAAGCCTCCCAAAACTGAGTAAAATTCTTGAAATTTACCGGATCACCACTTTGGGGACTAACCTGCTCACTGCCCGAAGTAGGACGTTTACCGTTATATAAGGTTAATTCCAGCGGCGCTGCCAGATTCATCATGATTGAACTGGAAGCATCATAACTTTTGCCGCTGCTTGCTAATTCCACACAGCCAATAATGGCATAGTCACGCGCATGTTCCAGTATCGTTCCTTGATTTTTAAGAATTTGAATATCAACAACATCATTATGAAATGCCGGTACGGCTTTCGTATTGGCAATGACTTCACATACTCTATTGCGATATTCCCTCGTGTTTTTTTCATAATGGTAGCGGGCATTCATACTCGGATCCCTTAGCTTTAGTAATTCAGTCACTCTGAGCATGATATAAGTCAGATCATTGACCGCATCCTCGCCATTACGAGCAATGCCTCCCAAAGTAACAGCAGGAGCTGTTCCTGCGCCGCCCCAAAGTTCCTCTGCTGTCTCCGGCACCATGTTAACATTATCGCCCAACTTCAACCAAAGACAACCCACAATCTCTATCGCCTCTTTAACCGTCAGCTTACCTTCTGAAATATCCTTTCTATAATACTTGTAAAGGATTTGATCCAGTCTGCCCGGACTGATCGCCATATTTATATTTTCAGCATGAATTGCGATATGGGAAATCCACAAAGAATTAACCGCTTCATGAAACGAAGACGCGGGATTGGCAGGCACCTTACTGCATATCTCAGCCATTTTTTCCAGTCTCTTTTTTCTTTGAGGATCACGTTCTTTTTCGGATAATGTCAATGCTCTCCGGCTTAGATTATTGGCATAGTTGATGATCCCTTCTAAAGCAATCTTCACCGCCTGGTAAAAATGTATTTTCTCACGATCATGATCGGATATGTTAATCTGCTTACTTATGGCATTCTCTTTATCAGCAATTTCCTTTATAATATCATTCAATCCTCTGTCAATGACTTTGCTGTAATCAGGCACCGTATGTGAAATACAGCCCGGCTTTCCCATGATATAGTAGATCAATTGTTCAAAAAGTTTTAACGACTGAGGGCTATGATACCTTTTTCTCACCACTTCAAGCACATTTTTTTCCATCCAAAAAGGATAAATATCAAAATTCAGTATTTCAGCTTCCTTTTCTGATAATGCCTGCGGGTTATTTTGCCTGGTACTTATGGTATCCAGTTCCGGCCATATCGTAAGGGCAACGAATTCAGGATATAAGGGTGCGCCAAGGGGTTTGGAAGTGGTTGTTCCCGCAAGCAAGTTATCATCGAAAATAATCGGTTCCTTATTAGAAAGAAAATAATTTACCGCTTTTGCTCTTCTTATAATCGGCGGCTCTTCCTGTTTGACCTTATATTTTAAATATTCGGTTATGTATTTAGCGCGCTCAATGCATATCGAACTTTTCAGTTTAAAATGGTGCTCACGTAATTCTTTTAATAATTTCAAATTATCAAGTGTAAATTCCGAAAGCCTGATATTATTTAAGTTTATCCGTCCCATGTGCCGACATCTCCTTAATCTAGGCTGCTATTTACTTACCCCTTACTCGCCTTTTTCTTTAACCACACCCCCGTAAACACCGTTGCAACTGCCATATAACCCATAAAAAACAGCCATCCGCCAAAGAAAGGGTTTGCAAAAAAAGAATACCCCTGATTAGCTTGAATCTGCGCATACGTACCAATTTTCCACCATACACCCCATCTTAATATAAAAGGTAATATAGCAAGAAAAGTCCCAACGATAGAACCATAAATAACCCGTTGACCCTTTCCCTTTAGATACCAGTCATGTCCGAGAATGTACCCTATGTTTCCAAATAAAATCATTAAAGCCATAAACAGTACATAAAACCCTGCTACAAACGGTTGGTTAAACGTCTTTTCAACCCAGTCCGTTAGATACATGGCTTCCCACGATGGCCACCCTACCAAAAGGTACATACCCGTCGGCACAAATCCACAAGACATATAGAAATTAAAAGGCCCCAGTAATTTATTTGAAAATTTTTCCGGTGTTCTTTTTAGGTAATCTCGTGATAAAAAAGCAAAAATCTGCCCAATCGCAAACGAAGCCGGTAAATCGACTTGAATCACATAAAGTCCCCCTTCCATTTTAAGTTAAGTATTTTACTATATGAAACGCAATATATGGCATAAACTTTATAGTAAAAGTAGAAAGTAGAAAGACTAGAGATAAGGAATAGTGAAACATTCTATATTTTAATTCCTTAATCTTTTACTTCCAACTTTCCCCTAATATTAAAACTAATGAAAAATATTTAATGCGTTCAATATATATAATGTATTGATGACCTTTTATATAACTGCAATTTATAAATTCACCCAGCCAGTTTTATCCTTTTTTATCATATCTCATAATACCAGCCAAAAATAAAATTAGGTGTTCCTATTAATAGGAACACCTAATTTATACCATTAACTAAATTTCAAATAGACTCATTTCCGACTCCACCATCAAGCTTTATGCTCAGACTTTGCTTCATTCATTACAGACGGTGTAAAATAATTGGTTCCAAAAGCACCAAATAAAATCAATAGTGTCCCTACAAAATGATACCAATAAAAATGATCACCAAAAAACCAAACACCCGTTGCGATCGAAATGACTGTCTCCAAATTCAATAAAACACTCACTTCAAAAGTTTTGAGTTTAGACAAATTATAATTCATCAGAAAAAACGCGCCTACCGATGATAGAATCCCCAGATAAGCAAGCCCGATCATAAATTCCTGGTGCCATAACGGCTCAAAAAATTGCCCTAAAGACCCGGCGGAAACCAATTGCAGCGCAGCTAAACCATTGAAAATCACTGCGCCAAAACCCATCATCACGTAGGTAATCTCCATTGATGAAAAATTAGATGCAGCTTTTCGTGAAAACACGAAATAGCATGCTGCTGACAAATCTGCAAGCAGTAACAGTAATGTTCCCCTTCCAAGGGAAAATCCATTATACTTTATCAAATTAATCAATGCAGCACCTGCAATAGAGAGGATGATAAAAACATATTGAAGAACAGTGGGTCTTTCTTTCAAAAACACAGCCGATAAAAGAACGACAAATGCGGGAATAAGAGACAGCATTAATCCCATTTCAGAAACTGGTGCATATAGCAGCGCATAAGTTTCAAAAATAAAATATAAAACAGGTTGAAAAAGCGCCACTAGAAATAACGATTTTAAATTTTTACCACGCAAACTGATTTTGATCCATCCCAACGCGTTCAGGATGCTTAGTAACATGAATGCCACCAAAAATCTGAACCCGATTAATTGTATCGGCTGAGCATATTCTAAAGCCATTTTGGAAAACACAAAAGAAAATCCAAAGATTGATGCAGCCAGAAGCCCTGCTGCTTGAGGCGGACAATTTTTCATCTTGTACCTCCTTTCAAGAAGACGAAGTCGTATCAAAGAAACAATTTGTAAGTATTATCACTTTCCGTCTCGTTGATAATTAATATCCTATCATATATTGCTTTTGTTAGCATATGATTTTTAGAAATAAATTAAGAAGCTGTAACAAAAGCTAACGCGCTTTTGTTACAGCTTCTTAATTTATTTCACTTTTTTAATCAATGTCTGACTCTTTACATAACATTCACAAACTGGAGAAAACACTAACCCTTACTCTGGTCTTTGGTTTACATACGTTTTACATGCAGTTTTTAGTTCAGAACCAGCGATTTGACTACCGTCACTTACCATGACTTCAATTCCATCTGCAGAACAGGATCCATTATCCCAGTATAGGCAATCGTGCACACTACATTTTATATTATTCTCCACAACATGCACCTCCTTCTTTGCAGTAGGATGACCTTCTTTTACCGCTGCCCTTTTATAAATACTTACATCAAATTATTTTTTGCGAATCTTAAAATTAGTATATGTGATAATTTTTTTGCTATCCGCTACAGTTTTTGTCTACGTTATTTGCATCTGTATTTTTGTTTTGAAAATGGAAAAATAATATTTATATAATAGGTACCTTTTACACAACAAATAAAAAGAAGTAAAGGGACTAAAATGGACCCTTTACTTCTTTTTATTTTTCTTTAACTAACACTTTCTAAAAAACACAAATTCTCTCCAGCATAAAATTACTTGGGTTATAATAGAGCCATACATGATCTCCCCATCTTGGAACATAATAACGCTTATACTCAGTACCCCATACCGTTTCATCTTGTTGATACTCAGCATCAGCAGGTAAATCAGCAATATGATCACCTAAACTAACATCCCGTGCCGTTATATTTTTTGAATAAGCAACACCCTCTGCTGAAATCTCAACATTTTTAACCATCTCATACTCATTATATTCTAGTGTTACTTTATAACCATCAAAGTGAATAGTCGTATATCCATAGGGATAATGATCTGTACCTTCAAGGTTAGAAAAAACTCTGCTTCCATAGTATTCATGCGCTTTTTGATCGGAAGCAACCTTTTCACCCGGTGTAACCTCAGTAATAAAATCATTAAAATTCGTTATACTTATAGCCTTTGCAGCTTCTACTTTTTTATTAGAATAAACATCGATTCTAGAAACAATGCCTTCTGTATAAACACCATCCCCATTCTCGGAGAATTCAACCTTAACATCAACATTCCCATTTTCTGGCCATCCGGGTATATTGGTGACATATTTTTTAGCTTCTTTAAGCGTCATATCAAAGTTAATACCCATATAACTATTTCCAGAGTTCTCACTAAATTCACTATCATAATGCTCATTTTTCATAATTGTCACTCTATTAATAGTGTAATTATCTTTGGGTGCAACCCAGTACAGTTTTGTTAAACCGCCATATTTCTCTTCATAATAGGCACCACCCTCTTCATCAACAAAAGGTAATGGTCCCATTTTCATGGTTAAGAAATCTCTATCGCCATCTAAGAAATAAAATATATCAATGTCGCAATTCTCATATCCGGAGTTATCATTCTCTTTTCTTTCAGACGTTACATCATTCGCGCCCTTCGCCTGATCGGGTTGGTCTTCTGATCCTGATTCCTTTGACAATTCTTGTTTTTCAAATTTAAATTCTTTCTGGTTCCATGTGTATTGAGCATGTTCTTCAATTTTTGTTTCAGGTATGCCTTCAGATGTTTTCTTGTTGGTCAGCGTATATTCAAATTTTGTCAACGGCCCATTAAACTCAGAAGTCTTTTCTTCTGAATATGGTTTAGGTCCAACAACCCCCAGAGAAGATTCGGTTACAAGCGAACCCAATACCATCTGCATTTTTTCTCCATCATATTTCCATATCTCAGCCCAACTCTCAGCGATCCCTGAGCCGCCTGTTTTTTTCACCACTTTTAAAAACCCGTCTACTACTTCAGCATCATTGCTGTATTTTGACGCTTCGTCCTGCAAGATAACTTCATATTGATCCGTCAAAGCTCTAATCACCAATATATGATCATGCCAGTTATCACCTATCAGAATGGCTTCTTCTTGGCCATCGTCCGTCACATCGCCATATTTAAATTGGTACTTTGACATAAAATCCTTGGTCGTTATCGGTTCTTCTACGTATTTTTCAATAACAAATTCAACAACTTTTTCTTCATCATGAATATCCAATGTTTTCACATTTGTTGTACTCGATTGATTTGTTTCATTTGATTGATTTGTTTCACTACCACATCCACTAACCATCATTGCAATCATTATAAAACAGACATATGCGATCAATCTTTTTTTCATCATTCATCCTCCTCATTTTATATCCTATGTATATGATTGGTATCTTCTTAGTGTCCTATCTCCCCCTAAAAGTTATTTTTATTATCTACGAAAAATTTATTTATTTTGTAATATTATAGCATAATATGTAGTATTTTCATAGAAGTACAGGGGGCGTCATAAGAAAATATTCATAGAAAAACAATTAGTTAATTCCTAACTTCTCCTCACAAATATTGATGATATATTCATCGGAAAAGTCAACATCACCATCTAACCAATATATTTCATCGCCCTTTTGCAGCACAATGTTTGATTTGTTCTCCCAGAGATAATATCCTCTATCCACATCCCAAAGACCATCAGGAATTTTGCTTAATGGGCTTTTCATTTGTTCAGCCTCTTCTTGACTATATGCCATCGTTTCATTGACACGTTCATTAAACCTTGATTCTTTCTTCTTAATACATCCATCAAATAAATAGGTCGCCACATCTTTATTGATCGCTTTGGCATATTCTGTTGAAATAGAATATACTTCATTTTCCAGCGCTTTCCTGCCTAGCGTTTCATAATAATTGAAGTGAACAGGAACAAAAATACTGGTTTCTTCATGAAGTCTTGTACGCTCCGGTTGATCGGCTGTACCAAAATCCGAAAGCTGTAAAACGATATGTCCGTTCTGTTTCACATCCTCATTTTCATGAAATTTAAAAATTACAATACTCATAATAGCGGTGGTAGATATAACGATCGCTATTATGATCGCAATTGACAAAAATATGATATTCTTCGTGCGGGTTCTTTTTTTGCTCTTGAATCTCTTTTTGCAACAATGACCAACTACCATACCAACAATAATCGGTATAAAAGCAGCAATAATCACTTTAAAGTTATCACTTAGCACAAAAATGATTAATATCCAATAAGCTCCAATAAGCATCCATGAGAGAACTACTCGAAATTTAGTATTTTTATAAGTCGAAAATTCAAGTGATTCACCCTTTAACAAAGCAATTTTATTCTTAATCAGCCAAATAACAGAATAACCATAAATTGCAATTAATATTAACATGAGAAATAGCGGTGATATCATCGCCAATAACATACTATTACTATAAAGATATGTATAATTAAAATTAAAAAGCTGCAATGAATTTGATGCGATTAAAAGTAAAAGCATACAAATAGAAATCAATTCCGTTTTCATAAATGTCCTTTTTATGATCCGATATTCTTCATGTCTATCGGTGTGTATAGGTGTAGGATTGTCCGCATCATTTGCATAGAATACTTGCACAAGGTCATTACTCGCAGCGAATGTCCAACCGCTTTCCACACACAGATCCTGATAACTTTGTGCATCCTCTTCATCAGGATAATCAAAGGGGGTCGTATTGTAAAATAAGCTGACATTAAATTTTAGATTCTGCGGCTCTATTTCCTCAAAATACAGGGTGGTTCTTTTAATTTTAGTAAGCAGCCAACCCTTCTCAGCCATTTTTTCGAGATATATTTCAAGTGATTTGTAGTCAACGATCGACATCATCCGAAAAACTTTTTTGGTTTTTTTACTCATCTTCTTGCCCCCCTAATATGTTGATTCCATCATCAACCAATTGCTTTAATCTTTGGTGTTCTGCTGCTAAAATATCCATTCCTTTAGAAGTGAGTTTATAAATTTTCTTTGTTCCGTCACTGCCAATTTGACAGACAATCTCTTCTTTTTCAAATCTCGACAACAATGAATAGAGTGTCCCTGCGCCAA
Source organism: Clostridia bacterium (assembly GCA_030625885.1). GTDB lineage: Bacteria > Bacillota > DAOUPZ01 > DAOUPZ01 > DAOUPZ01 > DAOUPZ01. The sequence continues at coordinate 46,516 of DAOUPZ010000012.1, forward strand.
CTTTTACTCTGCCGTCTGTCGTTTTTTCCACCTGTTTCATGATACCGTAGCCATGCTTAGGCTCGACTAAACTAAGCAAAATATAATACATGGGTTCAGTCAAATTCTGTAATTGTTTTCGCGCCATATTTCGCCCTCCCTATATCGAATATAGCTATATTATATCTATATTCGATATATGTCAATAGTCGATATAAAATAGGGCATAAAAAACTGCCATATTCCTATGACAGCAAACTTCATTAGATTTTTTTAGGTAATTGGCATTTAATAAAAAGAAAAACCACTTACAAGCTAATCCCAGCTCATAAGTGGTTCTTATCTATTTCATTATTTTACAGATACTGTCTGTAAACTCTACCGGATCTGTAATTGGTAATCCTTCGATCAACAACGCTTGGTTATATAATAGATTGGTATATAAATCAAGCTTATCTTTATCACTTTCGAAAGATTCTTTCAATGATTTGAATACATCATGATTGATGTTTATTTCTAAAACTTTATCTGCTTTGATATTTTGGTTGTTAGGCATAGAATTCAATACTTTTTCCATTTCTATTGTCAGTTCACCATCATTCGCTAAACATACGGGATGATTCTTTAATCTCTTTGATGCTCTAACATTATCAACTTTATCTGATAAAATATTTTTCATATGTTCAAAAAGTTCTTTATGATCCTTATTATCTGAATCAGATGTATCCTCATTTTCTTCCATTTCTATCCCTAAATCACCGCTTGAAACAGATTTAAATTCCTTTTCTTGATAAGCCATTAACATTCTTATCGCAAACTCATCGACGTCATCGGTAAAGTATAAAATTTCATAGCCTTTATCTGATACCAATTCTGTTTGTGGCAGTTTCTCAATGCTTTCATTCGATTTTCCTGCTGCATAGTAAATATATTTTTGCTCTTCCGGCATTCTCGAAACATATTCGTCTAAAGTAACCATTTTTTTCTCTTTCGATGAGTAAAACATTAATAAATCTTGCAAGAAATCTTTATTGCTTCCGAAATCACTATAAACACCATATTTCAATTGTCTTCCGAAAGACTCATAGAAATTTTCATACATTTCTCTTTCATTTTTTAATAGGTTCTCCAACGCCTTCTTAATTTTAGCTTTGATATTTTTGGCAATTATTTTCAACTGCCGATCATGTTGCAACATTTCTCGCGATATGTTAAGGGACAAATCCTCTGAATCCACTACGCCTTTTACAAAACTAAAATAATCAGGCAACAAATCAGCACAATTATTCATAATCAAGACACCATTCGCATATAACTCTAATCCTTTTTCATATTCCGGTGTATAAAAATCATATGGCATTTTTTCCGGGATATATAGAATAGCATTGTAACTCACAGCACCATCAACAATGATATGAATATGTTTTACTGGTTTATCAAAACCGTAATGCTTTTCAGCATAGAAATTATCATAATCTTCCTTAGTCAATTCGTTTTTATTTTTTTTCCAGATAGGAACCATACTATTTACAACCTGCTCCTCTGTATAGTCCTCGTATTCTTCTTCACTGCCTTCTTTAAGTTTGCTTTCCGTTATATCCATTTTAATTGGATATCTGATGAAATCAGAGTATTTCTTGATAATGGATTTTAGTCTGTGTTCCTCAAGGTACTCATCAAATTTTTCATCTTCTGTATTCTCTTTTATTTTAAGTATAATATCTGTACCCACAGCATCTTTTTCACAAGGTTCAATGGTATAACCTTCTGTACCATTAGATTCCCATTTGTAAGCTTCATCGCTGCCAAAAGCTTTACTGATCACAGTAACCGTATCAGATACCATAAATGCAGAATAGAAACCCACTCCAAACTGCCCAATGATGTCATGTCCATCCTTTAATTCATTTTCTTTTTTGAATGATAAAGAGCCGCTTTTAGCGATAACCCCCAGGTTATCATCCAGATCTTCTTTTGTCATGCCGATACCGGCATCAGAGATTTTCAATATTCTGTTTTTCTTGTCAGAGACTATTTTAATATAGTAGTTATCTTGATCAAAGCTCAATGAATCATCTGTTAATGCCTTGTAATAAATTTTATCAATTGCATCACTGGCATTAGAAATGAGTTCTCTTAAAAAAATCTCCCTATGGGTATATATTGAGTTGATCATCATATCCAGTAATCTCTTCGACTCTGCTTTAAACTGTTTTTCTGCCAAATAAATCTCTCCCTTGAAGTATTTTAGTTTTGTTAGCACTCTCTCTATATGAGTGCTAATTTTATTTTAAGGTACACCTTTTTTTATAATTTGTCAATACCTTTCGACCAGTTTGAAGAATAAAGCTCAGGTTAGGTTCTCTTGCTTCTTTACATAGCCCTCTTCACTGCTTTTTTCCATCCTTCATATAATTCATTTCTTTTTTCCATTTCCATTTTAGACTCAAATAACTTGCCTATATTTTCATTTGCTCTAATTTCCGAAATATCATGCCAAAAACCAACGCCTATACCGGCAAGACAGGCAGCACCAAAAGCAGTTATCTCTGCTATTTGTGATCTTATTACCGGTGCATTCAATAGATTTGCCTGGAACTGCATTAAAAAATTATTCCTGCTTGCCCCCCCATCAACTTTCAATTCTTTTAATTTGATACCAGCATCTTCTTCCATCGCCTCTAGGACATCTCTTGTTTGATAAGCAATTGCTTCCAGTGCCGCTCTTACAATGTGATTACGGTTTGCTCCCCTAGTCAGTCCAACCATTACGCCTCTAGCATACATATCCCAGTAAGGCGCACCCAATCCGACAAAAGCAGGTACGATATAGACTTCATTTGTATCATCAACCAAACTGGCATAATATTCACTTTCCACCGCATCATTAATCATTTTCAGTTCATCACGAAGCCATTGAATGACAGCACCCCCAATAAAAATACTGCCTTCCAAAGCGTATTCAATTTTATCATCAATGCCCCAGGCAATCGTTGTCAGTAAGCCATTATTTGATTTAATCCTTTTTTCGCCCGTATTCATCAACATAAAGCAGCCTGTTCCATAGGTATTCTTAGCCATTCCGGGTTCAAAACAATTCTGTCCGAATAATGCTGCCTGCTGGTCACCAGCAACACCGGCAATCGGTATTTCTACCCCACCGAATATCATGGCATCTGTATACCCGTAGATGGCACTGGAGGGTTTAACTTCCGGCAGGATGTTCGGTGGAATTTTCAATTCATTCAATAATTTTTCATCCCACCGCAGTGTTTTGATATTAAAAAGCATGGTACGAGATGCGTTAGAGTAATCAGTAGCATGAATTTTACCACGCGTTAGGTTCCATATCAGCCAGGTATCGATATTACCAAAAAGCAATTCGCCGCGTTGCGCCTTTTCTTTTGCACCATTGACATGATCAAATATCCATTTAATTTTTGTTGCAGAAAAATAAGCATCCAATACCAACCCCGTATTCTCATTGATGTATTCTTCTAATCCCCTGTTCTTTAAGTCATCACAGATGGCTGCTGTTCTCTTACACTGCCAGACAATAGCGTTATAAATCGGTTTTCCGGTATTTTTATCCCAGATCACGGTTGTTTCCCTTTGATTGGTAATACCAATAGCCGCAATTTCTTCAGGCGTGATGCCTGCTGTTTCCAATACTTCTTTGGCCACACCGCATTGTGTGCCCCATATTTCCATCGGATTATGTTCTACCCAACCCGATTGAGGAAATATTTGGGTAAATTCTTTTTGAGCTATATTTACAATCTCTCCAGCATGATTAAAAAGTATAGCCCTTGAACTCGTTGTCCCTTGATCCAGAGCCATGATGTATTTTTTCCTCATTGCCCTTACCCCCTTTCTCTGTCATGCTAATTTATGATTAGTTATATTCTGCAAAATTATAGCAATTTCCTTGAGGTTTTATCTTCAGAAACAAAAAAAATTGGGCCCAATTGGGTTCAATTTTTCTGTCTTCTTTTTGCCACCTTTTTAAACTTCCGGCAATTATGGATAAGGGAGAGATAAAATCTGCTATAATAACAGCAAACATCTTCTTATAAAGCGCAAGAATGGTTCTTAATTCGCTTTCTAAACGAGATTCTCAACCATTCCAATGGTTATTTTCTCCTCCTGATTAATTTAATAATTTCTTCTGCTTTTTCATTAATGTCTCTTCCCATTAATTGAAGTTCATAAACTTTACTATCCCTTTCATCAGTGAAGTAACTTACATTAAAATCAACATTATTATCTTTTAGAATATGTACAATGTTATATGATATTTCTGCAAACTGATTATTATCTTTGATGGAGTTATCATAATAATACACGTATATTCTATCGACAATTTTTGGGTAATCTATTTCCTCACCGGTATTTAGATCGTTCTTGTAAGATGATACATTTAGATGCTCTATATAACGTTTTACATCTTCATTTTCAAAATACGAATTGATTACCCTGTTCATTTCTTCTCTGTTTTTGGTTAATAAATATTCTTCGGATATAACATTCTGTTTATGAATGCTAAATTTGGTTCCGTCATTATTACAATAAACGGTAGCAAAAAAATGATTGCCATATATAAAATCATATTTAACCCAATGCAGATCAAACGATTTGTCTGGATACTTTTCAACTAGATAGTCCTTAAATTCATTATAAATTGTAAGTTTATAACCATTAAAAATGACTGTAATAAGTATTATTATAGCCATCGCCAACCAGCCAATTTTCTTTAAAATTATAAGACCCCCCCTTCATTTCCTTCTATGATAAATATGCCAATGTCAAGAAGACGAAGTGTGTCAACAACCCCGTCCCCTTGACACTATTGGACACTATCGTGCAAGTAGCGCTGTTTAAACTGTTGTTGTTTTCAGCTTCCATTAGTTTTGACAAAAGCTTTATAGTATCTTAGTTTTTCTATTTATTGGTGATTAACTATTTACTCAACTTTTGTTTTTCATTTTCCATAAAACCATTTATTCTTGCAAGAATATAGTTTGGAACAATGTCATATTTGAAAAAATTTAAGCAGTACGTATAATCATTTTCTATGTGGTAAATATCATCAACAAATTTAAGAATAACATCATCTTTTACTATATTTCTAATATCCTCGATTTCCAAATACCCCCTGAAGATCTGAAGTTTTAGATAGCTGTTTTCTTCATTCTCATATTGGGTAATAAACGAATTTTTTGTATATTGATTCTCTAGGTTTTCTTCATAACTAAAATCATCAATAAATCTTTGTATGAATTTATTTCCTAACTCCAACTCTTCTTTGGTGAGGCGTATACACTCTTTATCACTGATTTTTTTATCAGCGTATTTTTTGCAATGTATTAATGAAGATAGGATATCATAAGCAAGTAGTCCCTCTTCTTGATTTTGATTTGTATGCTCAATAAATTTCCTTAAAAACACAACCCTATGGACAATATTTAGTTGATTGTTCTTAATGTTTTCTAGCAACATTAATGTCATTGATTTTATATCACTATTTCCTTCTATAGGTTTTTCTTGAAGAATACCATTGGTGTTTTTTACATAATGAGCTTTTACAAAGCCACCTGTAGGCTTTTGATTTATAATAAAATCTATAACAGATTCAAAATCATGAGTTAGCATCAATACTGTTTTTTTATAAAAACTATTATTATTTGGCATATTTTTAAAAAGTCTATTAATTATGGAATACTTTTTATTGCTATCGAAAGAGGAGATAGGATCATCTAAAATCACAATATCTACATTTTGCTGAATAGAATAATACATAAACAGCACAAGTGAAAATGCATTTTTCTCACCCCAACTTAAGTGTTTCTTGATATTGCCCACATCAAAAGTATCCGTACCGTTACTTTTATATTTCAATGTTGTCTTGGCATTATTTTCATCTGAAACTAATATATCAACTTCATAACTAATACCTGCAGATTCAAGAAATGCGTTAATATCTCTTTTTGATTGTTCAATTGCTGCTGTTATATAACCATTCAACTTGCCTACTTCTCTTTTTAATTCTTCTACTTCATTATATATCTTTTCAATCTTTTGGTTAATCAATGTTAGTATACTAATTGACCTAGTGCTATTAAAGATATCTAACATAGATTCATCAATACTTAATTTTTTAACTTTTTTATCTAATTCCGATATTTCTTCGTTTTTAATTCTATATGAATCGAATTCTATAACAGCACTTATCTTTTCTCTTATAAAATTAAGCTCTTGAATAAATTTGCCCAATTCAAGTGACAAAGTATTTTCATCAGTTTCCTTTTTAATACAATCTAGAAGTTTGTAATATTTTTCATCATTGATGTACTCCTTTAAATCTATAAAATAATTGAGCATATCTATTAAATCTTTTGTACTCTTTTTATCATACGTACTTTTAAAAACTGTTTTTTCTTCAGTGTAACCTGCATCTAATTTTTCAGTACAAAAGGGACAAACATTATTGTTATCATAGCTATATCCCTTTGATTTCCAATCAATCCACTCTACGCTATATTCCTCTTGCATAAAGTTTTTATATTTGTGAAGCTTGGGAGGTATATTAAATAAGTTATCTCTTTTAAGTAAACTTTTTACAAATGGATTTTTCTTAACAGATTTATCTTGGTTTAATAATATTTTTTTTGAAACTTCAGAACTACTTTTCTGAATATTTACAATATCAGGATGACTTCCAATATCAACTTTCAATTCTCTAAGTCTTTCGTTTAATTGTTGCCTTCTTATATCATAATTTGGTGTTTTAATAAAAATATCAAAAGAGTTAGTTATAACTTCAGCCTCTTTAAAAACAACATTGTTTATAAAGGTTTCATCAAAAACAAGAACTTTATTGAGGCTTTTATTTATAAAAACCTCTGGTTCACCTGACTGTGTAAAAGGTACTAAATCATCAAGCTTATTCCCCTCTAGATATAACTTTATCGCTTTTGAAATAGTAGATTTGCCCGTACCATTCATAGCATACTTTATATTCAACATGTTCTCATGAATGGTCATATTACCTTCTTCAATATTGTTACAATTTTTAATACAGATACCAATTTCTTTTAGATTAGTTTCTGGTATTACCATAATTATTTTCTCCCTTCGTTTATTAAAAAATAAACACTAAATATTAACAATACTTGTGGTACTGTTCGCCATAAAAACGCATTACCTATATAATTAAAATCACTTAACAAAGTAGCTCAAACCTCGTTGAACTCCCTCCTAATATATACCTTATTTTGTTCTATTTTGTAAATTAGACAAAAATTATAAAATCCCTTGTATTATTTTAACAATTTTCATCACAAACAAATTATTCCATAAAAAAATAAGGTTGAAAGAGAATCTCTTTCAACCTTATGCTATCCTTATCTTTAATTTATTTAAAATAATTCACTCCTGCCGCAAAAATCTGCTGATCTTTTTTACCGGGTACATTAACTGCCACATCTAAACCAATTCTTTCCGAATACCCCAACTGGTGATTCCCTCAATTGCTTCAATGGAGCCATTTTACCTTCAAAATCAACAGAAAAAGCGCAGAAACAATTCTTTTGCTTTTTTAAACATTAGAAAAAGGATGCATCAACAAAAGCAATAGTAATAAATCATCTGATAATCCTTTCAATATTCATCTTTGCATAAACAATTCTGTGTATTTCCACCTCATATTCAGTTACTACATAGAACACCAGATAGTTTTTTACTGATAAAATTCTATATTCAGCTTTAAGGGGTTCTATGGGTTGATTCAGCAAGCTTTGCCCTTAAATTGGCAAACACTTCTTCATGTGAAAAACGTTTGTCAGTGGACTTTGCTTCCAACTCTGCTTCCTTCAGTTTAAAATAGATTTCACTTTCAAATAGTTTACGTTCATAGGCTTCAATGCTCATTACAACCATATCACCATAACCATTCTTGGTCAAAAACACTGGTTCTGCTGTTTCATGTACAACCCTTGAAATATCAGCAAAATTGTTTCGCAAATCTGAAACTGGTCTAATATGTGGCATATAATCACCCCTTTATTAGTTTAGCATAATTTTATCATAATTATGCTAAAACTTCAAATTATATATGCTCAATACTATCTCAAATCTTATTTATTATTTGTTTATCAATAACTTCTTTCCTAAATAAATAAAAGATAACTGTATGAAACACAATAAAGTTTTTACATTTAGAATGGCTCTGGCAACACGGGGACACACCACTCGTACCTCGCGGAATGTCCCCATCTTTCCTTCGCTTTTCCTGCAAACCTGTAATGTAAGTTTTTTATTGCGTTACATATAGTTAAACAAAACCAATTATCTTTTATTTAAACGCTACCTACTGCACATCTATCATAACGTTTTTTATCCTCTATTTTTTCTCTCTTTACACGCTTTAATCATTGCCGGTAAAACCTCTGTTACATCTCCAACAATACCATAGTTAGCAATTTTGAAGATAGGCGCCTCTTTATCTTTATTCACCGCGATAATAATATCTGTGGTTGACATACCCGCAAGATGTTGAATGGCGCCAGAAATTCCAAATGCAAAATAAACTTTAGGCGCAACCGTCTTTCCTGTCTGCCCAACTTGGTGGCTGTAATCAATCCAACCAGCATCAACTAAAGGACGCGAAGCCGCTACAGCTGCGCCCAAAGCATCCGCCAGTTCATTGATAAGCTCTAAGTTCTTAGCTTCTCCGATCCCTCTACCTGCCGCAACAATAACATCTGCATCAGCTAGATTAATTCCGCTATCTAAGTTGCTTACAACTTCTAAAACTTTTGTATTGAGATTCGTAGGAATATTAACCTGCGGTCTAATGACTTCTCCCCTTCGTGAAAAATCCGGTTCAATAGCTTTCATAACCTTAGGTCTTACCGTAGCCATTTGTGGTCTATGATTAGGACAAATAATTGAAGCCATGATATTACCGCCAAAAGCCGGTCTAGTTTGAATCAGTATTTTCTCTTCCGGATCTATTTCAAGCACTGTACAATCTGCTGTAAGTCCCGTATCCAGTCGTGATGCTATTCTTGGAGCCAGTGATCTTCCATATGCCGTAGCACCCAACAGTACAATATCAGGTTTATATTCAGTTATAAGCTGTGTCATGATGTCGCAATAGCTTTCATCATTAAAATTTGCAAGCGCAGGGTCTTCTATCATATATATTTCATCTGCACCATGAGCAATCAGCGTTTTTGCGTTATCCGCTACATTCTCGCCTATTATAACAGCAGAAACTTTAGTTTCAAGATCAGCAGCCAGCTTGCTTGCTATGCCTAAAAGCTCCAGTGCCACATCCGCTGCCCTATTATTTTTTTGTTCAGCAAAAACCCAAATTCCTTCATATTCTGATAGATCAACAGGCTTTACTTCATCTCGTGTAAAGTCAATGGCCTCAAATTTACAACTGCTGACACAAGCGCCGCAAAGTGAACAGTTGTCTAAAATTTTGGCTGTTTTGCCTTCCATAACGATTGCCCCAAAAGGACAGGTACTCACACATTTTTTACAACCGATGCATTTGTCAACTAATATTTTTATATCACCCATGTTCTCCCTCCATTGTTCATTCGCACCCTAGAAAATTTTCTGCTGCAAGTTTCTCCATAAGATCTTTAGCTTGCTGATCAGGCGTACCTTCTAGAATTTGGATTTCCTTATTATATTGAGGTATAAATGTTCTTACAACTTGGGTTGGTGAACCACTCAAACCGATCAATTGACTATCGGCAGCCACATCCGCGGTAGTCCATATTAGCACCTCTTTTTCCAATGCATTTTTGAAATGCTTGATAGAAGGAATACGTGGCCTATTAATACCTTTTTCAACTGTAATAACGGCCGGCAACGATAATTCAATGATTTCATATCCGTCATCAACCAGTTTCTTTACCCTGATATAGTCGGACCCTATTTCTTCAATATGGCTTACATAGGTACAATGAGAAATACCTAATTTTTCAGCCAGACTGGGTCCGACCTGTGCCGTATCTCCATCCGTTGCCTGTTTACCGCATATGATCAGATCAAAATCATTTATTTTCTTTACACCTAACGATAAAGCGTATGCTGTAGCCAAAGAATCAGCCCCAGCAAATTTTCTATCACTCAGAAGCACCGCATCATCTACGCCTAAAGCCAATATCTCCTTTAGCATTTGTACTGCATCCGGTATGCCCATACTCAGTGCAGTAACCTTTCCTCCATAGACATCTTTTATTTTTAACCCTTCCTCTATGGCAAAAGCATCAAAAGGATTAACAACAGACTCAACGCCTTCTCTAATAATTGTATTTGTTTCGGGATTCATTTTAACCTCAGTCGTATCTGGCACTTGCTTTACACATACAATGATATTCATGACTTCACCTACTTTTATTATTTATTAAAAAAGGTTACCTGGATTCAGTCTAAAATCCACATCAAATAAGGCTTTTAACGCTTTCATTTCGTTTATACCTTCCTCACCAAGCATTTCTTTGAGTAAGGTTTTTTTCATTTTGCCGATGCCGTGTTCTGCAGAAACCGTTCCTCCCATTTTTATAACTTCGCTCGCCCATTTAGTATATAGAGATTTACCTTTAGCGTAATCATCTTGATTTCGCGGAAGAATGTTAACATGAACATGGTTATTACCGATATGCCCGAATGTTACAGAGTCGAGTCCTTCTTTTTGCAAGCATGTATTGTATAAATCAATAATTTCTTCTAATTGTTCATCCGGAACAGCCATATCTGTTCCCAGTTTCGTAAGGTTAGGCTCAGTTTTTCGCCGCTCATCAATGAGAAGGTTAACGGATTCAGGTACAGCATGCCTAAAAGCATGTAGCTGCTGCATGGTCTGCGTGTTAAGAGCAAGCCATGTATCTTCTTCCCTCCCGCCACAAGCAACTATTGCCTTACTTGCTTCTAAAATCATATTTGTAACTGCTTCTTCCAAATCCCCATGATATTCAACATAGACGGCCGTATGAAAATGATCCGGCATATCTAATATATCTGAGAATGCAGGTTTTGATTTCTTTTGTTCTCTTAAAAGATTGAGGGCTTTATGGTTAAAGTACTCAATAGAAGCTGGTTTTTCTTCTTTTTCTCTTACTGCTCTAATATATTTCAAAGCTTTATCTTCGGAAGTAAAAAATGTTGTCAAACAGTAAATATACTTGGGATGAGGCAACAACCGCAGATCAATTTCCGTAATGATACCGAGCGTTCCTTCACAACCAATAAATACATCAACCAAGTCCATATCATCTTCTACATAATATCCAGATGCATTTTTTACGTTAGGCATCATATACTTAGGTACATTTCCTTCAATGGTTCTGCCTGATTCTGTTTTTACTATAAAAGAACGGCCTTGGGTTTTGTGTTCGCCTCTTCTTACAAAAATCGTATCCCCATCAACTAAAATAATCCGCAATGCTTCAATATGTTTTCGCGTAGAACCGTACTTAAATGAACGTGCGCCTGAAGCGTTACAAGCAACCATGCCTCCGATTGAAGCACTTGTTTCCGTAGGATCAGGCGAGAAAAAATATGTCCGCGAATTTTTTAACAACTCCAATGCATCGAGAGATTTCTGTGACCAATTACTGACAGCAAATGTCTTTTTAAGCAGTGCTTCTCTAATCTCTGATAGCAACACACCCGTTTGAACTTTAAGTAAAAACGTTTTAAGATTTTCATCGTAACGCAGGCCTAGAATTTGATCCATTTTGTTAAGGTTTAAAATGTGCCCGCTTTCGGGTGCTGCGCCACCGGCAATACCTGTACGCGCTCCCTGTACTGTAATTGGAATTTTATCTTGAGATAATGCTGCTAAGATTTCTAAAATCTCATTCTCATCTTTAGGAAAAGAAATGGATTGCGCTGTACCAGCCAAACGAGATTCGTCTCTTAGATATTCTTCGTATTCTTGCATAGAAGTTCTAATAAGATTATCCACCATCTTCATCTAATCTCCTTCCCTGATCGTATTGCGTCACAACTATTCTTGTTGCACAAAATCACGTCATATCATCACTGCTAGTCATTTTAAAATTAAAACACATTTAACTTATTATATCATATATGAATTTATGACAAAATATTTTCACTGCTTAATTATTAATTAGTTACTAACATGATACGAAATCAATATCATCTGCTTTTTCCTACTAAAATATTAAGAAACCTTTGTTTTAACCATCATTCTACTAATGCTTATAACGCAAAAAGAAGCAAAAGGACACCCCCTTCGCTTCTTCCACTTTCATTATTTTAATAATAGATCATTATCGGTTGATACGCATCTAAATCCCTCATATGTAGTAATGATGCTATAGGATACAAGTAAACATTTATTCAATGTACTAGGCATTTAAGATTCACACTTCTAATAATATAAGTTAATGTACGATTTAAAAAATCATCGTTTTTTATCTTATGGTGTATAGCAAATAAGGGGGAACATACCATGATCAAAATCTCAGATTATGTAACGCCTGCGCATCATATTCTCAATCAATATGAATTTAGCCCAATTGAAAAATTAATGATCCAAAAAATAGATTCAAGTCCTAAAATTTATCATTATACTTCATTTGCTCAGTTTAAATTTGAACTCACTTTGCGCGTGAATATTATTGACGCCGCTAAAGCGCTTAATAAAAGTCGTTTGAAATTTAAAACATTTGGTGAGGCTATGTGTAATCCCAAGTACTGGATTCTCACTGATGAAGGCGGGTTTAAATTAAGGGGTGATGTAGAGGCATCTGATGCAATTATAGATATTTTTATGAACGGCTATAAATATGGTACGGAATGTTCTACAGCCATTGTCATTGTATTTTACAAAGCCGTTTTAAGTACGTTGGGTCCAACACTTTTCAATGAATATTTTTCAAATTTATATTTAATGGACTGGAAAAATATTGACGATGATCTTGGTATTCGTTCATATCAAAATGAACGCTTCTATTTTCCAGGTGATTGCAGATATTTCGATAATCCGGATGTATCCTCCCGCACGCCTTACTGGCAAGGTGAAAATGTCATTGACCTTGGTTATGATCTTTATTATGGTCATGGTATCGGAATAAAATCAGCTGATAAAATGATTTACATTTTGAATAAGTTTAGAAAAAAAGATGCAACCGTATCCGCTTACTTAACAGGCACTGTTGTCCGACTCAATTTTAGACACCTCTTCAATCTATATCAAGCCCTATAACTTTTAATATGAAATATAATGAAAAGATTCAGGCATATAATTAAGTGTATCATAAAATATTTTTTAGAAAGGGATGGTTGAGATAAAACATAAGATATTAGTCATTATTTTAATTGGATTACTTTGTACAATTGGTCTTTTTATATTGTATCAAGAAAACCAAGGATGTTTAGGTCATTCAGAACAACAGATTGCAGAAAAGGATTTGATAAAAGTAAAAGTTGAAAAAGGTATGCATGAAATGTTAACTGGTAAAATTAAAGAAATAAAGGTGAGAGATGGTAAAAGATCATTATTAATCGAGGATGAAAAGGATCATGAATATATTTTTCATATAAATGAACATACTATTGTGTTAACTTTTGAAAAGCTAAAAGAGGGTCAGGATGTAGATATAATTTTTAATGGTATTTTAACAAGAAGTATACCGCCCCAGGGAAATGCAATTATAGTAAATGGATTAAAATTATAACAGATATTTTTAAGCGCATTTGTATTCTAAGTATATGTTTTTATACATTTTAAATATTTCAATAAAGCGTAGGTCGGTTCTCCTGCTTCCATCCTACGCTTTTGAAATACCTAGAATTCTTGCTTTTCTGGGCATAAAAACACGTCTAATCCAAGTCATCTCAGATTAGACGTGTTGTCAATAACCCTGTTCACATAGATAGGCTGAATGGGTTAAACTGCCTTTATTCTTGTAGCAGTAATTTTACCTTCTACTTTATTTAGATTTTTAATCTTTAAAGTTGGATCTTTTACACCACACTCATCCATAATATCTTCAAGTACTTTGAATTCTTTTCTTTTTATAACCACCTCTACCTTGTATCTTCTATCCCCATTATTTCCTCGAGCTAAAAAATTATTAACTGTATAGCCTTCTTCCCTAAGCTGTTCTGCTATTTTAATCATCTTATTTTTATTATTTAAAAATACATCTACTTCTAAAATACCCAGGGCAAGTCGTTCTTCGATTTTACCACCGATAAAAACACCTAGTGTTTTCCCTAGAGCATATGCAATTGCAAAATGAATGCCTTCTGAGCTCGTTACCTTACCAAGTACTGTTGCAAAAATAATAGCATCTATAAACACTAAAAAATAAACCGGGTTCATAATGTTCTTTGCCAGCAATATACTCTTCAATGTTGCTAAAATATTCGTTAGTGCTGTTATTAAGAACAAGCCGATCAGCGTGAATATTATTTGTTGTGTCATTAATACACCTCCCTCTATAATTTCTAATTATCTTTTAATATAATCGAATATGTTTGTTCGTATTTTATTTCTTCCATGTAAGTATTACATAACAAAAAAAGCTAACATAGCAGTATGTTAGCAAAAATCAATCAATGTATTCAATAACGCCATTACTAAACCTAAAATCGTTGCACAAAATATGTAACTATTATTACTAGCGTATAATAGTAAACATCCTGTACAAAATTTGCGAGGATTAATCATGTAATTATTTATTTTAATAATTCGTATTGAAAATTCAAGAATAAAACAAATCTACTTTATTATCAGATATTTTAGGAGTATCTAATATTCACTAAGGAAAGCATCTTCATGATAATTTTTAAACTAACGATAAGATTATTACAAAAAATAATTTGACTATACATTAATCAGCTTTGTCCAAATACTAAACTAACCTATGTATTATAACACATACATAGGTTAGTTACAAATTAACTTTTTCCCAATATCTTAACTATCTTTGACAAGGTATTACTCATAATAGGTCTTTTCGGTTTCATTTATCATATATTCGCCCTCTGACATCTGAATAAACAAGCCACTTTCTAGGATTTTATCAACTGCAACTTTAAAATCTTCGATTTCATTATAAAAGTCAAAGTCTTTTATATCCTGTGTAAACATATGTCCATCAGTAGAGATATTTTTTAAATACCAGAAAAATGTGTCCTCATAAAAATCAATGGGATAACCTTGATCTGCTTTATAAGTTGGATTTTTTTCGCCATTTAATGAAATGATTTTTTTAGCTTCAACAGATACCCCCATTTCTTCATGGCGGTTAAAACTATTTTTATCTACCTCTACCTCTATATCTATATTGCTGTTATACTCATCTTTTAAGACAGCATTGACGTACATTTGATATGTAAAGTAACTTCTTTGCAGATAATCCTCTACAGATATATTACTTAGATAGATTTCGTTTGCATTTTCACCCTGTACATTGATATCATCTTCTAACAAAACACCGCCGCCAATGTCATTACTTATAAATTTACCTTTTAACGTCATTGTCTCCTCTTGATTTTCTGCATCATTTTCATCTTGTGCCTCAGCAATTTCATTATTGTTGTTACTGTTATCATTACTTTGCTCACTTTTCATTTCAGCTTCCATTTCTGCTCTTATCTCTGCTTTTAGCTCCTCTTCTGTTTTTTGGCTTGTTGTTTCAGAAGAACACCCAACTACCGTTAACATAAGCATTAAAACAAGTAATAAACCAATTATTCTTTTCATAAAAAAATCCCCCTCGCTGTCCTAATTTATAAACTTATTTTTTAAATATATTAATTGAACCTAAAGCGTCGGTATAATCATCTAATGATTCATCATAATTTTCATATAGTGAAACGCCTATATCATCTCTAGTGTTATTTAAGTTGTATCTTCCTCCATAAATCGACATATCAAAATCCACACCAAAAAAGCTTTTTTTAGCACTGTCTTTAATATTAGTGTACGCATCATTCGGCTCAATTCTTATGGAATCTATAGTTGGTTCACCATAAGGGGATACTGATAACGTAACGTTATATCCTAAAGGTTCATTATATATGTGAAAATACGGTTCGCCTTCCATTTCACCATACTCTATTTCTACATTCGCGAAGTGATTGCAGTTATTAAACTCATCTTCTGTCATCCCCATATAGCCTATGAATAACTCTACAGCATCGTCATAACTTGAAGGTAATTTATCTTTTTCATCAATTTTTGCTATCAACTTTTGCTCATCAGGGTCTTCTGAAACATAACACTCGTCTGTCATAAGATGATACGTATGCTCTCTCATACCACTATCAAAAAACGATATGATAAACATCTCTCCCACTACAGCACTTCTATGTATAACCAGTTCTGTATCTTTTAGGCTTTCAAATTCTTTAATAGGCATGTAATTCCCTTCTGTAAACCATTCGGCAAATCCAATCTTAACGTCTTTAACCTCCCCAAATAGTGCAATCCGATCAGTCGCCCCAATCTTAAAATGGTGGTCATAAGGATTTTCGTTACAGTCTATCTCTATCTGCTCAAGTCTCTCAAGCCCTTCTCCTTCATAATTCAGGATTGCCATGTTGACAGGGCCTACAACCTCTTTTAGCTTTTGCTCCGCCTCCATTTCTGCTCTTATCTCAGCTTTTAGCTCTTCTTCTGTTTTTTGGCTTGTTGTTTGCTGTTCACAGCCTACTACTGCTAAAGCAAACATTAAAGTTAAAATTAATGTAATAATTTTTCTCATAAAAGTCCCCCCTATTAAGTTTATATTTTTAACTTATTATATTAATAATACCAACTTTTAACTAAATATCCAAGCATTTTTACAAAATTCGACACATCATCTCTATGTTTTTCTCTATGATATTTCAAATTGCTTTTAACAATTTTATTGATATTCAACCACTAAAAAGCACATGAGGTATGATTACATACCTCATGTGCAAAAAATTAATGCCCTTTTTTCTTTCGCTTCTTCTTTTGTTGTTTTCTTAAAAATTCTTCATCTTTCTCCAGTTCTTTTCTTTCTTTGGATATCTTTTTTCTTTCAATTTTGTTTGCTTCTCTCTCAAGCCTCATTACTTCTTGTGCTTTCGTCGAAACACCTTCACTAGATTCAAGCTTTTTAATTTTTCTTTGCAACCGCTTAGGGTTAATCTTTTTTACAACTTCCTTTTGGACTTTTATGGGCCTGCTAAATTTCAAATGATAATAATGTTTCAAAACAAAATCATATACCTCATAGTCTTTTGGTTCCGATCCAAAAATCACCCTACACGTTTCTAAAAAACCATTATCACACTGTTCGAATACACCAACCCAAAATGGATCTTCAAAAAAAACGGTTAATTTGCTCACTACCATTCCTCCTGTCTTATTAGCTTATGACAGAGAATGGACAACCCCAGGAGGGCAGGTTACTGACAGATATAATCTGCATCCGGACTACCAACCGGATTGTGTTTTTATCTCAAAGCTATTATACTTTTCACATATTACCATAATTATCATAATAAATAAAGGTAAATTCCTTATCAAAGTTTCTTTCTTTATGTGTCTACTATAAGATGTTTATACTAAACTGTCCCATTGTCTTTTTTTGTATTTACATATCCACTTTACTTACCTTGCGAAGTCTGCCTTTAATAGGTGTCTTTTGTAACGCCTGAAAAACTGACTCCCCTTTATTATTTAAAATTTCTACAAAGGTAGATACATCCACTATATTGATGATCCCTATATCTGCCGCTGTCATACCTTTAATATTACAAAGTGTACCTACAATGTCTACTGGTCTCATCTTTGTTTTCTTACCTGCATTGATATGCAATTTCATAATTTCCTTGCTTAGTTGTGCGCCTTTTGATTTTTTAATTTCAGGTGTCGTATTTATTTTTTCAACAAATTCCTGTTTGGAACGATTCACAGTTTCTTTCTTGGGTCTTTCTTTCAAAAGAATCTCTTTACCGATATATTGATGTATATCATTTAAAAAATTACTTTCATGTTGTGTTACAAAAGTAATTGCTTTACCCTCCCTGTTTATACGTCCAGTTCTTCCTATCCTATGAACATAGCTTTCTCTATCTTGTGGTATATCATAATTGATTACAAGCGAAATATTATCTATGTCTATTCCTCTGGCTGCAACATCTGTAGCTACTAAGTATCTAAAATAACCTTGTTTGAAATCATTCATTACTCTTAACCTATCACGTTGTTCCATTCCACCATGAATCTTCTCACAAATATACTTCAGATTTGCCAGCTCATTATAAACCGCCTCCACCTTCTGCTTTGTATTGCAAAATATCATACAACGATCTGGGTTTTCTACTATCGTTATATCTCTTAAAAGTTTTATCTTATCTCTTTGATCTACAGTATATCTTTCTTGACATATTCTGTCTGCCGCTAAATTTTGCTCTTCTATTTCAACGGGTATAGGTTCTTTCATGTATTTGTTACATAAAGCCTCTATGCCTCTGGGCATTGTAGCTGACAATAACATCGTCACACGTTCTTTTGACAAGCTGCTTATTATGGTCTCTATTTGCTTTATAAATCCCATATTAAG
Source organism: Clostridia bacterium (assembly GCA_030625885.1). Taxonomy (GTDB): domain Bacteria; phylum Bacillota; class DAOUPZ01; order DAOUPZ01; family DAOUPZ01; genus DAOUPZ01. The sequence goes on from DAOUPZ010000012.1 coordinate 65,094, forward strand.
CATTTCATCAGCTTCATCTATTACAAGGTATTTTATTTTTGAGGTATCAAATGTCCCTCTTTCGATATGATCTATAATACGACCCGGTGTACCAACCACCACATGTGTTTTTTGTTTAAGTTCCTTTTCTTGATTATAGAAAGGAGCCTTCCCATAAATTGCAGATACTTTAAGCCTTTTAAACCTACCTATATTAAAGATATCTTCTTTGACCTGGATAGCAAGTTCTCTTGTTGGTGCAATCACTAATGCTTGAGGTTTATTTTCATTCCAATCTACTAATTCACAAATAGGAATGGCATATGCTGCAGTCTTTCCGCTTCCAGTTTGGGACTTTACTATTATATCTTTTTGCTCTAATACAGCTGGTATAACCTGTTGTTGGACTTTTGTAGGGTTCTTAAAATTTAACATACTAATTGCTTTTAATAACTCACTGCTTAGTTGATAATCATTAAAATTTGCTTTTATCATTTAATCATCTCTTTCTTTAATATTTCTATTGAAATTATTCTTAGCCAAATATATTTCATTATGTTTCCACATTCAACGGTACACCTATTTCCTGTGTACGAAAAGGCCAAAAGAGCCAAGGTTGAAAAAGTAGTTTTTACCGGTTTAGAGCATAAAAAATCACCAGTCATACTAACTTCTATAACTGGTATTGTATCGTTTAGCTTAATATTTTTTTATTAACTGTCATGCAAAGCTTATAAATTGATTAGGACACGCTTACAACCCTGTTCTATATTTCCTTACAAATAGTGAACGTCACGCCGTATTAACGCCTATATTTTATCGCTAATCCTTTTAGAAAATTCCTAGCGTATTTATCACCACACTCTTTATAATGCTTATGCCCTTCTTTTCTAAATAAAGCACTTAATTCTCCTTTTGTTACAACAACGCCCGCTTCTTCTAATATATCAAGCACATCCTCACTTGTTAAAGATAGGGCTATTTTCAATTTCTTTAGCATGACATTATTAACACTTCCGCTAGCCTTTATAGATTGTGCTGCTCTTTCAGGTTGTCCTGGTTTTGGATCTTGTTTCCCTCTTTTAAATATAATAAGGCCATTTAAAAATGACTCTAACGTCATATTATTACATTTTATATTCTCCTCTTTTTCTTCTATATCATCCCGAACGTCCATTTCCTCATTATAACTATTCCTTGATTTTATGAGCATCTTCCGTACTTCTTCTTTTGTTACATCAATACCTCCAAGTTTAAATATCTCTATCATATCTGAATTTTTTATATCTAGAGCGTATCTTAATCTAATTAATCTATCATTATTATCCATTGATAAACCTCCTGAAACCTTTTTTAATATACTTTTATTATACCATATTATTTCTCATATTATTAATACTGGTATTTTTCTTTGCCTTTATTTATTGATCTTTTGCGATAATCTGGTTCAATTTCAAGAGTAGCTCTTTGGAATCAAGATGATACGCTTGTGCAATTTCTGCAAGAGAATCAAACAAATGGTTACACATCATACATTTCCCTATCATTTCATCATAACTGCTGAATACTGATTCTGTTTGAGGATAAGTTTCTACAATATCTAAAATTCTCATTTCCTCTGTTATCAAAATTAAATTCTCCTTTCATTGATAGGGTTCTCTTTTGCCAGAATAAAGCAAAAGACTCCCCTTTTTGTTTCTTCTATCCTCCCTACATCTCTCTCGTTTTTTGGGTCCCCAAAATAGCCATAGCTTCTTTATATTCTGGACATAATTTGCCAACCAAACGCCAAAAAGAACGGTCATGATTCATATGTTTTAAATGACAAAGCTCATGAACGACCACATAGTCAATGACAGTGAGCGGAAAAATTATCAATTTCCAGTTGAAGGTCAAGTGCCGCTCCGAACTACAACTTCCCCATTTTGTACGACTATTTTCTATGGTAAACGATCGATATTTTACTTTAAAATGTGTTTGATATAATTTCAGTCTTTGTCCAATCAATTTGCGACTCGCTTTTACATAAAACGATTTGAATGCGTCAGTAAAATCTATTTCTCCAGCTTCAGGACTCGTGCAAATAAAGGCTTTACCATCCCATCGAATAGTAATCTTTGTTGTTGATGTGTCCACTGTTGCATACAAAGGATACGGTTTTCCGAGATAGTAATAGTGACTATGAGGTTGTTGGATCATGTGTGTACTCCTTCCATTTAAAATATTCTTCATTATATCATTGTCCACCTTGAAAGTAACCATTTTCAATGGATTTCTGTCAATTTTACATTCACCGTTTTTTATATCCACCTTAAGTTTTAAATCAATTGATATGTACAAATCACCAAAATACACCAGCTACATATAATGTTATATGTAAAATAATGCTATATATAATATTATATGTAATATTTTATGTAACATTATGGTATCCATTGAATTAAGAGGTGATGATAATGACATTAATTGGGATGTTGCACCATCGAAAGTATCCAGATAAAGTAACAAAAGCCTATGCTTATGCTGCAGTAGCTAAAGCTGAAGGTGCGGAATTACTGTATTTTTCTCCCAAAAAAGTAGATTTTGAAAAAAAGAAAATAAATGGCTATATCTATAAAAATGGAAACTGGGAAGAAATAGAGAGTTCTTTCCCTAATGTCATTTATAATACAGGAAGCCCTGTAAAATTAGCACATTCAAGTGAAATCATTGCTAAGCTAAAAAAGGATATCCCATTTACTACTAATTCTATCGGAAATAAAATGAAGGTCTATAACCGGCTAAAAGCCGCAAATAAATTTACACAATATCTCATTCCATCCCATTATATATATTCATCAAGACAGTTTTTTGAGGTTTTTAACTATTACAAAAAAATCGTATTTAAACCCGTTAATGGTCATAAAGGTGAGGGCATCCTATTCATTGAAAGAATTAGAGACAATTTTAACTTGCTAATTAATACCAATAATTACACATACACCTGGGATGAACTTAAAAAATATATCTCTAGTAAACTACGCGAAGAATTATATCTTATACAGCCTTATATTAACTGTAAAACCAAAACAGGTCTTCCTTATGATTATCGATTGCATGTGCAGAAGAATGGTCAAGGCAAATGGGTCATTACTAAGATTTATCCTAGAATTGGTCCTCCCGGAAGCATCGTCTCTAATATCAATAGCGGCGGTTCAACGAATTATTTGGTACCCTTTTTAAAACAAGAGTTTGGTGATGAATATTATAATATCAAACGATATCTGGAAATTTTTTCTCTTCAACTTGCAACACATATGGATGATATTCAACAAAATCACTTTTCAGAAACCATTGACGAGTTAGGAATTGATGTTGGTATGGATGACACAGGAAAGATTTGGATATATGAGGTTAACTGGCGTCCTGGATGCCCGCCGACCTTTTATCTAGAGCTTGATACCGTGAGATATATGATAAAATATGCCCTATTTTTATCAAAGTCATCTAAAATTAATGAAGCTGTTAATCAATGTTCAAATGGAGGTGATTAGATGGATTTTAATTATGATAAACCGATTATCGCTATTACCGGAAGTGCGGGGAAAACCATGGTGAAAACTTTAACCGCTGCAATTTTAAGGGAACGATGGATTGTGTTCGAACCCAATCATTATAACAATACATTCCAAAAAACTGAGGAACACGCAAAACAAATAAACTTCACTCACCGTGCGGCGGTATTGGAATACGGTATGGCCTTCCCTGGTGCTATTACAGAGCACTGTAAATTTATCCAACCCAATATGGGAATTATAACCAATGTCGGGCTCGCTCATATCGGTAATTTTGAAGGTAAAGTTGAACTTTTGGCAGCCGCTAAATCAGAATTGATTAAAGGTATGAATCCAACGGGTACTTTATTTATTAACGCAGATGATGAGAATTCTAAACTGCTTCATACACATGACTTTAAAGGAAAGATCATTACAGTGGGAATAGAATCCCATGCGAGTTACGAAGCCAGAAAAATAGAAAATTCCGAAACTGGAATGACTTTTGTTATTACACTTGAAGGTAAAGAACATCTATTCTTTATTCCTATTTTTGGCAAACATAATATTTATAACGCTTTGTTTGCTATAGCCGTTTCCCATCAGTTAGGATTCTTACCATCAGATATGCAAACTGCACTTAAAAATATGACAACTCCCGAACATAGATTGAATGTTATTCGATTGAAAAATGACATTACGGTTATTGACGACACAGTGCATTCTCATCCACCAGCAGTCAAGGCAGCTATTGATGTTTTGGAAGACCTAGGTAAAAAGCAAAAAATTGCTATTCTCGGTAGTATGTCCGAGCTAGGGGAAAAACAAAATGAATATCACGAAGATATCGGTAGATATATCGCATCTAAAAATATCGACTTTCTCTATACTCATGGAAATATTTCAATAAATATGGGTATAGGTGCAATAAATGCCGGTTTCCCCGCCAATAAAGTAAGACATAAAACACGTTTATATAGAAAAGTACTACTACGTGAAGTCGTAGCGTTAATCGAACCCGGATCAACTATTCTGGTAAAAGGCTATAGTCGATTAAAAATGTATGAAATAGTAAGTTATTTATGTAATTATTACAAAATCGAATAATTTATAGAATCATAGTTTAATAGAAATTATAAGCCAAACTCGAAAGGAGGTAATGAGTTGGATTTTAATTATAATAAACCGATTATCGCTATTACAGGAAGCGCGGGAAAAACGATGGTAAAAACAATGACTTCATCAATTCTAAGGGAAAGATGGGTACTATTTGAATCAAAAGATTATTATAATACATTCCAACATACTCAAGAACACGCAAAGCAAATAAGTTGTATTCACCGTGCAGTCGTTCTCGAATACGGTATGGCCTTCCCCGGTGCTATTACAGAGCACTGTAAATTCGTTCAACCCAATATGGGAATTATAACCAATGTCGGGCTCGCTCATATCGGTAATTTTGAAGGTAAAGTTGAACTTTTGGCAGCCGCTAAATCAGAATTGATTAAAGGTATGAATCCGACGGGTACTTTGTTTACTAATAACGATGATGAAAATTCTAAACTGCTTCATACCAGTGATTTTAAAGGGAAGATTATTACTATAGGAATAGAATCAGAAGCGGATTATCAAGCCAGAAGAATGGAATTTTCAGAAGATGAAACGATATTCACCGTCACCCTTGATGAAAACGAATATTCATTTTCTATTCCAGTTGTTGGTTATCACAATGTATATAATGCCTTGTTCGCTATAGCCATCTCTCATCAGTTGGGATTCTTACCTTTAGAAATTCAAACTGGACTGAAAAATATAAAGAAACCAAATCATAGATTAGATGTTCGGCGCTTGAAAGATGGGATAACCGTTATTGATGATACCGTTCATGCTCATCCCCCAGCAATGAAAGCTGCAATTGATGTTCTTCTTTCTCTCAAAGGCAGCAAGAAAATTGCAATTTTAGGTACAATGCCTGAGATTGGACCGAATTCAAAAAAATATCATGAAGATATCGGACGTTATGTCGCATCCCATAAAATTGACTTCCTTTATACTTATGGCGGTTATTCGGTAAATATTGGTATTGGCGCAATAGCTGCCCATTATCCACAAGAAAAAGTTAAACATATAACTGTCTCACAAATAGAAATGTTATATGAAAATTTGGTGAAGACCATCGAACCAGGTAATATTATTTTGGTAAAAGGAGCTAGTGGTTTAAATATGTATGATATCGTTCGTTTTCTATGTAAGTATTATAAAATCGAGTGATTAAAAAAATTATATCTAAAAGGAGATTTGTGAGGTGAATACAATTGTATTTATTAACACCCAAAAGTCCGGATCTAGCCGTGAAGCAATTAAAGCTGCTGATCGTCTAGGCTACTATACTGTATTACTTACCGATAGAATGACTTTTTTAGAAAAACGTACCGAATTTCCTGATGTCCACCTTATGAAGTTATGCAATCTAAAGAATTTTGAGAATATTAAGGATGCGATTAAACACCTAATTTCACAAGCACTAAAAATCTGCGCAATTGTCAGTTTTGTTGATCCGTATTGTACAACTGCATGTAGGTTAGCTGAAGAATTTAGTGTAAACAAATTTTCTACGGAAGCCATTCGTATTATGGAAAACAAGCTTCTTTCTCGACAGACTTTATCTAAATTACCTTACCGTCCGAAATTTAGAAGTTTATCAAAGAATGATTCATTTTCCAAGAGTCAACTTAATAGTTGTTTCCCCCTTATTATGAAATCGCCGAATTCTTGTGGTTCTAAAGATGTATTTAAGATTAATAGCTTCAAATGTTTTAAACACCAAATGGAAAACCTTTTTATAAAATATCCTGATGACGTCATTTTAGTTGAAGAATTTCTTGACGGACCTCAATATCTAATTGAAACGGTTGTTTTTGAAAATACAGTACACATTATTGCCATCATCCAACAGGAAATAACATTTGGTCAGCGTTTTATTATTACAGGATATAACCTAATGGTTGATCCACCAACAGATTTTTATAAAAACTTGAAAACAGCAGTCACATCTATCATAGAAAGCCATGGAATGGAATCAGGCACTTGTCATCTAGAAATGCGCTATGTAAAAGGTCAATGGAAATTAATTGAAATTAACCCTCGGATATCTGGCGCAGGAATGAATAAAATGATCGAAATCGCCCTAGGTATAAATTTAGTTGAAGAAACTTTAAAATACATACTGGGACTGGATTATAATATTAAACCAAGATATAAGATACCCTGTTTCACCAAATATGTCGTTATTTCAGAAACGGGAATCTTAGAGAAAGTCACCGGCAAAAATAGAGCCACTAAATCCCCGGGCGTTAAAGCCGTTTATGTTAAGCCGCGAAAAAACACTCTACTCACACCACCTATATCCATGGGTAATCGTTATGCCTATGTGATCGCAACTGGAGACAGTGAAGAAGACGCAAAGCAAAACGCAAAATATGCCGCTTCCCAAATTAATTTTTCCCTTTCACCTCCTCCGGTTTAAGAGGATGTAAAGGTGGCGTACAAATAGACTTACGATTGAAAAAAATACTAAGAATGAGGTATTTAGATATGTATTTTGAATTTTCAAAATAGCCAAAGTGGATTTAACAATTCTTCGGCTTTCATTTATGTTTGAGAGAAAAGTAGTATCCCCCCACGCTTTAATTGATAATACAATACTTAAATTCCCATATCTATTAACCATGAAGAGAGTTGTTCTTCACGTTTTCTTATATCTTGATTTTCTTTTACATATTTACCCAAATGTTTTTCACCAACAATATTCCCGTCTATCATAAATAATATCCGTTCTGATTTTGCAGCTACTTTAACATCATGTGTAACTAGAAGAATAGTAGTACCTATTTCATTGATATTTTCTAGCAATTCCATAATTTCATTTGTAGCTTTTGAATTTAATGCGCCTGTTGGTTCATCACCAAAAATAATTTTAGGTTGGTTAATAAGTGACCTACAAATACCTACTCTTTGAAGCTGACCACCAGAAGCTTGTGTAATATCCTTATCGGCAAGTTCAGAAATCCCTGTTTTTTTCATCAATTCAATCGCTCTTTTATTGATTTCTTTACGGCTATTACTTTTTTCTAAGTAAGCAGAAAGAATGATGTTATCAAAAATACATAAATTCTTTAAAAGGTGTCCTTGCTGAAAAATAAATCCCATTTTGGTTAAACGTAGATTAGACAGCTCTCTTTCAGATAATGTTGATATGTCCTGTCCGTCAAATACAACGCTTCCTGCGGTCATTTTATCCATCCCACTGATATTGTAAAGAAACGTTGATTTTCCACAACCGGAAGCGCCCATAACAGTAACAAATTCACCTCGTTTTATTTGTACATTGATACTTTTAAGTACCGTTTGGGCGTTCCCTTTTCCGACATTATAAACTTTTTTCAATCCACTTGTTTCTAATATTATATTGTTCATCATTAAGCACCTCCTATTCTGTAAGCATTTTAGTTATGTCAATTTTCTTGATAGATGTAGTACACATTAGTGTGGTAATCGTTACAATAAGTATCAATGTAAAAGGACATAAAAGATAAGACACGATCGGATTAACCACAAACTGTATTTTTGAAGCGCCCATAAAAGACATCAGTATACTAACCAATCCTTGACCGATTGTATTAGAAAAGATCGTTCCAACAATAATCCCTATTCCTAATACAAGTAGTGTCCTCACAATATACTGTACTTGTATTTTTCTTAAGGTGAAGCCTATACTTCTCATAATTGCTATTTGAGAAGTATCTTTCGCGATTAACATTTTCAGAAATAAGGATGTGATTAATATAGAAATAAGTATAGCAATCACAATCGCTACTATAGTAACAAGCTGCACTTGTTTTATGGTCGTACCTAATGTTTGTGTTAAGTAATCTTCTAAGTAAGTAACCTTTGCAGACGGAAAATGCTTTGTATATTCGGCAATTTTATTGCTAATATTCACGTCCTGTTTTGTGTTTACATTGATGGTATACCAAAGTGTTGTTTCAGAATTATATGGTAGCATTGCCTTTGCCGTCTTACCACCATTGGTAACATCTTGATAAATACCGCTCACTAACATTTCTTGTTCCTCTTCATTGACTACCAATAAAAGTGTATCGCCAACAACTTTTCCTAGTCCGTCCGCCTTTAACTGCGAAAGCGCTATTTCATTACCAACCTTTGGTACAGTTCCTTTTAAATATTCCAAAGGAAAAATTGAGAAATCGCCTGTTTCCACATTGATGTTTTCCCAACCGCCATCACTGTTTAAGACGCTATATTTACAGGTGATATGTGGAGAAAATTTTTCAATGTCTCTATCTTTTTCTATATATTCAACCATATTCGTAAACGCTTGTGTTGCGTTATTTGATTGTTGTAAATCAATACGAATATCACTTTGCCCAACTCCCATATAAGAAATAAACGTAGGTGATTGAAGCGTATTCAAAAAATTTATAGGTACAATAATGATAAACGAACAGATTACGAAGCTAGTAAATAACAACAAATACATTTTTAATCTTCCTAATACATCTTTTATACCTAAAAACACATTGGTATCAAGCAATCTATTTTTCCTAAGCGCAAGCAACCTTGTATTTACTTTTGTTGTTCCCATTGCTCCAGAACGTAATGCTTCAACTGCTGTTATTTTTTCAAATCTTCTAAGAACAATTATACAAAAGAAAATGACGATCACAAATACTAAAACAGTACTAAGAAAAGGAATGAGAAAATGCCTCATATTCTTACTAGCTGTACCTATATATAAGGAAATATTAGCAGTAAATAATTTACTTACACCTAAAGATAATAAATAACCGCTCATACAAGCTAATGCTGACATGACTATGTATTTTATGAGATAAATTTTTTTAATATCTTTTTGCATAATTCCAATTGCCTTCATAACACCTATTTCTTTGTAATCTTCTTCCATAGTCGTGAGTATTGTAAATCTCAAACAAAGCAGCGCAATGATTATAAGCAAAATACTTACTAAGATAATAACTACTGCTACAATGCCATCTGTTAAAGCATTCAATGTCTTAAATAATGAATAGTCTACAGTAGGACCTCTTTGTGGTAAATTTGACGATTGATAATCATTTGTAAATTTACTTATTTTGTTCAAATCTGTAAGTTGAAACTCAATCATATATTCCACTTTACCAATATTTTGATGGAGCGTATCGAAGTCGGCTTCATTTACTACAAATCGCTTTGAACTAATAATGGATGGGTTCATTTGCACGTCACGAACAAAATCTGTAACGGTAAAAACCTTGTCAAATGATCCGTTGGATATTCTAATTGGGTCACTGATTTTTACATTTTTCTGCTGCATATAATAGATGGGAACGGCAATCTCTCCTTTAGAAACTTGTATTACTTGATTTTTTAAATTAAGTAATACATCAAATGAATGGTTTTGCTTTACAAACCCATTATCCATAACACTGTTTTTATCTGCTGTTTGGCTATTTCCGAAAAAAATATCTGCTCCATCAATCACTAGCATTTCAACAGTTTGCTGATCTTTTACAAGATTATTCCTCGATACAAATGTATCAATTACAGACTCATCTATTTCCCCAGAGTGCATTTGCACAAAATGAGGGGCATTTGCTTTTTCAAATAAGTTATCTATAGAACCAAATAACTCTATAATGACACGAGAGCCACTTGAAACGAGCAAGGAAGAAACCATAATAAAAATAAACAATGCTATTATGATGGCTTTATTTCTTTGAAAATCTTTTTTTAGTATCTTGAATAGCATGTGTCGTCTATCCTCCTTTTCTTGTAAGGCATCTTCAAAAACAGCCTAGCATCTTTTACTTGTTATTTTATTTCAGCTACCTAAAGTTAAATTATTGCTTTTCCAAAACCCTTATAGATTTTATTTTCAATATAACAAGAGATAATATCACTATAGAAATTCCAGAAATAATAAATAATAGTCCTATTCCTCTGCCTTCACCCGTGCCAATTACTTTCCCAATGGTAGAAACAAAAAGCCCATGATCTGATAACAGGGGATTAAAAATATAATCCGCTAATATACCAGCCAAAGCATAAGCAACTACATAACCTAATTGCGAAATCACACCAATAATTCCCCAGGCTCTACCTTGAGCTTCATTCACTACATTTTTTCTAATCAATACGTCAGCACTGGTGTTGACAAACGGAAGTGCAGAGAAAAACAAAAATCCTGCTCCTGTAATAAAATAAATATTTGTTGTTAGCCCTATTAAGGAAAAGAAAATTCCTGCAAATCCTAACCCCCCCACCAAAACATTCGTATAATTTTTCTTGATATTAAAAATACCGATAAATAAGCTGCCTAGTAACATTCCCATCGCACTAATAGACACAATCATACCCAATGTCTTAGTATCTGCTAATGGTAATACCATTGGCGTAAACAAAGTTTGTAAAAATCCCATGTAGAATGTAACAATCGTAAGTAAGATGGTAAGAAGTAAGATACCTTTTGTAGAGACAATACTATTCCATCCCTGTTTTAAATCCTTTACAAAGTGAGGATACTCTCTTTTGACTTGTTGTGCCTTTAAACTTTTTCGTACCATTGCAACGGCAAAAACGGTTACAAAAAAGGTGCTTATATCAATGATTAAAATACTTTCCACATTTGTAATGCCTAATAAAAATCCTGCTATGATTGGTGAAAGCAAATACTTTGAAGAAGAAGCAAGTTGTACTAATCCACTGGCTTTCGCAAATTCTTCTTCTGTCAACAAATCCGTAATGGTTGCTTTATAAGCAGGTTCCGTAAGTGAACAAAAGATAGCACTAGACATAACGCCTATAGATATTTGCCAAATTTCGATATTTCCTGTTAGCATCATAACCAAAATGTAAATGAGTCCTAAAGCTGAACAGCCGTCACCCATCATCATCATCAGCCGTCTATCAAAACAATCTGCCAACACGCCCCCAATAGGGCTTAGTAAAATAGTAGGAAGAAATGCACACAATGTTACTAAAGAAACATAAGTAGCAGATTGCGTTGTTTGATAGACATAAACCCCTAAAGCAAAAGCAGTTAACCCACTACCAACACTTGAAATCAATTCTCCTAACCATATAATTAAAAACTTTCTAAAAGATTTATTTTTCGCTTGTTCCATTATGACTACTACCTTTCTCCGCTCCCTCTATAGAGATGTCTCCAAATACCTCAGTCATATAAGCAAAGCTTCCTTTTTCAGCCCCTAAAGTAACCTCCATGGTATAAATGAAAGCCTGCACTTTTTGAATTATTTCATTTGGCTGCCAATTAAATAATCCATCATCAAATAGGAACGTTGATGATACAAGCAAAAATTCGATAACCTCTTTAGGATACAGTGTATGAAATAATCCCTCATCTATTCCTTGTTCTATCACTTCTACTAAAACCGGTGAAAGTTGTTTGATGGTTTCCACTAGACTTTTTTGATGCATTTCAGCATTATTTATTTGATGTAATTGATTAATCATTTCTTCTTTCACATTAGTTGTTGGTTTTTGTTCCATTATAATTCTAAAAAATTTTTCATGTACAGTAAGATTAGTATTGTCAACAATTGCTTTTGCTGCTGTTACGCCAACGGATACAAAACGCATTACAATGGCATCCATAACTTCTTCTTTGGATTTAAAGTAGTAATAAAAAGTACCCTTTGCAATACCAACCTCTTGTAAAATATCATTTACGGTTGTTTTTAAATACCCTTTCATAACAAACAATGTTTCAGCCACATCTAAAATCTCATTTCTTCGTTCTTCATATTCTTTTGAAATTCTCATTTTTTGCCTCCTCACTTTCTAGACCGACCGTCGGTCTAGGATAATTGTAGTATATATTTTCTACAATGTCAATCGTTATATGTAACATAATTGCTATATGGGAGGATATTCTTAAACAAAAAAGGTACGGCTCCCTAAAATCAAGGGAGCCGTACCTTTTTTGAGATTTATACCTTTTTGCAATTATTACAGCAATTTACATTTCATCTCTCCGTTTGAACTGCTACTAAACCTATTGCACCGTATTTTTCCCTTAAACGCGGTTTTTCAATCTTGCCGGTGGGATTACGGGGAACTTTATCGAAAATAATTTTCCGTGGACGCTTGTAACGTGGCATTGGGGTACAGAATGTCTCTATTTCTTCTTCTGTGCACTTGCAATCCGGTTTTAGTTCCAAGATAGCAGCCGCTATTTCACCTAGACGCTTATCAGGCAATCCAATGACGGCTACATCCTTAATTGCATCATGTGCACGGAGAAAATCTTCAATTTGTACCGGATATATATTCTCTCCACCGCTGATAATCACATCTTTTTTTCGGTCAACTAAATAAATGAAACCGTCTTCATCCATCCGAGCCATATCTCCAGTAAATAACCAACCGTCCTTGATGACTGCCGCAGTCGCTTCCGGGTCATTATAGTAGCATTTCATCACACCAGGTCCCTTGACAGCCAATTCCCCAACCTGTCCTTGAGTTACAGAGCATCCACTTTTGTCGGTAATCTTGACTTCCCAATTGTGGCCCGGTATTCCAATCGCGCCAACTTTATGAATATTCTCAGTACCTAAATGGACACAGCCGGGACCGATTGATTCACTCAAACCATAATTCGTATCATAAAGATGGTTAGGAAAATACTTTTTCCAGCGAGTAATTAAGCTGGGTGGAACAGGTTGAGCACCAATATGCATCAGTCTCCACTGGGAAAGTTCATAATCTTCCAGCTTCACATCTCCTCTTTCAATCGCATCAAGAATATCCTGTGCCCAGGGAACCAAAAGCCAAACAATGGTGATTTTTTCTTCAGAGATTGTTCTAAGTATCCATTCCGGCTTGATCCCGCGAAGCAATACCGCTTTACTCCCCGACAACAAACTACCAAACCAATGCATCTTCGCACCAGTATGATAAAGCGGTGGAATGCACAAAAAATTATCTTGATGATTTTGACCATGATGCTTATTTTCCGTATAACATGCCGACATCAAACTTCGGTGCGTATGCAAAATTGCTTTTGGAAACCCCGTCGTCCCCGAGGAGAAATATATGACCGCATCATCTTCGTCTGCAAGTTTAATCTGGGGTGCTTCAGAAGAACAGTTAGCAGTAAGGCGGTCATAGTTTTCAGCAAAAGAAGGCCGGTTTTCCCCTGCAAAAAGAAGTGTCTTCACTTCAGGAATCTGATCATAAATGGTTTCCACCCGACCAATAAATTGAGGTCCAAAAATCAAAGCAACGGTTTCCGATAAATCTAAACAATATTTTATTTCCTCAGCCGTATAGCGAAAGTTTAATGGTACGGCAATAGCGCCTGTCTTTAATATTCCAAAATAAATCGGCAGCCACTCCAAGCAATTCATCAAAAGAATTGCCACCTTATCCCCTTTTTTTATTCCCCTCTTCACCAATAGATTGGCAATTCGATTTGCTTTCTCTTCAAAAACACACCATGTCATTTCCCTTCGGTATTCACCATTGGGGTTGTTTTCAATCAGTTCATACTCACGCCAGATAACATTGTGCTTATCCTGGAGATCCAAATTAATCTCAGTCAGGCAAGTCTCCTGTCCATAATTCTCAGCATTGCGTGATAATATTTCTGTAATAAGCATTTCTCTTTCCTCCCATTCTACAAAAATAAAAAAATATTGCACGTTTAATAATTTAAAAACCGTACTTCGTAAAAATAATAAAACACCACACTACATTATAATATGACAAAAGATATTGTGTGTTTGATAATTAAATTACCGTACTTCATAAAATAATAAAACACTACACTATATTATAAATTGATACAATCAGTTAATCAATAGCTTCTTAGTTGAATAGCGTGAATAATTGTGTCAGAACCATCTGTAATGAGATTAGAGCACTTTACATCTAATCAATTAGTTAATAAAAAACCTAGATGATCGTCACCTTTTTTCAGGTGTCTAATATCTAGGTTACAATTCATATTTGCTTCCTCTTTTTTATTCATACCCATTAATCGTGATGCATAACTACCTCCGCCAATACCAAATGCCAAACCAAAAGAAGATACAACCATCACATTTGGAAAAACGACTTAAATTGCTCCAATGGCTTCAGTACCTAGCCAGGCTGGACACATGTTTTATATTACATTATATACTAAAAAAACTATTAATTTCCAATTGGATTCAGTCTTGTCCCATGATATAATTTCAACATCAAGTTAGTTTATATAAAGGTTTAATTAATCAAAATAAAATGATAAGGGAGATTATTATGAAAAAAATTACTATTTTAGTACTTGCTCTACTATTAACAATTCATCAAATCATTATCCCTATTTCTAACAAAACGGCACAAGCAGCGATTACCACTAGTCAAATGACGATAGAACAAAAAGCAGATGATATAATACATACAGCAGTTGATTTAATTGGAAAAGCAACTTACAACCAATATGTATATAACACCGAAACTTTAGAGTTTGGTTGCAGCGGTTTTATATTATATGTATTTCGTCAAAACGGGATAGACCTTAATACCAGGAATACTCAGTTTCAGGCGGAATTAGGTGAATATGTACCGAAAGATCAGTTACAAAAAGGAGATTTAGTATTTTTTGACTCAAATCCTAATGATGAGTATCCTGTAACACATGACGGGATATATATTGGTGATAATAAAATAATTCATATGGCTGATACTACAAATAATGTTATTATTTCGGATTTAGACAGCAAAGCATATTATCGTGATTATTATGTTATGGCTCGCCGTGTAATTCCCGGTTACATGCCTTCGGAAAACCCTACTGTAGGGGATAAAATTGTTGATATGGCAGATCGTTTAATCGGGAAAACACAATATGGCTCTTACAATGAAACGACACTTACTTTCTATAATGCCGGATTTACGTACTATTTGTATCAGTCATTCGGTTATGATTTGACAAGCAAAATTTATGCCAAAGAACAATCGAAATTAGGTGTGTATGTGCCTAAAGATCAGTTGCAAAAAGGAGATTTGGTGTTCTTTTCAAATGATGCCAATAGAGAAGAGGTTAAGCTTGTTGGGATTTATGCCGGCAATAATAACGTAATTATTAATGCAAGCTCTTCTACGGGTGTGGTCAAACGCTATATGTCCACATATTTTTATAAAAATAATTATATGACGGCACGACGAATAATATCAAATAACACGCCGCAAGTTAGTAAAGCAGACCAGATTGTAACTATGGCACATAGTTTAATTGGTAAAGTTAATTACGGTTATACCTATGATGAAACCACACTCACATTTAATAACGCCGGATTTACCTATTATCTGTATAAGATGAATGGTATTGATTTAAAATATAAATTCGCAAGCCATCAATCCAAATTGGGAATTTATGTCCCAAAAGATCAATTACAAAAGGGAGACGTTGTTTTCTTTTCCAAAGACGTCAGTCCGGATAAAATATTTCTTTCAGGGGTTTATATAGGTGATCATCAAGTTATTATGAATGCTAATTACAAAACAGGTGTTATTGTATGCGATATATCTACGGGTTATTATGCAAGAAATTATATGACCGCTCGTCGTATGCAGTAATAATGTTTATTGATGCATTAAAAATAAAACCCGGTAATATTTAAGCGGATTTAATCTTTTTCTTAAAGGCTACCCCCCCTTAATTTAAGGGGGGGTAGCCTTACTTAGTCTGATAGACACAGCACGGTGCAATAAAACCAGTGGAGATGTCCTAGATAAGCTGATGTTAATTATAATTTTTGTTCTATTTCCGTAACACATTCTGTTTTGATTTTTTCAACCAGGGATTGGAGGGCATCTATAACATGTGGTCTAATATCACCACCTACCAGTACATACATTATATCATCACCAACCTCAAGCCGACCTTCATTAAGCCAAACTTTAACGTAGAAGATGCCTTCCATTTTACGAGTTTCCGCAACCACCGCATCCACTTTCACTGCATCATAAGCAAATTCCATTCCTTTTACCAACGAACCATCATCAAGCCCTTGTCGGACCTTGGCTTTAGGCGTCTGACGCACAACGCCATTATGGACTAAAAACATCCCTTCCTGTAAAGCCATTGGATCCGCTTTTGCTTCTTTGAGCCATTCATCAATAGATGGTGATACTTTTTTTGTTTTTTTATTAATCATAAACCAACACACTCCTTATTTTTTAAAATAATTGTGTTATCATACGGGGTTGTTAGTTTTGATATTGTCACACTCAAAAAGAAATCTAACAATATTACCAATAACCCTCATGACACATCTGCACCTCTTTATTAAAAGCGTTCCCATCAATACTACTATTATAACTTAAAATTAATATGTCGTAATAACTATTTAGCCCGTGGACTTAAAAAAATCAGGAACTTTTGCCACCAGCATAATTCTATTTCCGCCCAATGACTTCACTTCTTCGATAACTTTTTTCGGCATCAACGCCTCCAACCCTCTCATCATTGTCACTTTCAATAAGTTCCCAGCATTTGACCAATCCCGTCGGCGGTGGATAATTAAGTGAAATTTCCAACTTAAATGAACCCTCCCAAACATCTAAACTATACCAGCAATTCTACTCAAACCATGAATCGATACGAACTTTTACATTTTCCTTTAAGTTTTGATAAAAGAATTCATAATCGTACGCATGGTACACTCCGGTTTTAAAAATACCAAGTATCGGGGGATAATCATCCGGAGTAATATCTGTAATCTTCAGCGTTCCCCGCACAGGATCAATATAAGCTCCACAAAGATTAGGAACTTCTTTTATTATTTCTCCCTTATAATTTGTAAAAACAGCTTCTATATTTAAAGACTTGTCCGCTTTTTCGCTAGTCGTTTTCCAATTAAGAGGATTGATCGAAAGTGTTTTTTTAGGAACAATTATGGATGACTGAACACAAGGAGCCTCACTGTTGAAGGTTACGATAACACCTGTATCATTTTCACCTTGTGCCATTTTTAAATGGGGATATTCGTTTATGTCATCCTCTGTTACCCGCCACCCTATCAAGTAGGCTGCCACCAACAAATCATCCAGTTCTTTTTGTCCGAAAAATTCTTTTAAAAGCCGCAGTGACATCTGAGAACCTTGGCTGAATCCTGCAAGTATAACGGGACGCCCATTGTTGTAATGATCCATATAATAGGAAAAGGCTTCTCGCACATCATTGTATGCAAGATTAATATATGGCTGGGCTTCTTTCGCTTTCAAGTTTAAAATATTTAATCCAACCTGTCGGTAATATGGTGCATACATCCGGCAGTTATCCTCATAAATTCCACGCTCCATATTTAATGAACCGATAAATTTTTCTTTTATTTTGTTGTTCTCTAAACTCATATTGTAGGAATTATCATTCCCTCTATACACTGTTGGTGCAATCAAAAACAAATCAACTGGTTTATTTTCTCCAACACCAAGATATGCCCAATTTTGACTTTCTGAGTATATGGATTTTTCGCTTTGTAAATTACATCCCGTTAACACACAGCTTATTATCAGAATAATAACTAAACTGCTGCGTACAGCCTTCTTCATATATATTTAAACCTCCTAAAGTTAAATATGTACTTAATTTAATTTCGTTCATTTTAAAATAAAAAGCTTCTCTCCTACTGAACGTTTAGAAAACAGAAACGGTAGTTCGGGATAAATAAAGTTCAGCATAAATCTACGCCAAGCTTTTTTATCGCTTATTACAAGACTTTTATTAAATTTGTTACTTTATCTATTAATCTTTTTTTATCTTGCGGCAATGTGCCTTTTATCTTAATTATATTTGTTGGATGTGTTGTATCAAATATCATTGGTTGCTTAGGTTCGAGATTTTCTAAAAGTGTTCTTATTTCTACTAATCGTTCGGTTCGGTTTGGAGAAATAAAATCACCTCTTTTTATCATGTTTTCTAACTCCGCTCCGTGAGAAACCGTTAGATTCATGGTAATAACTCTATTTGTCATAAATTGATTAATCATTTTAGAAGTTGCAACTGCGTTATCTACGGATTCACCTTCACCAGCTATTCCATACATAATAATAGAATCAAATGGTATTTTTGATTCGTTAAGTTTCTTTGCTTGTTTAACTGCTTCATTTACTGTATGACTTTTATTCATCAATTTTAATATATCATCTCTACCTGTTTCAAAACCGATATAGAGCAATCTAAGCCCCGCATCATGAAGAATGGAGAGTTCCTCAACTGAATATTTGGAAATATTCTTTATGGACGCATATGAGGCCACACACGCGCAATAAGGCAAATGTTGATGTATCATATCTAGCAATCGCTTCATTTTGTCGAATCCTATTGAAATAGGATCTGCACCTGTCAAAAATACTTTTTCAGTATAGGTATATCCATTTACCAATTGCATTTCTATATCCGAAAATGGAACTTCACCGTATTTATCATCTTTATACATAGAACAGAATACGCATTTGTTATACGAACATCCTGATGTTACCGGTAGTAAAAAAGTAGTCATTTCATCCTGCGGATAATAAACTGTATCGTTTCTATACATAATTATAACCCTTCCTTTCGCTTCGCACAAAACAGGAAACACAATAGAACATCTTGGCTGTGAGTAAACTACAAAACCAAATCATTCAAAAGAACATGCCGTACATTTACGGAAGAATTTAAAAACTAAAGTGTTGACAATCCACTATTCTGCATTAATAGCTTCTTGTTCTAACTTGCAGTTGTTTTCCTACCATATTGTATTGACTATCAACCAACCTCAGACGTCTATTTTTATCGTTTCCTGTTAGCTTTTTTGTATACTTGCTATATATTTAGCCACTTTATTCAAATGTTACCTAATACCTTGTAAAGTAGTGTATATATTATATAAGTAATTTCTTTACACTACAATGAAAAGGGGTAGATTTCTTTGTTTTTTACCCGCTTTTTTTAGGATATACTTAATTATTCCCTATATTTATTTAAATATATTTAGGCATAGAAAAGGTCCTCGGTATACTTTCCCCAAGGACCTTCATTTTCAAGAATGTTGCGTTTCTTAAGAATCGATTCGATTTAGCTTAGGTATATCCTACAATATGTGGTACTCTTGAATTTTCTATGCATTTACACTTTATATCGAATAAACACCCTAACTTTGGACAAAATCTTGTTAATGCTCTCTATTTTTTAGAATTACATTTTGTTATCGCTTCAATATCTATAATCTAAAAAGAAAAGAATATAGGTTTTTATCATTACATATATCTAACAACTTGGATAGGTTACACTAAACTGGACAGTCATAAGTTCTCCGAAGATTTTATAAAAAAAGATAACACTCCAATCTGATTTTGTGGTATCCTTTTAGCTTCGAAACCATAAAGGAGGTACATCGTCAGTGGAGAGTTATTTTA
Source organism: Clostridia bacterium (assembly GCA_030625885.1). Classification (GTDB taxonomy): domain Bacteria; phylum Bacillota; class DAOUPZ01; order DAOUPZ01; family DAOUPZ01; genus DAOUPZ01. The sequence goes on from DAOUPZ010000012.1 coordinate 85,094, forward strand.
ACCCTTGATTTTACTGGTTTATTTTATCTTCGTGTCATAAGGCATACTGTCTCAACCTGTGTTCTTATAGAGAGATAATACTGATACGCAAAACTAGATGTTCATAATAGGGGTGGTTAGGGAGTTGCCCCCTCATAAAAATCATAGTTTATCTTTTGCTTTTCTATCAATATAGAATTCTGATTGAGTTTCTTTAGCACCTCATTCATAATACTTTTCATCTGCTCATCGTTGGCATTGTAGAAAGTATATATAAGGCTATTTTCCTTGGTAACAACGTCTTTTTCATCCTTATATGATCCCTCACCGTGACTCATGGTATAACCGTCAATATATTTAAGGCATATAGTGGATACAATCTTTTCCGCTTCTTCACTGTCAATAATCTGGGTATAAGTGTCTTTGTCGTTTAAGCCAATATACATGGTATATTTGACTGCACTTTTTTTCATCAGGATGTCCTGGTTTTGTATAACACAGCCTGTAAAAATAACTATCATCAGAACATTTATTATTATGAAAAAATTATGTTTTTTCACTCTACTCCTTCTTTCCAAAAAATAGTCACTAGATTTTTTTGAGCCAGTCATTCTCAATTGTAAGTTGTATTTTTCCCATTTTATGCGAACCCTCTTTTCTGACAGTTTCCTGTCCTTTATTATATCAGATTCACTTAGATTTTCGAAGATTTGTCTTGTTTTATGGGTTTATTATACTTTTTGAGATAAGAAGCTCTTACTCAGAAAAGAAATAATTTAAATCAACTAATGTCCAGTCAATGGCTCCAGGTACTTTCAACCAAATTTTTCGTTCTCCAGGTACAGCAACAATTTGATGCACAGTGACATCGATATCATTGGGTTCTATGTTCGGTTTAGTAGCACCCTTACCAAACTTTCCGTTTCCCAGATGCAATGGCTCATCCATTATTTTCATCATCACGTCCGCATCAATTTGCCCTTTATTTTCTTCGGCCAAAGCATTGAGATTATCCCAACGGCGCACGGAATGACTTTCGGATTCAATAATGGGCTTTCCCCAACTTTCAAGTCTAAACTCATTGGTCGTAACCAAAAGTCCAGGGGAATCAGCTTCCCTAAGCTTTGTTTCATTACAATCATTTTCATAGCATAAGCCCATTTTGCTATCACAAATATTGACTAACATCCCCATATTGGAACGAATAGTTGTCAAACCATTAGACAAAAATTTTAAGTCTTCAGATTCAAGCAAGATTGCTAAAAGCTCATTCATATACGGAGTGCGGTCAGAAAGTACCTTGAGGCCCGCAGACTTCAAGCCACTGTTAGTTTCCAAGAACAAACCCTTCTGGTTAATTCCTGAGATGGCATTGATCCAGCCTGCATAACCAATTATGGCTGTTTCCACACTTTCGTCGTTAGGTTTGAACAAAACAACACCAAAGGCAGAGGAACAACGTTGGAACAAATTCAACCAATCGAAATTTCGTCCAACAACTGTCTGTCCATCTTTTGTATAATCTCCCCAAGTAGCTAAACAAGAGCACGCACCGAAACCTTCTGGACCAAATGCCTCCGAAACATGCAGTACTGCAGCAGTCATACTCTGATCAAGCAAAATGAGCTTGTCAAGTTCAAGACCGGATGTTTCCGAAATACCTCTGAGTAATTCGCGCTGCGAATGCGGCAGTCCGCTCCATGCTACATCAACAACTTCTTCTTTTAGGCGTTCAAAGCTTGCTACACCACCTTTGATTATATTATCTTCAATGGTGCTTCGGTACATAAAATTGATTTCATCTTTGAGCAAAGTTCCATACTGACAGCCCATCTCGTAATAAGTTCCTTCGAGCACGGTGACATTCACTCCGTCAATCTTATAGCGTTCTCCCTGCTCGTAAGAAGCAACAAGCGTGCTTTCGCTATCCATCGTTCCGGCACTCTCTGTCGTTACACACCCACTAAGCGTGAACAATACAATCAAAACAATTGATACCAATTTAATGATTTCTCTTTTCATAGTTGCCTCCTTATGTTAAATTAGCAGCCATCCGGTTCTCGGAATAGCTATGAAGATTCTCTGTACGCTCAGTACAAAATATCAGCAAAGCATCCGCTTTACATCCATATTTTACCACACAAGTAATCGAAAGTCCATCACGCTTCAATGCAAAGCAAGTCAAACCCATAAGTGGGAAGACTCATCGGGTAATACATTTACACAATTTTTTAAAAAAGAAAAAACAGGGCCATAAATCTCCCTGCCAGCTATATATCTATAATACGTTTATCCAATCTCTCTTACTACACAGCACCCTAATAATTGTAACTGTTTTATTCTCTTCAGTATCAATATAAAATACAATATAATTATCTACAATAATTTTTCGTACACCTTTATTGGCCAATGTTTCATCAGCTGCTAGAGCATTTCTCAATGGCATGTCTTCTAGAGTACTAATACCTTTAGCAATTTTAGAAACCACCTTTTTTGCAATTCCAGAATCTAAAAATTCTCTGGATATATAAGCACCAATTTCATATAGATCCTTTTCAGCAGTTTCAGTAATTTGAATATTATAAGTTCTCATTTTATAAATCCTTTTGTATATCATCTAATGCTTCTTTAAAAGGTCTCACTTTTTTATTTTCCATAGCCTCTATACCTTCATCAATCAATTTATACAATTCGAATTTACCAACAAGTTTTTCATAAGTATCAATGCTCATTACAGCTAAATCTCCTTTGCCATTCTTAGTTATATAGACTGGCTCATTATATTTATGGCAAAAGTTTGAAATTTCATTATATTTATTTCTTAAATCTGAACTTGGTCTTATTGATGGCATAAGATACACCTCCTGATTAATTATATCAATATTATATCATAATACCGATATGTTAACAAATCTCATATTTCTCTTTTGCTTTTTCATATTTCAAGGCAAAGGTCTATCTCTAGTTTTGAGCGCACTAATTTGAATTGTACACTTTATCAATTATAACTTTTGCTTTTTCAAAATCTTCAGTACTCTTAATTATTATTTGCAAATCCCCAGTACCAAAGTGACCAACATTACGCATATCACGGGTAAATCCGTCCTCAAGCTCTATATCGTCAGGATTTAATCTTAGATGCAAAAGAATTTGCTTCTGATATATCTCATAACGATTAGTGTTCCACCTCTAATATTTCCATTAGTTTTTGACGAAGCTTATTTTCTTCGCCACTCTCATTAGTTTTAATTCTTAAAATTGGGATATTGTATTTCTGCAAAATATCATCCTTCATCTTATCACGCTCAAGTTGCTTTGGATTATCTCGTTCATTTGTTAATACAACGAGTTGATTATTGTAGAATTTTTGATTGCAAAATCCAATAATTTTAGGATGACATCGGTAATGCTCCTTCAAGAGCGTTTTAGGAATATCCTTATACAAGTTAATTATTGAAGATAGGAGGCTATTGTCAGCATAACTATATGCACTATCAAGCTGAAATGATTCAAATATTTGCTTTGCGGACTGAACCCCTATTATTGGATATTATCTTAAGTTATCTTCACATTACATAGTATTTAAGCCTTTTATCAAAGTTATCCTTTATTCCCCGGTTCTGCCCTTAACATTGAGACTCCGCATGCATATCATGCATGCCCTCAATATCAAGGGTACGCTACGACAAACCTAATTGTATCTTTTATAGCGCAATACAGACTGTTTCATCTGTATTGCGCAAATATTCGTAATACTCACTTGGAACCATGAATTTTGTAAATGAATGTATTCTCTTCGTATTATATTTTTTTACAAATTCACCTATTTCCCTATAAGCTTGTGCATTGCTTTCAAATTCATTGATATCTAAACACTCATCTTCTAATATTCGGTGTAAGACTAATTGCCCAAACTCTTTAGGTATTAAAAGTAGGTAACAAAACACCACCTGATACAGCGTCTAAATCTTCATCTGATAGTTCTTCGGTTTTATTCGGTATTACAATATAAGTTACATTATCACTGTTTTCAACTACTTTAAACTCCATGCCATCAGGTACTTCCAATCCTTCTTCTTTCATTACTGCAACTGGATCAGAAATGAATCGCTATTTAAATGTCTCATCTTCCCAGCATCGTGATACGATTTGTTTCCACTTTTTAGCCTGTTCGTTTGTTTGTTGTTTCATAAAATCCCCTCCTGGTTTTTTATAATTACACTGCAAGATGCTAATACCCAACTCTTACACTTATAAAATCATACCCATCAGCTCTACTCCATGAGTATAAGAACCACCAATTTTTATGATGGTATTATTATTTTGGCAAACAATTTCTTAACATCTAAATTACTAATATGCATATTCAATATTAAAATTCAGGGGATCGTTTTCCCTAAATATTCCATACAAATACGGAAATCCCTCTTTCTTTTCGCGTATTTATGTATTTCTGCGTAAAAGTACGACCCCCCTAATAAAAAATTCCCGCAAACATCCGTCTCCGGGAACATAGAACATACTTCAATTTTTACTAAAAAATCCACTAAACCCCTTGGTATAGCCTTATTTCCGCTCTATCAACACGACGCACTCAACGTATGTTTTAGTAGAATGATGATAATAATACGCAAGAATAAATGGGGAGCCCCCCTCATAATCATGAGAGGAGCATAGTAATCTACTTCTATTCGTTAATTAATCCTGATGCTACTAACAGATTTCTTATTGCTGTTGCTGCTTCTGCATAGGTAAAGGTGTCTTTAGGATTAATCGTCTCATTTGTTTTCCCGTTGAATATTCCTACACTCACTGTCTTGCTCACATCATTATAAGCCCAATCTGCTATCTCTTCTTTGTCTCTATAATCTTCTATTCTATTGTTATCTATTTCTTTTAAACCTAAAATATCCATTGCTCTTGCATATATCACCATAACTTCTTCTCTCCTAATTTTTGCTTCTGGCCTAAAAGTTACATCTGGATATCCAGTTATGATTCCATATTCTACTGCTATCTCTATGGCATCTTTTAATTCATTTGTTATTTCTACATCTGTAAACCTATTTTCTTGCGCTACTCCTATTCTGTATATTCCTAATGATTTTGTTATATATTCGGCAAACTCTCCTCTTGTTATGTTTTCCTCTGGCTTAAAAGTCTCTGGATTCTTAATAACAAGTCTTGATGCCATATCATTTACAACTTCTTTAGACCAATGGTTTTCTACTGATTTTACAGTTACCGGATTCCATATTACTGAATAGCTTGAGTTTGTTAATGAATTTAGTTTTGCATAGTATATGCCATCTTTCATGAATACCTCTGTTGGAATATGGGAAAATGTACCGTCTTGATTATATACAATACCCGTTGTTATTTTACTTGGATCTATACTTTCCGGTATTTTCATGACTCTTTGTACATATTGATTAAACTTTGATACCGTTACTTCTTTTTCTTCCCCAGTATTCGTCTTTGTTTTTGCTACGACTTCAAAGTTCACTGGTTGAAATACTATTTCATAGTCCTTTGCTTTTGCGCTTTCTTCTATTTTCTTTGCTAATGCTTCATCTACTCTTTCTATTTTTACTTCTACTTCTATTTTTTCTAGCTGATCACTTGATACTCCAAGATTTTGCGCTATATTCTCTATACCAACTTCTTTTGCAGGTATGACATAATTGATATCGTTTGATGTAATAGATAGATTAAAGTCGTTTTCATCCATTTTCTTTACTATGTCACCTGTCAAGGTTGTTGTTACTTTTTTGGCATCCTGTGTTAATATGGGTACTTCGATTATATTTTCTTCTTGTTCTTCGCCTGTTGCTTGGTTTTGATCGTTTATTACTTCTTTAATTTTATTATTTATTACTTCTGAGTCTACCTTTACTACTACTGTTTTTTCTCCTGATTCTTCTGTTATATTTTCCTTACCGGCTTTTTCTTCCTGTCCATTTATTACGACTATTGTATTCTCTTGTCCTTGATTACTACTTTCTTCATCTTTCGATCCTCTGCTTATTCTACTCCATCTAGCATATAGTGTTTTATCTTCTACTATTGGAGTATCAAAATCAAAGGCTTTTGTTAATGCTTCGTCTTCATACCATCCTCTAAAGGTATAGCCACTTCTCGTTGGATCCGATGGCGCTGTTGCTATTCCTTCATATCGTACGGTTTCTGTATCTATATCTGTGCCGTCATGATCCTTGAAACTGACGGTATACTCGTTTCTGTCATAATACAGTTTAAGTACCAAACTGCCGTCTCCTGAAATGTTTCCACTTGCCACTCTAGCTGCAGTACTTGTGTTTTCAATAAAGCCTGTATAGGTTTTCGCTGATGCCGTTACTTCGGTATCCGTTGTACCTGTGAGTTCTTCTGTTTCAAAAAGTGTATATTCATCACCAACAATGTTTTGCTGGTAATACTCCACTTTGTATGCTGTGTCTGTTCTCACATCCCATTTTGCATATAGGGTTATATCTGATACCAGTACTTGATCTGATGAAAAAGTCCAGGGTGTTGTTAATGCCGCTTCCTGGTACCAACCATTAAAGGTGTAGCCTTCCTTAACAGGATCTTCAGGAGCAATTATGCTGGTGCCATAATCTTGAGTGATCGATGCCACATTGCTTCCGCCTGCAGTATCAAAGGTGATGGTATACTGATTGATACTATATTGAGCTGTTATTGTTAGATCGCTAGTTACATTGCTATAATCTACATCCCAACCCGTAAAGGTATACCCTTCTTTTGTTGGATCTGTAGGTGCTGTTGCTGCTCCTTCATATCTTATAGTATCTGTCTTTTTCACTGTACCGTCATGATCCTTGAAGGTAACGGTATATTCATCTCGATCATAGTAAAGCTTTAACACCAAGTTGCCGTCACCTTCGATGTTGCCACTGGCTATTCGTTCAGCAGAACTTGTGTTTTCAGTAAAGCCTGTGTAGGTCTTGGCTGATGCCGTTACTTCGGTATCCGTTGTACCTGTGAGTTCTTCTGTTTCAAAAAGTGTATATTCATCACCAACAATGTTTTGCTGGTAATGCTCCACTTTGTATGCTGTGTCTGTTCTCACATCCCATTTTGCATATAGGATTATATCTGATGCCGGTACTCGATCTGATGCAAAAGTCCAAGATGTTGTTAGTTCTGAATCCTTGAACCAACCTATAAAGGTATAGCCTTCCTTTGTTGGAGCTGTTGGCTCACTTACCAATTCGTTATAGTCTATAGCTTGACTAGTTACTGTGCTTCCTCCGTTGCTATTGAAATCGACAGTGTATTTCATGGGTTCCAGTATCACCCTAACCGTCACATCTTCTTCTGGCATAACAAATGTATACTTTGGTTCTCCTAAGACTTTAGTCACTTGTACTGCTCCATCGTTCACTGAGACAGAAGAGATTTGCGTTTCTGCTTGGATATTTGTGATATTTACAGTAATGATTTCACCTGCTAAAGCTGTTTCTTGGTCAACAGTAGCAGTAGCAGTTCCTCCAACGGGATCAGCGATTGTTATTGTATAGCTATTAGCCTTGATTACCAGCAAGGTGTACGTTTTGGTTGTGCCATCTTCTGCGGTAACTTTTATGTAAGCTGTGTTATTACCATAGTTTAAGTTCATCGTTTTATCTGCTATCTCAACCAAACACTCACTATCTCTATACAGCTTCCAGGCAGCACCAGCACTAACGGCTACATCAACTGTTAATTCGCTCATTGTACTTGCAACTATTGCCGTTATATCATTGTCAACCAGATTCGCTTCGGCCGGACTACTGACAGATGTGATTTCACAGGCAGATGAAAGTAAGCTGTATGTTCTCACAGTAGCTTTGTCATCATTAGAAGCATCCTTGTATACTACATATGGATTCCCGCTGCTGTCTAAGACTATACCAGGAGAAGAAGCTCTGCTGGATGAGGCGATTCCCAAATCAACCCAGCTGCCACCTTCATATTTTTGAACGCAAACTTCTTTAGTGTTCCAATCCCATACTATATAAGGTATTCCATTGCTGTCTATGACTATATTAGGGGATATAGAATCATAACCTAATCGTCCTCCTACAGCTGTCCATGTTCCTTCGACATATTTTTTTACATATACTCTCTGAGAATAAGCATTGTATTCAATGTATACAACATAGGGAATTCCGCTGCTGTCTATAGCGATATCGATTCCATTGGCAGCACCGCTATTAACACTCCCTAAATCTACCCAGCTGCCCCCTTCATATTTCTTAGCAATAGCATGATAAGTTTTTCCCCCCTCATCCCGATATACGACATACAGGGTTCCGCTGCTGTCTATGGCTATGTTGATATACTTAGCTTTTCCTGTTGAAACACTCCCTAAATCAACCCAGGTGTTTCCGTCATATTTTTTTACAACGGCTTTATCATCATTTGCTCCGTCAGTGTATATAACATAAGGTGTTCCATTGCGGTCTATGGCTATGTCTATTGAATAAGCGTTCCCGGCTGAAATTCCGGGATTACCTACATCTACCCAGTTTTGTCCGTCATATTTTTTAACAACGGCTTTATAATCATTTCCTCCGTCACCATATGCCACATATGGCGTTCCGCTGCTATCTATGGCCATGACAAATCCAGAAGCACGTTCTGGAAAACTCCCTACCGCTGTCCAACTGTTGCCGTCATATTTCATTACGGTAGGCCTTAGGCAATAATTATAAAAATTTACATATGCTACATATAACGTTCCGCTGTTGTCGATGGCTATATTGGTACCCTTAGCTTCCCCCTCTGAAAATCCGGCACTCCCTACGTTCTTCCACCCAAAGACATCTTCTGCCAGCACCGGGGTGCTGGTCAGCATAAATACTGCCAGTATAAAGAATACAAAGCCAACCATCATTTGTTGGATCCTAGTTTTCATCAAAACACCACCTCACTTTAAAATATTTTATTATGTATATGTTAATTGTTTTGAGATAAATATGCATCAATTCGTTTACCTACATTTTCTTTGAGATTTTTGTAAAAAAATGAATAATCAAACATATGGTATACTTTGTCAGACCAGCGCCCTAAATCTTCTAGGTTGATTTCATCAGACTGAACAGGTTGAATATCTGTTGCAATTAATGCCCCTGTATTCATATCTATATAAGCTCCTGCAAAATTAGGGATTTCTTCTATAACTTCGCCTGTAGAGTCATTAAAAAAAACCGCTCCGATGTTCATTTCGCGACCTGCAGGGGTTGCGTCGGTTTTCCAGTTCAAAGGGTTTATGCCAACCGCACCTGTCAGAAGTACAGGCGAATCGCCGGCATTGGGTCCTTGTGTGTTGAAGGTGATTATAACACCTGTATCAGTTTCACCCTTCGCAAGCTTCATCCATGGGTAGTTTTCCAAATCGTTTTTTGTTACCGAATAGCCAATTGGATACGCTGCAATAAATTGCTTTTGTAAGTCCGAATTATCCAGTCGATTTCGCAATAGCTCAATTACCACCATAGAGCCCTGACTGTGTCCTGCTATTATAAAAGGTCTTCCTTCGTTTAGGTTTTCAATGTAATAATCAAAAGCACGCTGAACATCATCATAACCAACTCTGAAAATTGGATCGGCAAAAGCATCATGTCCGCCGTTGTTTGCCTCCATGCTTTGCGTGGCAGCGGATTGTTGGCGATAAAATGGTGCAAACAAATTAGCATGAGGAGAATATACTCCTGCCTGTGCTGTCAACAATCCGTTGGCAAATTTTCGCATGTCTGAATTGGAAATATCCATGTTGACAGGGCCCGTGCCAGTGTAAATTGTGGGATATACATAAAACACATCAACGGGTTTGGTAATATCTCTAGTTTTTGAAACCCAAGCGTAATCGTCTGTATAATCAGGCTCAGTAGGAAGCTTTGCTGCAATATCAAGATTGTTTTTTAAGTAGGACTCTATTCTAACTTTAACATTCTGCTCAATATTTCTATACCATAAAGCATAATCAAAACGATGATAAACGCCTTCGGGATAAGGACCTATTTCAAGTTCGTCTTCTATTTTTGTTGTCATCAATGCTCCGGTTTCAGGATTTATCTCTGCCCCGCAATACTGAGGAACTTCTCTTAAAAATTCCCCTGTTGAATCGTTGAAGAACACTGCGCCTTTATTAAGGCTTGCATCTGCAGGCGTTGCATCTATTTTCCAATTCAGTGGATTTATGCAGTTGGCACCTTCCATAAGCATCGGACCTCCAACAGATGTTGCCGATTGTGTGTTGAATGTTATAACCACACCGGTATCAGCTTCACCTTGTGCAGCTGTTAATCCTGACAAAACTAAGTCCTCATCTGTTACCGTGTACCCGATTAAATATGCTGCAACAAGACGCTTTCTTAAATCCTCCGAATTCCCGAATTCTTTTTTTATTAGTTCAATCAACGCCATAGTTCCTTGACTATGGCCCGCTATTATAAATGGTCTGCCATTGTTCAGATTATCAATGTAATAGTTGAAGGCAACCTGTACATCACCTGCCGCTTTTTTAAACTCGTCCAAATCGGTGGCAAGTACATTGGGATCGTCAGGTATTTTGGCTCCTGTTGACATTTGTCTGTAATAGGGAGCATAAACATTCGCAATTCCTTGAAAAACTGACGCTTGCGCATCAAATATGCCTTTTGCAAGAGCTCGCTCATCACTATTGGTGATATCCATATTTCCTGATTCGTTGCTGCTTACAGTTGGATAAACGTAGAATACATCGACATCTTTAGTATTTTCAAAAGAAGCAATCCATGAATCGGGATCAGAATAATTAGGTTTCGCATTATCTTTTTGTGTGTTGCTGACTTGTTTACTGCAGGCAGAAAATATCATGCAAAAAATAAACAACAAAAATAGAGTAGACATGTACTTTTTGATAATAATCATTCCTTCCTTTTTATATTATCGCCCTGCTCTAGTAATAGTTTCTTATATCATAATCATACAATATGACATCATAAAAAAACGAAACCTATCAAAAATGATAGATTTCGACTATAAAACCATTTTATTGAGTTTTAATAAGCATTAATTATAATTTTCCAATCGGTAGTTTAATAGTAAATTTGGTTCCAGAATTTTTTTTGCTCTGAACCAATATCTCACCAGCTGAGCTTTCAACCAATTGCTTTACAACGCTAAGACCAATACCAAGACCATCCGTCGTTCGATTCTCTTCACCTCTGTAAAAAATATCAAACACTTTATTAATTTCTTTTTCATCCAATCCTCTGCCATTATCCTCAACATCAATAAGCACTTGACTACCTGATATCTTGTATGTAATAGTTACCACCTTTTGCCCATCATTATATTTAAATGCATTATCTGCAAGGTTATCTATTATTCTGTAAAAATAATCAGGGTTTATATTTAATATACAATCCTTGTCAGAGTATTTTACAATAAGTATATTATCAACTTGTTTTTTATAACTTTCTTCAATTCTTCTTAAACAATTTTTTAAAGAAATTTTCTCATTTTCTGCTTTTATGCTTTGCATGTTGAAGTAATCATTGATGTTAACGATCATGTTATCAAGTCTTCCAAGTGCCTGCAAGGCAAACATTACGCTTTCCTTTTCATCCATTTTTAAATCACACTCAGCTAGATATTGGTTATTAAGCTTAGCGGTAAGTACAGAATGCTTTAGATCATGCCCTAAACCCTTAAGAAGCATAATCCTTTCGTATTCTTTTTCTTTAGATGCCAATTCTCTGTTGTATTTTACATAAAAAGAAATCACAATGCTTAGAATTCCCATCAAATAAATTGTTGCACCCAGATAGGCATAGTTAAAAAAGAAGGCCATATTGCTAATCGACAATCCACTTCTGACCATATTTAAATAGCTTGACGCCAATACAAGAAAAACAGATCTCAGAATAATAATCTGTAATGCCGCGTTTTTTCGTTTTACATATCCGTATCCAATTATAAATAGTGTCAATAATAACACAATTGAACTGAAAATAGTATGCCCGATTTGAATTTGTGAAAAGATATCCTGGGAAAACACTGCTAAGGGTATGATCAGGAGCCCCAACAAAACCATATATATTTTTTTTAATTCAATATCAAATAACAACATCAATACATACATGGGAAGTATATTATTGATAGCAGTTGTAATCCCGTCTATCACGTTGTATGTGTTTTCATTCATTCCAATGGCGGAAGAGATTATTGATAATTCCCCAAGATTTATACCTTTAATAATTGATGAGAGTACAAACACAAAGAATAACAATGTTACCATTTTGTTTTTGCCATAGTACAAATTAAATAAACAACCGATAAGTACCATTAAGTGTATGAAAAGTAAAAATGCATTAATCAGAATTCTCAATTCCAGATAATCTTTTATAGCCTCAGTTTGTGAGACAAAAAAAGATGTTTGTTCTAAATTTGTGCCTGAAAGTTTAATGCTCGTTTCACCTTTGCTGATAGGTATAATTTTATAGGCATAATTACTTGATAACATAACTTGTCCATCGACATATATATTATGAGGGTAAGCAAGGTTATGAACGACTATACTTAAATTTTGGTCGGTTCTAACGGTAAATTTTTGAGTACCATTATTTTGCCTTGCTCCATTTATAACATAGAGATTATTATCTATTTCTTTTACTGAAAGTATGCCGTCTTTTAGTTCTATTGGATGCGTTGTGACGTTATTGATATTATGCAGAAGCAATTTCATGCTCATGATTAAAAGAACAAACAGCAATATATATTGGATAATCCGCTTTGTTTTATTTTTACGCAAAAACACATACCTCCATTATTTTAATACAATTAATTTATAACCTTTATTATATATTGTTTCAATAAACACATTTTCACTTTTTACATAACGTAAGTTTTTTCGAAGCCGGGCAATCGTATTTTGAACCCTTGCGCTTTCGTCCACTTCACCTTTCCCCCAAGGCAGCACTTCATCTTTTGAGAGGTATGTGTTTTCTTTGTGTCTTTTATATAATGATTTTAACAATTCTACTTGACTATGCGGCAAATTAACATATTTTTCGTTACAAAATATTTTTTGGTTTTTTATATCGATAAAAATATCGCCGATTTTCAACTCATCTTGTTTAATATTTCTTTTTATTATTTCAATTTTATATAGCAGTTCTTGCATATCGAAATTTTTGATGATGTAATCTTCCGCACCATGCTCATAACACAGATATTTGCTATCTCTGTCGGTAAGTGCCGTCATAATAATAACCTTTGAATTTACTGTCAATAAAGGTAGAAGTTCATACCCCTTACCATCAGGAAGCATAATATCCAATAGTACAATATCCGGTTTTTCTTTTTCGAATAAAACCTTTCCTTCACTTATATTAAATGCACTAAAAGCAATATATTGCCTGCTTATTAATATTTTAACTATACTTTTGTTTAAAAGCTCATCGTCTTCAACTACCAATATTTTAATTGCCATTAATATCACTCCTATATATAACGCATTAAATATTTCTCATTGATTAAAAACTTAAGCAGTGAGAATCCAGATAAAAACCCTAACTTTGGACAAAATCTTATTAAAACTCTCTATTTCTTAAGATCTCATTTTATTATCAGTGGCTGCTCTAATTATGTATTTGCATCTTTTTTTGAGCCCCCGAAATAATAGCTATGTCTTTTTTTATAAGGTAACAGTCGTTGATTCAATATTCCCATCTTTTAAGGGGGTCATTCTCCCTAAATATTCCATACAAATACGCAAAACCCTCTATCTTTTCGCGTATTTGTATATTTATGCGTAATAGTACGACCCCCCTAACCAAAAATTCCCGCAAACCGTAGTCTGCGGGAACATAAAACACACTTCAATTTTTACTTAAAATCTCTCTAACCCCTTGATATCAACCTATTTCCGCTCTATCAATGCGCAACACTCAACATGCCCCGTCGCCGGAAACATATCTACCGGCTGCACTTCCTGCAACTCATACCCCATCTCCGTAAGATACGCTAAATCTCGCGCTAAACTGCTGGGGTTACACGATACATACACAATCCGTGGTACATTCATCTTTGCAAAGGTTTCCAATACAATCTTATCGCACCCTTTGCGAGGCGGGTCAACAACCGCTACATCCATATGAATCCCCTGTTTTACCAAACAAGGTAATTCTTCTTCTGTTTTCCCTTCAATAAATTCCACATTCTCAATCCCATTTTCTTTCGCGTTTTCCCACGCATCTTTGATGGCAGCACCGATCACTTCGATTCCATACACTTTTTTTGCCTTTTGCGCCAGCATGAGGGAAATGCTGCCTGTACCGCAATAGGCGTCAAGGACAGTTTCCCCGCCTGTTAAACCCGCATAGCCCAAGGCTTTAGCAAAGAGCACCTCTGCCTGTTTGGTATTGACCTGGAAAAATGATCTGGGTGATATTTTATAACGAATCCCTGCCAATTCTTCAGTTATAGAGTCCTGCCCCCCTAACAGGATGGTCTCGTCTCCCATGATCACATTGGTACGTTTCGTGTTGATATTTTGCATAATGCTGATAATCTGAGGAAACTCTTTTTGCAACTGTTCCGCTAATAACTGACCTTGTGGGAATTTTCGCCCGTTGGTTATAAAGACAACCATTATATCATCTGTATTAAACCCGATACGCAGGAGAACATGACGCAGTAACCCTTTACTCGTTTCTTCATTATATATAGAAATATGATGTTCTAATATTTTTTCTTTTAACCATTGCATGATTTTAACCAGCTTTTCATGTTGAATATAACAAATGTCCGTATCAACAATATCATGGGTTCCCGGCGCATAAAATCCTGCGACTACTTTTCCTTCCTTCAATCCCAAAGGCATTTGTACCTTATTGCGATAATACCAGGGATTGTCCATGCCAATAGCAGGATGAACGGGTACCTCTTCCAGTTTGCCAATGCGCCTGACAGCTTCTTTTACGACCTGAGTTTTAAAGTTAAGCTGCGCTTCATAGGCCATATGCTGTGTCTGGCAGCCGCCGCACTTGTAAAAAACAGGGCAGCGAGGCGTAATCCGCTCGGATGCTGTTTCAACTATTTCCTGTAATTCTCCTATTGCAAAATTTTTCTTTACTTCATTTATCCTTATTTCAGCTTTTTCTCCCGGAAGTACATAGGGCGTAAAAACAGCAAAGCCCTCTATTCTGCCTACGCCTTCGCCGAGATGATTTAAGTTTTCAATTTCTACGGTATATGTTTTCCCTTTTTGTACAGGTACATTTTTTCCCACTTTTACCATTATTTTTACCTCTCTTTTTTCTCGAATCTGATAATATTTTTAGTTTTTAAACATACAATTATTAATGTTTAAATTATGTATTCTTCACCCTACATCTTTTTCCCTACCAACATACTATATAATATAAATCCAAAGTTCCTTAATTATATTCTCTTCCCTATTTAAAAAGGTATACCTTGTTGGGTATACCTTTTTATTATAATCTTTTTTATTTGATAGTTCCTGATTTTCGCTTCATGCAATAAGAGTGAAGAGTGAAGAACGATCCCGATGGTCGCTGGAAGAAAAAGATCACGGAATTCAAAATTTTATCTTTTTTATTCCCTTTTCATTCCTCCAGTAGCCAAAGGCTGCGATCTTCCCTCTATCCTTTAACTGTCCACTATCAACTGTCAACTTTCAACTGTCCTTTTATCTTTTCCTACCTGCTACCTGCTAACCCCTACCTGCTTCTTTTATCTTTTTCGTTCCTCGTTCAGCGACGAAAAGGAGCGCTCGTTCTTCTTCCAGCGAACGCAGAGAGCGATCTATCCTACATTTTTTCCTTCAACAACTTATTAACCAATGCAGGATTTGCTTTGCCGCGTGTTGCTTTCATAATTTGGCCAACTAAAAAACCTACTGCTTTTTCTTTACCATTATGATAATCCTCAACGGATTTTGGATTATTGGCAATGACTTCTTCAACAATTTTAGCCAATTCCCCTTCATCGCTGATTTGTACTAACCCTTTTTCTTTGATAATGACTTCCGGATCCTTGCCGGAAGCAAACATTTCCGCAAATACCGTTTTCGCAATCTTGCCGCTGATGGTGCCATTATCGATCAACTTCAGCATTTCAGCTAACTGAGCAGGTGCAATCTTGCATTCGTCAATTTCCATGTTGTTTTCGTTCAAATACATGGATAATTCACCCATGATCCAGTTGCTGACCACTTTGGAATTATGATAACCCTTCATGCATTCATCATAGAAAACAGCTAGACCTTTTGAGGCGGTGATGACGCCCGCATCATATTCCGGCAGCCCATCTTCTTCAATCAAGCGCTTTTTACGCACATCAGGCAGTTCCGGAAGTTCATCTTTGATTCTCTGAATCCATTCCTCATCTACTTCAATGGGTACCAGATCGGGATCCGGGAAATAACGGTAATCATGAGCTTCTTCTTTACCCCGCATGGAAGATGTTACCCCTTTTTCATCATCCCAGCGGCGTGTTTCCTGAACAACCTCGCCCCCTGATTCCAATATTTCCGTCTGGCGTTTCACTTCATATTCCAGCCCTTTTAGTACCCCTTTGAAGGAGTTCATATTTTTCAGTTCCGCTCTGATCCCAAATTCTTCCTGTCCCTTGGGCCGCAAGGAAATGTTCGCATCACAGCGCAGGGAACCTTCCTGCATTTTACAATCGGATACTTCTGTATATTCCAGAATACTCTTTAATTTTGTCAGGTATTCATAAGCTTCCTGGGGAGAACGCATATCCGCTTCGGATACGATTTCAATCAACGGTACACCGCAGCGATTGACGTCTACTGCACTGCTGCCATAGCCTTCGGTATGAACCAGCTTACCGGCGTCCTCTTCCATATGGATGCGATTGACCCGTATTCGTTTTGTCTCTCCCTCAACATCAATATCGATATAGCCATCTTTACAAATTGGCAAATCAAATTGTGATATTTGATACGCTTTGGGTAAATCAGGATAAAAATAGTTCTTCCGATCAAATTTGCTATAACGAGAAATTTCACAGTTTATTGCCATACCTGCTTTCATGGCAAATTCTAGCACAGATTTATTCAGTACCGGTAACACACCCGGCATGCCTAAACAAATAGGACAAACATGTGTATTGGGCTGACCGCCAAATTCGTTGCTGCAGCCACAAAATATTTTTGACTTCGTTTTCAGTTCCGCATGGACTTCCAAACCAATAACAATTCCATATTCCATTATATTCACCTCAGTTCTTTATATTTAACCTTTTAAGGGTGCTCTCTTCAGTGTGTCTTTTATATTTTGTTCAAATGCATACGCAGCACGCAGAATTGTATTTTCATCAAATGCTTTTCCCATTAATTGAATGCCGATCGGCATACCAGCTGCATTATAGCCGCCGGGAATGGAAATAGAAGGGATGCCTGCCAGGTTTACCGGTATTGTGCAAATATCTGACAAGTACATAGATAATGGATCACTCGCCTTTTCTCCGATCTTGAATGCTGCCGAAGGTGATGTAGGTGATAAAATTACATCATAAGTTTCAAAAGCCTTTTCAAAATCTTGTTTAATTAAAGTTCGTACCTGTTGTGCTTTTTTATAGTAGGCATCGTAATATCCCGAGCTTAAGGCATACGTACCAATCATAATGCGCCGCTTTACCTCGGGGCCAAAACCTTGACTGCGTGACTTACAATATAATTCCATTAAATCATTGGCATCTTCTGCACGATAGGTATAGCGTACCCCGTCAAACCGTGCCAGGTTGGAACTCGCTTCCGCCGGAGCAATGATATAATAGACGGATACAGCATATTCCGTATTAGGAAGAGAAATTTCCTCACATTTTGCGCCCATGGCTTCAAACTGTTTGATGGACTGCTGAATATTATCAGCAACTTCCTGATCTACACCTTCGCCCAGGTATTCTTTCGGTACCCCAATTTTCATTCCTTTGACATCCGGGATAAGCGCTTTCGTAAAATCAGGAACGTCCACATTGGCCGAAGTGGAATCCATAGCATCATGACCACTGATTGCATTCATGACCAGCGCTGCATCTGTAACGTCTTTGGTAATGGGACCAATTTGATCCAAAGATGAGGCAAAGGCAACCAAGCCATAGCGGGATACACGTCCATATGTAGGTTTTAATCCCACAATACCACAAAAACTCGCAGGCTGACGGATGGAACCACCGGTATCGGAACCTAAGGAAATAATGGCTTCATCTGCAGCAATTGCGGCTGCAGAACCCCCGCTGGAACCACCAGGAACACGTTCTAAATCCCATGGATTATGGGTTGTCCCAAAATAGGAAGTTTCGGTAGACCCCCCCATAGCAAATTCGTCTAAATTTGTTTTTCCGATCATAACCGTTCCAGCCGTATTCAGCTTGTTCATAACCGTTGCATTATACGGCGATACAAAATCAGCAAGCATCTTTGAGCTGCAGGTTGTTTTTACACCATCTGTACACATATTATCTTTGATGGCAATCGGAATCCCCATCAGCGGTGTTACGGTTTCCCCATTTTTTATCCGATGATCTATTTCATTGGCCTGCGCGATGGCTTGTTCTCTGGTTAAAGTTACATAAGAATTAACCTTTCCTTCAACTGCGTCAATTCTCTCATAAACTGTCTTTGTAATTTCAGTTGCACTGACTTCTTTACCCACTAATTTTTCATGTAATTCATGAGCTGTCAATTCATTGAGTTTCAAGTTAATCACTTCCTTCTCGTTAAGATTCTATGACTTGTGGCACAATAAAGTGTTCACCATCATGTTCCGGTGCATTAAGAAAAACTTTTTCACGATTGAGATTTTCTTTTGCCACATCTTCGCGGAAAACATTTTTTAAATGCAGCACATGAGACGTTGGCTTTATATTATTTGTATCAATTTTATTCATTTTACTAACATAATCTAAAATGTTATTTAATTGACCCGTTAATTCTTCTTTTTCTTCTTCTGATACCTCTAAACGAGCCAGCTTGGCTACATGTTCAACATCATTCTTACTAATAATCATCAATATGACACCACCTTATTTTAATTTTTCGCTTATTTTTAACCTTAATATCTTCTTCTTAAATTAAAAAAAATCCTTTTTTTTAACAAAAATACTCAGGCTTTTTCATATGCCTAAGTATTTTAATTGCTGTTTCGTCTATTTTTCCTTAAATATTTTTTCGGCTTCTTTAATGTTGTTAAGTAAGACCGTTGCTTTCACTTTAACTAACACCTTATTTTGTTTAGTAACAGCCGTTTTTAAATCTTCAACTGCCATCTCAAACTTTTGTAATTCGTCCTGTTTATCCTTTTCCAAGAATTTATATTTCACTTCGTTTTGTTTAGCTTCTAATTTTGAAACATCTTCCAAAGCCTGTTGAGCATTACCCGCATAATTATCTAATACAACTTGCCGCGTTAAATATTTCATGGTTAAAACGATGGGTGAAATTTTATCTTGATAATACGCTCGAAATTGGGCTAAGTAGTAGGTTAGACCATTGGCATACATCAAACAGAAAAGTGGTTTTTTCTCACTGGCATATACTGTAAGGTTATCAATCCCCTCTTCGAATTCACGTATCATTTCCAATGGTACATTTCTTTTCATGAGTTCAGTTTCTAACTGATTCCACTTTGTATTTATTTCTACAATGTTTTTTTCTACTTTAGCCCATAATTCAGGTAAAGTGATCATCTCATCTTCTTGTTCTTGCATATTTCCTTCAGGCATACTTAAAGTTAATACATCTTCCAACACCGGCTTTTCCATAGGAATTTCATTACTGATTGTTACTTCAACAGGCCCTTCCTCTTTTTCTCCTTCCTGGGAAGAACCTTCTTCCTGTTGATCGCCCTGGGCTGGTTGAGCCAATTGTAGAGATTCTTTTTGGTATGCTGCTTTCCTTTCCTGTATCGTCATATCCCGCTCAACTTTAGGAATTTGTTCTATTTGTTGCATGACACTTAGCGAAATATTTTCTATTTCATTGATTGCTTTGGGTGTTTTGGGTTCAGATTCTGTCGTTCCTTGTTTTTTTTCCTCAGATTCCTGTGTTTTCTTATTACAGCCTGTCATCACCATAAACAGACATAATAATGTTAATAAAATTATCAATAGATTTTTTTTGTTCATGCTCTCACCACCTCTGGTTATTATTTCACTAATTCTCGAAAACATGAGTGTCTAAACAAATGTTTTTTAAATGTATTATGTATACTTATCGGTAAACAACTTAATTTCCATTGACCAATATTCTAATCAAATATATAATATTAATAATATGGTACTATAAAGTAAGGGATCTATACCTCATTGTACATGATTAATACCAAAAATTAAGATATTATTATATACTGTTTTCATTAAGAGTCTACAGAATGTAAAATATCTTAATATTTAGTCTATTCAATTAATTGTAGCCATATTTTTAAGGTCTTTCTTTTTTTTTATACATAAATAAAAACAGGAGGTTGGAAAATGACAAAAACAAAAATGACGATTGATGGAAACACAGCGGCTGGATATATAGCTTATGCTTTAAGTGATGTAGCCGCAATCTATCCTATTACCCCTTCTTCCCCCATGGGAGAAGTATGTGATGAATGGGCAGCATATGGAAGAAAAAATATCTTTGGGCAGAAAATGCGTATCTCTGAATTACAATCTGAAGGTGGCGCTGCAGGTGCTATACACGGTTCCTTAGCTGCTGGTGCCTTAACAACAACCTTTACAGCATCACAAGGTTTACTATTGATGATTCCTAACATGTATAAAATAGCAGGTGAACTATTACCTACCGTTTTCCATGTTTCAGCCCGTGCTTTAGCAACACACGCCTTATCCATTTTCGGCGATCATTCTGACGTCATGTCTACTAGACAAACTGGATTTGCACTGCTTGCATCAGCGTCTGTTCAAGAAGTTATGGATTTAGCACTTGTTGCTCATCTAAGTGCCATCAAAACAAGTGTCCCTTTCTTACACTTTTTTGATGGTTTTAGAACTTCGCATGAAATACAAAAAATCGAAGCCATTGATTATGAAGATATTAAAGGGTTAGTCGATATGGAAGCGGTTGAAGCATTCCGTAAACGCGCTTTAAATCCTGAGCATCCACATCAACGTGGTACCGCACAGAATCCGGACATCTACTTCCAGGGTCGTGAAGCTTCTAATTCATATTATAGTGATGCACCTGACATTGTAGCAAATGTCATGAAACAAGTTTCCGATTTGACAGGCCGTCAATACAAACCTTTTGATTATGTGGGTAACAAAGAAGCGACTAAAGTAATTATTTGCATGGGTTCCGGTTGTGATACCATCGAAGAAACCGTTAACCATCTTAACAGCCAGGGAGAAAAAGTAGGTCTCGTTAAAGTTCGCTTGTATAGACCTTTCTCTATCAAGCATTTCATGGAAGTATTTCCAAAATCCTGCCGTAAAATTGCTGTTTTGGATCGCACCAAAGAGCCCGGTTCATTAGGTGAACCCCTCTATCAAGATATTTGTACAGTATTTGAAGAAAAACAAGATACACCACTCATTATTGGCGGGCGATATGGTTTGGGTTCTAAAGAATTCACACCTTCTATGGTTAAAGCCGTCTTTGATAATCTCGATGCTGCACAGCCAAAAAATCATTTTACAGTAGGGATTAATGATGATGTTACGCTAACTTCCTTGGATATTAAAGAAACAATCGATGCCGCACCAGAAGGTGTTTATCGCTGTAAATTCTTTGGCCTTGGCTCTGATGGAACCGTTGGCGCCAATAAAAACTCCATTAAGATTATCGGTGATCATACCGACATGTATGCACAGGGCTATTTCGTTTATGACTCTAAAAAATCCGGAGGTATTACCATTTCCCATTTGCGTTTTGGTCATTCTCCTATTCAATCCCCTTATCTTATTAATCAGGCCGATTTAATTGCTTGTCATAATTCATCTTATGTCACCCGTTATAATTTACTGGATGGAATTAAAGAAGGCGGCATATTCTTGTTGAATTCCAACTGGTCTGCTGAAGAGATGAAATATAAATTACCAGCAGATATGATGCAAATCATTGCACGTAAAAAACTAAAATTCTATAATATAGATGCT